>DCHT01000069.1:34772-74878 GCA_002314885.1 Bacteroidales bacterium UBA1745 | reverse complement strand
AAGTATTCCTCTGTAATCATTGCATAGCCTAGGAATATGGCGTACTGTTCAAATATCTCAGGTTTCTCTGGAACAGGTGTGAATTCATCTCCTCCCGAAGCGTAATAGTAGTATGAGCACATTTGTTCCCTTGAACTGATTATAGGGCAATAAGGGATATCTTTTCCAGTTGCAAAATCAGCAAACCTTTTCAGCCTTCCAGATGTCCATTCCAACATCACCGGATCATTAGGAACAATCACGCAGAAATGTCTGCTGCCTTCTACTTCTTCGTAACCACTAAGGAAGTAATCTGACAAGTCTATCTGATTACTATACTCGTTAGTCTCTGGGTCATAGCTTCCCCATGAAGGATAATAGTCGAAATGGCTCGTATAGAAGTCAGGGAATATTGAATCCTCATATAACAAGCTGTCAGCTGGGAAATCAGGAGTTACAATGATTGATGCTTTCTCCGCTTGTCTTTCCTTGAAATCCTTGATATACCTGGTCTGATGTATGGAATAGTCGATTGCCCAAATGAAAAAGAGGAATAGTACCATTCCCCAGCATCCTTTGAATATATCAAGATACACAGGTGACACCAACTCTTTTTTACGAGCAATATGTTCAATGCGGATTGCTATTATCACCAAAGCAATTGCCATAAGAACAATCACCGCGAATGACTTGAAACCACCTCCTATGGCACTCCACAATAGGTCAGCTATTTCTGCCATTCCAACTGTGAGACCAAAAGAAATGGCAATCTCCACACAGATTTGCCAAGGCTTAGGTGTATTCTTGAGGTTCATTACAATTTCGACTTGATAATCTTAAATTAGTCCCAAAGGTCTATTCCCTTATGCATTAGCAGTTCACGAATGCTCCTACCGTTGATAACTTCCAAGTATAGCCTACAACTCTTTCCTTTTTTATTGGATTCCAATATCGATATTTCAGATTTGTATTTAATGTACTGATATAGGTTATAGATGATGGAAAGAACTGCTACAATCACTACTATAGCCAAAGGAATTCCAAGTATCACTATTGCCAAAAATCCAGCGGCAAAAGGAGCACCCAACATAAGGAGAATCAGCTCTAAGATTCCGTTCCATTCCCTTATTTCCATAATGATTATGATAACCCAAAACACAATAGAAATAAAGAATGCTAGTATTGGGTAGATATCCTCATAGTTCAATCCTAACAAAGGATCCAGTTTCCCGAATCCAGTAGATACAACTTTCGACCTATATATGACTTCTATTGCCTGCCTTTTGTCGATGTATTCACAAAGGTCCCTTGAGGTTATGCCAGATTTCTCTATGACATCATCGTTCGCTTCTATTCCCAATGTCCTTATGATTTGACTTGGGTGTTTAATCGATTCACGAAGTGCATAGCCTGAATACATCTTCCCAGGTCTTAATTCAGAGATACCCTGTATAGTATCTTGTATTTCATCAGTAGCCTCATTATAAGACTGCTGATGATATGTCACTTTAGGTTCCATCTGAAATAAGCGAATCTATCTATGCTTGTTTATTCTTATTTATCATTCGCATGAACTTCTTTGGGCCAGGCAACACAACACCAACGCCTATTGCAACCACAATAGCTAGAAGGCTACCTATCATCCCCATTGTTGACTGTGCGCCTCCACCAATCAATGCACAAAGAAGAAAAGTTCCAACATATGCGGCCAGAACTAGAACTGCATCTACCAAATAAACCAGAACACTGATCCCCAGACTTACATTAACATCAGGAGTATCCTCCGTTTCTGTACTCTCTTTATCTTTTTTAGAAGGCGACAATAATGACCATGCACCGTAACCAAAAGCAAGAAACATCAATACAGGAGCAACAATTCCAGAGTTGGTCTCTTCTCCGATACTTCTCATGCCGAAATAAACAAACGGCACAAGAACCGCAAAAATGGCGCAGAAGATGCCGAAGGTCTTTTTAAGAATCTTTTTCATATGTATTATTGTTATAACTATTTCATCATTGAGAAGCTTGCAAACAGAGCTACTATCCAAGGAGTAACAAGCCCTACGGCAAGTATTATCCATTCCTTTTTTCCTGGCTTCTGAACCTCTTTAGGAATAAGCCTATTTACCTGTTCTGATTTACATAGATAAACATACCATACAACTCCCCATACCAGAGCAAAGAAGACCTCTTTTACAGAGCCGATCCACTCAAAAGGATAATTGCCTCTAATAAGAACTACTATATTTGAGAAGATGTATGTAATAAGCTCCCACTTTCCCCAAAACACAGCTGTGTTCCTCCTCTTGACGAAGGAATCAAATGTATAGAAACAGATTCCTGCATGAAATATCCATCTAAGGAAATCAGCAAAAACAAGCCATCCAAAACCTCGTGTGTCGTTGGAAAAATCAATATATCGTATATTAGAAAAAATGGAGAAGACTCCTCCCATCACACAGCAAGCCAGATACACTGATAACCAACCATGAATTTTATCATCGTTGTGTTGTTTATCAGTCAGCTGTGTGTCTATCTCCATATAAACATAAAGATGTGGAGCCTTCTCGTTATTCGAATGGAGGTTCCGGAAAGACCCTAGACCAAATAACAGCCCCACACCTGTATGCAGTCGCTTACGCGAGAGATACCATACAAGCGATGAAGTCTGCTCTTGCCCCTGGTCTATTGAAATTTTCCGGATTTCCATTCCAGGATAAAAGCTTACCACTTTCATCAAAAAAAATATGTCTGCCACTTTTCAGTGACAGACACAAAGTTAGCAATAATTCTCGTTCAAAGGTTAAAAATGCTGGGAATCACTACATTTTCCCAGTACAAGAGTCACTAAGCCCAGCCATATCCCTGAACAGCCATATCAACTATGTGATTGAAAAGCAGATTTGCCTTATCATTGAATGCTATTCTATCATAGCTGTCCGGCAGGTCATTGTTTAGCGATTTCTGTATGAGGATGAAAACCATTTTTCTAGGCTGTTCATCCTTGTACCAATCAACTACCATGACCTTTTCTCTTTCTGCCTGAAGCTTGGTGTACAGATTCTTGGCAGCAAGGATAACCTTTTGCTCTTCTGCTTTTGTAAGCTTCCTATCCTGAATAAGGAGGTCATAAATCTCAAGTTCTTCTTCAGAAAGATTCATTTCATCAGCACGGGATTGTTCTTGCTTTAGATCTTCCAACAAACGGAGCAGCTTTTCATAGTAATCCTCGTTTTCAGAGCCACCAGCATTATACTGGTCTATGATGCCCTTGTACCGCTGGGAGAAAGGAAGCCTAGTGCAGTTCTTGTTTATAAGCTGTTCCAATGCCTGTTCAATAAATGAGCGAAGGTCTTCTATTTCAAGTGCCTTATACGGAGTTTCAGACAGTTCCTTTCTAATACTATCCACATCGAGTTTGCTAAGGTCAATTACCTTGCCTTCATGGATTACATATTGAGGAGTATTCTTGTCTGCCTTTTCAGAAGATACGCTGCTATCCAAAACCTCAGCCATCTTGGCTTTAGCTTTTCTCAGCTTTTCATCATCTACTTCATTACAGAATAAGTCATGCAAGTACTTGATAGGTGCGAACTTCTCATTGTACCATCCTTGCTCAAAAATCTCAGGCATAGCAGCCTCATAGAGATTCATCAATAAATTTGAAAGTACCTTGAATCTGTTCTTGCGCTCATCATACTCCAGAATGCAGTTGTATGCCTTTCGGAGCATATCCACCTGGATCAGCTTATCTTTCTCAGCAATTATATCGTCAAGACTTACTCCAATGCTCAAAAGGAATTTGTCAGTCTCTTCTATTACTTTGTCAATATTTTCAATAAGCTGAGTGATATTCTTCGCCGGATAATCGCCTCCACCACCATTACCAGAAGCATAGTCACTGAGGGCCTCCTGCATATACTTGAAGACATTCACATAATCCACAATGATACCACATGACTTGCCAGGGAACACACGGTTGGCTCTTGCAATAGCTTGCATAAGAGTGTGTCCCTTCATCGGTTTATCAAGATACAATGTAGAAAGCGAAGGCACATCAAATCCAGTAAGCCACATTGCACAGACAAACACAAGGCACAGATTATCATCCTTATCCTTGAATCTATCTTCAATGTCTTTTCCTTCTGGTGATATCTCGTTCATCTTCTTGCGATGAACTTCAATATCAAGACCTTGCAGCTCAAACTTCTCATTCTCATCGGCTTCTTCGCTGATTATTACAGCCATGTCAACCTTGTTCATGTAGTTGAGAATGCCGTTGAGTTTATCCCATTCTTCTTTGGTCTTTGCCTCGTTGCGTTCCTTGATGATAGCTTTCTTTTCTTCTGCCCAATAGTGCTGAACTTTCTCATACATGCGGACAGTGGTATATTTGTCAACACTGACAACCATACCCTTGCCAAGGAATCCTCTGCGAGGGAAATGATGTGCAATATCCTGAGCTATCTTCTCAAGCCTTTCATCTCGTTTGATAACCTCAATGATTCTTGAAGACGAGTTCTCCAGCAATTCCTTTTCTCTGTCATTCAGATTTTCATCTTCAACAATCTTATCTACATCTGTATCCAGCCAATCATTGGTAAGGCCAACCTCAGGAACTCTTCGAGAATAGAATAGAGGAACGGTACTTCCGTCTTCAATAGCTTGTGCAAAGTTGTATTCCGACACATAATTGCCAAACCACTGATTTGTCAGCCTCTTTGAGCCTAGCAAAGGTGTTCCGGTGAATGCAATATAGTTTGCGTTTGGAAGACCTGTATGCATGTTTTCAGCAAGCTGCTTATACTGTGTACGGTGAGCTTCGTCCACAAGAACAAATATGTCATCCCTCTCTGACAGCACAGGATATTTCTTTGTCTTGTCATATTGGAATTTATGTATGAGGGTGAACACCATAGGTTTGTTGCTGGATAGGAATTCCCGCAACTGCTCTGCGTTCTTAGGCTGACACTCCTCCTTATCTCCAATTACCTCGGAACGCACAAAAGTCTTGTGTATCTGAGTGTCAAGGTCATCTCTATCCGTGATAATCAGGAAGGTGAAATTTCCATTGAGTTTTCTCTTGACCTTTCTCACGAACATCACCATAGAATAGCTCTTACCAGAGCCTTGAGTATGCCAGAATACACCGAGTTTACCTTTCAACTCTTCCCGGTTCTCTGCATTCTTCATAAGGTTGTTCACACCCAGGTACTGGTGGTTCTTCGCAATAATCTTGATGCGTTTATTGTCAAAGAATATGAAGTTCTCTATGTAGTCCAGTAGTCTTTCCTTCTTGAAGAGACCATCAATGAGGTTTATGATAGAAAGGCCATCATCCTCAATTTTCTTTCTATCGACAACCTCCTTCTCACTATCAACCTTAAGCCACTCAAAGAAGAATTCGTATCCTGCATTCCAGGCACCTATCTTTGTTTTGATACCATTGCTGAGCACACAGATCTGGTTAAGTGCAAAGATGTTTGGAATATCCTTACGGTAGCTTACAAGATTTTTATTGTAAGACTCTTCAACTTTTACTGTGGACTTCTTCAGCTCAATGAACACTACTGGAAGACCATTCACAAAGAGAAGCACATCTGGCCTTCTGTAATTGAATCTGCCTTTTATCCACATCTGATTGACGCAATGGAAAGAGTTGTTATCCACCTTGTCAAAGTCCATTATCTTTACAATATCAAAGTCTTCCTTGCCGTTCTTTTTTGTCTTAACCTTGATACCATTGCGAATCTGGTTGTAAAACTTATAGTTGGTGTCAACCATATCCGTAGCGGTGTAATCCTTACGGAAATCACGAACAATACCTTCAAGAATTTCAGTATCTATCTGCGGATTGATTCTCTTGAGGGATTCAAGGAATACACCTGGTAGTATGCACTCACTTGAATTTGCACGGCCAGTCTTGCTGACATCATCCTGAGCAGCTACACTAGGGTCGCATTCTATTCTTTCCCAACCAAATTCAGGCTTGGAAAGTCTATTGCAGATTGACTGCTCAATTTGATCTTCACTAATGAAAGCTGCCATAATACTAAATGTTTATCTTGCCAGACATGAGCCTAGGCAAGAGGAGATCTCTTTGGGTGGTGAGAAGGTCATTCTGCTTATACAGGTCATCTATGCAATCTATAATTCCCTTGACCTTTTCGGCAAATAGTCTAACAAGACTATCGTTTGGCAGAAGTACCTTCTTGTTCAAGATGGTATTTGGTTTCAGATGAAGTACATTTGCGCCATTGGCAAATTGAGAAAAGTACTTTGAATAGTTGCCATATCTACAGAGACAGTACAAGAATAAGTTTGGTTGCTTTGATTTCACCTTTACCAAGTCAGCAGAAATAACAGATACACCTTGAATATCAGGTATTAAGGCTACAGCACCAACAGTTCTTCTATCTTGGGTCATATCAGTAACACCCATTACCAGATCACCCTTATTAACTACTTGTGACGCTTTGTATCTACCATTATAATGTTTCAATCCGTCTCTTCTATATCCACCAAAGGCATCAATATTTTTGAGATTCACCAGGTTCACCCCATCTTCACAATCAATTTCTTCAGATGAGTATGAGAGTCCCCTCTCAAAAGAGATTATCTCTCTTAATGGTTTATACTCCCACATCTTGGGTACTCCACTTTCAAACTCAACCGTTTCATGTCCTGGGAACCTAAATCTCACAAACCATTCCTTGTAGATGTTTTCTGTCATCTGCTCAAGGAGCTTGATTCTCTTTTGGTTGTTCTCTATCTGGGAGTCATATGCAGAGAGGATAGTAGCAACCTGTTTCTGTTTATTAAGGTCCTTGTGTATCCTCAGCTTCATTTTTTTGAAATCTCTAAGCACAACTCTTGGAATGGCTGCACCTGAAACATAGTTAGCCATCGCATTATAGACAGATGCTGTTCTTAGAACGTATGTAAAGTATTGTGGATCTATAATGTTCTTATTGGGTCTTAGAATGGCTATTGAAGATAGAATTACCGCCTCAATATCTTCTTTGATTCTGAAGACTCTTTTTAAATAGCTATTACCGTCTTTAATGATAAGAACATCGTCTATTTGAGGTTTACAATCCTGATTTACTAGCTTATCGAAGTCTTCTTTCCCTATCCTCTTGACTGAAGAGTCATCAAAACAATCATACAACATATCCTTTGATGAGTACATAGGGAAACCCTCATCCCTCTCAACTGGAGAGAAATGAGAACCGTCAGTAATCTTAGTACAGAGGTTTCCTATGGTTTCATAAATATATGTCATATCATTTGAGTATGTCTAGCATATTTGAATTGATCTCTTTCTCAAGTTCCTGGGCCTGTATAGACAGGGTTTCAAACTCGCTGTGAAGCCTTTGCATTTCAGCCTTGAACTCATCTACAGTCATGCCATCATCTTCAATGACAACACCCACATAGCGGCCAGCATTAAGAGAGTAATCCTGCTCAATGATGCCATCTTCACCCTCAAGCTTAGCCACCTTACAGAGACCAATAACATCCTGATACTTGCCTTCTGGGAATCGCTCCATCAGCCAGTCAACCTGTTCTTGTTTTCCAACTGCTTTGTATTCAGCTATCAGGTCTTGGAAGGCTCGCGTATCCCCATTGTATAGCGAGGTTATGATGCCAAGGTTCTTTATCTGCTCGTCAGAGAATTTGCGATGTGCTCTATCTACTTGAGTAAAGATACTCCTTGCATCAATGAACAGGATTTCATCTTTATGTTTTTTCTGCTTATCAAAAAACCACAAAGTTGCAGGAAGTGTAACCGTAGAGAACATGTTGCTAGGAAGAGTAACCATCTGGCTGATGATACCAGCCTCTATCATCTTCTTGCGAATCTCATATTCACTTCCACCAGCATCACTTGCGGAATTTGCCATTACGAGAGCTGCCTTTCCATTGTCATTAAGTGCTGTTGCAAAATATCCAATCCATAGATAATTGGCATTAGGCACAGTTTCCTTTTTATCAGAATCCTTCTTTCCTGCCTTTGTTTTATTTCTAGGAACTCCATATGTGTTGAAACGAGCGTCATCAGCAACCTTGTCAACAACCACTTCGTCAACATTGAAAGGAGGATTTGCCATTACATAATCAAACTGGCCAAATGCGTTATAAGGGTCACTGTAGAATGAGTTTGCTTCGGTAATCTCACCACGAACATTGTTCAACAGGAGATTCATCTTTGCAAGTTTGACAGTATCTGGCTCCTTCTCTACACCATAGCAGCGGAAATTCATCATCTGCTCATTTGTGGCATTATGACGGTGCATATACCTCGCAGCCTGAACAAACATACCACCTGAGCCACAAGCTGGGTCTAAGAATTTCTTATCTCCAGTTGTTGGTCTGAGTACTTCTACCATATACTGAACTACGGTAGCTGGAGTGTAGAATGCTCCACCACCTTGACCCTCAGCAAGTGCAAAGTTTCCAAGGAAATACTCGTAAATCTGTCCGAAGATATCAATGCTTATGTCTTCCGGAATATCCTTGAATATACGGACAATACGGCTTAACAATTCAGGCTCTTCCTCTGGTACAAGCTGACCATATACTTCCTTTGGAAGGACACCTTGCATACGAGGGTTTTCCGTCTCAATAGCCTCCATTGCCTTTTTTACAAGGATTGCTTTCTCAGCATTATCCGGTGCATCATTGATAAAATCAAAGTATGCACACTCAGGAAGGAAGAATCCACATTTCTCTATGGCAATATCCTTGTACTCACGCTCCATTCGAGAGCCCTTATACTGATTGAATTCTTCATCAATCTCAGCTTTATGCTGCTTGAAAAGAACATCTGCATAGCGGAGGAATATCAGTCCCAGGATAGGTTGACCATATTTATTGGCAGCAAGATGTGCTCCAGAGCGAAGCAAATCTGCTGAATGCCAAAGACGGTCTTTGAGACTCTTGAGTTCAAGGTCGGTCATAGTATGTCAGTTATATTTTGGAAAACTTTGCTGAGCAAAGTTACTAAAAAAAGCTGAGACAGAGGTTAAACCGCTGTTCCAACTAAAAAAAATAAGGCCCCGAAGGGCCCTATTTCTAATAACTAAATTGTGAACATGTATAGCGGATATTCACAGAATCCGCTGCGTGCATTCATGCACATTGACAATGCAAGATGGTTTCTTTCGAGCCATTTTCCAATGCCAGGCATGTTGTTCTCATCTACGAATGCCAGTTCATCTGACTGTAGAGGATGGCATAGATTCACTGTGACTGCACCATACGGTTCATCATCCATGTTATACATCAGGATTGCAATTGATCCATTATTCCTGTAGGTGTTCTTCTCAAGATACACCTGCTGTCCGCGGTATTTGTAATACTTCCTTTCCATACTACCTGATTTCTGTTGTGAGTTGTTCATTGATTCTCTTTACTTCATTTGCTACGACTTCTGTAGATGTTCGTGTCATTCCATCCGAGCATGTGTAATTGCTGGTCTTAATTCTACCACAAACAAATACTGTATCTCCTTTCTGTATGTCAATGCATTCTTTTGTTGTGTCAGACTCCCAAGCGACCACATTATGCCAGGTGGTTTCAATCATTACTGAGCCATCATTTGATTTGTAAGCACAGCTGGTTGCTACGCTTAATCTCGTCATTGCTTTACCTCCTATGTTGGTTGTTCTTGCACTACCTACATAGCCTCTGAGTTCTATTCTATTTAACTGTTCCATAGTAATTTGATGTTTTAGCTGATTGTTGTTTCTGTGTTATCCGCAAAGCTGAAATAGCTGTCGGTTGATATGATTAAATGATCCACAAGGGTGATTGACATAAGATTGCAGGCATCCTTGATGTCAGATGTCATCTTTATGTCACTGTTGCTTGGTGAGGGATTCCCCGAAGGATGATTGTGTGTCAGGATTATTGCAGCCGCATTATTGAGCAATGCTCTTCGAAGGATTGTCCTTGCATCAAGAGGAGTGCTTGTGAGTGTTCCTTTGGTAATCATCTCCTTGCAAAGGAGCCTATTGTCTGCCGTAAGGAACAATACCCATGATTCCTCATGGTCAAGAGTTTGTAATTCCGGAATGATGATGCTTGCTGCATCACTGCTATTATTGATTCGTGTCATGATTAGTTGACTTGTTTAAAACGATATACATTGTTGTTTACAAGAGACATTATCTGCTTGTGGTATTCTGTGGGCTCATTGAATTTTCCATAGCACTGAAGTATTTTCCAGTTGCTGAGTGAAATCTCCACAGTTTCTAAAGGAGTAGTTGGTGACTCTAGTAGGCGGGCGGATAATATGAGAGAGCCTTTCTTGCCGTAATAGCTGTTGGAATACACACAGTGATGCTGCATATCTCCTTCATGCTTATAGTCCTCCAGAGATTTGAGAACCACAACTGCAATCCTGCCATCAGTGAAGGTAATATCGAAGTATTTGGACTTGCTCTCCAGGATTTGAAGTTTCTCTTTCTCAAGTGCTTTCTTCCTTTCAAGTTCTATCCGTGCATCAATATCAGCCTTCTTTTTGACCAACTTGTCATGCTCTGTGGGCAGATTATCAGGGAATAAGTAATGAGGGCTGTTGATGTCCTTGTTGAAATACTTCAGCATGCTCAGATAGTCAAGCCATATACCTACATCATCTGCCTGGTATCTGTGCTTGTGGAAGAGCATTACCTGTTTCCAATTCTCCAATATTGGCAACGGATCTCCACGGAGATACTTGTCTATGAATCCATCCATACGGAGTTTCCATAGCGTTTCAAATGAATTGTCTGCCAGCAATAGAGACATTACATCTTCCCAACAGTGGCCTTTGGAATCTCCTTGAAAGCCGTTCCTTTTCAGTAATGTGGAATAGCTTTTCCACGGATATACTCCATCGGGGATTATGTGGTAGTAGGTATTCCTATAGCCATATCTATCTCTGTCAATCTTGAGAGAAATAGGAGTGTCCATATTGTATGGGCAAACCCTGTAATACGGAAACATGGCAAGATTCTTTGCTCTTAAAGTATCAGTACCATTATCAGAAATCCAATGCTGTAATACCTCCTCCATACTAGAGCCAAGAGAGCCTTCGCCAATCTTTCTGTCATCAAAAACATAGTAGATTCTCCATACAGTGAACTCTTTGACTTTTTGCAGGACTCCAAAGTATTTCCGTTCTGTAAACCTCCGCCTTCTTGAATCTTTCAGGGTGGTTAGCTTTCTCCCACAATGCGGGCAAACATCTGGAGATTCTTCACTCCAAGTGTATCCACATGTAACACAATGGCAGGATTTAGCCCTACTTTTATACAGGCAATAGTGTGGTATAATACGAGAAAAGGCCCACTCTCTTTGTTTTTGAGTAGGCCCTTTCAATGTTTTCGCCAGAGAATCTATTCTCTTTTCTAAAACTGATCTCGGTTTCATAATGATTACATGTCAAAAAGTAATAATGTTTCTGTTTCTTCTTTTTGCTTGACTTTCTGCTGCCTTCCAACAGAACGGAGCCTTGCAGTTTCTTCATAGAAAACCTTATCCCTGGCTTTCCGCTTCTGCTCTGCAATCTCCTCTGGTGTTAGTTGAACGGTATGATTAACCACAACCTGACACTCTATCGGTTTTCCAATGTCTATAGAGTCCTCCAAGAAGTAATGCTTTGCCATGGAGTACACCTCTTCATCTGTGAATCCGTTGATACCAGACTTCTGAACCTCATTCAGTATGAAGGTTACACAGTCTTTGATGTTCTTGTTTGGATTGCATGCTTTGGCTGCAAACAATGCGTCACTATCGGCAC
Source organism: Bacteroidales bacterium UBA1745 (assembly GCA_002314885.1). GTDB lineage: Bacteria > Bacteroidota > Bacteroidia > Bacteroidales > UBA932 > Cryptobacteroides. The sequence goes on along the minus strand of DCHT01000069.1, from coordinate 63,108 downwards.
AAGAGATTACATATTGCTCGATAGTATTCATAAATGCTTCTGAACTTTTCATTGCTATTTTTGCTAAAAGAGTCCCGGTCCCCTTATTATGCCTGGGGACGGGACTCAAGGTTTGAAATGAATCTTGATGGTCTCTTTGAGAATGTATATCCTTTCCTTGTCAGTGAAGTAGCATAAGTAAGGAATAGCTGTTCCTTTGCTCTTGTAGCCGCTACATACATTTTCTTCAGCTCTCCGTTGTAGTATTCATCTTGAACCTCCTTCGGTTTTCCTTGACAGAAATAACCATTAGGGAAATTTCCCTCGGATAATCCCATTATGAATACATTCTTCCATTCAAGACCTTTGGCTGAATGAATCGTGGAGATTGTCAGATATGTATCATCTACAGGAACAGTGCATTCCACATAGTCCTTCTGGAAGAACTCTGCAAAGGATTCCTTGTCTGTAGCGAATGACAGCAGGAAATCCGACAGGCTCTCATAGTGATATGACAAGTCCAGGATCTTCTTATAGTCATCATCTATTGAACTGCCCTCAGGTTGTCTGCTCATTACCTGCTCTATCACATTCTGTAGAACCTGATGTGTGGTTTGTTCCAGCCGGAAGTAATCTTCCCGAATTGCAAGTATCTTCATACCTATAGCTGACTCATAGAACTGCTCCTTTGCAGTCTTCCTGGGTGTCTGCTGCTGGTTTATTTGCAATTTAGCGGCCTCTCCAACCTTTCGGATGCTATACTCATTCTCGCTCTCAATGATGCGTAGGACATGTTTGAGCAGCTTGATATGTTGCTTCAGGATTCTTCTTCCTCCCAATACCTTATAGGGAATCTTGAAGGCTTGCAACTTTACCATAAGTGAGTTCATATACTTGAGGTTATTACATAATACTGCCGTATCATTCAGCTCCAGATTCTGCAATTCTTCGCACACTGCAATTGCTTCTGTTTCCTCTGAAGAACAGCGTTTGATGGTGATATGCCCTGCATCTTTACATCTGGACTGTAGTTGAGTGTTGTCACAGTCTGTAAAGGAGAATCCATTTACATAATCCACGATTGCTTGTCCACACCTGTATGTGAGTGTGAGGTACTTTGTAGAGTATTGCTGGTGTTGCGACAGAAATCCTTCCAAATTCCGGTATGAACCACCATTGAATTCAAAGATGTTCTGTCGTGGGTCACCCACAAGGAAAAGCTTTACCTTAGGCATCAAGGTGAGCAATTTATCAAGGATGATGTAGTTTTCTTCCGACAGATCCTGTGCTTCATCAACAGCTATTGCTGTAATCTGCTCTTTTATCCAATGCTGGAATTGTACATCCTCATATAGCTTGGAGATGAAGTCTGACAGAATATCATGTATTGAGATTACCCTGTATTTCTTCTTGTACTCTGCTACTAGTTGATCCAAATCATCATCTGCATTGAGTCTGGACTTCAAGGCTGATTCAATAATTTTTGTTGGATACTTCTTGTTGCTTTGAATGCATATTTCCTCCGCCAAATCAAATAGCTCCTCATCATCCAAGATTGTGTCGATCTGTTCATCTTCCAGCCCTTTGTTATAGGCCCTTAGAAGGCTATAGCAGAACGAATGGAGTGTTCCATAGTAAAAGGTATATTCTTTCGCCATACCGGCCTTATCTGCCTTCTCTTTGAACTTTTCTCCAATATGATTGGCAGCAGTATTAGTGTATGAGAGTGCTACTATCTTCTGCGGAGTATTGGAAGCTTGGATATACTCTACAAGCTTACTTGTAAGAAGATGAGTTTTGCCTGTACCTGGGCCAGCATTTACATAGATTATGCGTGACTTGCAATTCACAGCATCTCTTTGCTGAGGATTGAGGTCATCTTCAGGAAGGTCTTCAATTACTCCCGTATTAAGGAGATTCTTTGCCTGCATTGCGGCAACATCGTTTATTATTGTTTGCATGTTGATTGTGTCTATAAACGGCGAAAGCCCCAACTGCATATTAGCAATCAGGGCTTTCACCATTGGTTAATGATATTGTTATCCGAGGAACCAAGAATACTCTGGATCTCCTGCAAGTGCCTTGCACATTCCTACGGTCAGCTGAGAAGCATTGAGAGACCTATCAAGGAAGTTGTCTATGTAGCTAGACTTGTTTGCTCCTGTCAGCAGATTGTAGAAATTCCACATTGATAAGGACTGCTGATTCCCTCTACCAAAGTCTTCATCATCATAGTAAGACTTTGCAACAAGTCCTATCTGTGTGTCTGTCATTAGTAGAGAAGGAATTGCTTTCTTCTGTTGTGCAGGCAGATACTGATACAACCTTGCTCTTCCCAGGAATTGAGCGAATTGAGCTTCACTCATTCCATACTCTTGGAAAGCATTCATTGTTTGGATATGCCTGTCCATATTATAGCCCTGGAACAACTCAAGAGCAGAGCGTAAGAGTCCGGTTAATTCCATAGCCTTCATGCTGGCACTATAACCATCTGTAGATATGCAGAGATTACAGCATACCATGTTCTTGAAGCCTATGAAAACCTTGAATTTCTCAGCGGTCTTCTTGGAATACAGATTCTCCTGATTGTAGGCTCTTACTCCACCTATTGTGAGGTTGAGCCTATTGCCGTTGATATCCGTATAGATTGTCGGAATGTCAAAGCAGAACATCATCCTCTCATAGTAGATGGTCTTGTCTGTCTCAAGAAGAGCATTCACTGGCTTGTGAAGAGCTTCTGGTATTCTACCCTTCACCACATGACTTGCACGGATTACAGGGCTGCTTATGGTTTCTCTAGCGAATACCTTTGACGCAGCATCATAGATGGTTTCTATGAATCCCTGATGGGATATTGTAACCTCATTATCCTTGCTGAAGACAGGAATAATACAGTCATCCTTCAGGTGTTCCATGGTGACTTCTTTGGTGTTAGCCTCTATGAAAGGCAGATTCTTTGGAACAATCAGTTCCGGTTGGCTCTGATCATCCACTGAAGTGTCATCCCATGAAACAGGGAATACCATAGGAAGGCGATTAGCTGAGAAGCTGTCGATGTTTGTGTTTGTGAGAAGCATAGGGTTCATACCTGCTCTGTGAAGATTAATTGTTTCCATAATTGTACTGTGTGTTTTGAGTTGTTTGATTATTGTTGATTGTTGTGTTTGTTGTTTCTGTCTGGCACCACCTAAGAATGTATGCACCAACTTTAGGGCTTATTGTGAACTCAGGTCTTCCCATGAATAGACCTGTTCTGTCCTTTGATGCTGTAGCCCTATGGGTTATATCCAGGTCTAGAACTATTGTGAATTCATATTCTACACCGTCTCTCATGCATGCTTTCAAGCCTACCTTTTCAGGCACTTGCTTGCCGTTCTTGTCATTGAGAACATAGTCTTGCTTTGTCCTCATAGTGCAGATTACATGAGCATTGCATGACAGGATTCTCCGCATAAGAGCATTCTGCCTTGGAGTGATTTTCGCCCAGTTTGTGAAGGAATTACCCAACAGGCTTGCATGATAGTCGAGTAGATAGTCCCAGCTTTGTGAGATGGAATCCACAATGATTACTTCCATTCCGGCGTTCTCACATACATTGATAGCCTCAATGTAGCTCTCTGGACTAAACTCCGTTATTGGAAGTACATAGTAACCTCCAAGACCTGCATACAGATCTGCACTGCCATTCTCGGAGTCAATAACTGCAATCTTGCTCCAGTCTTGTGTGATACCATAAGCAAGAAGAAGTGATGAATAGGTCTTTCCACTTCCGGATGGACCTTCGAGAGCCATCTTGATTTTGGCTCTTTTCTTTGATGAAATTCTTAACTCGTTCATCTTGAAATTATTTAATGGTTAATAAATGGTGTTATCGTTTTGATACTGTAGGCCCCTCATTCAGATTGTGCAGTAGGAAGAATGAATCTCCTTTGTCTGTCTCTACCAGAGAGATGACATCATTATTCGGGATTCCTTGTTTGTACCTGGAGCTTACTGCTCCTGTTTCTACTCCATAGACAAAGAAGAGTTTCCTTGTCTTTGGGTTCTGTTTGACCTCAATGGTCTCCACCTTCTTGATTTCCTTGAAATCAGCAAGGGACATTGTTGTAATGAATGTTAACATGACTTTATGAATTGAAAGTTTTGATTGCACAGCCAATGTGATTCTCAGATAGAATCGGACATACTGAAAATGACTTTCCGCAAATACCCCAAGGATAGAATGCTCCATCCACAGTTATCCCTTTGCGAGAAATGGTAAAACTTGTTTTCTCTGGATTGATTGTCCACCAATCCCAATCATCAGAGCTGAATCCGTTGTATGAGTAATCACACGACACCACAGCTCCGCATCTCCTGGCATAATCCAATGCTAGGAGAAAGGCATTAATCTTTCTCATGATGTTTTTGTAATTAAGTGTTTGTAAATGAGCTAATGTCTTACAAGACCAGACACTTGGCTCTTGTAAGTGGGTGAGATGAAAATGCTGGAATCAGTCAGAAATTGAAATGATTGAAAACCAGCCTGGGGTACCCGGCATACCCCCACTGAGAATCTCATGGGGGAGGAATATGTAATTAGTCCTCGCTCGAAAAAAAATAAAAAAAATTTTTTCAGCAGGGATTTCTATTGCATGCCTCTTAATACAGAATTACAAGAGGCTTAACATTTAAGAAAATTTTAAGAAGTAGGCATCTGCGAAATGCTCTTCTCTGCACAAAATAGTTATAACTTTTTATATCTGCATTTTACTCTGCTGTCACTTCCTGATACAAAAAAAGAGGGAAAAACAGATAGTCTTTCCCTCTTGAGTAGAACCACTATTCATCTTTGAGAATAGGTTCTCCGTTATCATAGTCCCTGTCCTCGTTACTTATAGAGGGACTGGGACTTATCAGGTCGGCTCTTTTGAAAGTTCCATGGTGCAGATGAAGAATGTCCTCCATCTTTCGAAGGGACTTACCTTCTGCATATAAAGCCTTTGCTTTGTTGCGAAGTTCTTCAGGATCCTCTGAGTCTTTTCTTTTTTTTCTCCCATACGGCTCAGGTTTTATATCGCCTTTTGCATAGTATAGGAAGCCAGTTGCCTCATCTTTGGTGATGGTGCAGAATAAAACACCATCTTCGGAGTATTTGTACTCATCCATACGAGACTTTACTTGTTTGATGTATCTACCTTTCTTTTTATCCTTTGGATCCCTTCCAATGGAAAAAGCACTATCCATCATATTCATCAATGTCTTACTGCCAGCTAAATCATTCTCAGATATTTGCCCAGGCTCCAATTTTGGAGTGTGTGCAATTACCATTATTGAGTACTTGTTCTGATTCCTCAGCATTATAAGATTTCTCATAAGCTTTGTTGCATCTCCGGATCTTTCAGAGCTAAGGCATAGCCAACTTAAGTTGTCAATAATGATAACCTTTGATTCTGAAGCTACAGCAGCCCGATGGATATTCTCAATAAGTTCGTCTTCAGCACTATTGTTATTGGAGCTTTCCACAATGTCAATTTTGGCTCTGATAAGACGATTCTCGAACCTAAAGGATGTCTCGTTAGCAGAATATCTTTTCCTAAATTGCCTATCGCTCATTTCACAATCAACATACAATACATTCTGTGTCTTGGCAATTTCATTGGCAATCTGGATAGCTAGGATTGATTTTCCAAGATTAGTGGTGGCAAAGAGACAGCAGATTTCTTCTTCATACCATAAAACATCATACAGTGGCCTCAAGTCAGGTGTATCTTTGACTCTCTCAATGCTTTGATTAGCAGTACATATATTAAGTACGCCTACATTGTATGAGCCATCATTACATGTGAATGTCTCAATTCCGTTGCGTATGGTCATATTTTCCTGGCTCATAAGTCCTAGTTGTTTAATAGTTTTTTTATCTCCGCTTCCCTATACAGAACCTTAGTTCCTACCCTAATAGGAGTGAGGTAGTTATACTTTTCCCATCTCCATAATGTAGTCCTGGATACTCCAAGATTTGAGACCACCTCATTGACGGTGAGAAATTTCTTCATTGAGGTGTCTTTCTTTTCAGTGGAGATTTCCTCCACCACCTTCTTGACGACTTCTCCTAATTGCTCAGGAGAGATTACATAAAGCATTTGACCTGCTTCCATTACACTGTTTTTTATTAATTTCTGGTCGATGCAGGTCTTCGTTCCTCATCTTCCTTTTTCACTGGATCAAAATGACGAAGATTCATTTCGTTTCAATGACAATGCAAAGTAAAGCATACCATATTACATTGACAATCAATACATTAATACTCTAATATCTAAAAATTAAGGAGCCAGAGTATTGAAAAACTTGGCTCCTTTATGGGATATTATTCTATGAGACTTTTCTATTCTTTCCAGCACTTCTTGCGGAACGAACTAATATAATTGCTAAACGGGTCTGTTGATGTGCTTTGTGTATTATGGCTATGCTTTACCTCCTCAGGTATATATCCATAGAAATCAAGAACTTCATATATCTCCCTGTCGATTTCATTGCAAAATGAAAGGCCCCTCCCTCTTAGGAAGTATAAGAATTCCCTTACAGCATGCTCATTTCTCTCCTTAATGAGCGCTTTAAGGTCTTTCTGTATCTTTATTACCCTCTCCCTAATAGAGCCAAGTGTACCCTCTTGAATAAACTCTCCCGTAGTGATAGTGATGTCTTGAGAAGAGGGCATCCTTTTTAGAATACTCAGTACATCATCCGTGAACTCACTCCTCAGGTACTCTTGGGTTTCATTGCTCCAGAAGTCCTCCAAGTATGAAATGAGTATTGAGTCTGAAGCATTGTGCCATTCATAATATACATCGACAGGTATGGATAAACCTGTACACTTAACCTTTCCTGAATGGAATCCTTGTAGGAGATTAACTACTTTTATTAACTGATCGGCCCAATAAATGGTAGATTCTATTCCATTACTGTAATATGCCTCTGCTCCAGCATTGATGCTATACTGGTGAAAATAATCAAAGACTTCTTGACTAGTAATAGTGGAGATATGAGGGCAGTTCTGTTCTGCCTCATTTAGCTCAATACTCCTTCCGTGGGCTTTTATTGTATTCAAGAATGCCATACTATATAATATTTAGCTTGTCGTCAACTCTATAATCTTCCTGGTCAAATGCTGCATTCAGAAGAGCAAAGTCATCCATAAGTTCCAATTTTGTGTACCTATTCACGGCATCACTTCCTTTCTTGTGAAGTCCTGCGGCGTATTTATCTATCTGAATCTTGTGTGTCATGTCAACATGAGTCTTTCTTGCCAGCTTACTACTTGCAGCCTCGTACAAAGGGATATAATTGTTTGTACCCTGTTCTGCATCAAACACAGGAACCTTTCTGTCAATACCAGCTTCTTCAAGAAGTTTCTTGATTTTCTTGTTATATCCGCTTTTACCCGAAGGATACTTCAAGATTGGCATTTCTAGCTTAGTTCTCATGATAATATCATAAGCAAACCTCACCAGAGGAGTTTGCACCTCTTTGTTGTCATTCTGAGAATCCCTCGTCTTTTCAGGCAGATAATGAATATATGGTATGCCATCTTCAGAGACGCTGATATTATCCATAGTCATCTTCTGGAAATCACCGATTCTACAACCAATAGCACAATGAAGAATGAAGGCTTCCTGGGTTTCAAGGAGTGTCTTGCTTGCTTTATGATTTTGTATAGCCAAGAACTCAGCTTTCCTAAGGAATACCGGATCATCATATTTCTTTCTGGTAAGATTCCTTCTACGCTCCTTACTTATCTTTCTGAAAGGTGACCTAAGAATCTCTTCGGTATCTTCAAGTTCATTGAAGAATGCCTCAAGAACCTGCATTTCGTTTGCCACTGAATTAGGAGAGCGTCTATCCTTAGGAATATCCCTCTTATTTAACCCACGATAAATGCTGGGATGCTTATCTATCATCAGATATTCATCACGGACAAACTCTCTGAACTGCATAATCAGCTTTTCATCCCATTCCTCATAGGTCATGTTTGACTTTCTGTTGATAGCAAGGAACCTCTCAAGCTTGCGAATTGTTCCTCTGTCATGCTTGTATCTGCTGAGGCCGAATATTCCATCATTATAGCCTCTGTCCACATATTCGATAAACCTCTTGATAAAGGTTTTGTCAATAGGAGCCAGGAATGATTCATCTGGATTGCTGATTCTAGCAATGTATTCCTCTAATGTTTCAGATGAAATAGATGCCTGTTTCTCCAGCATCTCCTTATAGGCAGCTCGTACCAAGGCAATCTCATTAGTGATTGCCTCAAACAATGGCCTATTGTATAGACCAGCTCTTTGCTTTAATGTGCCATCGGGTTTGAACTTCTTCAGCTCATCCTCTGTTGCAGTAATGCTGCTTTTATGGAAGAGCTGAACATTCCTTCCATCATTCAATCTGAAGCGGACTTTTATCTTTCCGCCCTTCTTGCTTTCTGTCCTGGCATATAGACTTATTCGTTCCATATCTATTCCTAAATTTCCGTTGTGCGAATGTACAAAATTCGCACAACATAACGAAATTTATCGTAAATTTGCGAAACAGCTATGAAACAAAATGTGCCTTGTAACTACTTGTATTGTATATATTTTTGTTTCAATCGTATTTCAGGCTGTTAAGAATTTGTGTTGCCTTAGCAAGTCGGATTAGACAAATTTAAACTAATAATACACTTATGAAACGCATTTCTATCCTTCTCGCCTCAGTGGCCGCTGCCCTGATCGGCGTCGTATCCAGCTCCTGCACCAGACTCGAGCCAAGTGAGGTCACCTCAGTGCCTTATCCTTTCACCGCTACTGCTGAGATCACTGTATCCTACAGCGGTACTTCAGTAGGTTCCGGCAGGGACGTCGTCCTCAAAATCTCAGATAATAAGGCCGGCGTTACATACTCTGTGACCCGCAAGACCAACGCCCAGGGTATGGTCATCGAGCAGATCGGTTGCAGCGAAGCCGGCGTCAGTGTAACTGCAAGCTGCCAGGCTGTCCTCACCAATGGCACTGCCAAGGAGTATGTCTATGGATCAAATTCCGCATCACTCACCACAAGCAACAAATTCCATTCTGCCATCACAGTTACCTTAAGCAAGTAATCTCCTGCAGTTATGAAAAGAGCAATGACAATCTTTGCAGTCCTCCTGCTGGCAGCGGCTTCGGCATCTGCACAGTCCAAGGAGAACTACGGTCCGAAGGCCGGTGACTGGTCTGTCGGCATCAACATCAACCCTGTCGCTGCGGGTGGTATCAAGTACCAGCCAGGCAAGGGTGACTTCGTGGGAGGATTCCTTACTTCTTATTCCGATAACCCTGCCCAGATGTACATCCCGGGCCAGTCCCTCGTGTCCATCAAGGCTAAGAAGATGATCTCCGATTCCTTCGCAGTGAAGGCTACCCTCGGCTTCAGCGGCAGCTACATCGACTACAACGAGTATGTAAAGGACGATTATGCAGCCTCTATGAACTCCGCTACCGAAGAGGTGGTTTCCGACCATATCCTCGGCAACCTCGCCAGCGCCAGCGCCACTCTCGGTGTGCAGAAGTACCTCGGCAAGGGCCGTCTCCGCTTCACTGTGGGTGCAGACCTCTCCTATACCATCGCAGGCGGTACCCTCAATTTCAAGTATGGCAACGACTACGAGACTTACAACTACTTCAAGCCTAGCACTATGAGCCTTATGGAGCCGGGCGGAAGCCTCAATCTCCTCACCGGAAGCAAGCTCGGCATCACCTACGCCCGTCCTGCTACCCGCAATGAGATCGGTACCATCCAGCAGATCGGCCTCGTGGCCAATGCAGGCCTCGAGTTCTTCCTCGCCTCCAACATCTCCGCAGGTGTGGAACTCGCATTCATCCCTGTTGCCTTCACCTGGCAGAGCCAGACCTGGGGCATCTATGAGGGTTATTCCACCTACACTCAGAGCGTCCTGACCTACAACCAGCTCGTCAGCGACGGCAGCAAGGCCATCACCTATGGCACCAACAACTTCGCTGTGAACCTTTCTATCAACTACTATTTTTAATATCCTATGAAAATTACCAAGATCCTCGCCGCTGCTGCATTGTTCGCAACAATCAGCTTCAGCGCAGACGCTCAGTTCAAGGCCCTCGGCGAAAGCCTCAAGAACAAGGCCCTCGGAACTGCTCAGTCCAGCGTCAACAAGGCTAAGACTGATGCTCACGACGCAAAGTCGGCTGAGAGCCAGCAGCCTAAGTCAAATCCTGTCAAGACCAATGGCATCGTATATTATGTAAACGCCGAAACCGGCAGCAACCGTGCTGACGGCCTTACCCCTCAGACTCCTAAGAAGGACATCCAGAGGGCTCTCGACGCCATCAAGGACAACGGCCAGGCAGGCGCTACCGTACGTGTGGCTGCAGGCAACTACCTCGGCTATATGGACGCAGGTTACATTGAGATCCGCACCTGGCTCACCCTCGAGGGTGGCTGGAACAGCGACTTCACTGCACGCGATCCATACACCTACGTGACTATGATCCAGCCGGGCCCTGAGTGCCTCGGCACCAATGGCAACAAGGGCGTCATCGAGCTCTCAGGCCTCGACAACACCAACTACACCATCGACGGCACTGTAGTCATCGACGGCATTATGGTGGACTGCGGCTATGAGACCGTATATCTCCCATACAATCCGGACGATCCTAAGACCGGCAGCCCTGAGGGCGTTGACACCGGCCGTATGGTCGACGACGGCAGCAAGCAGGTGGCTCACCAGCTTATGCACTCCGACGCTGCCATCGCAGGCAACCTCATCGTGCGCAACTGCCTCTTTATGAACGGTCCTTACTTCGGTATCCAGATCAACACCCGCTGCGGCCAGATCGAGGTTGCGAACTGCGTGTTCATCTCCAACCGCTACGGCTCAGTCCGCATCGACGGCTGGGACAAGGAAGGCTATCGCTCAAAGGTCAACTTCCACCACAACACCGTCGGCTTCAGCTGGTGCCGTGACAAGATGATGGAAGATATGGGCTACGGCTATGAGTTCATGAACAAGGTGAGCGGCGACGTACACCACAACATCTTCTTCTGCAACAACTACGCTGCAATCGCACGTACCCGTTCCCTCTCAGGCCCTGACGCAGTCATCGAGGCCAAGAAGGTCACCAACGTCTACGACAACTGCTTCTATATGAACGCAGCCGACATCCAGCTCGCTTCTGCAGGCGGCGGAAAGTGGACCAACGTGATGGTGAAGAACTTCGAGGACATCAGCGAGAAGACCATTCCTAACATCGACGGCAACAAGAACATCAGCAACGACGATCCGTTCGTACAGGCTATCTGGGCTCCTTATCTCAAGGGCTTCGCTAACCTCAAGGTGCTTGACGAGTCTTCTTCAGTCGACAGGAACTCCGCTGCGAACCTCTATCGTTCCGCTCACGGTATGAACATCCAGGGCACCGAGATTCATCGCGTGTCTATGTACGGCAACCGCTACCGCTTTGAAGAGGCTATGAAGCTCTTCGGCGCAAAGGCCGGCTACGGCGCACAGAAATAATGAAACTGTCCGAAAACGATAAACTGAGCAGGGCCTCGCTGATTGCGGGGCCTTGTCTCTTCCTGCTTCTTGCAGTCGGCTACTTCCTCGCCCACGAGTTCCACTGGTTCCCGAATCATTTCAATGTATTCAAGTTCCTCCCTCTGACCCTGCTCACCATAATGAGCATCTGGATGCTGCCTTGGCAGATGGGTGCGGCAATGCTCTGCGCCGCCTTGGGCGACTTCTTCGGGGAGATGAAGTATGTGGACGACAGCAGCATCTGGTTCCTCCTTCAGATGGGCTTCTTTGCCATCGGTCACGTGATGATAGTCTGCTGGCTGCTCAGCGTGGCTTGGAAGAAGAAAAAGACCCGCAAGGGCAACCAGGGCTCATACGCGGCGCTTATGATGCTCCCGCCTGTGGCAATTGCCTTCGCGGCCGGCAAGTGGATCATCCCTAATGCGGAAGCTCCTCTCAGCTACTGTATGATAGGCTATGTGGCCGTCATCGTGATAATGTGGTGGTGCGCCGCAATGCAGAAGGACCTGGTCTATTTCCTCGGAGCGACCCTTTTCGTCTGCTCGGACTTCATCCTCGCGTGGGATATGTTCACCGCAGATGTCCCAGGCGCTACCTATTTAATAATGGTGACCTACTATCTCGCCGAACTCCTTCTCTTCGTACGCTCAGCGAAATATTACGAAAATAATATAGCTGGCCGGGAGTTTTGGCACAGACTTGGCAAATAGTGAAATCAACGACATAAATATTGATTTCATAAGCATATATAACCCGCCGCCGGTCGTGAGATCTGCGGCGGGATTCTTTTTATTTTCACTATCTTCGCGCCGTGAAAATTTCAGAAGCATTCAATCAAGCGACGCGCTGGAAGGCGCTTTTCCTCACGCTCCTGTTCTCGGCCATAGGATTCGGCCTCTACAAGGGCGTGCTGGACAATTATCTCGCGGAGGTGGCCGGAATGGGCGAGATGGACAGGGGAGTGGCCGAGTTCTTCCGTGAACTGCCGGGGCTGCTGCTCATCTTCATACTGGCGCTTTTCTACAAGTTCTCGGGCGAGAGGATCTACCGTATGGGTATGATCATAATGTTCGTGGGAATGGTGCTCCAGGCGGTCATTTCGCCGTCCAAGGCGCTGGTCATCCTCGCCATATTCATATATTCTCAGGGTGAACATATCCAGTTGGGCCTCAAGAATACGCTGACGCTGACTTATTCCCGCCAGGGTTTCGGCGGACAGGCATTGGGCTATCAGAATTCGGTCTATCAGATAGGTAACCTCATAGGTTATGTGGCTGTGATTGCCGCGTTTATGATATTCGCGGGCAAGCAGCTTTTCAAGCCTACCTTTATGGTGGCGGCCGCCTTCTTCGGAGTGGCGATGCTGATCTCGTTCAGACTGACCGACAAGAGCAGCACGGACAAGTCCAAGAGCCGCTTCTACTTCCGCAAGAAGTTCAACAAGTACTATATGCTGGAGGTGTTCTATGGCGCCCGCAAGCAGGTCTTCTTCACTTTCGGCCCGTATGTGCTCATCCTTTTCTACAAGGCCGACGCCGCCACCGTGAGCCTGCTTTTCGCCGTCTCCGCCATAGCCTGTATGATATTCGCGCCGCTCGTGGGCAAGCTCATCGACCGCATCGGCTACAAGCCTGTGATGATAGGCGACACGCTGATTCTCGTGATAGTCTGCTTCTTCTACGGTTTCGCGCACCATATCTTCCCTATGCACGTGGCCTTCATCGTATGCTGCGTGAACTACGTGCTGGACTCAGTGATTTCCCTGGCATCTATGGCCTCCAACGTCTATGTCCAGGACCTTTCAGACAGTCCTGAAGAGATGCGCGCAACAATTTCCACGGGTATTTCCGTGAACCATCTGATCACTATCCTGATTGCGCTGCTGGGTGGCTGGATATGGAAGGCGCTGGGCGTGGAGACCCTGTTCATCGTCTCCGCCGTGTTAGGACTTTGCAATTCCGCTTACGCGGCGACGATCAAGGTTAATAAAGCTATTTCTCGATGATGCTGTTGATCACGATTCCGGCAATGGACATACCGAAAATGGAGGTGATGTGGCAGAGCGAACCGTTGATCTGAGCTTTTGAGGAGCACCATTCGTGCTCCACAAGACGCTGGTTGCCTGGTGCATCATAGACAGCGGAATCTGTCCCTCGGATACCGCTGAGCAACTTGGCTTTTGGGCAAAGGCATCCACCGGTGCCACAGGCGTGGTTTACACCCATATTGTGCATAGGCAGTTCCTCGCTGTAGACACAAATGAATTTGCGCGATGGGTATGTTTTCTTCTTTTTGAATCTGCCGCGGAGGGCTCTTGCGAGAGGGTCACCCTGTACTTTCCAGAATTCAGCTTTACGGACCTTGAATGGGTCCGTTCTGAGGGCTGCACCCATAGAGGAGATGAAGGTGATGTGCTTCGGGAGAGCCGTTGCACGAAGTATGAGGTCGGCCTTGTCGGAGAGTGAATCGATGGCGTCTATGATGAAGTCGTATTCCTCCATATGGAAGATGTCTGCGTTCTCCGCATTATAAATCATCTGCATCGTCTCGATGTTGGCGTCGGGGTTGATCTCCAGGAGGCGCTGCTTGAGGGCTTCCACCTTGACCTGTCCCAAGGTCTTGCTTGTGGCCATAAGCTGGCGGTTGCAGTTGGTGATGCACACGCGGTCGGAATCCACAATGGTCAGGTTGCGGATGCCGCTGCGCACCAATGCCTCGGCACACCAAGAGCCCACGCCACCCAATCCGAATATCAGAACGCGCACCTTTCTGAGGCGCTCCAGATTGTCTGTTCCCAGCAGCAGTTCGGTACGTCTCTGCATACCGTTCTCCAATGTTGTTACTTTATCTGACATTAATGATTATTCTTTGCGAAAAATGCCTCACAGCAATTTGTGAGGCATTTTCTATGCGGAGAGATCGGGATTCGAACCCGAGATACCCTTTTGGGGTATACACGCTTTCCAGGCGTGCCTCTTAAGCCACTCGAGCATCTCTCCAATGTGACTTTGCAGCCCGTTCGGGCTTGAAAGGACTGCAAAGATAGATATTTTCGCTCAATTGCCAAATTTATTCGATAGTGTGGCAGGTCCAACCGCCGCCGCAGGCCAGGTGTACGCTGAGTTTGCCGTCGGCTGGGATGGTGAGGTCTTCCTTCTTGAAGTCGCGAGAGGACTTCTTCGAGTTGATTCCGTCGCGGAGGACGGTGACGTTCTTGCCGGCGATGAAGCCGAGGTCGAGCACCACGTCGCGCTCCGTCCAGTTGTTGAGGACGCCGACGTACCAGGTGTCGCCGCTGCGGCGGGCGATGGCGCACCATTCACCCATCTTGCCACCGACGGCCTTGGTCTCATCCCAGACGGTAGGGACCGCCGCGATGAAGTCTGTGCATACAGGCTCCCTCATATAGTTGGAAGGGGAGTCGCAGAGCATAGTGAACGGAGCCTCGAACACCGTGTACATTGCCATCTGATGGCATCTGGTGCCCTGGCTGCCCGGCTCGTCGTTGTTCGGCTGGAAATAGTGCTTCTGGGTGTTCTTCATTGCGCCCTGGGTGTAGTCCATAGGGCCGGCCCACATCCTGATGAAAGGGATCTGGGTGTCGTAGGTGACCTGGTCGAAATCGCTCATCTTGCTCCACTTCATCTGCTCCAGACCGTTCACACCCTCGAAATTGACCACATTCGGCCAAGTGCGGTTGAGGCCCGCAGGCTTGAACATTCCGTGGAAGTCCGCGATCATCCTGTACTTGGCGCAGGTCTCGGCAGCGCGGGCGGTGAACTCAACCATTGGCTGGTCGTCGCGGTCGAGGAAATCGATCTTGAAGCCCTTCACGCCCATCTCGGAGTAAGTCTTGCAGACGCGTTCCATATCGCGGTCGAAAGCCCAGTAGCCGGCCCAGAGGATGATGCCCACGTTCTTCTGTGCGCCGTAATCCACCAGTTCCTTGAGGTCGATTTCAGGGATGACCTGGAAGAGATCGGCCTTCTTGTTCACGGCCCAGCCCTCGTCGAGGATCACATATTCAATGCCCTTTGAGGCAGCAAAGTCTATGTAATATTTATATGTCTCATTGTTGATTCCGGCCTTGAAATCCACGTCGTAGAGGTTCCAGTTGTTCCACCAGTCCCACGCTACCTTGCCAGGCTTCACCCAGCTGTAGTCGCCCACTGTCGGTTCTCCGAGCAGCCACACGATGTCGCTGTCCAGGAGCTGGGCTTCCTCGCTGGCGACGGCCACGATCCTCCACGGGAGCTTCTCGCCGGCCTTGCACTCTGCGATGTATGGCTTGCGGCTGCGTACTATGCCCTGGAGCAGATTGTGTCCGCCCTGCTCGATTTCGTCAGGAACGGCCGCGAAAGTGCCCCTGATGGTGTTAGGAGTTGCTGACGGCTCGATCGGGAAGCTTTCGTCGCCGCTGTAGCTGGCGTTGTAGATGAACATTCCAGGATAGTGGGTGAGTCCGGACTCGGAGATGTTCACGCTGTAGCCGGCCACGTCGAGATGCACTGGCAGGAAGGCGAAGAAATCGTCCTTCATCTCAGAGATCTTGCTGATGCTGTAGTCGTTCTCGAAGGAGTTGAAAAGCTGGGACTCCAGGCTGCCCACGTGCTGCTTGGTATAGGAAAGGGTGATCTGCGCATCGCAAGGGAAGGTGAACTCAGCCTGCTCGGCCTGCACCTTGAAGTCGTTCTTGCCCCTTGACACGAAGCGATATGCCGCTCCCTCGTCATACACGCGCACTTCGAGGTCGAATGCCGGATACCTGAGGGTCAGGCAGTCGTACTCGTCCCTGATCGTGGACTTCTTGTAGAGCTGGCTGCTCTGCGTCGTCCTTACGCTGCCCGCGATGGCCTTCGGAGCCTTCTTGCTGCCTGTCCAGACGCTTGTTGCCTTTGCCGACGTTGCTCCGTCGATTGTGGTGACGGAAATCGCCGATGGAGAGAGCACAGTGGTGCCGTTCTTGGTGATGCTCCAGCTGATGCGGCCCTGCTCGGCGCTCACTGTTGCGGTCAAAGTTCTGTCAGGCGAGCTGACTTTGTAGTCCTTTGCGGACATCGCCACGCTGCTCAGCAGCACTGCGAAAAGAATGGTAAGTCTGGTTGGTTTCATTTCACAAATCTAATCATTATTGGCCAAAGTCTTGGCCATTTCTGATCATTCTTAGCTAAAGTCTTGGCCATTTCTGATCATTCTTGGCTATTTTTAGCTATGTCCCTGGCCATAGAAACAAACTATCGTCTCCTAGACTGCTTCTGTGGCCACGATTTCGCCCCAAATGCCATTTTCCTTGCCACAGAAACAAACTTTTGCCTCGTAGTCTGTTTCTGTGGCCACTGCCGGCTCCGGACACAGACCGCACGCACTCCACAAAGAACAGGTCTTGGACACATTTTAAAGTAGTAGGCATCGGCGGATCTGCGCCTCGGTGGCGAACTTGTGGGAACGGGAGAATACCCCGTTGGGCTTGTAGCGGAAGCGCTGAAGCAAATTGTTGGCTATGTCGATACGAGCCTTTTCGGATAAGTGGTAAATAGACGCCTCATCCAGCTTGCAATACCGCGGCACATACTCGCTGTCTATGATCACGCAGAGTTCCAGATCGCTCATCACCCGGTAGTCGAACTTGCCTTTTTCGCTCTTCAGCAGGGCCTCGAGATTGAAGCCTGGCACGCCCTATTCGATTGTTTCAAGTGTGATGATGCCCTGATCGTTCTCTTCTGCCTGCTCGCTTGCCCATTTTTCGTCTGTCATCCTATTCATCCAGAACAGGTAATTGCGAGGAGTCACGAACAAGTTCTCTACATAGCTTGTGTCGAGGACGTCTTCTCTGAGCAGAAGGCCGCTCCTGTCCATACGCCAGCCCTCCGGGATGGGTGTATTGCGGGTGAGATGGCTTGCCCTGTAGGCATCCGAAATCAGGGGAATGTCCCTTTTGAACCCCAGGTCGTCGGCAAAGAAGGTTCTGGCCGAACAATGAGGATATCCGAACGGAGTCGCGCTCAGCCCGTGGTGCATCCCCTGGCGGAGGACGTATCCGATGCCGACACAGTTGTGCCTGGCTCCGCTCATCTCATCCACAAAGGCCAGTTTATCACCCAGTCGTCCCTGCCGCCCGTACTTGCTGTTGAAGTACCTTGAATATCGGTTGCGGTAGTCGTGAATGACGTCCCTTACCTCGCTGGAGGAGACTGCACCGTGTATGTGCGAGGTCATAAAGGCCTCAGCCAGTAGCTTGGATTCAGTGTAACAGCAGGCCTCTGCAAGGCAGTTGAATCCCTTGTTGAGGTCCGCCTCGCTGCGGAACATCGGCTCGCTGTGCGAAGCCAGACAGAAGTGATAATTGCCAGTTTTCATATCGGCTAATATAGCCTGACGACCGATGCGAAATCTCAATATTCGCAATAGTTATCTCAATATTCGCAATAGTTACGGTGTGCTGGTCACAGAAGCAAACTGTAGCCTCGTACTCTGTTTCTGTGGCCACGATTTCGCCCAAAATGCCATTTTCCTTGCCACAGAAACAAACTTTTGCCTCGTAGTCTGTTTCTGTGGCCAACAGGGGGAGAATTCCGCAGAATTTTCCTTATCTTTACACCTCTATCACTACACTTATGAAAAGAATACTCACATTTGCTTTTGCGGTGCTGGCCCTGGTGGTTGCCGGTGCCTGCAGTCCCAAGCACCTGCCTCAGCAGGCCTCTCAGAACGATCAGCCAATCGTAATCTTCTATGACAATGACGTCCACTGCGCGGTGGACGGATATGCAGTGTCGGCGGCCCTCAAGAAGGAGGCGCTCCAGACCAATCCGAACGTGCTGCTCGTGTCGGCGGGCGACTATGTGCAGGGAGGCAGCCTCGGCGCGGCGTCCAAGGGCGAGTACATCGTCAGCATTATGAACCAGGCCGACTACGACGTCGTGACCCTGGGCAACCACGAGTTCGACTACGGTATGCCTCGTATGGGCCAGATCACCGAGGGACTCAATGCCACGGTGTCCGCTTGCAACCTCTTCGACCTGCGCAGCGGCAAGCCTGAGGTGATGTTCCCGGCCTATGTGATGAAGAGCTTCGGCAATGTGGACGTGGCCATCCTCGGCATCGCGACTCCATACAGCTTCGTGTCTTCGACCCCTTCATATTTCCAGAACGAGAAGGGCGAGTACGTGTACTCCCTCAGTTCCGAGAATTTCTTCAGCACTGTCCAGAAGTCCATCGACAAGGCCCGCAAGGAGGGCGCTGAATACGTAATTGCAGTGACCCACCTCGGCGACGACATCCTCGATGAGATCAACGCGCTGACGATGATTATGAACACCAGCGGCCTCGACGCGGTGCTCGACGGTCACTCCCACAGCACCATTCCTGGCAACCTGGTAGCCGACAAGAAGGGCCACAGGGTGCTCCACACTTCCACCGGTTCCCATTTCGAGGCAGTCGGCAAGCTTACCATCGATCCTAAGGCCGGCCTCAGCAGCGAGCTCATCGCAGTGAGCGCCCAGAGCCCGAGGGATGCAAAGGTGGACTCAGTCATCGCCGCTGTCAAGGCGGAATACGCTGCTCAGGGCTCACGCGTGGTGGGCCGCTGCGAGAAGCCGCTCATCGCTGCTGACGAGACTCATCCTCGCCTCGCCCGCATCAAGGAGACCGGTCTCGGCGACTTCTGCGCCGACGCATATCGTCTCCGTATGCACACTGACATCGCAGCCCTCGGCGGCGGTTCAGTCCGTGCAGCCCTTCCTGAGGGCACCATCACCTACAACGACATCTTCACCCTCTTCCCGTTCAACAACACTGTCGGCATCGCCGAGATGAGCGGTCAGATGGTGCTCGATATGCTCGAATTCTCAGTATATGTCTCTCCGGTCGAGTTCGGCGGATTCCTTCAGGTGTCCGGCCTCAAGTTCGACGTGGACCTCAGCGTGACCAGCCAGGTGCTCGTGGACGCGAACAAGATGTTCGTGGGCTTCGACGGACCTGAGCGCAGGATCAGGAACGCGCAGGTTCTCAGCAAGGACGGCGTATATGAGCCAGTCGATCCTTCCAGGACCTACACCGTTGCCGGTTCGACCTATCTCCTCAAGGAGTGCGGCGACGGCTTTGCGGTGCTTTCCGGTGCGAAGGTCACCGACCTGGGAATGCTCGACCTCCAGCTGCTCGAGGACTTCATCACTGAGACCCTCGGCGGCGTGATCCCGGCATCTTACGAGAAGCCTGAGGGACGTATAACTTTCATCAAGTAGAAACTTCCCTGAACCTGAACAACTAATTAAACTAAAGATGATATCACTTATCCTGAGCATCTGTGCTCTCATTCTCGGTTACTTCCTCTATGGAACGCTGATGGCCAAGATCTTCCGTCACGACGGACGACCAACTCCGGCTTATTCCAAGCAGGATGGTACGGACTACGTACCTATGCCAACCTGGAAGGTATTTATGATCCAGCTCCTCAACATCGCCGGTACCGGCCCTATCTTCGGTGCCATTATGGGTGCGATGTTCGGTCCGTCCTCCTTCCTGTGGATCGTGTTCGGCTGCATCTTCGCAGGTGCGGTGCACGACTATCTCTCCGGAATGCTCTCCGTCAGACTCGGCGGCGCAAGCCTTCCTGAGATAGTGGGAGAATACCTCGGCAGAGGCACCAGGAACGTGATGCTCGTCTTCTCAGTCATTATGCTGCTGCTCGTGGGCGCAGTGTTCGTGTTCAGTCCTGCTTCCATCCTCGGTGGAATGGCCCGCTTCGGCATCGAAAAGCCTGCTGAGGGCCTCGACTGGGCGGTTATGATCTGGGTAGGCATCATCTTCGTGTACTACCTGGTTGCCACCTGTGTGCCTATCGACAAGCTCATCGGCAAGATATATCCGGTATTTGCAGTGGCTCTCATCTTTATGGCCCTGTCCCTGCTCGTATGCCTCTTCGTCAAGTGGCCTCACATTCCTGAGATATGGGATATGTTCACTTCCGACAAGGGTGGCTTCGACCTAGGAGGTCGTGAAAGCCTGAACTTCAGTGGCAAGCCAATCTTCCCTTGCCTCTTCATCACCATTGCCTGCGGTGCGATTTCCGGCTTCCACGCCACCCAGTCGCCTATGATGGCCAGGTGCCTGAAGAATGAGAAGCTCGGCAAGCCTATCTTCTACGGTTCAATGATCACCGAGGGTGCCATCGCCCTGGTGTGGGCAGCCGTTGCAAGCTGGTTCATCTACGACGGCGGCGCCGAGACTCTTGGCCTCGCCACCACGGCCAGCGCTCCTGTGATCGTGAATGCGGTTTCCAAGAGCTGGCTCGGCGTCTTCGGCGGCATACTTGCCATACTCGGCGTCGTGGCAGCGCCTGTCACCAGCGGCGATACCGCCCTGCGCAGCGCCCGCCTCATCATTGCCGATGCCTTCAAGCTCGACCAGAAGCCTGTGGCAATGCGCTTTGCGGTCAGCATTCCTATCTTCGTGGTGACTGCGCTCCTGCTCTGGTATGAGATCGGCAATCCTGCCGGTTTCAACACCATCTGGAACTACTTCGGCTGGGCAAATCAGACCCTCTCAGTGTTCACTCTCTGGGCAATCACAGTCTTCCTGGCAGCCCGTCCGTTCGCCGATGAGTCCTTCTGGAAATACAGCTTCATCCTGACTCTCATCCCGGCTACCTTTATGACCGCTGTCTGCAGCTCGTTCATTCTCACAGCCGGCTCTACCATCGGCGTGGGCTTCAACCTGCCTGCCCTCTGGGCTCCTAACCTGGCGATCGTGGCAGCCCTCTTCTCGCTTGTGGTATTCTGTTTGTGGTATTTCCGCCGTGCTCCTAAGGCAAAGCACCTTAAGAACTATAAGAAATAAGGCGTGAAACGAATACTTCTGATATCCTGTCTCCTGACTGCTTCGCTGTTCTCATACGCGCAGCAGCACGTCTTCGAGACGTTCAAGCCCTTGTATTTCACAGGCGGTATCCCTCTGAGCGAAAAACCGACGGCCCAGAATGCGGACCTGAAGTTTCAGCTCAGTTTCCGCCTGAATATGGCCAAGAATATCAAGGACAAGGGTATCGACGTGTTCCTGGGCTACACCCAGCTCTCCGAGTGGAACATATTCGGGGTATCCAGCCCGTTCTATGATCATATGTTCATTCCGGGCGTCTATTGTTCGTGGGATCTTCGCAACAAGGCGGGAGAGGATTTCGGAAATCTGCTTTTCGGCGCGGAACATCGTTCCAATGGCCGCGAAGACGATTATTCCCGCAGCCTGAACCACCTGCTCGTCACCTATTCCCACTACCTGCCCCACAACTTTACCCTTCAGGCCACTCTGCGAGGCGGATTTTCGTATTATGGCGAAGGTCTGACAATGGCCCTGTACAACTACTATTGCGGCTATCTGAACCTGGCGGCGAACTGGACCAGCACGAACAGGAACTGGGACATTATGCTTTCAGTGAGCCCGATCTGGAACAAGAGCATAGCCAATGTAACGGCGGAAGTGGGTTGGAAGATCGGCCGAAAGGGCAGCAGCAATCCGTATCTGTTCGTCCAGTATCACTACGGCTATGACGAGGCGCTTCGCGACTGCGTGTACGAAGGACCTCAGAAATATATCGAGAAGAAGGGGGCCAATTATGTCGTATATGACAATACCGCTTCCCCAATAAATCCGCGTCACATGCTCCGTTTCGGAATCCTGTTACATCCGAGCAATTGCTGGCGTGCTACATTGTAAATCATTATGAAAAGAATCCTTTCTCTTTCCTTGCTGCTTATTGCAGTCTCTGCAGTTTCCCTGGCTCAGGCGGTGAACGTCACTTCGTTCCGCTATGCCGGACCATACGCCCTGCAGACTCCGTATATGGTCGATACCGTCAATGTGGACGGCAGCAAATTCGAGGTCAAGAGCCTTCTGAGGACCAATCTTTCAGTTGAGGCTCTCAGGACTGCGGCATATGTGAGTGCCGTGCCGGCAAGTGACGAGGATGCTCTCCATCTGATAGGCTTCACCAGCCAGAACTTTCTCTACACCAAGGCCGATGTGAAGGTCGAGGGCCTCAAGGACTGGTTCCTGACTATGGACGGCAAGGAAGTTTCGGGCAAGGTCAAGATGGAACCGGGCACCCACGAGTTCGTGCTCCGCTTCCTCGGCAAGGACGCCGACTCCCTGAAGATCAGCCTCACTCCGGATAAGGAAGGCAAGATTTCTCTCCGTGAGGACGGCCGCAGGATTTATTCCCTCGATATCAACTCTATGGGCGCAGGCCACGGCGGCGTGAGCATTTCCGCCGACGGCAAATATATCTGCCTGGGCCACAAGATGACCCTGCCGGACGGCAAGGCCAACACCTATTATGAGATACTTCGTGCTGCGGACGGAAAGTTCGTGACAAGGACCTCCGAGCGTATTTCCTGGATGCCTACAGGCTCCGCATACTGGTACACCCGCAAGGGTCTGGAAGGCCGTTCCCTCATCTGCGCCGACCCTGAGACAGGCGTCGAGAAGGTGCTCGGAACCGGTATTCCAGAGGGCTGGTTCACCATTTCTCCGGCTGGGGACTTCCTCCTTTTCAACCTCCGCACCGATGGTCCTAAGGAGGGCGAGGTTCACCAGATCCTGACTCCTGACGACCGTCAGACGGGCTGGCGCGACCGCGGTTACATTGCGCGCTACGACCTTGCCACCGGCCTTATGCAGCCTCTTACCTACGGCTGGCACAATGCCTGGCTCTGCGACATTTCCGCTGACGGCAGCAAGATGCTTTTCTCCACTTCCCGCGAGAGACTGACCAAGCGTCCGTCCTCTCTGTCTTCCCTCTATGTGATGGACCTGAAGACCCTGGAAGTGAACTGCATTATGGAGGACGAGGGCTTCACTGGTTCCTATTCCTTCTCTCCTGACGCTTCCCAGGTGCTCGTGACAGGCGGTCCTGATTCCTTCGACGGCATAGGCCGCGACGTGCTGGAAGGCCAGATTCCTAACCAGTACGACGTGCAGGCTTATCTCATCAACGTGGCCGACAAGAGCGTGAAGCCGCTGACCAAGGACTTCGCCCCTTCAGTGGACAACGCTGTGTGGAGCCGCGCCGACGGCAAGATATATCTGTCAGTTGAAGACAAGGACTGCAAGAGCCTCTATCGCCTCGATCCTCAGAGCCTCAAGACCGAGAAACTGGACGGCGGCGAAGACTATATTCCTTCCTTCGACCTGGCTCCCGATGCCAATATGCTCGTGTACTGCGGCCAGAGTCTCGAGAACTCCGACCGTGCTTATAAGTACGATACCAAGAAGGGCCGTCGCACCCTCCTCTATGACTTCTCAGCCGAGAGACTGGGAGGCGTGGATATGGGCAAGGGCGACGCCTACGAATTCACCAGCAGCCGCGGCGACCTCATCAACGGCTTCTATGTGCTGCCTCCTGACTTCGATCCTAATAAGAAATATCCGCTGCTCGTGCACTACTATGGCGGCTGTTCTCCTTCTTCCCGCTACTGCGTGGGTGCATATTCTCCACAGGTCTATGCGGCTCAGGGCTATGTGTTCTATGTGATCAATCCTAGCGGTGCAGCCGGCTTCGGCCAGGAGTTCGCCGCCCGTCACGTGAACACCGCCGGCGACGTGGTTTCCGACGACATCATCGAGGGTACCCGCCGTTTCTGTGAGGACCATCCATACATTGATACTACCAAGATAGGCTGCTTCAGTGCATCCTACGGCGGTTTTATGACCCAGCTGCTGCTGACCAAGACAGACCTCTATGCGACCGGTATCTCCCACGCCGGCATCTCCGACCACACCAGTTACTGGGGCGAGGGCTACTGGGGATATTCATATAGCCAGGTATCTATGGCCGACAGCTATCCTTGGACCCGCAGGGACCTCTATGTGGACCGCAGCCCGCTCTACAATGCCGACAAGATCCACACTCCGCTGCTCTTCCTCCACGGCTCCGCTGACACCAACGTGCCTATAGGAGAGAGCATCCAGATGTTCACGGCCCTGAAGCTTCTCGGAGCCGAGACCGCCTTCGTAGTGGTGGACGGCGAGAACCACGGCGTGTACGACTATGCAAAGCGCCGCCAGTGGCTCAGGACCATCTTCGCGTGGTTCTCCAAGTATCTCCAGGACGATGACACCTGGTGGAATGAACTCTATCCTCAGAAGAATCTATAATGAAAGCAAAGTCCCTTTTCTGTCTTCTCGTCCTTGCCGGCGTGCTGGCTTCCTGCAAGCCTGGCGCCACCGAAGCCAGCTGGATTGCGGCTCCGGATGCCGACGGCGTCAGCACCTGGACCGTGTTCCGCAAGAACGTCACTCTCGGCTGCAAGCCTTCTTCCCGCGTGCTGACCATCGCAGCCGACACCAAGTACTGGCTCTATGTCAACGGAGAGCTGGCCGTCTTTGAAGGCGGACTCAAGAGGGGACCTTACAGAGCCTCCAGCTCCTATTATGACGAGGTGGACATTGCACCTTGGCTGAAGAGGGGAGAGAACCAGGTGGAAGTGCTGTTGTGGCACTTCGGAAAGAGCGGATTTTCCCACGTGGACAGCGGAAAGGCCGCCCTCTATGTGGCTGGAAAGGACTTTGACAGCGACGGCAGCTGGACTTGCTGCCTCCATCCTTCATACGGCATCTGCGGCGATCCGCAGCCTAACTACCGCCTCGCCGAGAGTTGCCTGCTCTACGACGCGACCAAGTCTCTCTGCGACTCGGACTTTGCTCCCGCGCAGACTGTAGGTGCCTGGGGCGACGAGCCTTGGGGCGAGATGGTGCTCAGGCCTATACCTCAGTTCAAGGACTTCGGAATCGTGGCCTGCGACGAACTTATCACCTGTCCGGCCTCTTCCGCGAGTGCCTGCGACACGGTCAAGACCCGTCTGCCATATAATATGCAGATGACGCCTGTGCTGGCCCTGGAATCCGATTCCGACGGTGCCAAGGTGATAATACGTACCGACCATTCCTTCCACGGTGCCACCGACAACATACGCGCCGAGTACATAGCCAAGGCTGGCCGTCAGGTCTATGAGTCCCTGGGCTGGATGAACGGAGAGGAACTTCAGGTGATACTGCCCGAGGGCGTGCGCCTGCTCTCCCTGGGCTATCGCGAGACAGGCTATGCCTCCGAGCCGAGCGGTGAATTCGACTGCTCGGACGAGTTCTACAATATCTTCTGGGAGAAGGCCCTGCGCACTCTCTATGTGAATATGCGCGACAACTTCTTCGACTGCCCTGACCGCGAACGCGCTCAGTGGTGGGGAGATGTCACCGTGATGATGGGCGAACTCTTCTATTCCTACGACGAGGTGTCCCACGACCTGATGCGCAAGGCCATTTACGAACTCTGCGACTGGCAGAAGGAGGACGGCGGCCTCTCATCTCCGATTCCGGGCAACTACAAGCACGAACTTCCTGGTCAGATGCTCGCTTCGATCGGCCGTTACGGCATATATACTTATTATGAATATACCGGTGACCTGGAGACCATAAGCCACGCCTATCCCGTCGTGAAGAAGTATCTCGAACTCTGGACTCTCGACGAGAGCGGTCTGACTGAGTTCCGCAAGGGCGGCTGGACCTGGGGCGACTGGGGCGACAACAAGGACCTCCGCCTGATCTACGGTGCCCTCCACTATATGGCCCTCGACGGGGCGGCCAAAATGGCCGATCTGCTCGGAGAGGACGAGGACGCGGCTGCATACAGGGCTGATATGAGAAAGGTCAGGGCCGGCTACAACCAGTGCTGGGACGGGGAGAAGTATCGTCATCCGGACTACACTGGAGAGACCGACGACCGTGCTCAGGCTCTTGCCGTTGTGGCTGGAATTGCGGGTACGTCCAAGTACGAGGCCATCTTCGAGACTCTCAGGAAGGAGGAGCACGCTTCTCCGTATATGGAAAAATATGTGATGGAGGCCCTGTTCATTATGGGTCACGGCGACTATGCCCTCGAGCGCACTCACAAGCGCTTCGAATCTATGGTCAACGACCCGGCAAGGACCACTCTCTTCGAGGGTTGGGAGATTGGCAGCAAGGCCTTCGGAGGCGGCACCACAAACCACGCGTGGAGCGGCGGCTCCCTGACTGTGCTGGCCCGCTACCTCTGCGGAATCAAGCCTGTGGATGGCGGATTCAAACGTTTTGTGGTCGATCCTAGACCTGAATTGATGGAGCGCTGCAGCATCTCCGTTCCGACGCCTTACGGCTTTATCCAGGAGTCCTGGAATACGGACGAGGATGGCAGGGTTGCTATTGAAATTACAGTGCCAGAGGGCACGAAATGCTGTTATATGAACCGCACCGACACCAAGTGTCTGAGGGGCGGCAGAACTTATACTTTTGAATACTGATGAAGAAGATTCTAGTTTTTGCGCTGGCGCTTGCCGCCTTGATGGGCTGTTCCAAGCCTGAACCGTATTACCTGTCTTTCAGTGAATCGTCCGTGAATTTGGTGAAGGGCGATACTCACCAGCTCACTCTGATGATCCAGCAGGGACTTATGGGGGAGAAGACTGCATACGACCTCGTTGCCAATCCACAGAAAGTGACTCTGACAAGTGCATTCCCAGGCGTTGTCACCGTGGACTCCAATGGACTGCTGAAGGCCAACAAGTCCGGTTCGTCCATCATTACAGCCAGTGCTGAGGGCCTAGGCTCCGCAAAGTGCCAGGTGAACGTGAAGTCGGCCGCCGAACTGGCCGAGGAACTCAAGATAGGCAGTTACAATCTCTGGGTAAGCGGTACCGGTACGGATGAATGGGCCTGGAGCCTGAGAAAGCCTATCCTGGCTCAGTCCATCGTTGAAAACGGTTTCGACATCTTCGGTTTCCAGGAGGCAGAGGCCACGATACGTTCCCAACTTCCTGCTCTGGTCAAGAATGCCGGCGGCAACTATGAATGGTGGTTCGTGTGCCGTGACAACCAGGCCGCAACCAGCGGAGAGGCTGTGGGCATAGCCTACAACCCGGATAAGATGACCATTTCCGACAAGCATTATTTCTGGCTGAGCGAGACCCCGGACGAGATGAGTTACGGCTGGACCGAAACCAAGTATCATCGCGTGGCTGCCTGTGCTACATTCACCTTGAAGTCAACTGGGGCTAAGTTCTTCTTTATGGCCACGCACGGTCCTCTGGACGATACTGCTTCAGCAAATGTGGGCGACCTCTTCATCGCCAGGGAGAAGCTCTACAACACGGAGAAACTGCCATCCTTCCTCGTGGGCGATATGAACGCACACCCTACCGATGCCCTTTACGTCAGTCTCTCTACCTGGTGGAAGGATCCTGTGAAGGAGCTGGCCAGCGACAAGAAATCAGGCCCTCTGGGCACCTTCAACGGCCATAACATCAACCGTAGTATGAATACGGACAACTACCGCATCGACTACGTCTTTTATCGCGGCGACGGCAACCATCTGTATGTGACCGGCTACAGATGCAATGACACGAAGTATCAGACGACCGCGACCATCTACCCGTCCGACCATCTTCCTATCTATATTACTGCCAAGATATATTAGTGTAGTTGATTCGAGTGGTTTGTGGAGGCGCTCGCCCCAGTGAACGGGTGGCCGTGGCCGCCCGTGGCCTCGTGAACGGGTCCCGAACGAAAAAGAGTCCACCGGAGCTTGCTCCGCAGTGGACTCTTTTTCTGTGAGGGGGGATGAGCGTAGCGAAGCCACCTCGTTCACTGGGGCGACAGCCTCTCGTACTCGGTGTGAACGGAGATGCTGAGGACGGGAAATGGCTCGGATGCGCCGGCGGCGGTCGGAATCGAGTCATAGGAACAATAGAACAGCCGATTCGTTGTTTCTAGGGC
>DCHT01000069.1:0-34649 GCA_002314885.1 Bacteroidales bacterium UBA1745 | reverse complement strand
CAAAACGAGGTCACAGAAACAATGGAACACGCGATTCGTTGTTTCTACAGCCTTGAAAAGTGCACAAATGTGCCAAAAACGGTAGAAACGAGGTCTCAGAAACAATAGAACGGTCAATTCGTTGTTTCTAGATTACGAAAATGGCTCGGATGCAGCGAAAACGGCGCCGGCGGACTGGACTGACTACTGCTTGCTGCGGAGGCGGGAGATGATCTCCGGGAGGACGACGACGAGGGCACCGATGAGGCAGAAGAGAATGGCCCAGCCGATGCGCCAGTTGCCGTCGGAGCAGGCCAGGAGGGCAGCGTCGTTGCTCCAAGGCCAGACTTTGACGAGGGAACCTGTGATGAAGCCCAGAAGGAGTGTCATCACGGGTTTCTCCCATTTGGCGAGGAGCCAGTGGAGCAGTCTTGCGAAGGCGAGTATGCCCACGAGGGCGCCGAGGCCGAAGCACATCACGATGACGAAGTTGATGCCCAGGTTCTGGAGGCTGACGAGGCCGGAAACGGCGTTCATCACGTATTCGTAGCGGCCCATAATGAGGAGCACGAAACTGCCGGACACGCCCGGAAGGATCATAGTGCAGATGGCCACTGCGCCGCACACGAACAGATAGGCACATTCGCCCAGGGACGGCATCACAGCGCTGCCTGAGGCCACCACAACGGGCTCATTGGCCGGAATCAGGCTCACGCCGACACCGAAGGCGACACCCAGCACCAGCCACAGCACGTAGGACAGTTTCCAGTCCTTGATGTCACGGGCCATCACCACAGCGGAGGCCAGGATGAGGCCGAAGAAGAAGGCCCAGGTCTGGACAGGCATATTCGCCAGCATATAGGTGAAAAGCTTCGAGAGAAGCGCAATGCTCAGCACCAGACCGATGGCAAGCGCAAGGGCGAAAGGACCGTTGATGGCCTTCCAGAACTCCTTGAAGCGGCCGTGGAAGAGAGCTGTCCAGGTGTCCTTGCGGGTGAAGGACGCGATGCAGTCAACCAACTGCGAATAAATGCCGGTCAGGACGGCAACAGTGCCGCCGGAGACGCCTGGAACGAGGTTCGCAGCTCCCATCAGGAAGCCTTTGAGCGCAACGATTATGTGTTTGATCATCGTATTTCTTGTTAATTCCGGACTTAGTCCAATACCAAATAATCAGACCTAGCTCAGCTTGCCGAGATAGGTCTTCATACTTGAGAATACCTCCATCGCGGAAGAACCCTCCTTGCCGCTGATGAGCAGGTCGAAAGGATGGCCCTCCCAGCCACATCTGCCGACTTTGAACTTGGCACGGCTGCAGGTCATATAGAAGCGGACAGGGAAATCCGCATTGTTCACAAGCGAAATGAACAGGTCGGCATTGATGTCCACAACGTGCACGGGATCCGGCATATCATACCAGTTGAGATCCTTCTTGAGGACGGTGTTCTGGATGCTGGTGATGAGAAGCTCGTCCTTTTCGAGGCGACGGAAGTCGAAGAAATGGAGGTCTGGCTTGATGCCCATAGCCTTCACCCAGGAAGCGATCACATCCTGGTACTCCCTGAAACCGGGGTCCTCAACATCCATAAGCACCGCAACGCTCTTCACCTGAGACAGGGACATAAGCGAAGTCGGCACCTTGCTGGCCCATTTGCGTATGGCCCTGGCGCGGAAAAAGTCCTTTATCGTATCGAGAATCATTTGCTGTTTGCTGCTATAAGTTCACGGATTTCCTGCTTGGCGTCTCTCCAGCGAGGGATATCTATCTTGGTGCCCACGACCTCCACGACCTTGGCCGCGATGATCGAACCTATCTCTCCGCACACCTTGAGAGGCATATCGAGAGAATGGGCGTAGAGGAAGCCGGCGGCGTAGGTGTCGCCAGCACCGGTTGCGTCCACAGCCTTTGCTGGCCAGGCCTCGATGAAATACTCCTCATCGCCGCTCCTTACCCAGCTGCCGTCCTTGCCGACCTTCACGATCGCGATCTGACAATGCTTGGAAATCTCCACCAGAGCCTCGTGGGCATCGGAAATGCCGGTGAAAGCCTTGGATTCTGTCTCATTCGCAAAGACGATGTCCACATAGTGGTCCACGATGTCGTGGAGGAAGGCATAGTTGGATTCGACCACATTGTAGGAGGCCATATCGATGGAAATGATGCAGCCGGCGGCCTTGGCCATCTCCACGGCCCTGCGGATGAGGAACTGGTTCTGAACGAGGTAGCCCTCGATGTGGAAATAGTCGTAGCCCTCGAAATACTCAGGCTTGAGATCGTCCGGAACGAGTTCCAGAGCAGCACCGAGATACACTGCGAAGGTCCTCTCGGCGTTGGCACCGCTCACGAAGACCATAGAACGGCCGGATGAATGGGTGCCCTTGAGCAGGGTCGACTTGACGCCGTACTGCTCCTGGTCGCTCTTGAAGAGATTGCCCAGTTCGTCGTCGCCTATCTTGCCGATGAAGGAAGAAGGCATACCGAAAATGGATGTACAGGTAATGGTATTGGCAGCGGAGCCGCCTGCTACATACTTGACTCCCAGCGGTTTAAGGGCATTCCAGATGCGGTCGCCCGTAGCCATGTCCACGTGCTGCATACTACCCTTCGGAAGGTGGTATTCCTTGAGGAAAGAGTCGTCCGGAAGGACTGCGAGAATGTCTGTCAGCGCATTGCCGATGCCAAGTATGGATTTCATAACCGTATTATATGTGAACTACAAATGTAGTTATAATTTTTTATTGAGTATATTTGTGCGCCGATACAAAACGTGTGCAATGGACGCCAGACTCTCCAAATTCGTAAAATATGCGTTTTCGCTGCTGATTGCCGGAGTACTTCTGTACTACAGCTTCAGGGGCGTGGACTGGACCGAGTTCTGGAACGGACTGAAATCCTGCCGTTGGGGCTTCGTGGGCCTCTCGATGGCCGCCGGCGCACTCGCCTTCCTCTTCAGGGCCTTCCGCTGGCGCAGGATAATGCTGCCTATAGACCCGACCATTGACAGACTCACCGTATTCGACGCAGTCAACATCGGCAACATATCCAACTTCGTATTCCAGTATGCGGGCGAATTCGTGCGCACCGGCATCATCACCGGCCGCAAGCACAAAGGCGAAGCCCGCTACGACAGGATACTCGGCACCGTCGTGCTCGAGAGAGGATGGGACATCATCTCCCTGATGATACTCTTCGTGATCCTGCTGATCTTCAAGTGGAACGACTTTGGCGCCTTCTTCCAGGAGGAAATCTGGGCTCGTTTCGCCGGACGCTTCTCCACGGGAATGTGGTGGATGACTGGCGCCGTCATCGGACTTCTGCTCCTGCTGGCCGCGTCCATCTACCTCCTCAGGGAGCACGTGGGCGTCTTCGGAAAGATATGCAAGGCGCTCAAGGGCCTCTTCCAGGGCATAGGAAGCTGCCTCAGGATGGATCAGAAATGGCTCTTCTTCCTCTACACCGCAGTAATCTGGGGTATGTACTGGCTGATGATGGTCTTTATGATCAAAGCCTTCCCCGGCACGGACGCAGCCGGACTCAACCTTATCGACGCACTCTTCCTGATGCTCGTCGGAAGCATAGCCTCCTTCATCCCGGTACCGGGCGGATTCGGAGCCTATCACTTCCTGGTCAGCACCGCCCTCGCAGCCCTCTACGGCTTCAGCAAGGGCGACGGAATGGTGTTCGCAACAATAGCACACGAATCCCAGGCCGTGAATATGGTCATCTGGGGACTGGTCTGCTACCTGATCGAACTGGTCAGGAGAGACCGCAAAGAATAGCACAACAATAATGGAAGAAGAACTCAAACTGGTTTCCGACCTGGCGCTGATCCTCATTTCCGCCGGCATCTTCACAATCATTTCCAAGGCCCTCAAGCAGCCTCTGGTACTCGGATACATCATCGCAGGCCTGCTCGTAGGACCACACGTGGGCATATTCCCGAATGTCACTGACACCGCCAGCGTGGAGCAGTGGTCCGAAATCGGTATCATCTTCATGATGTTCGCCCTCGGCCTGGAATTCAGCTTCAAGAACCTCGTCAAAGTAGGCAGCAGCGCCCTGCTGATCGCGGGCTGCAAATTCATAGGACTGTTCATCGTGGGCTTCGGAGCCGGTGTGGCAATGGGCTGGACCACTATGGAAAGCGTCTTCCTCGGCGGTCTGCTCTCGATGTCGTCCACAGCCGTAGTCATCAAGGCATACGAGGATATGGGCCTCAAGAACAAGCCTTTTGCGGCAACCGTCTTCGGCACCCTCGTGGTAGAGGACATAATCGCCATTCTCCTGATGGTCGTATTCCCAACCGTTGCAGTGGCAGGTACCTTCTCCGGCGGTGAAATGATACTCAACCTCGCCAAGATGGCCTTCTTCCTCATCCTGTGGTTCCTCATAGGCATAGTCCTCATCCCGCTGATCTTCCGCAAGGCCAAGAAGGTCCTCAACGACGAAATCCTCCTCATAGTGAGCATAGGCCTCTGCTTCGGAATGGTCGCATTTGCCAACGCAGTGCACCTGTCCTCCGCACTGGGCGCATTCGTAATGGGCTCCATACTGGCTGAGACCCTCGAGGGAGAGCACATACTCAAGCTGACCGGCAGCATCAAGAACCTCTTCTCCGCCATATTCTTCGTATCGGTCGGAATGATGATAGACCCACTGGCCATACTCCACAACTGGCTGCCTGTGCTGGTCATCACCCTGCTGGTCATCATCGGCCACATCATATTCGCCTCCAGTGGCGCAATACTCGCCGGAAAAGGCCTCCACGTCGCAGTCAACACCGGTTTCAGCCTCTCGCAGCTGGGTGAATTCGGCTTCATCCTCGCAGGCGTGGGATGCAGCCTCGGAGTGATGAGGGACTTCACCTATCCGGTGATCGTCGCCGTCTCCGTGATCACGACCTTCACCACACCTTATATGATAAAGCTCGCCGGACCGTGCGAACGTATGCTCCGCAGCAAACTGTCGCCTAAACTCCTGGCCAAGATGGAGCCTGCCCCTGAAAACACGGGCAAGGACTCCGCGGCAGCCAAGAATATGTGGAAGGTCTATATACAGTCATACGTGACCCGCATCGTGCTCTACAGCGTGGTGATCATCGCCATCCTGATCCTGTCCGACACCCTCCTCGTCAGGCTGATGGACAAGATCTTCCCGACGATGCAGCAGAACATAAAGGACATCATCACGGCGGCCATCACAGTGGTTCCACTCTTCTTCTTCGTCTACGGACTGGGCTCAGTCAAAGGCAAGGAAGGCAGGGCCGCAAAGAAGCTCATCGAGGCCAAGGCAAGCAACCAATGGACCATCAAGTCCCTCATATTCCTGAGAGTGCTGCTGTCCGTTGCCTACCTGGTAGTAGCCATTGCAATCCACGTCCAGCTGTCCGGCTGGATAGTCCTGGTGATCCTGGTCCTCGGCGTGCCGGCATTCCTCCTGATGCACTACGCACTCAAGAAGCATAAGATCAACATCACCCGCTTCGAGACCCAGTTCCTCAAGAACCTCAGCGCAAAGGAGGCCGAGGCTATGAAGCAGGCCCCTGTGACCACTGAAATGAAGAAGACCTTCGAGGGCTACGACGTGCATCTGGAGCCATTCTCAGTCAGCGCGGACTCCAGCTTCGTGGGCCGCTCCCTGAAGGACATCCCGTTCCGCAGCGAGACCGGCGTGAGCATAGTGAAGATAGAACGCGGCAGCAAGACCATACTCGTTCCGGCCGGCAACGAAATCCTCTATCCTGGCGACAGAATACTGGCCGTAGGCACCAAGGAGCAGCTCGATGCCTTCAAACTGATGGTCGCAGCCTCAGTGGCACCGACAATCGAAGGAGCCGCCCCCGCCTCCAAGTTCACCATTGAAGAAGTCGTCCTCAAGGAAGACTCCATACTCACCGGACATACCCTCCGCGAGGTGGATATGCGCTCATACGGCTGCCTGGTGCTCGCCACTCTGCGCGACGACAAGTTCACGACCAATCCGAAGGCGGACTATCGCTTTGTCGCCGGAGACACAGTCTGGTTCGCTGGCGAAGAGGATTCGATCAAGTTTATCAGTTAGGCCTGAGTGGTGCTGTCTTAGTGCTGCTGTCTTTTGCGACGTAGAAACAATGAATCGGCTGTTCTATTGTTTCTGAGCCCTCGTTTTGCCCGCTTTTGCTGGTTTTGGTGTTGTTTTCGCCCTCCAGAAACAATGAATCGGCCGTTCTATTGTTTCTGCTACCTATTATTACCTCTTCTTGCCCCGTCTGAGCCCGTTTCTGCCCTCTGGAAACAACGAATCGACCATTCCGTTGTTTCTGTGACCTGATCAAAGAAGGAGGCAACGGCGGATCTGTGCATCTGTTGCATATTTCTCGTTCTTTGAGGAGATGGTGTTGGGCCGATATCGAAGATCGTGCTGCAACTGGTTTGCGATCTCAATTCTTTTCTTCTCGGGAACTAAGTAGATGGAGGTCTCTTCGGGATTCTTCTTGAAGTATTTGGGCAGATACAAACCGTCCACGAGTTCGCACAATTCCAGGTCACTCATCGCTCGGTTGTCGATGATTCCTCTTTCATTTTTGAGAATAGCCTCAATATCAAACCCAGGCATACTCACTTCCAATTCTGAGAGGGTAAAACTGCCCTCGCCGTCTGCTTCTGCCTGGTCATTGAGCCATTTTTCGTCCGTAAGACGGTTCATATGGTACAAATAATTCCTCGGTGTAACAAAAAGATTCTCAACATAGGTGGTGTCCAGCACATCTTCGCGTAACAATAAGCCGTTTTCATCCATTCTCCATTCGGGAGGTATCGGAGAGTCCCTGGTAAGAAACAAATACCTCTTTCGGTCATCAATAAGTCTTTTTACATTATCATATCCCAATTCTTTGGCAAAATATGCCCTCGCTGAACAATGAGGATATCCGAATGGAGTAGCACTCAGGCCGTGGTGTAAGCCTTGTCTGATTACGTAACAAATCCCAACAATGATACGCTTGGCTCCTCTCATTTCATCAATAAAAGGCAAGTCATCCCCTAATTTGCCCGATCGGTGATACTTACTGTTGAAATATCTGGTATAACGGTTTCTAAAGTCTCTGAAGACCTCCCTTGGGTCTTCGCTCCTGAGCGCCTGGTGGGAATGAGAACACATAAATGCGTCTGCCAGCAGACGGGAATCGCATTTGCTGGCCGCTTCCGCCATACAGTTGAATCCCTTTATCAGATCAGCATTACTTCTGAACATCAGTTCGGAGTGAGATGCAAAGCTTATGTGGTAAATGCCGGTATTCATATCTATTAAGATCGGAGGTTTTGTTCCGTAAAGATATGTACCGCACCTCTACTTCTCTTATCACATCGTAAAAATGAGACGTCTATAATCTCAAGATTCACAATATCTTTTTTGAGATAAGTTTGATTAGTCTTTCAGAAACAATAAGTCGGCTATTCTATTGTTTCTATTAGCGGATTTTGGCCGTTTCCGTCGCATCTGAGCCTTTTTCGGGCCCCTAGAAACAATGGATCGACCGTTCTATTGTTTCTGCGACCTAGTTTTGCCCACTTTTGCTGGTTTTTGTGTTGTTTTCGCGCCCTAGAAACAACGAATCGGCTGTTCTATTGTTCCTGTGACTCGATTCTGACCATCGCCGGCGCATCCGAGCCATTTCCCGTCCTCAGCATCTCCGCTCACACCGAGTACGAGAGGCTGTCGCCCCAGTGAACGGGTGGCTTCGCTACGCTCATCCCCCCTCACAGAAAAAGAGTCCACTGCGGAGCAAGCTCCGGTGGACTCTTTTTCGTTCGGGACCCGTTCACGAGGCCACGGGCGGCCACGGCCACCCGTTCACTGGGGCAGCCGCCCCTTTATTTCTCGATGAAGAGCTGTCCTTCTGGGACGATGCCGGTCTCGGTGACAGGGAGGAGGGCAGGGGTGACTTCCTTGCGCTGCTCCTTCTTGACCTCGACGCCGAAGCTCATACCGTAGTCGACTGCGTCGGCGGTGACTGCGAGGGCGTACATACCCTTGTAGAGTACCCAGGAGCTGGATCCTTCATCGAAGGAAGCGAGGTCCATTGCGTCGATGTCGATGGTGACGGTCTCTCTCTGGCCAGGGGCGAGGACTGAGGTCTTTGCGTAGCCCTTGAGTTCGCGCTGAGGGGTTGCGAGAGGGTTGGCTGGGTTGCCGAAGCTGTAGAGCTGGATTACGTCGCGGCCAGGGTTCTCACCCACGTTGGTCACGTTGACCTTGATGCGCCAGCCGTTGCGGGTCTTGCTGACCTTGGTGTTCTCGATCTCGAAGTCGGTGTAGCTGAGACCGAAGCCGAATGGGTAGCTGGTGGTGCAGCAGCAGGTGCAGAAGTGGCGGTAGCCTACGAATACATCCTCGGTGTAGTCGATCCAATCCACGTCCTTGACTTCGTAGAGCTTGGTCTCGGAAGCGCGGGCCCTGGACTCGTTCTTGGTGGTGAACTCGGTCTGAGGGAAGTTCTGGGCAGGGACGTCAGCATAGTTCACTGGGAAGGTCATAGGGAGTCGGCCGCTAGGGTTGACTACGCCTGTGAGCACGTCAGCGATGGTGTTGCCGGCCTCCTGGCCAGGGAGCCAGGCTACGAGGATGGCGTCCACCTGATCCTTCCAGGATGCGGTCTCGATGACGCCAGCGATGTTGAGGACTACGGTCACGTTCTTGTTCTCAGCGTGGAATGCCTCGCTGACAGCCTTGATGAGCTTTGCCTCGCTCTCCTTGAGGAGGAAGTCGTCCTTGATCTTGCGGTCGGTGCCCTCACCGCTGTTGCGGGTGATGGTGATCACGGCCTGGCTGGCAGTCTTGGCTGCGGCAGCGGCGAGCTTCTCGGCCTGAGCTGCGTCCATTTCCTCAGGGATGTAGTGGAAACCGCAGAAATCAGCAGTCTTGTTGAGAGCCTCGATGCGAGGGAGTTCGTTTGCTGCGTATGCGAGATATGCCTTGTCGGTGGCCTCATCGAGGGCGATGCCGTCGTTGCGGAGGCCTTCGTCGAGGTTGACTGTATATGCCTTGTTCACGTCACCTGAGCCCCAGCCGCCGGCGAGGAGCCTGTAGGATGAAATGCCGAATACGGCTGCGTCGGATGCCTCAGCGAATGGGAGGGCGCCGTTCTCGTTCTTGAGGAGTACGAAGCCTTCAGCGGCGGTCTCACGTACGATCTGTGCGTGGCCTGCGAGGTCTGGCTGGTTGCTGTATTCGTAGCCTGCGAAGCGAGGAGTCTTCACGACGAGCTTGAGGATGTTGCGGCAGCACTCGTCGAGATATGCCTCTTCGAGTTCGCCGTTCTTCACTGCCTCCACGAGGGTGTTGTACATCCATCCGCGGCCCGGCTGGATCATATCGTTGCCGGCCTTCATCTGGGCTACAGGGTGGAGTCCGCCGCCCCAGTCGGTCATAATCATACCCTTGAAGCCGAAGTCGCCGCGGAGCACTCCCTCGAGGAGTTCGCGGTTCTCGGAGGTATAGACGCCGTTGAGGTAGTTATATGAGGTCATAACGGTCCAAGGATCACACTTCTGGAGTGCTACTTCCCAGTTCTTGAGGTAGATCTCGCGGAGAGCCCTGACGCTCACGCGGGAGTCGCAGAAGAGGCGGTTGGTTTCGCTGTTGTTGAGGGCGAAGTGCTTGAGTGAGGTGCCCACGCCGTTCTCCTGTACGCCGTTGATGTAGGCCGCTGCGGTGGTTCCGCTGAGGATAGGGTCCTCTGAGAAATATTCGAAGTTGCGGCCGTTGAGCGGGTTGCGGTGGATGTTCGCACCAGGTGCGAGGAGGACGTCAACTCCATATTCGAGGACTTCCTGGCCCATTGCCTGGCCCACTTCCTTTGCAACGAGCGGATCCCAGGTCGCTGCGAGGAGGGTTCCGATAGGGAAGCCTGTGCAGTAGTAGGTGCTGTCGTCGTCCTTCCTGGTGGCGTTGATGCGGAGGCCTGCAGGGCCGTCGGCGAGAACCACTGAAGGGATTCCGAGCCTTTCGATAGGGTAGGAGATGCCGGCGCAGCCCGGTACGATATGCTTGCAGATGCCTATGGTGGCCTGGTCGATGCTGTCAAGGGCGTCTTTCTGACCGTGTCCGATTACGAGGTGACATTTCTCCTCGACCGTCATTGCCTTGACGATTTCATCGATGTTGTCGGCCCTGAGCTTCAGCTCGCCGTTGTCTGCCTGGGAGCAGGCTGCCAGTCCTAAGATTGACGCTGCCATAAGGATAAGTGTTCTTTTCATATTATATAGTGTTATTTTCTTGCATTCGCATCTTTGCAAATGTAATGATTTAAGAGAAACTTTCCTTAAATTTGCGCGTCATTTCACCTTTATCTTATGAAAATCGGATTCGATAACGCAAAGTATCTCAGAATTCAGTCCGAACACATCAAGGAGCGCATCGCTCAGTTCGGCGACAAACTTTATCTGGAACTCGGAGGAAAACTCTTCGACGACCATCACGCCAGCAGGGTGCTCCCGGGCTTCGAGCCGGACAGCAAACTGAGAATGTTCTCCCGCCTGAGCGACTACATCGAGATTGTGATCGTCATCAGCGCAGTCGACATCGAGAAGAATAAGATACGCCAGGACCTCGGCATCACCTACGACGAGGATGTGCTCCGCCTGAAGAAGGAGTTTGAAGGCCGCGGATTTATGGTTGGCTCAGTGGTCATCACCCACTACAACGGACAGTCCAGCGCCGCCGCCTACCGCAAGAAACTGGAAAGGATGGGCATCAGGGCCTATTACCACTATACTATCGAAGGATATCCGAACAATGTCGCACTCATCGACTCGGATGAAGGATTTGGAAAGAATGACTATGTGGAGACCGTACGTCCGCTCGTGATCGTGACGGCTCCGGGCCCAGGCTCAGGAAAGATGGCAGTCTGCCTCAGCCAGCTCTATCAGGAGAACAAGCACGGCGTGAAGGCCGGATATGCGAAGTTCGAGACCTTCCCTGTGTGGAACCTGCCTCTGAAGCATCCTGTGAACGTGGCCTACGAGGCTGCGACCGCCGATCTGAACGACGTCAATATGATTGACCCGTTCCACCTCGAGGCATACGGAAAGATTGCGATCAACTACAACCGCGACATCGAGATATTCCCTGTACTCAACGCCCTTTTCGAAGGCATATATGGCGAAAATCCATATAAGTCGCCTACCGATATGGGCGTGAATATGGTCGGCAACTGCATCAGTGACGACGACGCCTGCTGCGCTGCGGCCAAGGACGAGATCATCCGCCGCTACTACACCGCCCTCAACCGTATGGCCGACGGCGGCAGCAACGAAGGCGAGGTGAGCAAGTGCGCCCTGCTGCTCCAGCAGTCCAAGCTGAGCACCGACTACCGCCGTGTGACCGTGGCAGCCAGGGAGCGTCAGGACCTCGAGGGTACTTCCGCTGCGGCCATCGAGCTGCAGGACGGCACCATCATCACCGCCCACACTTCCGACCTCCTCGGACCTTGTGCGGCCCTCATCATCAATGCCACCAAGCATCTGGCCGGGCTCGACCACGGCATCAGGCTCATCCCTGAGAATATGATCGCTCCTATCCAGGAACTGAAGGTGAAGCACCTCCGCGGCCACAACCCTCGTCTCCACACCGATGAGGTGCTCGTGGCTCTCGCGATGCTTACCACAACCGACGAGAACTGCCGCAAGGCTATGGACTGCCTGCCTCAGCTGAAGGGCTGCCAGGTACACTCCACGGTGATGCTCAGCGACGTGGATCAGAAGACATTCAAGAAACTCGGAGTCGACCTCACCTGCGATCCGGTGAGGAAGTCCAACGAAGAAGAAATCAAATAATATGAGAGACATATATCTTAGCAATACGCTGTCACGCAACAAGGAACTGTTCGTGCCAATCAACCCCGGCCGTATGGGCATCTATGTCTGCGGCCCTACCGTCTATGGTGACGCCCATCTCGGCCACGCCCGTCCTGGTGTGACTTATGACGTGCTCGTCAAACTGTTCCGTCACCTCGGCTACAAGGTGCGCTATGTGCGCAATATCACCGACGTGGGCCATCTGGAGCACGATGCGGACGAAGGCGAGGACAAGATAGCAAAGAAGGCCCGCCTCGACCAGCTCGAGCCTATGGAGGTCGTGCAGAACTACACCCTCCGCTACCACGAGGCAATGCGTCAGCTCAACGTGGCTCCGCCTTCCATCGAGCCTCGCGCTTCCGGTCATATCGTGGAGCAGATCGAGGCCGTGAAGAAGATTCTGTCCACCGGCTACGCATACGAGTCCAACGGCAGCATCTACTTCGACGTGCGCAAGTACAATGAGGA
Organism: Bacteroidales bacterium UBA1745; assembly: GCA_002314885.1. Lineage (GTDB taxonomy): Bacteria > Bacteroidota > Bacteroidia > Bacteroidales > UBA932 > Cryptobacteroides. The sequence goes on along the minus strand of DCHT01000069.1, from coordinate 22,367 downwards.
CCATCACTATGGCATACTCTCAGGCCGCAACCTCGACGACACCCTCGAAGGCACCCGCGCCCTCGACGGCCAGAGCGACAAGCGCGCTCCGTTCGACTTCGCAATCTGGAAGAAGGCTGAGCCTCAGCATATTATGAAGTGGCCTTCACCTTGGGGCGAGGGCTTCCCAGGCTGGCATCTCGAGTGCTCGGTTATGGGCGAGAAGTACCTCGGCCACGAGTTCGACATCCACGGCGGCGGAATGGACCTTATGTTCCCTCACCACGAGTGCGAGATTGCCCAGAATGTGGCAAGCCGCGGCACTCAGGGCGTGCATTACTGGGTTCACAACAATATGATCACCATCAACGGTCAGAAGATGGGCAAGTCTCTGGGCAATTTCATCACTCTCCCTCAGCTCTTTGCGGGTGAGCACGACAAGCTCGAGCAGCCTTACAGCCCTATGACCGTGCGCTTCTTCATCCTCCAGGCCCACTATCGCGGTACCCTCGACTTCAGCAATGAGGCCCTGCAGGCAGCCGGAAAGGCCCTCAAGAGAGTGATGGCAGCAGCCAAGGACCTCTATGCTATGGCTGGCCGCAAGGCTCCTGTCTATGCCTACGGAGAGCAGCTCAGCGCAGTGGCTCCGGATGAGTGCATAGCCGACAATGCCGAGATCAAGGCCATCTTCAACGGCGTATATGAGGCTCTCTGCGACGACCTCAACACTCCTATCGCCCTGTCCCATATCTTCGATGCAGTCCGCATCATCAACACCGTGAAGGACGGCAAGCTCAAGCTCAGCGAGAACGACCTCGCAGTGCTCTGCCAGCTCTTCGACGACGTAGTGTTCGGCGTACTCGGCCTCAAGGACGAGGACAACGAAGGCGGCAAGGCTATGGAAACCATCGACGGACTTATGCAGATGGTGCTCCAGAACCGCGCTGAGGCCCGTGCCGAAGCCAAGGTCACCAAGGACTGGTCCAAGTGCGACCAGATCCGCGATGCCCTCAAGGCACTCGGCATCCAGGTCAAGGACGGCAAGGACGGCGTAACCTGGACTCTCGAATAATATGAAACTGGTCAGCTGGAATGTGAACGGCCTGCGCGCCGTGGTGGGCAAGGGATTCGCGGATATATTCGAATCCTTCGATGCCGACTGCGTGTGCCTGCAGGAGACCAAGCTCCAGGAGGGTCAGATCGACCTGTCCTTCCTCGGCTATGAGTCATATTGGAACTATGCCGACAAGAAGGGCTATTCCGGCACTGCCATATACACCCGCGTGTCTCCTCTGTCCGTCCGTCGCGGAATCGGCGTCGATGAACACGACCACGAGGGCCGCACCGTGACCCTCGAATTCGAGGACTATTATCTCATCTGCGTCTATGTGCCTAATTCCCAGGACGGCCTGCGCCGACTGGACTACCGTATGAGCTGGGAGGATGCCTTCCGTGCCTATATGAAGGGCCTCGAGGCCGGCTGCGTCAATGGCGAGTCCGTGCCTGCTAAGCCGGTTGTCGTCTGCGGCGATATGAACGTGGCCCACGAGGAGATCGACCTCAAGAATCCTGCAACCAACCACTTCAACGCCGGTTTCTCCGACGAGGAGAGGGGCAAGATGACTGAGCTTCTGGCCGCCGGTTTCATTGATACCTGGCGTCTGCAGCATCCCGATGAGGCCAAGTATTCCTGGTGGTCATATCGTATGGCTGCCCGCGAAAGGAACGTGGGGTGGCGCATCGACTACTTCCTCGTTTCAGAAGCGCTTCGCGACCGCATAGTTGCAACTGATATCCGCAATGACATCTTCGGCTCCGACCATTGTCCGGTGGAGCTGACATTAAAATAGGTAGGTACGGCGAACGTATGAAAAGAAGAGACTTCCTGAAGATTGGAGCGATGTCGGTGGCGGCATCGGCCGTTTCGCAGCAGGCGTTTGCCGCTGCGCTCTCAGACATCGACGGACACGAACCGCGTGTGTGGGCCTGTGAGGGTGCCACTGCACGTCCTCAGGACCTTTCCCTGAAGTTCCTGGGCACCGGTTCTGCCGGCTGGAAGGCTCCGGGGAATCCCAAGCATCGCCGCCACAGCAGCGTGCTGCTCGACGGCAAGGTGCTGATCGACCTGACCGACAGCCAGCTGGATACTCTCGGCGACGTCCGTCCCGAGGTCATCTTCTATACCCATAGCCACGGCGACCATTTCCGTCCCGTGCCAGCCTTGAAGGTGGGAGTGAAGACCGTCTATGTGTCCGAGACCATCGCCGATTGGGCAAGGGGAAAGTTTGCTGCTGCCAGCGCCGAGACAGGACTGACGGCTCCGGAAGTCCGAGCTCTTAAGATAGGGGTTCCTGTGGAGGTCGAAGGCCTGCGCTTCACTGCTCTTCCAGCCAATCACATGACCGGTCTCGCAGAGGAGCAGGCGCTTATATATTTAGTGGAAAAGGGCACGACTGAGGACAATCTTGGAGTCCGCCTGCTCTATGCCACCGATACCGGCAGCATAATGGGCCGTGCGGCGCGCATCGTGGGCATCGACCCTCATATCAAGCCGGGCCGTCCTATCACTGCCTTCATTATGGAAGCCACGATGGCGGCAGAGGATGATTTCCGCATTTTCGTGCACTCCAGCACCGGAACTGTGCGCCATTTCGCCGATATGCTGTTGGCCAATGAACGCCTCCTCCTGCCGGAGGGTCAGCCGGTCTATATGACCCATATGTCCAACTCGCTCCATCCGAGCCAGGCTGAGATGGACCGCACGCTTCCGTATCCGCTCCGCGCCGCCTACGACGGCCTCGAGCTCGTTCTCCGCGCTATTGACTAGAGCTTGTTTGTGGCACTTAAGTGCTTGACACTCAGCGAAATAAAAGAAGTCGATTCCGTAAAAATGCGGAATCGACTTCTTTTAACTAATTGATAGCTAATCACTTAGCCGCCACGAAAGCGGGGTCAGATCAGCGATATACCGGAATTAGATCAGCGGCTCAGCGGTCATTGTGGCTGGCTGAGGGATGCCCATCAGCTTGAGGATGGTCGGAGCCACGTTGCAGAGGGCGCCGTCCTTCACGCTCTTGACTTCCTCGCCGGCGTTCACTACGATGAACGGAACCTGGTTGAGGGAGTGTGCGGTGTTAGGGGTGCCGTCCTCGTTCACTGCGTAGTCGGCGTTGCCGTGGTCGGCGGTGATGAGGATGGTGTAGCCGTGGGCGATGGCGGCGGTCACAACTGCCTGAACGCAGCCGTCGATGCAGGCAACTGCGCAGCGGATTGCGTCATATACGCCGGTGTGGCCGATCATATCGCCGTTTGCGAAGTTGAGGATGATCATATCCTGCTCTTCGGTGCGGATGGCGTCGAGGAGCTTGTCAGTAACCTCGAGGGCGCTCATCTCAGGCTTCATATCGTAGGTAGGAACCTTAGGGGAGTTCACCAGGATGCGGCTCTCGTTCTCGAACGGAGTCTCGCCGCCGCCGTTGAAGAAGAAGGTCACGTGGGCGTACTTCTCGGTCTCGGCGATGCGGAGCTGCTTCCTGCCGGCCTTTGCGACGGTCTCGCCGAGGGTGTCCTTCACGATCTCCTTGTCGAAGAGGATGTGAACGCCCTTGAAGCTTGCGTCGTAAGGAGTGAGGCAGCAGTAGTAGAGAGGAATGGTGTGCATTCCCTGCTCAGGCATATCGTTCTGGGTGAGCACTGCGGTAAGCTCGCGTGCGCGGTCGTTGCGGAAGTTGTAGAAGATCACAGCGTCGCCTTCCTCGATGGTTGCGAGCGGCTTGCCGTTCTCGGTGATCACGATAGGCTTGATGAACTCATCGGTCACCTCAGCGTCGTAGGATGCCTGGATGCCGTCGATTGCGGACTCGAAAGCGGTGCCCTTACCCTCTACGAGGAGGTCGTATGCCTCTTTCACGCGGTCCCACCTCTTGTCGCGGTCCATTGCATAGAAGCGGCCGCAGACGGAAGCGATCTTGCCTGTGGTCTTTGCCATCTCGGCCTCGAGGTCCTGGAGGAAGCCCTTGCCGCTGCGTGGGTCGGTGTCGCGGCCGTCCATAAAGCAGTGTACGAAGACGCGGCCGTCGAGACCTGCCTTCTGAGCCTCTGCGAGGAACTCATAGACGTGGGTGAGGGAAGAGTGCACGCCGCCGGTGGAGGTGAGGCCCATAAGGTGGAGCTTCTTGCCTGAGGCCTTCACATAGTCGTATGCGGCCTTGATCTCCGCGTTCTCCATCATTGAATGGTTGCGGCAGGAGATGTTGATCTTCACGAGATCCTGATATACGGTGCGGCCTGCGCCGAGGTTCATGTGACCTACCTCGGAGTTGCCCATCTGTCCGTCAGGGAGACCTACGTACTCACCACAGGCGTGGAGGTGGCTCATAGGATACTTTGCACGGAGGGAGTCGATGAAAGGTGCGCCCTGGGCGTAGATGACATTGGATGCGTCCTGGCGGCCTTCGCCCCATCCGTCGAGGATCATAAGGAGAACTTTCTTGTTCATATCGGTAATTTTACAGTTTATTGTCGTATAAATAATCAGCGGGCGCAAAGTTAAGGATTTTGATTAAATTTGCGTGAATATAATTGAGTTATGGGTAAAAGAAAAAATAGCGGCAGAGGCCGCAGCGACCGCAGGAAGAAAGTGGTCAAGGAATTCGAGGGCAGAGTACAGATGACCCGCGAGGGATATGCCTTCGTCATCATCGAGGGCGAGGAGAATGACGTTTTCGTCAAGGCTACCAAGACCTGCGGTGCTCTCAACGGCGACATCGTGAAGGTCGTCGTAACCAAGGAAAAGACTGAAAGACAGCGCCGTGAAGGCCAGATCACAGCAATATTACAGCGTTCAGTGAAGCCATTCGTGGGCATACTCCACGTCATCGGGGAGCAGGCCTGGGTGCTTATGCAGAGCAAGACAATGCCTTATGACATCGTCATTCCGTTCGGGGATATGGGACCGGGTATGCTGAAGAAGGATGGTCCTGATACCTACGCCCTCAACGGCATAGTCGACGAGGAAGGCATAGAGCTCAAGGCTATGTCCGGCCAGAAGGTCGCAGCAGTCGTGGACTACTGGAAGCGCAGCGACCCGACTCCGACCGGCCATCTCGTGGACGTGTTGGGCAATCCGGGCGAGAACGACACCGAGATGCACGCCATACTCGCCGAATATAACCTTCCATATCGTTTCGAGCCTGAGGTGGCCAATGCCGCCGACGCCATATCCGACGTCATCACCGACGAGGACCGCAAGGGCCGCCGCGACTTCCGCGACACCCTCACGTTCACGATCGACCCTACCGACGCGAAGGACTTCGACGACGCCCTCTCGTTCAAGAAACTGGAGAACGGCAACTACGAGGTCGGCGTCCATATCGCAGACGTCACCTATTATGTGAAGCCGGGCACCATCGTCGACGACGAGGCAAAGGCCCGCGGCACTTCCGTCTATCTGGTGGACCGCACCGTGCCTATGCTGCCGGAGAAACTCTCCAACAAGCTCTGCTCGCTCCGTCCGGGCGAGGAGAAGCTGACTTTCTCCGCCGTATTCGAGATGACTCCACAGGGTCGCGTGGTCGGCAAGTGGTTCGGCAGGACCGTCATCAATTCCGACTACCGTTTCGACTACGACGGCGCCCAGGCCATCATCAAGGGCGACGAATATGTGGCACCTGAGCACAAGGCCAAGGCCGACGAAGGCGCCGCAATGTCCACCGGACCTGTTCCGGAGGCCATCCAGGAGGCCGTTCTCATACTCAACGACATCGCTGCACAGCTCCGCAAGAAGAGATTCGCGGCCGGTGCCATCAGCTTCGAGCGTCCTGAGATGAAGGTGCTCGTGGACGAGAAGGGCAAGCCTGTGGACGTCTATCAGAAGACTTCCTTCGAGGCCAACTGGCTCATCGAGGAGTTTATGCTCCTGGCCAACAGAAGCGTGGCCGAATTCGTGGCGAAGGAATGCAAGAAGACCTTCGTGTACCGTATCCACGACGAGCCTAACCAGGAGAAACTCGGTCAGCTGCGCAACTTCGTGGGCAACTTCGGCTACAAGATGGGCCCTACCGGCAACGGCAAGGAAATCTCCAAGACCCTCAACGCCCTCTTCAGCGAGACCAAGGACGCACCGGAATTCAATGCCATCGAACTGCTCTCCCTGCGCACTATGGCCAAGGCCCGCTACGACGTGGACAATATAGGCCACTACGGCCTCGCATTCCCGTTCTATACCCATTTCACCTCGCCTATCCGCCGTTATCCGGATATGATGGTGCACAGGCTCCTGGCCCGTTATCTGGCCGAGAAGGAGAGCGCCAAGCACGACACCTACGCCGCCCTCTGCAAGCATTGCTCCGAGAGGGAAGTCGTCGCAGCCGACGCCGAGCGCGCCAGCATCAAGTACAAGCTCGTGGAGTTTATGCAGGACAAGGTTGGCTACGAATTCGAGGGCCATATCTCCGGCCTCACGGAATGGGGTATGTATGTGGAAGTCGAGCCTACCAAGATCGAGGGTATGGTCGCACTGCGTGACATACGCTCCGACTTCTACGAGTTCGACGAGGACAACTACCGCATCGTGGGCAAGCGCAGCCGCATCATCTACAGGATGGGCGACCCGGTCCGCATCCGCGTCAAGAAGACCAACCTCGATCAGGTACTGCTCGACTACGAGCTCATCGAGACAAATAAATGACCGCAGAGCACTTCATACACCTGGATATGTATCAGACCGCGGGAGTGGGCGTGATTGCCCTGCTCCTGGGTATGCTGCTGACCCGCAAAGTGAAGTTCCTGAAGCGCTTCTGTATCCCTTCTCCGGTGTCCGGAGGCCTGATTTTCTCCCTCCTGACCCTCTGCCTCTACTATTTCGCGAAGACTGAATTCTCCTTCGACGCGACCCTGAAGGACATCTGTATGATGCTCTTCTTCACTTCCGTGGGCTTCCAGTCCAACCTTTCCGTGATCAAGTCCGGCGGCAAGAGCCTCCTTGTGCTGCTGGCCCTGCTCTTCGGCCTCATCGTCTGCCAGAACCTCATCTCGGTGGGCGTCGCGAAGCTCTGGGGCCTCGACAGCCTGGTCGGAATGGCGGCCGGTTCCATCCCTATGTGCGGCGGCCACGGCACTGCCGGCGGTTTCTCGCCGGTGCTGGAAAGTATGGGCCTGGGCAATGCCGCGACCATCACTATGGCGGCAGCGACCTTCGGCCTGATTGCGGGATCTATGATAGGCGGACCTCTCGCCGAGCGTCTGATCAGACGCCATTCCCTCTGCGAGGAATCCAATGACACGGTGGATGCCGGTCTTGCCAGCTTTGAGGCCACCAATGCCTCTCCTGAGGGCAGGACACAGAGGCTCGGGACCAGCGAGACCGAGTTCCAGGCCTACACCCGTGCCACATATCAGCTGCTGCTGACTATGGCGGCCGGCACTCTCCTGGGCAAGCTGATCAATCTCACTGGCGTGACCTTCCCGACCTATTTCGGCCCTCTCCTGGTGGCCGTTGCGGTGCGCAACGTCGCCGATCTGGTCCACCGCCGCCGTCATCCTGACGCTCCGGAGCGACTGGAACTCGGCAAGATCGTCACTCTTGGCAACATCTGCCTCTCCCTCTTCCTGGGTATGGCTATGGTGTCCCTGCGCCTGTGGGAACTCGCCGGCCTGGCTCTGCCTCTGCTCGTGATCCTGCTCGCACAGGTGACTTTTATGGCCGCATTCGCCTACTTTGTCGCCTTCCGCTGCCTTGGTCGCAATTACGATTCGGCCGTGCTGGTCAGCGGCATCTGCGGCTTCGGCCTCGGTGCGACTCCGAATGCTATGGCCAATATGTCGGCGGTATGCTATAAATATAAGTATGCCGTGAACCCGTTCGTGATCGTGCCTATCGTGGGTGCGATGTTCGTCGATCTCATCAATACTGCAGTTATTACGATTTTTCTCAACCTTCCGCTGTAATCCAACGCAAGTTCCGAGGTATATATAGATGTCCGGCAGGTAGTCGGGCAGTGTAGAACATTTCTAACTATATATTAAGATGGGACTTCTTAACAACAAAAAGGAAAGCAAGACAGGCAAGGTTTACAATCTCATCATCCTCGATGAGAGCGGTTCAATGGACTCAATCTATGAGCAGGCATTCACTGGTGCGAATGAAACTATCAATACTATCCGTGCAGCCCGCAAGGACAATCCGGATCTGGAACAATATCTCACTTTCGTGACATTCGATTCGGGCTCACGCCGCCAGGATGTGAGGGAGATCATCGCCCTCAAGCCTATCGAGGAAGTCGGAAATCTGGACAGGAACGAGTATAGGCCAACTGGCTGCACTCCTCTCTACGATGCAATGGGCATCTCCATCAGCCGTCTGAGCAAGCAGGTGAAGGATGAGGACAACGTGCTCGTGACCATCATCACCGACGGTTATGAGAACAGCTCCAGGGAGTACAGCGCCTCCAGCGTGAAGGCTCTGGTAGAGCTCCTTCGCAAGAAGAACTGGGTGTTCACTTACATCGGCGCCAATCAGGACTCCGTCGAGGAGGCGAAGCGTTACGGTATCGACAACGCGATGGATTTCTGCCAGGATGCAGTGGGCTCTACGATGATGTTCGAGAAGATGCATTCTTCCCACAAGCGCTATTACGCGAGGGTAATGTACCAGCTGGACAGACAGTGCAAAGAGGATCTTTCTGATGATTTCTTCTCCCAGAATGAGTCAGCGTCAAGGGTTACTCCTACCAGCGTCTCAAGCCTCAACACCGACCAGATTCTCGTCGTAGGCGCTGACGCCAACCAGCCTGCCGGCATTCAGGATCAGCACTATGCCATCCCGACCGTCGGCAAGAGCCTTGAGGAGATCAAGATCGCCGTCCGCGAGTTCATCCTATATGCGGAGGCTCATCCTGAGCAGACCTTCCTCGTGACCAGGATAGGTTGTGGCCACGCCGGCTACACCGACAAGGAGATCGCTCCGATGTTCGCTCCGGCAGTGGGCATCTCCAACATCCACCTCCCGGATGAATTCTGGAATGTGATCAATTATCGCTTCAAGAAATAGTCTAGGCGAATATCTCCCTGAGGACTTTCAGGGAGTTAATGTTGACCGCCGATTCGCTGTGAAAGGCTATGTAGCTGATCAGTGAGTCGGCGATTTCGTTTCTGACGCTGCCGGTCATAGGCACCATCAGCGCTTCGGCAAACGGTCTCTCCAGCAGGGCGGTGATTTCGTTCAGGTGCTCTCCTGCAAATGGCAGGATGTCATCTCTGGACGGCGCGAAGCCCAGCTGTCCGGCAAGTTCTATGAGGAAGCGCAGGTGGAAGTTGCTCCAATCCTGGTCCAGCGCATCGAGCAATAGGATTTCTGCCGTGCACCACTCGTAGAGGCCCTCCTCCCGGGCATCCTCCTTCACTGTCTTGAAGAGGACCTCGGACAGGAAAAGCGTGATGGTATTCTTGAACAGGTTGTTGCGGATTCCGTTGAGGGAGCAGCGTGCGGAGAAGTTCTTCGCCAGCCACAGTTTGCTCCGCGGACTCTCCACCACCTCGCATTCCACTATGTTCATCGGCAGGAACAGGGCCATCGCCGCGCTTTTGGACTTTCCCAGTCCCTTCACGATGAAGCTGCGCCGTCCGTACTCCCTGCTGAGGGTATGGACGACGACGGAGCTCTCCGAATACTTCGTCGTGTGGAGAATTATGAGTTCAGTGGAGTTTGTCACTTCTCCTGCAGCCAGGCTGCCATTTTCACGAGGGCCTCGTGTCGGTGTGAGATGCTGTTCTTGACTTCCTCGCTGAGGTCGGCCATACTCTGGTCCGGATATGCGTCCGGGATGAATACGGGGTCGTAGCCGAATCCTCCGTTGCCGCTTCTCTCGAAGGAAATCCGTCCTTCGCAGCTGCCCTCGAAGTAGTGCGGCTCGCCATTGATCATCAGGGTGACCACCGTGCGGAAGCGGGCCGTGCGCTCCGGTGCGGGCTCGCCGGCAATGAGGGCCTTGGCATCGAGAACGGCCAACTCGTGGAGGAGCTTGTCTATGTTCTTGTCAAAGTCGTGCCCCTCTCCCGCATATCGGGCAGAATAGATGCCGGGGGCGCCTCCAAGGGCGTCCACCTCAAGTCCGGAATCGTCGCTGAAGCAGTCCATTCCGATCTTGTTCCAGATGTATTCGGCTTTCTGGAGGGAATTCTCCTGGAACGTTGAACCTGTCTCCGGGATATCTTCGGTTATGCCTGCATCCGCAGAACTGATGATTTCGTACTCCGGGCCCAGAATCTCCCTGGCCTCGCGAAGTTTTCCTTTATTGCCTGTGGCGAAGATTATTTTCATGGTATCAAAGTTAATAATTAATTTTGTGGATATGAAACGATTTGCAACTACCCTTGCGGCGGCTTTCCTCGCTGCTTCAATGACAATATGCGCTTCGGCGCAATCCAAGACATTCCGCCTCGGCCAGTGGACTGAAATCCACAATTCAATCGTGCGCGAGCTCAATCGCAGCTATGTGGACAGCCTGCCTGTCGACAGGATTATGCGTGCCGGCATCGATGCTATGCTCGCTGAACTCGATCCTTACACCGTCTATGTGCCGGAGGAGGAGAACGAGGACTTCCAGTATATGATCAACAAGACTTATGGAGGCATAGGTGCCATCATATACAAGGTTGTCGGCGACGGAGTCTATATCAATGAGCCATACGAGAACTCTGCAGCGACGAAGTACGGTCTGAGGTGCGGTGACAAGATTCTTGCAATCGACGGCGAGGATACGACTCCGATGACCAGCAAGGAGGCCAGCGAGAAGATGAAGGGCAAGCCGGGCACCAGCGTGGTGTTCACGGTCCAGAAGGCCCACACGGGAGAGGTGAAGGACATCACCATCGTGAGGGAGAGGATACATCTTCCTGACGTGGAGTATGCCGGTATGCTCGATTCCGAGACGGGTTATATCCTTCAGTCCGGCTTCACTGAGAACGTGTCCGAGGAGATCCGCAGCAGCATCGTTGCCCTCAAGGAACAGGGTATGAAGCGACTGGTCTATGACCTGCGCGGAAATGGCGGCGGACTGCTTCAGGAAGCTGTGAAGATAGTGTCCCTGTTCGTGCCTAAGGGCACCACCGTGGTGACCTCGAAGGGCATCAACAACGGTCAGGAATACACCTATCGCACTCCGTCGGAGCCTCTGGATACCGAGCTCCCTTTGATAGTGCTGATTGACGGCGGTTCAGCATCCTCATCCGAGATTGTCATTGGTGCCCTGCAGGACCTCGACAGGGCAACAGTGATGGGCAGCCGCAGCTATGGCAAGGGCCTCGTCCAGTCCATACGTCAGGTGATGTACAACGGACAGCTGAAGATCACGACTGCAAAATACTACACGCCTTCAGGCCGCTGCGTCCAGGCCCGTGAATATGGCGAGAACGGCGATCCTAAATTCATTCCGGACTCTCTTGCCAAGGAATTCAAGACGGCTCACGGCCGCGTCGTGAAGGATTGCGGAGGCATCACTCCTGACGTGGAGCTGACTGCGCATAAATACAGCCGTCTGGCGTACGCTATGGTCCTTGGCGGCATCTGTGACCAGTTCTCTCTGGAATATGTCAAGAAGCACCCTCAGATTGCCGCACTCGAGGATTTCCACTGCGACGATGCGATGTGGGAGGAGTTCGTGGCCTATGCGATGACCCAGAAGTTCGACTATCGCAGCAGCGCCAAGACTATGTTCGACTCTATGCGCAAGGAACTCGCCGAGGATGGTCTGGCAGACTCTATGAGGGAGCAGCTGGATGCCCTTGACAAGGCTCTCAACATCGAGAAGGAGCAGTTCATCCGTATGAAGAAGGACGAACTCGTGCCTTTCATCGAAGAGGAAGTGGCCATTCGCTACTACTATCAGAGGGCTGGTGTCCAGGTGCGCATCCGCTATGATGAGCAGCTCCATCAGGCTCTAGCGGAAGCGCCAGCTGAAGAACAGTAGGACTGTCCGTCCGAGCATATTGCTCCAGGAACGGGTGATCACGATGTCTGAGGATATGAGGCTCTCCCATTTGTTATTGTTGAGAAGGTCATATCCTCGGACTCCCACCTCCATATTTGCATTCCTTCCGAATTTGTATGACACGGACGCCGACAGGTTGCAGTTGTTGTAGGTGTCAAATCCGTTGAATGTCTTACGGCCTTGATAGGAAAAGGATGGCTTGATCCATAATCCACCTATCGGATTGGCTTTGAAATCGGCCGAGACGTCCCCCGTTATGCTGTTGTACAGGAGCGTAGTCTTCTGGTAATACCTGGAGTAATCCAGTTGTGACCCGATGGAAAGGAGATAGCGGCTTGAGAAGGAACTGACGTAGCGGAGGCCGCCGGACACCCTAAACATCGGATTGTAAGATTCTATTCCATCAATCAGGAAAGGCGTCCTGGTGTAATCTGCAGAAACAGTCGGACTGAATGTTGATTTGAGAGGGGCAGACTTGATATCTGCAGAGAGAGATGCATATGCTGCCATTTGCCCTTGGACATTTACTGGACGGACCAGGCGGGAACCGACCGGACAGGTGTAGTCATATTCGGCGAGATAGGTCTCTGTCTGCATCAGGGATACGTCCTGAGTTATGAAGTTGTGTGCAAGGCTCAGTCCTGTCTTAATGTTGAAAATGGTCTGCAGACGTGCAGACGTGTAGTTCTGTGACAAAGAGACGTCGTAGGTCGTAGACTGACGCAGGGAAGGATTTCCGCACGTCAAATACAGGGCGGTGCTGTTGTCAAGATGATCCCTTGTCTGCTCAATAGTAGGGATTGACATATGCCCCGACACTTCCGCTTTGATCCGGATCTTGCCTTTCCTGTAATTCATTAAAAAATCAGGCGTCAGCGACCAATAGCTGTTGTTCCTTTGATTGTCTGACGGATAGTGCTCCCGGACGTTCCTGTATTCGTCATTGAATTTTCCGCCAATCCTCAGTTCCGTATTCCTGGTTTTGTATATATATGCTAATCCGGCACTGTTTTTTACACTGATGGAAATATAGTCGAAGGTGTTGATTCCGTCAATGGATGCATTCAGTAAATCCAATGATGACTGCTGTGCATCGTTTACGTTTGCGCTTCCTTTATAATCGAAATTAAGGGATGAAGCCTTGGTGAAGGGCTCTCTGTATACAAGGGAGGCCCCAACTTCTGCCTTCCATCGGGATGCGTCCAATTCAATCTGCATCGGCTTGGAACTCACAGCCAAAGTATCTTTCCTGCTGCCGTCTCCGGTGCCGCTACTTGCGACCAGGAAAATGGAGGGTCTGAGGAGACGTCCCGATTTCGCGAATTTGTGTGTCCATCCGAGATTGGTGGAAATGCCGTATACGTTTTCCAGCTTGTCCGTATTCAGGTCAACGATGCTTTCTGTAGAACCGCTGCTCATTCTCCTATATGTTGAAGACAAGTTATTGTTCCTCTGCCAATTCAGCATCAGTTGCCATTCCATCTTGTCCCGCCCTTCTCCGAGGGTTTTCTCCAGATGGAAGGACTCATTCACGGAGAACGTGGATGTACGTGACCGGGCATCGCTCACATCGGCCCATCCCAACAGATCTCCGACGTACTGTGACTCTGCACCGAAGCTGTTTCTGACTAGGTCAAACTGGAAGTTAAGGGAGTTGTGAAGATTCAGTTTGCGCTTCTTGTCTGCAATACCCGTTATGGACAATACAATTACTTTGTCACCTGGTGTTGTTGTGACATCGGGTGTGTTCCTGTAATAAGCAATGTCAAGCCCTATGGATGGTTTGTTCAGGGCGTATGATTGAATCGACCCGGTCAGGCTTCCGGCTTGATAGTGCCCCATTGATATGCCGGCGAAGAAGTCTTGGATGGACTCCATCTTTTTCTTGGTCCTTACATCGACTACACGGCCTTTTCTGTCCAAGGAGTCTCGGACCATATAGTCCATCGGATTGCGCTGGTCATATACTTTGAGATCTTTGATCTCGGCTGCGTAGAGCAGCCTCAGCGCAGCTTTTGTGTCGTTGAGAAAAAGCGGCTCTCCGTTGACGAGAATCCTTTCTATCCTTTCTCCATTTGCGTATATGGCGTCGTCCTTGATTGTAATTCCTGGCAGGGTGAGCAGAAGATCTTTCAGGGATGCTCCTTTTAGGACTGTATAACAAGACGCATCATATACAGTAGTATCTCCGCGCACGACCATTGATACCTTGTCGCCGGCTATTACGACAGGGTTCAACGTGTCCGTATATTCCGATGGGGTTTCGCTCTGAGCAATCATGGGAAGCGGACACAGGAAAAGAATGAGGCTCAGCAGCTTCAGTCGGTTTTTTCGGATTTTTTCAAGCAGACTAGCAGACATTGACTGAGTTCCGTTTGATCCCACTTCGTCTCAAATGGTTCATATCCCTCACATTCAAAACGGAAAACAAGCTTTGTCGAGGGGAAAGATGCAGATGAGACCGTAGAGTTCCTTTCTCCCGTGTAGACCTTGTCAACGATATCTCCACATTTTATCGCAACGGATACGTTTGTGATCGCTTGTCCATGCTCTGGAGAATCGATTTCGTCGGTTTCTTCATAAAACCAGAATTGCAAGTATGAAAAAGGAACTTCCAGGTAGACTCTGGGATGGATCTTTATACTTTGAGCAGAACATACCAGCGAGACAATGCAGGAAAGTAATGCTACAATTATTCTTTTCATGGCTGATGGATTATTATTCATACTAAGCTAATGAAAAAGGTTAAACTTCGAATCAATGCAAATATAGTAAAAAAGATTTAACGGCAATTTTCTGTTAAAGAGTTCAGATTTTCTTTCAGGGGCGGGGTAATTCCCGCCCTTTTTTGCGGTATCTATTAGTGCACGACAATAGCATCAGATACCATTATGAACGATAACATTCTCACCATTCCGACTGCCCTTGAGGCCATCCTTTCTTTCGCTGAAGAAGCTGAATCCTATCCTGAATCCGAGTACGATTTCGTGTGCTCCAAGCTTGGCATCACGCGCGACCAGGCGCTGATGATGGCGGCAATCCTTGAACTCTGTGTGGGCGGAGATGCCACTCCTGAGAACATAGCCCGCAAAATCGGCTGCAGCAATCTCCGTTTCATCGAGCTCCGCAACGATGTGGATGCACTTATAGACAAAAGGTATGTGAGAGCCTCCACCAGAGGTTTTCGCGGCCTGAGCTACAGAGTGCCCGACTCGGTCATCAAGGCCTTCCAGAAGAATGAGGCTCCCAACGGGGACGATATCCGCGGGCTTGGCACCTCGGCAATGCTGCGCCGTATGTGCGCGTCCTTCAAGGACTTCTTCCGTGACAACATCGACGCGGACTGCCTCATCCACGAACTGGACGACCTTATGAACTTCAATCCGGAGAACAACTTCGTCGCGGCGACGGAGAGGACCGGATTCTCCTCCTTTCCCTACTCTGACCGCGTCATCTTCCTCTACCTGGTGGTCAGGACTGTGCTGTTCAAGGAAGAGCAGTTCTCCTGGGAGGATTTTGGAAGAATTTTCGAATCTGACCTTGACGAGGATGACATCCGTGCATCCCTCGAGGAGGGCTGCACCGCACTTTTCCGGAAGGGACTTGTGGAGCACGTCAACAACGACGGAATAGTGGACACTTCCCACATCTGCCTCACCCACAAGGTGAAGACGGAATTCCTCGGCGAAGTCTACAGCGAATCCGTCAGCGAGCGCAGCGCCAACCTCGTGGACTTCTCCGCAATCAGGGAGAAGACCCTCTTCTTCAATTCCGAGGAGGATGCCCAGGTGAAGAAGCTCACCGAACTCCTTCAGCCGGAGAACTTCGGAAACGTGGTGTCCCGTCTGCGTGAGAAGGGCTTCAGAAGTGGCTTCAACTGCCTTTTCTATGGCCCGGCAGGCACCGGTAAGACCGAGTCCGTCTATCAGATTGCCCGAAGGACCGGCCGTAACATCTTCCTCGTGGACGTGTCCCGTCTGAAGAGCAAATACGTGGGCGAATCGGAGAAGAACGTGAAGGCCCTCTTCGATGAGTACAGGCATCTCGTGCGCTGTTCTGAGCAGTGCCCTATCCTGCTCTTCAATGAGGCGGACGCCCTTTTCGGCAAGCGAATGAAGGGCGTGGAACGTTCTGTGGACAAGATGGAGAACGCAATGCAGAACATCATCCTTCAGGAACTCGAGAATCTTGAGGGCATTATGATTGCGACCACGAACCTCACCGAGAATTTCTGCGACGGCGCCTTCGAGAGGCGTTTCATCTACAAAATCAACTTCCGCAAGCCGGGTGTTGAGGCCAAGGCGAAAATCTGGGAGTCTATGGTGGAGGGCCTGGATGAGGAGAACGCCTCAGTCCTCGCCGAGGAGTATGACTTCAGCGGAGGTCAGATTGAGAACATCAGCCGTAAGATGACTGTCGACTACATCCTCAACGGCGTCCAGCCGGGTATTGACGGCATAAGGGAATTCTGCCGTCAGGAGTCCCTCACCGTGAAGAAACCTCGCCCGAGGGTGGGATTCTAGCGTGATAGCTTTCTGAAATATTCCGCGCTGAGGTACACCGTCCTGGCGAGGAGGTGGGCGAAGTAGGCGGCCATCAGGACGTGTAGGCCGGCGGTGCTGCCCTTGAACAGAAGGGATCCCAGGCCCCAGACGCAGAAGAAACTGATGGCCGCGGCGATCATCGCGTTGCGTATGCCCTTGGAGGCGGTGGCGCCTATGAAGATGCCGTCCCAGGCGAAGGCTGCGCAGCCGAAAGGCGGCATCAGGAGCAGCCAGGGGATATACTCCACACAGGTCTCGAGCACGGTGCCGTCCTTGGTCATAAGTCCGGTGAGAAAGCGTCCGCCGAAGCCATAGATGCCCATAAACAGTACTGCGATGCCCATACTCCAGACGAAGACCCACTTGACGGTGCCCTTCTGGCGCTCCTTGTCTCCGGCACCGATGTACTTGCCGGTCATAGCCTCTCCGGCGTAAGCGAATCCGTCGGTGAAATAGGAGAAGAGCATCAGGATCTTCATCATTATCGCGCTGACTGAGAGCAGTACGTCGCCCAGTGGGGCGGCGATTGCGGTGTAGCCTATGTAGATGGCGATGAAGCAGAGGGAACGGATGAAGATGTCCCGGTTGATCTTGAAGAAACGGCTCATATCGCTGCCGTGGAAACTCTCCAATATTGCTTTGGCTGTCGTATGGCTGAGAATTTTCCTGTATTTGAAGACCAGGAAGCCTATGGCGGTGAGTACTCCGCTGAACTGGGCGGTGACGGTGCCGAGGGCTATGCCCCTGAAGCCTATGAGTTTCGCCAGGACTATGCTCGCGACTATGTTCACTCCGTTCACGACGAGGTCGGTGGTCATTGCTGCTACGCTGTCCTGCATTCCGATGAACCAGCCCTTGAAGGCCATCAGCGACAAGGTGGCGGGTGCGGCCCATATCCTTATATAGAAATACGAAGAGGCGAGGTTGCGGACCTCAGGACTGCAGCGGACGAAGAGGAACGCAAAGTTGAGGAACAGCCACTGGATGGCAATCAGGGCCACGGAAATGGCCAGGGCGAGGCTGACGGCCCTGTAGAGTATCCTCGAACTGTCGGCCATATCTCCGCGTCCGTAGGCCTGGGCGGTGAGTCCGCCGGTGCCGCTGCGCAGGAAGGCGAAATTCCAGTAGAGCAGGTCGAAGAGGGTGGTGCCCACGGCGATGGCGCCTATGAAGGCCGCGGCCGAAAGACCGTCGGAGATGCCGTCCAGATGACCGGCCACGGCTATGTCCACCATACCCACGAGGGGCACGGTTATGTTTGCCAGTATGCTCGGGATTGCGAGTCTGAGGATTTCCCTGTTGAGGCCCATCTATCTGTACTTGCCTTCGTCAATGTCCTCGATCATTCCGAGGTAGGAGTTGTAGCGCTCAGGGCTTATGCTGCCGTCTTCGAGACCTGCCTTGACCGCGCAGCCCGGTTCGTGGGTGTGGGTGCAAGGGGTGAAGCGGCAATTCTGGGCGGCTTCCAGCATCTCGGGGAAGTAGAGCGGAATCTCCTCCTTCTCGAGATGGACGAGGCCGAAGCCTCTGATGCCCGGGGTGTCGATGATGTAGCCGCCGCCGTTGTCCGATGCGAAGCGGTACATCTCGTAGAAGGTCGTGGTGTGCTTGCCCTGGAGATGGACGTCTGAAATCTCGCCCGTCCTCGGGTCGAGAGCCGGGTCGAGGCACTTGATCATAGAAGACTTGCCCACGCCTGATTCTCCCGAGAAGAGGCTCACCTTGCCTTCACAGAGGCTGCGCAGTTCGTCAATGCCTTCTCCGGTCTTGGTGGAGGTCTCGATCACCTTGTAGCCTGCGCCTTCATAGTTTTTCCTGATATGGTCTATTTCGTCCTGCACTTCGCTGCGGTAGAGGTCCACCTTGTTGAGGACTATGACCGCCGGTACTCCATAGACTCCGCAGGTCACTAGTATGCGGTCGAGGAAGGGGAGTTTGAGCTCTGGGAAATAGAGGGTGCAGATGATGATGGCCTGGTCGAGGTTGGCCGCGATGATATGGTTCTGGCGGCTCAGGTTGGTCGAGCGACGGATCACATAGTTGCGCCTGTCGTGGATGCTGACAATGGCAGCAGGAGCCTCCGGGGACGGGGTCTGCTCATATTCGTAGTCCACCACGTCGCCCACGGCGATAGGATTGGTGGCAGTGCTGCCCTTGAGGCGTATCTTGCCCCTGAGGACGGCAGGGAAGAGCTCCCATCCGGGAAGTTCCGAGAGCAGATAGTGGCTGCCCGTGTGCTTGATTACTGTCGCTGTGCCTTTCATCGACTGCAAATATAGGGATTTTACTTATCTTTGTGAGTTGTGATTTCACATCGCAATGCAAATTCTATGATTACTGAAGCCCAGATCGAATCCACTATCCGCAGCCTGTTCGAGAATATCGAATTCACGGCTGAGCCTGCAGGCCTGTATGACCCGCTCAGATATATGATAGGCATAGGCGGCAAACGCATACGTCCTCGTCTCTGCCTCCTCGCATATTCCCTCTTCAAGGAGGAACTTTCAGCCGAGGTTTTCGAGCCCGCAGTGGCCCTGGAGGTGTTCCACACCTTCACTCTCATCCACGACGACATTATGGACAAATCCCCTAAGAGAAGGGGACAGGCCACGGTGTGGACCAAGTGGGGCGACGACACCGCCATCCTTTCCGGCGACGTAATGAGCATCGACAGCTACAGGCGCATCGCAAAGGCTCCGAGGGCTGTCCTGGGCGATGTGCTCGACCTCTTCAACAAGACTGCGGCAGAGGTCTGCGAGGGCCAGCAGTACGATATGGACTTTGAGGACGTCGAGCAGGTGCCTATGGCCGAATATATGAAGATGATAGGCCTCAAGACGGCTGTCCTCATCGCCTGCTCCGCCAAGATGGGCGCAATCATCGGCGGCGCCTCCGCAAAGGACGCGGACCTGCTCTATGAATATGGATATCAGCTCGGCCTGGCCTTCCAGGTGGCGGACGACTTGCTGGACGCGTTCGGCGATGAGAAGGTCTTCGGCAAGCCTATCGGCGGCGACATAGTCCACAACAAGAAATGCTGGCTGACCACTCACGCGCAGGAACTTCTCGCCGGAGACGAGGCCCGTCTGCAGGATCTGCACAGTGCTATGGCTATGCCGGTGGAGACTCCTGAAGAGCGCGCTGCCAAGGTCGCCGCAGTCAAGGAAATCTATGTGAGCCTCGGCGTGGACCAGGACGCAAAGGCCGAAATCAGGCGTCTGACTTCACTCGCATTGGACGCCGCCTCATCCCTCGGACTCAGCAAAGTCAGATTCGAAATGCTCCGCCGCTATGCGGACAGCCTCGTAGGCCGCACTAAATAATATGGACAGGAAACAATTGGAAATAATGGCCCCTGCGGGCAACTTCGAGTGCCTGCACGCCGCAATTCAGGGTGGCGCCAATTCCGTGTATTTCGGAGTTGAGAAGCTCAATATGCGCTCCCATTCGGCGAACAACTTCGCTATGGAGGACCTCGCCGAGGTCTGCCGCATCTGCCGTGAGGCCGGAATCAAGTCCTACCTGACTCTCAACATCGTCCTCTACGGGGATGAGCTCGAGACTATGCGCCGTACCCTCGACGCAGCCAAGGCGGCTGGCATCACCGCTGTGATCGCTTCCGATATGGCGGCCATTATGTACGCTCGCCAGATAGGCGTGGAAGTGCATATCAGCACCCAGCTGAGCATTTCCAATGCCGAGGCCCTTCGCTTCTATGCCCAGTGGGCCGACGTGATCGTGCTGGCCCGCGAACTCAACCTGGGTCAGGTGCGCGAGATCAAGGACGTCATCGAGAGGGACAACATCTGCGGCCCTTCCGGACGTCAGGTTCAGATCGAGATGTTCGCCCACGGAGCCTTCTGTATGGCCATTTCCGGCAAATGCTACCTCAGTCTGCACGCCTACGGAGCATCAGCCAACCGCGGTTCCTGCTATCAGGTCTGCCGCCGTGCCTACAAGGTGTCTGACAACGAGACCGGCAACGAACTCGTGGTGGACAACAAATATATAATGTCTCCGAAGGACCTCTGCACCATCGAGTTTATGGACAGGATCATCGAGGCCGGTGTGACTGTGTTCAAGCTGGAAGGCCGTGCCCGCAGCGCCGAATATGTGCGCAAGGTGGCTTCCTGCTACCGCAAGGCCGCCGATGCCGTGTGCGACGGATGCTATACTCCTGAATTGTCCGCCTCCCTCAAGGAGGAACTTGCGGAAGTCTTCAACAGGGGCTTCTGGGACGGTTACTATCAGGGCGCGAAGATGGGCGAGTGGAGCAATGTCTATGGCAGCCAGGCCACCCGCAGGAAGGTTTACTGCGGCAAGGTGACCAACTGGTTCGGAAAGCTGGGCGTGGTGGAGATTCTCGTGGAATCCGAGAGCCTGCGCCAGGGCGATGACATTCTGATTATGGGCCCTTCCACTGGCGTCATCGAGACCAAAGTCGCTGAGATACGCGTCGACCTCAAGCCTGTGCCCGAGGCCGGCAAGGGAGTGTACTGTTCGGTGCCTGTGCCTCAGGAGGCCCTTGCCTCAGCAATAGACCCTGCCGGGAACGTTGCTCCTACCGAGAAGCTCCGTCGCGCCGACAAGGTCTACATCTGGGCTGCCGAATAACGGCTGAAATTGAAGTTTAGATAGTTTGAAGTTCGTTGCGGACAATAGAGTCGACGAGTCTGTTGCCTGCGTCGCTGAGCTGCATACCGTCCGCTCCGAGATATGTCTTCAGATCCGCTGTCCTGAGGATAGGGGTCGTGATGTCGATGAATTGGAAACCGTTCTCCACTGCAATCCTGTAGAGTTCCATATTGATGGCCTCGTGCCAGAGGTATGAGGATGCGCCGTCGATGGAACGGGTGATGTCCACAGGAGGCAGTGAGAGAATGACGGGCGTGGCACCCTGGTCAAGAACCTCACTCATAGTCATTATATAGTGGCGCCTGAAAGCCTTGAGGTCATTGCTGACACAGAAGTCTCCTTTATATTCTATAAGTGCGTAGTCGAAATCTTCGACTGAGATTTTCTGGATGTTGATCATAATCTGCGTCGTCTTTGGTTTTGAAGACATTGCAAAGGTATTCTGGGACTAAAATTCACGGAAATAATATTGACGTCCCATAGTTTTTAGTGACGAACGCTTTGTTTTTGGGACTAAATCGATATATTTGTGACGAAAATCTGGGTGGCGGAATTTCGTCACACCGCAATTTGGGACAAAAATGAGTGAGATATATGGCTCTTTGAAGCGTTGGGGCTCGTATTGCCTGCACATTACGGCCGTTTCGCTGTTCTACCTTTTCTTCATATTGGTATTCGACCCTTCCATAGGCAATCAGCATTTCTCGGAGATGTACCAGGGACGTCTGACCCTGAACATATTCATTATGGCAGCCATCGTGCTGGGATCTGTGGCGATAGTCAGGATGATATTCACTTTCCTCTGCAAAGCAAAGCGCGTGAGGATGACCTGGCTCGCGTATATCTTCTGGTGCCTTATGGAAATCGTGGTTTGCTCGCAGTTCCAGACTCTCTATACCTGTCTGATGCTGAAGATGACCTATCTACAGACGACTTTCCTCTGCCTCAGGTATTCGGCAATCATTCTTGCCATACCTTATATAGTACTTGCCCTGTCCATCAGCCTCCACGATGTGGCTGAGCTCAAACAGAGGCCTGCCATCGAGGATGAGGGTCTCATCCGCTTCCACGATGAGAACCAGAAGCTCAAACTGGTCATCGCTCCGTCCGCATTGCTCTATATGCAGAGCGACGAGAACTATGTCAAGATATTCTATATGGAAGGTGGCAAGATCAAGAACTATGTGCTCCGCAATTCTATGAAGTCCGTGGAGCAGGTGAC
>DCHT01000039.1 GCA_002314885.1 Bacteroidales bacterium UBA1745 | reverse complement strand
TATAATCACAGGAAGGATCAACTGGCCTGAGAAATCCAGAAAACCTCCAAGCATAAGAGCAGGGTCGAGAGACTCAAGCGCTTCCTTGTTGGGATATGACAAAGACGAAATGCCATTCATCACCAACGGAGTCAGCAAAGAGGCGACTATCGTCTTGCTGCCGAGTTTTGCTCCAAGCAGCAGGGTTGCCGCAATCAGCAGAGGAATGTCGAAACAATAGCCGAACCATCCGACCTGGATCTTCGGGAATATGTTGTGCAGGACGATGCTGGCGCCATAGACGCCGCCAGGCACGATGTTGTACGGGTTTATGAAGAACACATAACCCGCCGACAGGATTACAGTCCCAGCGAAGACCGCAAACCAGGAAATCAGTTCTTGTCTCAGTTTCTTGCCCATTGCACAGATAAGGGAACTACTCAGCGAGCTTCAGTCCGTCAAGCTTATTCCATTCACCGCGGGTGAAGTCAGGCATTACGACAGGCTTCGAACCATTGCGGATGGACACCTCGGTAAGTTCAACCAGACAAGACCACTCAGCAGCGTCATACACGTCCTGATCCAGAGGAAGACCGTTGTTGAGACAGTAGATCAGACGGAAATCCATCACGAAGTCCATTCCACCGTGGCCTCCCACTTCCTTTGCCTTCTCGGCAAGGCCGCCGGCACGGGTAATAGGATGCTGATAGGTTTCCATAATCACCTTATACTCGGCTGGAGTGCAGTATTTCTCTGCATCGAGGTCGTCGATTCCGAGGGAATCAGGAGTTTCCATTCCGATGGCGATGCCCTTGTTAGGATACTTGTTGGCGAGGCCCTCAGTACCCATCAGCTGGTACATCCTGCTGTAAGGACGAGGAGTTACGGTAGAATGCTCCACGAGTATGGTCTTGCCGTTGTGAGTGCGGATGAGAGTACAGGTGTTGTCACCGTTTGCGTAATTGTATTCGCCCTCTCCATATCTCTTGTCAGCAATGTCCTGGCCCCTGAAGGCATCCGTATCCATAGCCACGAGGACATCCATCTTGTCGCCTCTGTGAATGTTCATTGCCTGGCATACAGGACCGATGCCGTGAGTTGGATAAACGTCACCCTTGTGGTCGCGGTTATAGATCATTCTCCAGTCACCCTGGTAGTAGTCCCAGAACGGATCGAGGTTGTGGCAGTAAGCACCCTCACCGTGGACGATTTCGCCGAACAGACCCTGCTGAGCCATATTGAGGCAGGTCAGCTCGAAATAGTCGTAGCAGCAGTTCTCAAGCATCATACAGTGCCTGCGAGTACGCTCTGAAGTGTTCACCAGATCCCAGCATTCCTTGATGGAAGTAGCCGCAGGCACCTCTACAGCCACGTGCTTGCCGTGCTCCATCGCATAAACTGCGATTTTGGTGTGGAGCTGCCAAGGCACTGCAAGATAGACCAGGTCAATGTCGTCGCTCTGGCAAAGTTCCATCCAGCCGTCTTCTCCGCTGTATTCAGCAGCGACAGGCATTCCGCTCTTCTTCAAAGCGTCCTGAGCCTTGGCAACCCTTTCAGGAAGAAGGTCGCAGATAGCCACGACAGTTGCGCCGTCAATATAGGCATAACGCCTCACGGCCTCCATACCTCTCATACCCAGGCCCACGAAAGCCACGCGTACATTCTCGATAGGATCACAGGCAAAGCCCAGCATAGACTGCTGGTCAGCAGGACGTGCCGGAGTGTTGTAGACAACCTGGCCGCCTTTCAGCTTGTAGCCATATTTATCGCCTTTGCAGGAAGCAAACAGAGTCAGCGCGCATAAAGTCGCTAAAAGAATGGAGATTGAGCGTTTCATAAGCATTTTCAATATTATGCAAATATACAAACTCCAAGGCAAATCCAATACAAATATTTCCTTATATTTGAGACATATATGTGGAATAGTCCGAACCGACATTTACTCACAATCGCCCTTATGGCAATGCTTGGATGCAGCGAGATAGAGCTGGATCCAAGTTTGCCTATTGAGTTCACCACGCCCGAAAAATACCTCTCCTACGAGCAGATTCCGCTGGAGAGCAGCATCGACGAAGTCCAACCTATGACCGGCATCGTGCTGTGGACCGACCACGACGAAGTGGCGGAATGGCCGATTCAACTGGAATACTCCTATATGTGCTACAACGACGTCTGCAGCAAGAAGGGTGTCTATGATTGGACAGTCGTTGACAAACTACTGGACGAGATTGCGTCCCGAGGCCATCAGGCGGTGCTCCGCTTCCGCTACACCTACGTGGGCGAGGAATGCGCGGTTCCTGACTATATCAAGAAGACCAGCGGCTACGAGGAGACCATAGGCAAGTCAGAGGGTCAGAAGACGGCTTTCCCGGACTGGAGAAGCCAGGAACTGCAGGACTTCCACCTCGATTTCTACAAGCGTTTCGCCGAGCGCTACGACAGCGACGCGCGCCTGGCGTTCCTCCAGGTCGGCTTCGGTCTCTGGGCTGAATATCATATCTACGACGGTCCTTTCATATTGGGACAGACCTTCCCGTCAAAGGAGTTCCAGACCAAGTTCCTGCAGCAGATGAGCAAGGATTTCCAGCACTGTCCGTGGCAGTTCTCCATCGACGCTGCAGACGGAGAATATGGACCGTTCCAGGACAAGAAATCGCTTCTCAACCTGTCATTCGGCAACTTCGACGACTCCTTTATGTGCAAGGAGCACGACGGCGACAATCTCGAGAAATGGACTTTCTTCGGCAAGGACAGATGGCAGAAGGCCCCTCTCGGCGGAGAGTTCAGCTATTACACGGACTACGACCAGAAGCACTGCCTGGACAAGACGGGACTGCACGGCCGCCTCTTCGAGAACGAGGCAGCGCGCTTCCACCTGAGTTACATAATAGGTAACGACCAGCCTCAGTACCAGAGCAAGGCCCTCTTCAAGGAAGCCGCGATGTCTATGGGCTATAGATTCAGCATCCTGGACTATCGCATCCAGGGCGAAAAAGCCGCCATCTGCATCGCCAATACCGGCGTCGCCCCGATTTACAGAGACGCCTTCCTGGCTCTGGAAGGCATTAGAAACGACCACTCCCTCAGGAACCTCCTGCCGGGACAGTACACCTGGTTGGAATTCTCCGCCGCCGCAATCTCCCCCACCTCAGTTCCACAGATTGAATGTGATC
>DCHT01000030.1:74251-89615 GCA_002314885.1 Bacteroidales bacterium UBA1745 | reverse complement strand
TGTTTTTCAATTACTACATACATTTCTTTTAGTAATCTGTGCAGTGTTGGCGCTCTGCTCCTGCACTAAAAACGGCGGCGACAAGGACGGATATCTGATCTTTGACGGTCAGGAATACACCGTTTCCAGCCTCGTCTACCAGGCAAACTCTGATGGATGGACCGAACTCTATTTCTACGGCGGCCGTTTGAAAATAGACATCAACGGAAAGAAAAAAGGTTCCGGTCCACAGTTGTGGATGAGTATGTTCCACTTCGAAAACGGTGAATATGACAGCGTTTACCAGGCATACTTCGACCCGGATTACAAGCCGGGCCAAATAATGACTAAACTCAATCTCACCGACGTCGCAGTCAAGATCGACATCGACCCAAGAAACGGACAATTCACGATGGATATGAAGGCCCAATGCGACGGCAAGAGCTTTATCCTCCATTCCACTGGAGTCAAACAGGAACACTTTATTAATTAATACAATATGAAGAAGATTCTTACTCTCATCGCATTCGCGGTCATCGCTACGGCGGCCGCAGTCGCACAGCCACGCGCAGTGGGTGGCTACGGCACTCTGCTCAGCCAGGGTGTGTTCTACCAGCACTCCATCACTGAAAATCAGTACATCAATATCGAAGCGGGCTCCGAACTTATATCAAATTTGGGCCATGATTTCGGTATGATTGTCGCCGCCGACTACAGCTTCGTGCTCGCAACCAAGCCTAGTTCAGTCGGCCAGTTCAACTTTTTCGTCGCTCCTGGCGTGTATGTAGGTTATGGCAGTCCTGGTTCGTTATTAAGAAAGCAGCACTATCGTATAGATCCAGGTACATTCTTCGGCGTCAGGGCAAATGTCGGCTTCGACTATACCTTCAACTGCCACGTGATGCTTTTTGCGAAGGTTACCCCGGGTCTCGGCATCTCCGTTGGAAAGGCAGAGAATGTTGAC
Source organism: Bacteroidales bacterium UBA1745 (assembly GCA_002314885.1). Taxonomy (GTDB): domain Bacteria; phylum Bacteroidota; class Bacteroidia; order Bacteroidales; family UBA932; genus Cryptobacteroides. Next base: position 88,672 of record DCHT01000030.1, on the reverse strand, counting down.
ACAGGAGTAGTTGAGACCTGCGTTCAGGACCACCTCGGGCGAGCAATCTACGGTTTTATCCCAACCATCGGCGTCGCTTACGCGTTCTAAAAGTTAGACTGATATGAAAAAGATCCTTACTCTCATCGCATTCGCGATCATCGCTACGGCGGCCGCAGTCGCACAGCCACGCGCAGTGGGTGGCTACATCGGTTTGACTAGCCAGGGCGTGCTCTACCAGCACTCAGTTGCCGATAATCAGTATATCGGAATCGAAATAGGTTCTGATCTGCCTGCAAATCTGAACGGACGTTTCGGTATGTTTGGCGCCTTCGACTACAATTTCATAGTTGCGTCCAAACCGAATTCGAAAGGCCAGTTCAACTTCGTCGTAGGCCCTGGCGTGTATGCCGGCTATGGCAGCCCAGGTCCTATTTTCGCCGACAAGCACGATCATTTAGAAAAGGGTACCTTCTTCGGCGTCAGGGCAAATATCGGCTTCGACTACACCTTCAACTGCCACGTGATGCTTTTCGCAAAGCTTTCCCCTTGCCTCGGCCTGAGTGTGGGCAAGAGCAGAAATCGCGACACTGATGTAGTTGAGACCTGCGTCCAGGACCACCTGGATCGCATGCTCGTCAACCTTGTCATCCCAACCATCGGCGTCGCTTACGCGTTCTAGCGGGGGCTTACGCGGTCAAAAAATGGACTACTTGCCGTCGATTTGCTGCAAGTAGTCCAATTTTTTATTTGTTCAGCGCCGTGAGGACTGCGACGAGCCAGGTGTTGGCGGCGGACTGGTGGTTGCCAGTGGCGTCGGTGAAGCTGGACGTGCAGGTCTGGGTGCTCAGGAAGTTCTTCATCTCGGTGCAGCAGGCGTAAGGGACGATGTTGTCCTCGGTCGAGTGGGAGATGACGAAGTTTGCGGTAGTCTGAGGGGTCCAGCCGCTGGTGAGGGAGTTCTTCTTCGCTACGCCCATCAGGGCTGAGAATTCGGAGGAGCTGCCGGCTGCGAAGCCGTCCACGAGGATGTCAGCGACCTTGGTGGCGCCTATCTTGTTGGAGATTTCGCCGAGAGAGTACTGCTTTGAGAGTATCCAGTCGTCCACGTGGCTGGCGAGCGGCTCCTTGAAGACTTTGGAGTAACTGAGGCTGATGTCGTTGCATTCGACGAAGCTGCAGATGGTGAGCGGCAGGAAGTTGAGGGCATCCGGATATTTGTCGGTGAGGTACTCTTCCCACACCTTGGCCGGATTGTACGGACCGCCGCCCAATATCGTCTGGGCGAAGCTCAAATTGAGTTCAGGGTGCTCTGCGACATATTTCTCATTCGCCATACCGCTGTAGGCGCCTTGTGAATAACCGATATTGAATGGCTTTGCATCGGCCACGTGGACGACCTTCTGAGCCATAGCATTCTTCGCTGCGAGGAGGGCGTTGATATCGCCGCACGCAGTGACATCGTAGTCGAGATATGCCTGAGGATTGGCAGAATCGCAGCCGAAGCCGCATCCGTCGGCAATCACAACGGCATAGTTCATCCACGCGCCAATCATATGGTAGTCGTTGGTATTGGTCGGGCAATCGGCATTTCTGCTGATAGAATAATGGTTTGCGAGGACCATACCCTTCAAATCAGCGCCGTTGACGGCACTTTCAGGATAATAGACAACCGCTGAGAGCTGTCTCCACTGACCGTCGGTGCCATAGGACCAATAACAGAACTTGCAGGCCACCAACTTGTCGTCCTTCTTAGGCAGATATGAGGCCGCCATATATTTCAACATAGCGATATATGACGCATCGATCACGCCGTTGAGGCCGCCATTGTCCACAAATGTATCAAAATCGGTCAAAGTGACGGTCTCATTGCCCATAGCAGCACACTGCCAGTCTCCGCTGGTGACGACGCCAAGTTCGTCCGGCTTGCCGGCCACACCGACGGTATTGTAGTCGGAAGAACTATTCACATAACGTCCGCTCCTATGGGTAGCTTGAGAGCGGATCTTGTTTTCACCGACCGGGAAGGCGGCATAATATGTAGCCCTCTTGAACTCGTCACCAGGTGCATTGAGCTGAAAGCCTTTGAAGTTCTTGTCGAACAGGGTGAGGTGCTTGATTTCCGAAGCATCGACTGTGACCCCGACGAGAGTCATCTTCGGCTCGAAAACCAGAGTCTGAGTCCTGTCACCGCCCTCGCAGGCCTGTACATAAGAGTTTCTGTCGGCCAGACCTTCCCCATCAGGCTGCTGAACAGTGCTGAAATAGTACTCGCAATTCTCCTGCTCCGTCCAGTTGGTAACGGCATCGTAAGGGTACACCGCCCAGATCGGGAAGTCGCCCTTGCTGAGATCGCCGACTATCGACGTGCCGTCCGCGCTGACCCTGAACTTGCGCACCTGATTCGTAATCGGGTCAAAGACAGCGACCTGGTCGCCCGCCTGCCACTGCGTGTACTGATCGTGGCTGACCGCAAAAGTAGTGTTGCCTTTCGGCGCGTCCGGATCCAATTCCCCGTGATTGCAGGAGGTGATGGCAAACACGCTGACAACTGCCATCGCAACGAGTGCAAGTGAGTTTCTGAGGATGTTCGCTGGTTTTCTGAGGATGTTCGTCATAGTCCAATTGATTTATCGAGTGCGAAGATAGGAGTTTTCGTCGATTTTCGTCGGTTTTCGATGGTTTTTGCGACTACTTGCCGTCGTTTGGCTGCAAGTAGTCCATTTTTTGGGGCGGCGGGGGCGGTTTTTGCGAACTGGAGCGGGCTTCGGTGGGACGGGAGCGAAACCCGATTTTCGTTGAGCACGCCAACAGGCCATTGACACGACTCTGCGCAAGGATGCTTTGCTCAACTACCCCGAAAAGACCTCGTTGAGCACAAGAATCCACCATATTTGCCATCTGGACCATTTTTCCGTGCTCAACGATTTGAGAGTTGCGGAACTAATTTGATTTCTGCAACCCCTGTGCGCTATTTTTCACTAACTTTGACACAGAAAACAAAGCACTATGTCGATACTCATCAAAGACACCACAAAGGAGCAGCGCTATGCCATCGTGATGGAGTCGCTCGAGGGCGATTACGACGATATGTATGACGATTACATCGCCGGCACGCGCGAGCTCGCCGACATCAATAACGAATTCGCCGCCAACCAGCATTACGAGCTGGGGTAAAGACGAGCACTATAGAATCAGCGGAAGCACTATTTACAGACTGATACAACTATGACAGAAAAGGAAAAGATGCTGGCGGGGCAGGTGTACAGCGCGGTGGACAGGCAGCTGCTGGCGGAGCTTGGGCAGACGAGGAATCTGGTTCACAGATACAACAGCCTGGCGCCGTGGCGTGAGAGGCGGAGGGATGCGCTGCTGAGGCGCATTCTGGGCAAGACCGGCGAGCAGATCCACATTAATCAGCCGTTCCGCTGCGACTACGGAAAGCACATCGAGGTGGGCGAGCGATTCTTCGCGAATTTCAACTTTACGGTGCTTGACGAGGCGTATGTGCGCATCGGCGACGACTGCTTCATCGGCCCGAATGTGAGCATCTACACGGCCTGTCACAGCACGGATCCGGAGGAGCGCCAGACGCGCCAGGAGTGGGCGCTGCCGGTGACGATTGGCAATCGCGTGTGGCTCGGCGGCGGGGTGACGATACTGCCGGGCGTGACCATCGGCGACAATGTGACTATCGGCGCGGGCAGCGTCGTGGTCAAGGATATACCGTCCAATACGGTAGCGGTGGGCAATCCGTGCAAGGTGATCAAGAGGCTATGAAGAAAATCTGCGATTTCATAACGAAATATATGGCGGCGATCGTGCTGGTGGCGGCCGTCTGTTCCTTCTTTTTTCCGAAGGTGACGGGGGTGGTGCGCACTTCGTGGGTGACTCCCCTGCTGGGCTGCGTGATGTTCGGGATGGGACTGACCCTCGAGCTGAAGGATTTCGGGAAGGTGTTCCGCCGCCCGAAGGACGTGCTGATCGGCTGCGTCTGCCAATTCGTGATTATGCCGCTGCTGGCCTGGGGGCTGGCGTGGGCCTTCCGGCTGCCGACTGAACTCGCGTTGGGCGTCGTGCTGGTCGGTTGCTGCCCGGGCGGCACCAGTTCCAATGTGATTACCTACCTGTCGAAGGGCGACGTGGCCCTGTCGGTGGGTATGACGGGCATATCGACCCTGGTGGCGCCACTGCTGACGCCGCTGCTGGTCAAACTGTTCGCCGGCGCCTATATTCCCGTCGATTTCTGGGGTATGTTCCTGTCCATCGTGAAGGTCATCCTGCTGCCGATTGCACTCGGCCTGATAATCAAAAAGTACCTTCCAAAGGTTTCTACGGCCGTTTTGCCGTTCCTGCCGGCCTTCTCCACCCTGGTAATCACGATGATCGTGATGGCGGTGGTGTCGGCCAATTCGGGCAAACTGCACGAGTGCGGTCTGCTGGTGATCGGAGTGGTGATGCTCCACAATCTGCTGGGCTACGGTCTGGGCTATCTGGTGGGCTGGGGCCTCAAGATGGAGCCGGCCAAACGCATCGCCGTCAGCATCGAGGTGGGTATGCAGAACAGCGGTCTCGCCTGCAGCCTCGCCGCGACTCACTTCGCCACAATGGCCCTCGCAGGCGTCCCAGGCGCCATTTTCAGCGTCTGGCACAACATCTCAGGCGCCCTCTATGCGAGGATTTTCAGGCGATGAAACAGATAGTGATAGACTCGCCGGAGCGGATGATTGAGGCGATACGGCACTTCGGGATACTGCCCTTCTTCAAGGGGGCGGTGCCGGGCTGGTCGGTCGAGGAGATGACGCCGCCGGAGTGCTGGTTCACGTCGTCGGAGGAGCTGGGACCGTGGGACTGGAAGATCGAAGTCGTTCGCGAGGGGGACATCGCATACGGAAAGTATCTGGGCGGCAAGGCGGCTTTTATGACGTCGGACTACTATCGCCATCTGATGAACTGGAGGCGGAGTCTGCCGAAATATAAGGTGGCCGAGGGCGGTCGATATGCGGACAAGACCCGCAGCGGGATACTGATGAAGCAGCTCTCCCCTGCCGCGCTGACGGCCGTGAGGGAGAACGGAGAGGCCGACACGAAGACGATCAGGGCGGCCGTGACGCAGGCTGTGACGCCGTCGCTGCTCCGCGCACTTGGCGGCTCATACAAAGCCAACCTCCAGCCGGTCGTGAAGAAAAGCATCACCGACTCGGTCATCGGCTTCCTCGAAATGGGCACCTGGATCGTCGTGGGCGACTTCACGAGGGTCTACAGAGGCGCCAATCTGGAATATTGCGGCTGGCAGCGGGCAAGCTTCACCACGCCCGACGAACTCTTCGGCAGCCTCCAATCCGAGGTCGAAGAGGAGAGGCCGTCCTGGGCCAGGTTCTTCGAAGACGGGGGTGCTGAGGCGGGCGCTGGCGTTCGTCCCGCGGACTGCAGCCCTACCGAGTCACGCGACCTCCTGCTGTCGCACCTGCTAACTTTCTTCCCTGACCACGAAGAGGCGCTTCGGAAGTTGCTGAAATAAGCACTAATTTTACGGACGTCGCAACAAATATATGAAGCCACTCAAATTCTACCTGCCCCTGCTGCTGCCCCTCCTCTGCGGATGGGCCTGCCAGAAGGCGCCCGCAAACGGCGACGGCACGGACAAAAACGGCATTGGAGTGGTGTCGGACGCGGAATTTTCGCAAAATTGCACAGAACTGGCGGAGACCTTCTACGCGAACCTCGCGACGATCATACGGGCGGAGAACTCAACTGATGAATCAGAGATTGCCACGGCGTCGAAGGATAGTTTCAGCTCGCCTCTGATGGCCAAACTCGCGGCGATGACCATCGAAACATACGACGGCCGGACGGTCTCCTACTTCGCGCTCTCCCCTGCCGAGCGCGACGCCTTCATCGACTTCTACACGGCCGAACAGGCGGAGAATCTGGCACGCAAAATCGAGCTCCTGCCCGCCCTGGGCGACTATGTGGCCCGCCAGAATGAGCTCGTCGCCCTCACTATCGATTCGGCCAAAGCCTTGCTCGCCGACCTCGCTGACCGAATGGACGCCCTCGCCGTCGACTCCGACTTCGACCTGATGGCCAATTTTGATGAAACCAAGTCCCATTTTGGTGAAACAACAAACATTTTTGGTGAAACAACGTCCAAAATTGATGATACAACATACATATTTGGTGAAACAACGTCCACTTTTGATGATTCACCGTCCAATTTTGGTGATACGAAGGCGCTGGACTACCCACACGACGAGTACGAACTGCCCTATGAACAGGTGCGCGAGCAGCTGGTGGGCAAGGTGAAGCGGGGCGATATGATCATCGCGCTGCCGACATATAAGCACCCCAAGAGCCCGATTTGCCTGGCGCGCACACGCTATCGCTTCGGGCATTGCGAGATTTTCATCAAGGACCTCGAGGCGGGTACGAGCCTGCTGGAGGACGTGTCGATCGGCGCCCGGAGTCACGAGGGCGTGACGCGGCAAACGCTGCTCAACTGGTGCTGGCGCTCGTATGTGCTCGAGGTCTGCGAGACCAAGACGGTCCAGGACGCGGACGGAAGTTTCCACACGGAGCAGGTACCTGTCGACAACCCGCAGACGCTCGCGGAATGCGTGGAGAAGTACGAGGGCAGCCCATACGTGCCCGGCTACGGCTTCCTCATCGCGGAGAATTTCGCCCCCGAATCGTTCAACTGTATGTCGCTCATCTGGTGGTGCCTCAAGGAGGCCTACGGCATCGACACCGCTCCTTGGTATGCCCGCCTCGTCAACACCGCGGACGTCCTCTTCGACGATCATATCCGCATAAAAATCGAAGTGAAATGAGAGGCGCGAGGATGGGAAATATGTGGAAGGCAATGATCACCATCACCCTTCTGGCCATCAGCTGCAGCGGCGAGAAGCAGAACGCGGGGCTCGCAGAGTACCTCCGCAATCAGGAGCACGACCCGGCCCTCGTCGGCTGGTGGCAGTCGGTCAACGACCCCGACGAGTACCTCTGCTTCGACGATGCCGACTTCCGCCAGATCAAGGCCCGCCCGGCCAACTCAACCGACGCAGGCGAAACTAACTTTGGCAGCGAACTGGTTGAGTACCACTGGGGATGGTATTGGTACACGGCGGGCGGCGTACTCTATTCGGTGAAGTGCGCGAGCAACACGACCTATATGTACGAGGTCGGCGTGGAATATCGCGTCAGCGAGGATGGTCAGTACCTCCTCGAAAAGGATCATAGCGACGCCTTCATCACCACGTGGAGGCGTCGGTAAACCATCCCGTGTGCATTTGAGCCCTGTTTTGCACACCGACGCGACAAAATCTAACTCCCCGTGTGCATTTGAGCCCTGTTTTGTACACCGCCGAGACAGGGACTAATTTCGTGGCAGCTAAGTAGTTGGTTTACAGCACGTTACAGGATGTCGATTCCGTAAAAATGCAGAATCGACATCCACGAAGTCGCTGATAATCAGTTAGTTAGGTGCCACAAAAAAGTGGTGCAGTACTAGTGGCACTACTTCTGCGCCACCTCCGAAACATATTCGGCCACCTTCTTGCCCTTGAGGGTGTATTTGGCTATCGTCTGGTTGCCTATCGCATAGAAATGCTCCCCATCCGCCGCCACGCCCTGATTCGCCTCGGGGCACTGATAGGTCTTCACGGTTTTGTATCCGCCGGTGAATGAACACAAAGGGATGATGAGGGAGAGAAGGAGAATGGTGGTTCGCATAGGAAAAAAAATTAGAATTCCTCTCCGACGTCCACTGCACTGCTTTCAGTGAGGGTGATGACTATGATGTCGAACACAGGCAGGTCGAGGTAGGTCACGACCGCCTGGACGTTCTCCATTCCGTCCGGCAGGCTCACGCCAATCCACTGTCCGAAGCGGACCTTCGCCTTCGCGCTGTCGGTGTCGTCCCTGTCCTCGAGCTTGAAGTTGCCGAGTCCATTCGCCACCACGAGTTTGCCGTCCCTTTCGGTAAGTGCATAGACGGTCACGTCGAAGTCGACGAAATTGGTCTGGTTGCAGACCTTTATCATATTATAGGAGTCCTCGGGACCTTCGATTTTGAGTTTGATGTTGTTCTTTGCGCCAGCTGCAAATGAGATTGCTGCAAGGAGGGTGATAAGTATCAGTCTTTTCATATCTGTCCTTTTATAATTGGTTAATATTTGGCTAAGGTAAGAATTTTTGTAATTTTGAGGAAAGATTTGAAACCAATTACGTTATGAAGAAGATTGCTTTAATCATTGCCATAGTCCTTGGCAGCATCGTTGCCAACGCCCAGGTCCGCCCAGAAATGCATCGCGAGGGCAAATACCTATATATATTAGATCAGGAACTCAGCCCGGACCAGGTGCTCGAACTCGTGGGCGAGTATAATTACAATCAGACCTACATCGGCGCCCAGAAGCAGTTTGCATCAGGCAAAAGACTGATCATCAGCGGTGCCGTGATCGGATTCGCGGGAATCGTGACGAGTGTGATTGGGCTCTGCGACAGCGAGGAATCTATTTACCTCACTGGCCTCGGAATAACCGCCGTCGGCGACATCTGCCTCACCGTGGGCGTTCCGCTCTTCTGTGTCGGCCGCGGCCGCCTCAACTGGCTCGCCGAAGACTTCAACCAGAGGAATGGCTATGCCCAGAGTGCAGCCTCTCCCGACGTTCAGGTCAGCTTCGGCGCCACCAAAAATGGTGTAGGCTTGAGGATGAATTTCTAGTCGCAGTCGCGCTTCTCCCCCATCCATCCCAGCACGCAGAAGAGGAGATACAGCGGGAGCAGTGCGCAGCAAAAGCTCACTACGCAGCCCATAAAAGTGGGCTTCTTGTACTTGTCCTTCTTGACCGCGTTATAGATCAGCAAAACCAGGATCGGAACGAAGATGATCAGTCCGATCACAAGACCCAGCTGTTCGTATGTGAGGGTGAGGGGCATAGTGAGTAGGGTTGTTGAGCGAAGGTACGAAAAACGTTATATCTTTGCAAAAGCACAGCGCAGCAATCCCTTATGGTTTATTTAGTCTTACCTATATTTATTATTATCCTCATACTGGGGATATATGTACAGCTGAATAAAGGCAAAGTTGGGGAGAAGGCTGTTTCAACAATCCTGTCAAGACTGCCGTCGGAGAAGTACACTGTGCTTAATGATGTGATGGTGAAGACACCGGCCGGTACTTCTCAGATTGATCATATCGTCGTTTCGGAGTATGGCATTTTCGTTATCGAGACCAAGTACTACAAGGGCATAATCACTGGAAGTATGACCTCCGAGTATTGGGTGAAGAATGTCTATGGGCACAAGTATCAGTTCCGCAACCCAGTCCTCCAGAATGAGGGTCACGTCAGGGCAATAAATCGCGTTCTCAGCGACCTGGGAACGTTCAAGACAATTCCGCTGGTCGTCTTTTCAAACCAGGCCACACTGAAGGTAAATGCACCTTCATATATGGTTACTCATTGGATAAACGTCAACCCTTTGATTAAGATGTATGCTGAGCCCGTGATTCCGACGGCACAGGTCAATCTGATCATCAACAGGCTCAAGGCATCGAATATCGTTGAGCACAAAGCCCGCAAGGAGCACGCCGAATACGCCCACCGACAGGGACATATTACTGCCGCTAAGATCGACAGTGGAATCTGCCCTCGTTGTGGCGGCAAACTTGTCGAAAGGAGTGGTGCCTATGGTCCATTCCTTGGCTGCAGCAATTATCCTCAGTGTAAGTTTACGAAGAAGGTGGAGAGATAGGTATCTAGCCGTATAGGTGAAAGATTACTCTCTGAAATAGGTTTGCTTGGCAAACTCTTCTATCCCCGTGACAACTATCCTCTTTCCTGGTGCGTATTTGATTTTCTCTTCATACTTTGCCGGACGATAATAAGTCTTGGTGACATAAGTGTCTCCTCCTGACTTGTATGTTGAGGTTTCTGTCGGGAATGGGCCATTATGCCAGTCGCTCTCATAGATACTATCCCTTTTGCCGTTAATGAACGTCTCGGATACATACTTGGGGCCACTTACCTTAACATTCTCTCTTCCAATCTCCTCTCCCTGGATATAAGTAGTCGATCCCATCTTTGCTATCTTCCCCTCCAGCACAGACCAATACCAATCTGCATTGTAGAGCTGTTCGTTGCCTTTGATGACTTGAAAATACTCTCCGTTGGCCCCCTGAAATATAAGGCATTTGTATTTGTTGTCAATTGCGTATTGAACAGCATCATACCAGTCCCTCTTGAATGAGTCCATCGTAACTATCTCATCATCAGCGGCGGAAAAGAAAGCTGTCAATGTCTTCTTGTTCGCAGAGTATGAGACTCTGGCCTGAGCGGAGAGGGAGATGGACATGGCCAGTGTTGCCATTATTATTCGTAGGAGTTTCATGTCGACTATTTGTTTGCAACAGTTCAAAGTTATAAAAACTTGGAACAACTGTATAAAAAAGTGGCCCAGCGGGAGGCTGGGCCACTAAAAAAAGAACTTCTATTTTATTCTATCTTACTCTTTCATTCCGTAAACCTTTACATCATCGATTGTTAGCTGGGCACTACTCTTTGATGGTTTAGTAGAAGAGCTAGCTATTTCAAACTTTATACGTACATAAGAGAACTCTCCTGTCGAACTAATGTTCATCGTCTTCTCAGAAGCAGTAGATGAAGGAGAGATGGCATCATCCACCTTAACCCAATTTTCGCCGCCATCCTTCGAATAATAGGTATTCAATTTTATCTTAGCAGAATTACTTGTCGCGGCTTTAACCTTATAAGTAACCTTCGTAACTTCCTCAAGATCAAAGTTCATAGTGGCAGTACCATAATTATTTGATGTATACAACCTTAAGGCGATAGATTGGCTACCAGAAATACAACTAGAAGTGGAGAAGTTTCCATAATATAATTTCCACTGTTTCCCCTCTGGGCCGTATGTTACTGTTCCCTGATAATTGTTACCCGCCGTGAAGTTTTCATCGCTTTCAAATCCCACAGAGTAAATCACCTGTTCGGTCTTTACGACTGCCGTTGGCTCTTCAACTGTAATAGCACAGGTAGCATTAACAGACTCGTTGGCTCCTAACTTTGCCGTTATTGTAGCACTGCCTGCGCCCACAGCTGAAACAACTCCATTACTTACAGTGGCAACGGCAGCATCGCTAGTCGTCCAAATAACATTCTTATTTGTGGCGTTAACAGGTGTGACTGTTGCTGTAAGAGTCTGCCTTTTACCTTTGGTCAATGTTATGCTCTCCGCATCAAGGGAAATACCTGTTGGAGTTACCTCTGAAATATTGAATGATTCCCAAACGGTCAACTGCTTATTAGTAAAATAACCTGGATAAACTATTACACTTGGAGCCAATCCATTTGTAAGAGATACAGAGTTATAAGTGTAGGCATTAAATCCTGCAATTGTTTTAGGATCTTGAATCACAGCAACATTCTCAAGTTTTATCCTTCGACTCACATAAACATCATAATTATCAGAAAGCTCATTTTTCGTGACTGTAGTCACAGGAATATCACAATTATGTACAATTGTAGCAGAAGAAAGATCAAGACTAACAACTTCAACTAAACCATTATATATAAAGCCCGTTCCTGTAATACTACCGGAAATTTTATCACCGGCAGAAATATTTGTAATCTCCGCAGAAGAATAATAGTATATACCTCGCGACGAATCCTCCATAAAAGCAGACTTACCAGATACATAAGTGACAGTCGCTTCATTTAAAACAAAATTAAATGATGATGGATTATTCTTATCAGTCGATGATATTAACTCCCTCCATTGATCGACAGTCTTTGTCTCTGGATTGGTGACCGTAATCGCACATGATGCCGTTTTTGCGCCATCTACAGTTGTTGCAGTAATTGTCACTGTACCAGCAGATATAGCAGTAACTACCCCATTTTCAACAGTAGCCACGCCAGTATTTTCTGAAGACCAGACAACAGTCTTATTATCCGCAGCTGATGGAGTAACAGTAGCAGTGAGAGTTAATTTATCGCCAACAACCATTGTTGCATTTGATTGAGAGAGCGAAACTGTTTCAACATTTATCACTGTAGGTGCGTCACCTATATAGATTGCGTCAATTGAATCGAAACATAATTGTCCATTAGAATTGCTATCCGATCCATATGTTGCTTTATCCCCCACAGAGAAGGTTACGCTTGTTGAATATCCAGACCATACCACAGTTTTATCTCCAGACTGCTGATCTGATATTGTGCCAACAGAAGCTGTTATTGGAGCCAATCTCTTCAGACCCTGGGTAGATAAATTAAAAATAATAGATGTTATAGGATTATTATTATTTGAAACAGTAACAGTGCCACCAGCATATATCCTACAATCTTTTGCATAAGAATTATTTTCCGTTGGCGTTACAACAGTTGGATTTGTCCCCGCATTAGACTTAGATCCAGTTACAGTATATCCATAACGATCATCACTAAAAGTAATAGTAGATGAACTTACACCATTCCAATCCGACGGCGCTTCCCATTGGATTGTCCTTGTTACCTTATCCTTCCACAACGATGTCGCATTACCAGATATCTTATAAATCTTACCAGCTACATAGTTAGTCGAGGTAGAGTTAACTAGCGTAAGTACTTTGCCCTCAGTTTCCACAACAAGTGTAAGCTTAGTAAAGGTATCCGGCATAATATTGAACCAGAGAACAAGATTATCTGCAGATGGATTCGTTCCTTCCTCAAACGATAAAGAGATTGTCTTTTCGCCCGTATCTTCTGGTATATCCAACCAACCTGTATAGTCTCCGGATGTTGTAAGATTAACCGTTGGAGCACAAAGATCAGCACCCTCCACCGTCAAAGTAGCAGACTCGACACTTCCAGAATATGAGCCAGTTAAATGAAAATACAAGAGAGCAGTTGACTTCTGCATCGTAAACTTAATCGCGTCACCATTGTCATCCTTACCCGCATCAGCATTGGTAAGATACGTACCATCTTTTACAGTTCCGTACATGATGTCATATGCAGGATTAAGTTTATTGCCGTTTTGGACGCGAGCACTCCCAAATGGAATTGAAACAGACTCTCCTACTACCAATTCCGTGTTCTGATATGGATAATATGCGTTGTACGACCACGCACCTTTATAGACAGGAAAGGCTGCAGAAAAAGAGCCTCCATTATATGTCGCACAGACATTTGTACCAGAGACAAAGCCTTCCTCGTCTTCTGTTAGTTGATCGGTTTCATAATGAACGCCTATCTTATCTTGTGATACCCACTCAGTTGCGAAAGTCACCTCGTTAGCATCTGGGACGATATTAGTCTTGGTGCTGAAATCATCTACCTCAACACCAAAAGTAACAACCTGGGTCTCAATTGAAGGCCTAAGTTCCTCTGGAGAACAAGCCACAAGAACAAATGCGAGTACAGCCGCAAAAAAATGCAAAAACTTCTTCATAGCTTAATTTCCGTTAATAAGACCCCAATTAGAAGACTGGTCTGTTGACTCAGTGGTATTCGTGACGTCACCGCTTCCGGCAATCACACCTTCAACTACGCACTCCACCACATCACACAGCGGAGCCTCGTACTCTTTCAATAATTTTTTCATCATAATGTGTATATTTTGTATTAATTTTTATCCGAATTTGGAACAAAAGTGCGCAAAATTAAGAACTCTCTCGCACATACGCAAGAGCATACGCGCATAAACCCTTAAAAATCACGCATTTCAAAAGAAATTCCCTAACTTTGAGGAAACACTAAACCGCAACACAATGAAGAAAATCCTAACTCTCGTAATCAGTGCAGCTATGATGGTATCTTGCGCAGAAAAGGCACCAAAGGTGCTGATCCTCTACTACTCACAGACAGGTGCGACCAAAGCGGTGGCCGAAGAAATCCAGAAACAGATCGGTGGAGACATCCAGGCGTTCGACGTGGAAGAAATCTATGACGGAGACTTCGACGCCACGATCAAACGTTGCCTCGAAGAACGCCAGAGCGGATTCGTGCCGACACTCGTGCCGGTCGGAGACCTCAGCGAATACGACGTGATATTCCTCGGATACCCGATCTGGTTCGGAACATACGCACCGCCGGTGAAGGCACTCCTCGAGAACGTCGACCTCAGCGGAAAGACAATCGTTCCGTTCTGCACATTCGGCAGCGGCGGACTCGTATCCAGCCGTGAAGACCTCGTCGCAGCACTCCCATCCTGCGAGGTCGCTGAAGGCTTCGGCATACGCAACGCAAGACTCCAGTACGCAGAGGAAGAACTCGACCGATTCCTCATTGAAGGAGGATACAAAGAAGGCAGCGTGGAACCCCTCGAAGACTACTCCCCTCAGGACGTTGTGATCCCAGAGGAACTCGCTCTGTATCAGGAAGCTACGGCCGGATATCCATTCCCTATGGGCGAGCCCGTATCAGTCGGCAGCAGAAGCGT
>DCHT01000030.1:54707-74152 GCA_002314885.1 Bacteroidales bacterium UBA1745 | reverse complement strand
CCTGTCGAATTCACACAGGTGGTGAGATAGATATGCACTTTGAGTAAAATTACTCAGAAGAATTTGCATAACTACTGCAATCTTTGCATCCAGAAAAAACCATAAAACACTTTATATGAAAACAAGATTATTCATTCTGGCTGCAATGATCTGCCTCGTGGCAAGTTGCGGGGAAAAGGTGGAACCCGAAGTGGTATTCCACGCTGACTACAACGTCGTCGTTACCAACAATGTCAACATCACCATCAATGGAGCGCCTATGGCCTTCAACTCCGGCGACAGGATGCTCGCCTGGTTTGACTATAATGTCTCAGTGCTGCCTGACCTTGTCCTGAAGTATGAAGCCGGCAGCTGGAAAACCGATACTGAAGCGAAGGTCAGCGGCCTGAAGCCAAACGTAAGCGGCGCATTCAAAGCCGCATACATCAGCCCTGGCGAATCATACAAGAGTCTCGTCCCTGAAGCAAGTTTGAGCACCTTCCTCTATTTCCCTGGAGGACTTAAAGCGACGGACGTCTCAGACCCAGCCCAGTCACCATTGTTCATAGATTTCAGAAACAGCACCTACACCTATGCCGTAGCCGACAACTATCTGTCCATCACACTCAACAAATGCATGCTCCATTCATGCCTGTGCATCTCTATTGAGAACGACGACAACAAGATGACCGGAGAAGAGTACCTTCTTGTGCAGACAGAAAATACTTACGCCAAAATAGGCCTTGGACTGACTGTTTGCGAAAATAACATTCTGGGCATCGGCAGTGGTTATCAGGTCCGAGTTTACGGCTTCCCTATGTCCTATGGCTACGCTTTCTACTTCGACAACTTCGAGGCCACCAACGAGACCATCAAATTCCAACTGGTAAGCCAGACGTACCGCGTTTACGAGATGAAGAACGCAACTGTCAAGACCAACTGGGCCTCCGAAAACATCGTCGATCTCAGACTGAAAAGCTCAGACTTCAAATAGGAGCTGCACAGAGCCGTTTTTGCGCGAAATTTCCGACTAGTCGCCCCCAAACAACAGCGACTAGTCGGAAATTTCGTTTGCGACCCCAGAAAATGGCATCGGACGCGGCAGAAAATGGCATCGGACGCGCGAAAAATTGGACTACTTGCAGGGAAAAACCGGCAAGTAGTCGAGAAAAACGGCGAAACACGCAGAAAATTGGACTACTTGCAGCAAAAAACCGGCAAGTAGTCGCAAAAAACGGCAAAAAGCGCGCAGAAACCTACACCCCGATCTTCATCAGCTCCTTCTCGAAATCGTCACGGTCGCCCAGGGCGGCGTTGCGGAGCTTGACGCGGTAGTTGTAGATGGTGGAGGGGGATTTGCGGAGGAATTTGGCGATGGCGACGGAGTCGGTGACGCCGAGGCGGATGAGGGCGAAGATGCGGAGCTCGTTGGAGAGGTGGCCGGGCTTGAGGTTGGCGCCGATCTTGGCCTCGTCCTTGAGGAGGGCATTGACCTGAGCCACGAAGTTCGGGAAGAGCGCGAGGAAAGTCTCGTCGAAGCCGTCGAAGAGGGTTTTGATCTCGTTTTCGATGACGCTATCGTCCCTGAGGGCCTGCTGGATGTCGTGCATATCGTTCGTCTTGGCGGTGACGCGGAGGGAGGAACGGTAGCGCTCGAGACTGTCGATGTGCTCGGAGAACATCAGCATATAGCGGCCGATGTAGGTGCTGTTGATCTGGTAGGAACTGCGCAGCTCGTCCATATTCCGTTGCAGTTCGACCTGCATCTTGCGCATCTTGTTCCTGTCGGCATAAATGACCACCAGGAGCACTCCAAGGCCGAAAAGCAGGACAACCACGATGAGCAGGAAGAGCTTGAGCCTGTCCGTGCTCTTCTTCCTGGCGGACTCGTAGGAACTGATGATTTCGGGCAGGAACTGGTTGATTTTCTCGAGGACGATGCGGCTGTCGGAACGCCTCGCGACCTCATACGCGGACACCATATATTTGAAGGCGCGCTCGATCTCGCCGAGGCGGAAGAAACGGTTCGCAAGATTCACCATCGAACGGGAGTCTTTGTTGGACACGAGCAGGTCGTAACGCGCACTGATCGCGAAATGCAGTATCTCATTGTCCAGATCCGAACTGGCCTTGTAGGACTTGGCAATCCAATAATGAACCTCCGCATAATCAGTCTCTTCTGAAGTGCCTGACTCCAGGTAATCGAAGAGAATGCTCCGGACAAGTTCAGGCTGTCCCTCGTCCATCAGCAAGGAAACCCTCTCCATCATACTCTGATAAGGAGTGCACATATCCTCGGTGACGCAGGAGCTGTAATAGAGCACCTTCGCTCTCAACTGCTGGCGCCACACCGGGTCCTTGTCCGTGAGATAGAGACCGTGATAGATGCGCACCAGATTATTATAATAGGAATAGAGATGGTCCTGCGGGACGCTTGAAGGATCCAGACTCTGCACAAGCTCCAAGGCCGCGAGATACATACCCGAAAGCACATATCGTCTGGCGAGGGCGAGCTCGGCATCGCAGATCAGATCCGGGTTTCCGGACTGCCGGGCCAACTGCTGACCGAGATGGGCATAGACAAGGGCCGAATCCAGGTCGAAACGAATATACTTGTTAAGTACCTGACGGCAGGCGGCATACTTACCATCATAGTCCTGAGCCTCGGCCAGAACGCACTTCAGGGAGTCCGCGGACGCCTCCAGGCGCTCAGCGATCACTTCCCTGTCGTCCAGGGTTCTGTCCAGTTCGGCAAGAGCCTGGTCGTATACCTTCGCCTCCTTGCCGCAGGCTGAAATTACGCAGATAATCAGCGCAAAAAGCAGTGTTGTTTTAGATTTCATATCCCAAATTTAGCAATTTTTACAAAAAGTGAACTACTATTTTATGTATTTCACATTTGTAGTTCCAAGTTGATTGTCAATACTTTAGCTTATTATATACCCTACCAAACCACTACTAAATTGTTTTCACGCGTATATATGCGCACGATATTCCTTATATTTGTTATTGAGCTAAACAATGACCGATATGTTCAAAGTCTCACATTCCACATTACTTGTTACCGCTGCTGCGCTGGCCTGCGCATTCGCCTGCACCAAGCCGCAGCCGGACACCGATATCCACGTCACCGATGTTTACTTCGAGACAGAATCCGTCACTGTGGGTGAAGGACAGAGTCTCCAGATGAGCGTGACCGTCTTGCCGACGGACGCGACCAACAAGGCAGTCGTCTGGGAAAGCGAGAAGCCGGAGATAGCCACAGTGTCGTCCACGGGAGAGCTGACCGGAGTGAAGGCCGGAACCTGCGTGATCACCGCGACCTCAGTCGACGGAGAGATCACCGCTCCGTGCAAGGTGACAGTCGAAGAGGGCAGGAAGCCCGTCCGCCCGAGCGGCACCGGCTGGAGCAAAGTCAAGGCAGCAGCGGGAGTCTGGATGTACACCTTCAGCGGCACGGATCCTGTCAGCAGGCAGCCTCAGTACGTGGTCGTGGCCGACATCGACACCACCATCAACAAGCTCATCCTGTTCTATGACGGAAACCGCCACATCACTTCCGAGGTGCTCTCGAGCCAGAACGGCGTCGTGGCGATGAACGGAGCCTACGAGACCGCTTCCATCTTCATCAAGGCAGGCGGCACCACCAGGCAGAAGAGTCTTGTGGACAACATTCCAGACACCACAGTGCCGAACTGGAAGAATGACGGAGGCATAGCCGTGGGCAAGAACGGCGAGGTGACCTTCCTGAACACGATATTCCGCGAGGCCGATTCCAAGGGCACCGGATCCTACGGAGAGACGCTCAAGGAGCAGCGCAATTTCTACCGTGGAGAGACCAGCCAGTACTACAGCGTGTACAGCAGCGCTCCCCTCCTCGTGTGGGACTACGACCCTATCGGAATCACCTTCGTGCCTGAGGAGTGGAGCCAGAGCGTGCTGAAGCAGTACGACTATGAGCACCCTTACCGCCATCAGGGCTGGACGCATCCGCGCACGGCCATAGGCATCGACTGCGACGGCCACATCCTGATGCTCGTAGCAGACGGCAGATACAGCGGAAAGGCCATTGGCTTCAGCGCCAGGAACCTGACCAAGTTCTTCGTGAACAACTTCGACCCTCGCTATGCCCTGAATAT
This sequence comes from Bacteroidales bacterium UBA1745, assembly GCA_002314885.1. Taxonomy (GTDB): domain Bacteria; phylum Bacteroidota; class Bacteroidia; order Bacteroidales; family UBA932; genus Cryptobacteroides. The sequence continues at coordinate 70,034 of DCHT01000030.1, read as the reverse complement.
GGACGGCGGCGGCTCCACCGATATGTGCGTCGCAGGTCAGGGAGATGCCACCACCCACGTGGTGAACCACCCTTGCGAGAGCGGCACCTGGGAGGAGCCTGGAGAAAGACAGGTGACGTCGTTCTTCTGCGTCGTGAAAAAGTAAACATACACCATACAACTAACAATAACCAAAATGAGAAGATTATCCAGAATCCTGCTGACAGTCGTCCTTGTACTGTCCTGCAGCGGCCTTTCCGCCTTCGCCCAGGTGCGTACGGTGAAGGGTACAATCAAGGATAATTCCGGTCTCCCAGTAATGGGAGCGGCCGTCATCTCCACTGAACACAAGCTGGGTACGACGACGGACGCAAACGGAAGTTTTGTCATCGAAGTGCCTTCGGTCGCAGTCGAAGTGGAGATTTCCTGCCTCGGCTACGAGACCACCAAGGCCACGATACTTCCCACCCAGGACAACGTAAGCTTCGTCCTGGAGGAATCATCGATGAACCTCGATGAGATCGTCGTCGTAGGCTACGGCTCACAGAAAAAGAGCAACCTCACAGGCGCCCTCACGGTAGTGGACGCCGAGCAGCTCAAGGACCGCTCCTCACTGGATGTCGGTCACATGCTGCAGGGTACGGTACCGGGCCTCAACGTGACCAGTTCATCCGGCCGTCCTGGCCAGGCTGCGGACATCAACATCCGAGGCCTCAACTCCATCAACGGCGGCAGCCCGCTCGTGCTCATCGACGGAGTTGAAGGCGACCTCCAGAAGATCCCGGCCAAGGACGTGGAGTCCATTTCAGTCATCAAGGATGCCGCAGCGGCTGCCATCTACGGTGCCCGTGCATCCTTCGGCGTGGTGATCGTGACCACCAAGAGCGGCGGAGAGACCGGCAAGGTGAAGGTCAGCTACAGCGGCCGCTTCGGATTCACCACCCCTACCACATCAACCGACTATGAGACAAGAGGTTACTATTCCGTAAGCGTCAACAACCAGTTCTTCAAGACCTACGCCGGTACCAACTACGCCCTCTACACCGATGCCGATATGGCCGAGCTATGGGAGCGCCGCAACGACGTCGAGGAAGTTTCCTCACGCCCTTGGGTAGTGGTTGAGCGCCGCAGCGGCAAGAACGTGTACAACTACTACGCGAACACCGACTGGTACCACTATCTCTATAACGACCTGAAGCCGAATATGAGCCACTCAGTGACCGTCAGCGGCGGTGACAGGAAGTTCAACTACGTGCTCTCAGGCAACTACAACAGGGAGCAGGGTATGTTCAGGGCCAACCCTGACGTATATAATAAGTATAACCTCCGCGCGAAGATTTCGTCCGAGGTCACCAAGTGGCTCAAGATCTCCAACAACACGAGCTACTTCTCCAGCAGCTACAGCTATCCGGGCATCAGCGGCGTGAACAACGCATTCGGCAATATGACCGTGCACGCCCTCGCCAGCTACCCTACCACCAACCCTGACGGCTCCGGCGTCTATATCACCCAGTACAACGGCTACACCGTGATGGACGGATATGCCCTGACCGTGGAGAACCAAGGCTTCACCAACAAAGACAGGGTCGACTATCTGAGCAACACCTTCGAGGTGACCGTCAAGCCTATCTCCAAACTGGAAATCAAGGCGAACTACACCTATTCGTTCAACTACAAGACGACTTCTAACAGGTCCGTGAACGCCTCATATTCCCAGTATCCTGAGCAGTTCGTGACCCTTACCACGGGCAAGTTCGAGAACAAACTCACCGAGTCATCGGCCACTACCCGCTACAACGCCGTCAACGTCTATGCGACCTACACCGACACCTTTGCCGAGAACCACAACTTCAAGGCTATGGTCGGTTACAACTACGAGACAAAGCATATCAAGGACATCACCGTCAAGGGCTACAACCTTATGTCCGATGCCCTTAGCGACCTTAACCTCGTGGGCGCAGACGAGGAGGGCAACCTCCGTTTCGAGGCCAGCGGCGGACAGAATGAATATGCCATCGCAGGCGTCTTCGGACGTATCAACTACGACTACAAGGGCAAATATCTCGTGGAACTGAGCGGCCGCTACGACGGAACTTCCCGTTTCGCATCGGACAGCCGCTGGGGCTTCTTCCCTTCAGGTTCCGCAGGTTGGAGAATCTCCGAAGAGAAGTTCTTCGCCCCTGCCAAGAACGTGATGAACAACCTCAAGGTTCGCTATTCATACGGCCGTCTCGGCAACCAGCAGGTGGGCTACTATGACTATATACGCGTCATCAGTATGGCATCCCAGGGCTATCTCTTCGGAGGCGGCAAATCCTCCGCAGCCAGCATAGGAGCTCCGGTGTCTTCCGACCTCACCTGGGAGACCATCGAGCAGCACAACCTCGGCGTGGATATGGCCTTCCTGGACAACCGCCTGACCTTCACGGGTGAGGCCTACGTCCGCAACACCCTCAATATGCTGACCAGCGGTCTCGCGCTTCCTGCAGTCTATGGCGCATCTTCTCCTAAGATGAACAACGCCGACCTCCGCACCACAGGCTACGAGCTCTCCCTCTCCTGGAGGGACCGCGTGAAGCTCGGAGGCCATCCTTTCGACTACAGCGCATCCCTCGTGTTCAGCGACTACACCAGCGTGATCACCCGCTACGACAACCCTGAGAAGAGCCTCGCAAAGGGCTATTACGTGGGTATGAAGTACGGCGAGATCTGGGGTTACCACATCGACGGTCTCTTCGCCACTGACGAGGAAGCCAAATCCTACGCCGTGGACCAGAGCATCGTGAATGACATCATCAACGCCTCCGCAGGCGCTGAGAACGGCCTGAGGGCAGGTGACCTCAAGTACCGCGACCTCAACGGGAACGACAAGATCGACATAGGCGCCAACAAGGTGGGCGACTCCGGTGACCGCGAAGTCATAGGCAACAGCCAGCCTCGCTACAACTACGGCATCACCCTCGGAGCCAAGTACTTCGGCTTCGACTTCTCGATCTTCCTCCAGGGCATAGGCAAGATGGACTGGTATCCTGCAGCCGACGCCAGGGCATTCTGGAGCGTCTATTCAAGGCCTTATATGACCTTGATCCCAAGGGACTTCCTGGATGACTGCTGGAGCGAGGAGAACCCTAACGCATACTTCCCTCGCCCACGCGGATATGTCGCAATGAGCACCAGCCGCGAGCTCGGCGCCGTCAACGACCGCTATCTCCAGAACATCGGCTACTGCCGACTCAAGAACCTGACCATAGGATACTCGCTTCCTGAAAAGCTCCTCGAGAAGATCCACATCGGAGAACTCAGGGTCTACTTCACCGGTGAGAACCTCGCATACGCGTCAAAGCTCCACTCAGACTACATCGATCCTGAGATGGCCAAGAACGGAGGCAAGCTCTACACCTATCCTTGGCAGAAGTCATTTATGTTCGGTATCGACCTCACCTTCTAAATGAGAACAGCGATGAAAAAGACTATATATATAATAATGGCAGCGGCACTGGCAGTCACTTCCTGCGACCTGACCAGATTGCCTCAGGACAAACTGACGGAAGACACCTTCTTCGAGAGCGAAGCCGGCCTCCAGGCATTCAGCAACGCTTTCTACAACGACCTTCCGGGCGCAGCCAGCCTTTACACCGAGGATGTGGACAACTACTTCCAGATGACGCAGCTGCTCGAGGCCCGCGGCAAGAGAACCGTGCCTGCAAGCGGCAATGGATGGACCTGGACTACCCTCAGGGACTACAACACCCTCATAGACAACGCAGACCAGTGCACTGACAGCGAGGTGCGCAACCGATACGTGGCGGTCGCACGCTTCTTCCGCGCGCAGTTCTATTTCGACAAGGTGAAGCGCTTCGGCGACGTGCCTTGGATCGACCACCAGCTCGGCAGCAGCGACCCGCTCCTCTACGCAGCCCGCGACAGCCGCGAACTGGTGATGCAGAACATCATCGAGGACCTCGACTACGCTATTGCGAACCTGCCTAAGACGCGTACCGTATATACAGTGAACAAATGGACCGCAATGGCCCTGAAGTCACGCGTATGCCTCTTCGAGGGCACATTCCGCAAATATCACGGACTCAACCAATACGAGCACGACGCCGACTGGTACCTGAAGACCTGCGCCGAAGCATCCAAGGAGTTCATCAACAACAGCGGTTACTCCATCTACGACGGCGCTCAGGCGGACAGCAGCTACATCAAGCTCTTCACGACCAACACCATCCAGGGCAGCGACGTCGAGAAGGAGATCATCCTGGCCCGCAACTACAATGCGGAGTACAGCGTGACTCACAATTCCAACTACACCTTCACGACTATGTCTATGGGCAAATACGGTATGAGCCGCAAGGCCGTGGCTTCCTATCTGATGAAGGACGGTTCCCGCTTCACCGACAAGCCCGGATGGGAGACTATGACCTTCGTCGACGAAGTCAAGGACCGAGACCCACGCCTCGCCCAGAGCATACGCACCCCAGGCTACTCCCGCATCGGCGACAAGACCCCTGTGGCACCTAACCTGGCGCAGTCCATCACCGGCTACCAGCCTATCAAGTATGTGGGCAGCGTGAGCCAGGACGCATATAATATGGCCGACAACGACCTCATCCTCTTCCGTGCGGCAGAGGTGCTCCTCAACTATGCGGAGGCAAAGGCCGAACTCGGCACCATCGATCAGGACGACCTGGACAAGTCCGTCAACAAGCTCCGCGCCCGCGTCGGAATGCCTAAGCTGACGACTGACGTGACCGAAGATCATTTCCTCACCGACCTCAAGTGGGGCGGCTACCAGAATGTCAGCGGCTCCACCAGGGCCCTCATCCTGGAGATACGCCGCGAGAGGATGGTCGAGCTCAACCAGGAAGGTTTCCGCTACTACGACCTGATGCGCTGGAAGGAAGGCAAGATCTTCGAGCAGCAGATGTACGGTATGTACTTCCCTGGCGTCGGAGAGTATGACCTCGACGGCGACGGCAAGATGGACCTCCTCCTCTGGAGCGGCACCAAGCCTTCAAGCGCGGCTACGGTGGTCCTCGAACTCGACAAGGACGTCATCCTCAGCCAGGGCGACAAGGGTATGATCAATCCGTTCAAGGACTCCCCTGGCAGCTGGGACGAGTCAAAGGATTACCTGTATCCTATTCCAATCAACGAATTTTCCCTGAACGACAATCTCGAGCAGAACCCGGGATGGTAAGATTACATATAACCAATATTTTATAAAAACACTATTATGAAGAAATCACTCTTTTTATCAGCAGCGCTGATGGCCCTGGCCTTCACCGCCTGCGAAGAGAAGCCGGAACCAGTTCCTGCTGTTGACGCAGAGTACACCGTCGCTTCCGACGACGAGACCGAATTCGGCCAGACCTACGGCAAGCAGAAGACTATCAGCTTCTACATCAAGTCCGCAAACGGCGAAGTCGTGGGCGAGAACATCGACGTCACCGTCAAGGTGGACGAGAGCAAGGTGGACGCCTACAACGCCGCACACTCCTCAGCTGTGGCTGCCCTCCTTCCTGAAGTTGCCTACAGCTTCAGCGACAAGACCCTGAAGGTCTACAAGAACAACAAGAAATCCCTCTCTGCAGAGGTGAAGATCGCAGTTGACATCGCTATGGCAGACGGTCTCTATGTCCTCCCTATCGGCATCGAGTCCATCTCCAATGAGAGCGCTAAGATCGCTGAGGACGCTACCCTCTACATCGTCGTAACCAAGGAGCACCTTGACATCGACAAGGGCAAGGGCACCAAGGCTGAGCCTTACCTCATCTACGACAAGCAGGACCTTATGGATATGCACGAAGAGTGCGTCACTTCAGACGTTGCCCCTGACGGCTGCGTTTACTTCAAGATGATGGCAGACGTGGATCTGGGAATGACCAGGGAGAGCGACAACGACTGGGAGCCTATCAACACAGCCAGCCCTTACACCAAGAAGGTGGACTTCAACGGCAACGGCAAGACCATCAAGAACCTCGTTTCCAAGGCTTACACATACGCAAGCTTCCTCGGCGTGGCTCACGGTGAAGTCTACGACCTTACTTTCGAGGACTGTTTCGTACAGGGTTCATACGCCATCGGCATCGTCGGTGGATATGCAGGTACCACTGGCATCCCTGTGGTTGTGAAGAATGTCAAGGCCAAGAACTGTGAGGTAAACAACATCGAAGGCTCCAAGAACGGTGTCGGTGGCCTCTTCGGACGTATCTGCGAGGCAAACATCAATTGCTGCTCATTTGACGGAAAGGTCAGCAGCATCCGCGACTACGCCGGCGGTATCTTCGGATACGACGCAGGCACCAGCACGGTCACCAACTGCTCTTCCAGCGGCCTTCTCTGTACCACAAGCCAGAGGACAGGCGGCATCGCAGGCGGTCTCATCAAGGCTAATTCTGCAATCAAGAACTGCGTGAGCACGATGGCCATCTACTCAACCTCCTTCTGCATTGGCGGTATCGCCGGACACTGCAACCAGGACAACAAGGCATCCTTCCAGACTCCTAACAATGAGATCAGCGGATGTATCGCTTGGAACGACTCCCTCAGCGTACGCAAGACCGGAGCCATCAACTGGAGCTCAGGCGCTGTCATCGGTTTCTGCGCCCCTAGCAACACCCTCAAGGACTGCTACAGGAAGAACGGCCTCGCTCTCATCATTGACAATGCAGAAGCTGCAACCTTCTTCAAATTCGAGAACCATGACGGCACTTACGGCGCAGGCAACCTCCTCCCTGTCAACTGTACCTTCGGTGCGGAAGACCCTCATTGCGCAAAGTATGACGGCAAGGAAGCAGCTGCAGGCGAGACCGCATCTGCCATCGCGAAGAAGATCGGATACGACGAGACAATCTGGGATCTCTCAGGAGCGACCCCAGTACTTAAGTAGTATCGAATGATTAGTCCTACTCCGCGCCGATCACGGATTCGTTGGCGGCGCGGACGCGGGCTGGATCGACCTTGAGGATCTCACGGTCGTAAGTATAGAAGCCATTGACCTCACCTTCGACGTCAGTGGTCTGAGTATAGACAGCAGCAGCACACCACTGCTGCTGTTTCAGTTCTATGAGCTTCTGGATATATTCCACATAGACGTCGGTGACCTTCTCCTCGGTGTCGTACTGGACATAGCCCCATTTGCGGCCTATTTCCCAGGTATGACCCTCGATAGGACGGCCTATGCCGCCGTATTCGCCGAGTACGTTGACCATTGTGGAATCGAGTATGCGCATCTTAGGGCCTGGATAGTGGTGGCTGTCGAGTATGTCGCCCGCACCCTCGATCCAGTTGCCGCCTGAGGCAGCATTGATGAGTCTGGTAGGGTCCTGAGCCTTGGTGAATTCGCAGACAGCCTGAGTGTCGAACTGGCCCCAGGCCTCGTTGAACGGCACCCATACCACGATGGACTGGAACTTCTTCACCTGGGCGATGATCTCGCTCCATTCCTTATAGTAATTGGCCTTGTTCTCGTCGTTGCGGGCCCAGTAGTCCTCGCCTGCGCCATAGACGTCCTGGCCCTGGCCCCACTGGCCGCGGCCGTTGTAGCAGCCTATGCAAGGCATATCCTGCCAAACCATAATTCCGAGGCGGTCGCAGTCGTAGAACCAGCGGGCCGGCTCCACCTTGATGTGCTTGCGTATCATATTGAAGCCCAGGTCCTTGGTCGCCTGGATGTCGAAGGCCATCGCCTCTGCAGTAGGGGCGGTATAGAGGCCGTCCGGCCACCAGCCCTGGTCGAGAGGACCGAACTGGAAAAGTATCTCGCCGTTGAGGGCAAGACGCTTCACGCCGGCCTCGTCTGCCTGCTCAGTCACCTCGCGGAGAGCGGTGTAGGCCTGGACCTTGTCGATGACCTTGCCGCCGCGGACAAGGGAGATGGTGAGGCCGTAGAGATATGGCTCGTCCACGGTCCAGAGTTTAGCGTTGCGAACTTCGATTCTGGCTGTGCTGCCTGCTGCGACGGTAGTGCGGCTCTTGCGGAAGAAAGTCGGTTTCTGAGGATCGTAGCCAATCTTCGGGCGGCGTAGTTCCACGCGTACCTTGTCGCCCTCGAGCGCGCCTGCAAGGGTGGTTTCAACGGCTATTTCACCGGTGGCGATGTCAGTGGTGACATTGTAGTCCTCGATGTGACCTGCAGGAGAGACAGGCTCCATCCAGACGCTCTGCCAGATGCCGGTAACAGGGGTATACCAGATGCCGTGAGGATCTGCGATCTGCTTGCCGCGAGGGATGGAGTAAGTTGGGTCGTCTGACGGGTCCCAGACCTTGACGAGGAGCTCTGCAGGGCCCTCGGCGAGGTAGTCGGTCACATCGTAGGAGAAGGCCGTGAAGCCGCCTGTGTGCACGCCGAGGCTGTCGCCGTTGACATAGACCTCAGCCTTCCAGTCCACTGCGTCGAAGTGCAGGAGAATCTGCTTGCCGGCCCAGTCTGCAGGGGCTTCGATACTGGTTTTGTACCAGAGGGCATCTTCCCCACTGACACGGCGGCATACGCCTGAAAGGGAGGATTCGATGCAGAACGGCACGAGGATCTGGCCCTCTGCCTCAGGCATTTCAGTGGCGTCCTTTGCGGTCACGGCATAGTCCCAGAGGCCATTGAGGCACTTCCAGTCGGCCCTGACCATCTGAGGGCGCGGATATTCCGTGCGGGCGTTCTCGGGGCTGACTTCGTCGGCCCATCTGGTCCTGATGTTCTCACCTGCCGGTGCCCAGTCCTGTGCGGATGCCAGGACTCCCATTGCCATCGCGAGGAGGCATACAATTGTCTTTTTCATATATAGGTATAGTTATTATCTGAGTACGAAGCTTTCGGTCACGTCCTGGGAGTCGCCGCCGTAGAAGTCCACGGTGACGCCGTGCGGAGATACCCTCATTTTGAAGGAACCGGCGCCGCGGGCGTGGACATAGCGCTTGAGGCCGTCCCTGTATTCGTCGAAGAAGGCGGTCTCGTCCTTGTTTTCGGAGCCGTCGTCGTGCTTGCCGCCCTTGCGGAGTTCGCCGTATTCCCTGGCGCCGCGGGCATCGACCTTGTAGTTCCTGAGATCCTCCTTGGACCAGACGCTGTTCATAGTCATCTGGGTGATGCGGCCGCCGTCTCCGAACCAGTCGGCGAGTTCGACGCAGTGGGTGTGGCCGCAGAGGCAGATGACGTCCCTCTGGGCGAAGAGTTCCCTGAACTGGAGGCGCTGCTCGCGGTATTTGTCCTTGCCGTAGAAGATCCAGCGGCAGTTGGCCGCATCGTACGGGAAGAGCGGACCGTGGGTGATCACGAAGGTATAGCGGGCGCCTTCGGTCTCCTTGAGGAGCTGCTTGATCTCGTCGGGATCGGGGCTGTTGAAGTCGAGGACGATGAAGGCGTCGGGGCCCACGGTGAACGAGAAGGTGGTCTTGGAGACCTTCTTGCCGAGCTCGCCGGACATCCTCATAGGCATATATTCGTGGTAGGCATCCTTGGCGCCCACGCCGCGAATATCGTGGTTGCCGACCACTGTCACGAACGGCAGGCCTCCGAGGGTGGACTTGAAGCTGTCCATCACGTCGCCGAGCATCTTCTTGTGGACCTCGGGATTGCCGCAGTCGCCCTGGATGAGGTCGCCCATCTGCAGGACCATCCTGGTGTCGTCGCCGACCAGTCCGGCCGCTCTGCGCACCATCCTAGGGCACCTCTCACGCCACATTTCGCCGTTGCGGGCGAACTCCGCGCGCTGCACCCTGTTGAGCCATTCCACAGTCTCGTTGTAGTCCGAATGATATACTTCGGCCGGCTCGGTGTCGAAGTGGGTGTCGCCCAGAATGACGATGGAGTATTCCTCCGCCGCCCTTGCCGCTTTCTTTGATTTAGCTTTCGCGTCGAGGCTCACCGGCACCGCCGCCGTCGCCGCCGCCAGTGCTGAAACAGTCAGGAATTTTCTTCGGTCCATAGTTCGTGTTTTCACAAAGATACAAAAAGTGGCGCAGAAGTAGTGCTACTAGTACTGCACCACTTTTGAACTAGTTGCTGTTTGGCGCAGAAGTAGTGGCACTACTTCTGCGCCAAACAACAAAAAACCCGACGATTGCTCGTCGGGTTTTATGTAGTCCCTACAGGAATCGAACCTGTATCTAAGGTTTAGGAAACCTCCATTCTATCCGTTGAACTAAGAGACCATTAGCGATTGAGTATTACTCAACGTCTTTCTTGATGATCTGACGTCCTCTGTAGTAACCGCACTCAGGGCAAACGTGGTGATACATAACGGTTGCGCCGCAGTTAGAACAAGTAGCGAGGGTAGGAACCACTGCTACGTCGTGGGTTCTTCTCTTGTCTCTTCTCTGCTTAGAGACTTTGTGTTTCGGATGTGCCATTGTTGTATAATTTTTAAATTTTCTCGCTTATTTATCAAACATTCCCTTCAGGGCTGCAAATGGACTGTCGGACGCAGGTTGCTGACTGTCGTGTGAGGCATCTTCAGACGGATTGAGATGCTTCAGCGCTTCGGGATTGCACTCGCCTTCACGGTGGCGGCACTGAATCGGGAGACTCAGGCAGGAGTAGTCGTAGATTATCTGTGAGAGGTCTATTTCAGGCTCTCCCACAGGTAACCAGACCAGTTCTCTGCCGTCCTCTTCATCAACTTCCCCATCGGGTTGCTGACCGAAACGGACTTTCAGACTGTTGCTGGCGGCAATCGGCATCTCCACGTCCTCGAGACAGATGTCGCAAGGCACCGTGAGGGTTCCGTTGATCTCGATGTCCAAGTTCACTGATGAACCGGCCTTCTGGGCCTGGACCTCGATTGCCAGCTCCGCTGCGCGGATCTGTTCATTTTCAAACTCTTCAAAGAACGTGTCGGAGGCGCTCCACCTATAAGTGTAAACGCCTGTCTTTAAATCACTTAACGCAATGATGTAGTTATCTGTCATCACACATTAAAGGAATTTAGGGTTGCAAAGATAACAATATTTTCCTTAATATCAATCTTCGTCGCCACTTTTTCTCTTGCGGTCGAGAGGATCGAGGAGTATTTTCCTGAGCCTCATAGACTTAGGAGTAACCTCGACGAGCTCATCCTCCTGGATGTACTCGAGTGCCTCTTCGAGGGAGAAACGTATCGGAGGAGGAAGCATAGCCTTCTCGTCGGAGCCTGCGGCGCGGACGTTGGTCAGCTTCTTGGTCTTGCAGATATTGATGTTGAGGTCGCGGTCACGGGTGTGTTCGCCGACAACCTGGCCCATATAGATATCCTCGCCCGGATCGATGAAGAAGCGGCCGCGGTCCTGGAGCTTGTCCATTGAATAGGCCACTGACATACCGGTCTCGAGGGACACGAGGGAACCGTTGGTACGGCTCTCGATGTCGCCCTTGTATGGCTCATAGCCCTTGTAGCGGTGTGCGACCACTGCCTCGCCTGCGGTGGCGGTGAGGAGGTTGCTCCTGAGGCCGATGATACCGCGGGAAGGGATGTCGAATTCGAGATGGGTGCGGTCGCCCTTAGGCTCCATCTGCACGAGGGCGCCCTTGCGGCGGGTGGTGAGCTCTATGGCCTTGCCTACATACTCCTCAGGCACGTCGATGGTGAGGTTCTCGATAGGCTCGCAGCGCTGTCCGTTGATGGTCTTGTCGAGCACCTTAGGCTGGCCGACCTGGAGTTCGAAGCCCTCGCGGCGCATAGTCTCGATGAGGACTGAGAGGTGGAGAACGCCACGGCCGTAAACGATGAAGGAATCAGCGTTCACGCCCGGCTTCACGCGGAGTGCGAGGTTCTTCTCGAGCTCCTTGTCGAGGCGCTCCTTGAGGTGGCGGGAAGTCACGAACTTGCCCTCTTTGCCGAAGAAAGGAGAGTTGTTGATGCAGAAGAGCATACTCATAGTAGGCTCGTCCACTGCGATTGGCGGAAGTGCCTCAGGATTCTCGAAATCCGCAACGGTGTCGCCGATTTCGAAGCCCTCGAGACCCACTACGGCGCAGATGTCGCCGCACTGTACCTGCTCAACCTTGGCCTTGCCGAGTCCGGTGAAGACCATAAGGTCCTTGATCTTCTGCTTCTGGAGTATGTCGTAGCGCTTGCAGAGGGTGATGTTCTGGCCGGCCGTGAGGCTGCCACGGGTGATGCGACCCACTGCGATACGTCCCACATATGGGGAATATTCGAGGGAAGAAATGAGCATCTGAGGGGTGCCTTCCTTCATTTCAGGTGCAGGAACTTCCTCGAGGATGGTGTCGAGCAGCGCGGTGATGTCGTTGGTCTGCTCCTTCCAGTCGTAGGACATCCAGCCCTGCTTTGCGGAACCGTAGATGGTCTTGAAATCGAGCTGTTCCTCGGTGGCGTTGAGGGAGAACATAAGGTCGAAAACCTCCTCCTGAACCTCGTCAGGACGGCAGTTGAGCTTGTCCACCTTGTTGATCACAACCACCGGCTTCTTGCCCATCTCGATGGCCTTCTGGAGCACGAACCTCGTCTGAGGCATACAGCCCTCGAATGCGTCCACGAGCAGCAGCACGCCGTCGGCCATATTGAGCACGCGCTCAACCTCGCCGCCGAAGTCGCTATGGCCCGGAGTGTCGATGATGTTGATCTTTACACCTTTATAATTAACTGATACGTTCTTTGCGAGAATTGTGATGCCTCTTTCCCTTTCGAGGTCATTGTTGTCAAGGATGAGTTCGCCCAGTTTTTCCTGGTCACGGACCAGTTTTGCCTGGTATATCATCCTGTCGACCAATGTAGTCTTTCCGTGGTCGACGTGAGCGATAATCGCGATGTTCCTGATGTCCTGCATACTGCGTTTTCTATAAATCGTGCAAAAGTACGGAAATTCCACATATATCCAATCGCAAATTTTCCGTATATTGCAGCGATTTTATACAAAACCTGAACTATAATGCTTACAACTGTAGAACAGTCCGCTATCTTTGACAAGATAGATGGCATCAATGTAACGCTCAATGCGGGCGGTATGAACACCATCAACATCGTCCTCGCCTTCGTGATGTTCGGCGTGGCACTCGGCATCAAGCCGAAGATGTTCGTCGAGGTGTTCCGCAAGCCGAAATCAGTAATCCTGGGCCTCGTGTGCCAGCTCGTACTGCTCCCTGCCCTCACCTTCTGCCTCGCCCTCGCATTCGGAAAACAGATTTCCTGGACTATGGCCCTCGGTATGATACTCGTGGCCTCCTGCCCGGGCGGCAATATTTCAAACTTCATGAGTTCGCTCTCCAAGGCAAACGTGGAACTTTCAGTGTCCCTGACTGCCGTCACCACCGCCCTCGCAGTGCTGATGACTCCGTTCAACTTCTGGGCCTGGGGCAACCTCTACCTGCATTGCTCAAGCATCGCAGCTGACGTGCCTACCCTCGTGATTCCGCTATGGGACGTGTTCAAGACCATCTTCATCCTGCTGGGTATTCCACTCACCCTCGGCATCCTCTGCTCACAGTACCTGCCTAAGGTGGCGAACTTCCTCAAGAAGCCTCTCCAGTGGGTTTCCATCGTCTTCTTCCTCGCAATGGTTGTGCTCTCATTCTGGAGCAACAGGGCTGCGTTCATGCAGTGCGTGAAGTACATCTTCATCGTCGTGCTCATCCACAACCTCCTCGCCCTGACCATCGGTTTCAGCGTCGGCAGCATCTTCAGGGTGCCTGGCAAGGACCGCAGGACTATGACTATCGAAACAGGCATCCAGAACTCAGGACTCGGCCTCGTGCTGCTCCTGGGCACCCCTATCTTCACCAACTGCTTCGGCGACACTCCATTCGGCGGAATGCTCGTGATCACCGCGTGGTGGGGCGTATGGCACATCGTTTCCGGCCTTACCGTCTCCACCGTATTCAACCTTGTGGACAGAAAGCAGTCTAAGAAGGCAGCAATTTCCGAATAATGGCAAAGATTTATCAGTTCGATCCTTTCTACTACCTTCTCCGTCCATACGTGGACTACTGCACCCGCAGCAGCTACAGCAGGACAAAGGTAAGTGGTGAGGAGAATATACCGACGGACGGCGCCGTCATCATTGCGCCGAACCACACGAATACCCTGCTGGACGCACTCGTAGTGCTCCGCGCACGCAGAAGATCCACTGTCTTCGGCGCCAGGGCCGACATCTTCAAGAAATACGGCAAGATCCTCACCTTCCTCAAGATGGTACCTATGGTGCGCGTGAGGGACGGTCTGAGGGAAGTCGAGAAGAACCGCGAGACCAACGGACAGCTCGTGGAGGTGCTCGAGAACGGTGTGCCTTTCTGCATCTTCAGCGAAGGCAAGCACCGTCCTAAACGCTCTCTCCTCCCTATCACCAAGGGCGTCGTGAGGCTTGCGCTCGAGGCAAACGAGTCATTCGGCGAGAGGAAGCCGGTCTATATCGTTCCGGCCGGAATCGAATACGGCGACTTCTTCCGCTTCCGCAGTTCTTCCCTGCTCCAGTACGGCAAGGCCATCAACGTCACCGAGTTCGTGCGCGAGCACACGGAAATGAACGAGGCGCAGATCCAGATGGCTCTCAGGGCAGAGATCGCCAAAGGCATTTCCAACCTCATCACCTATTTCGAAGACGACGAACAGTTCGACCCTAAGTGGGCCATATTCAGGGTACTGACCGCCGGCCGCAAGGGCGACCTGGTCCGCAAACTGGAGTCAAACAAGGCTGCAGCCGCCAAGGTGGAGGCTCTCTTCGAGCAGAAACCGGAGGAAATGGCATCACTCGCCCAGAAGGCCGAAGCCTTCCACGAGGAGCGCAAGAAGGAGCATATCTCTATGCGTTCCTTCAGAGATACCCCACTGGTAATCAGCGCATTATGGAAGCTCGTGGCAGCCATCATCGGTCTGCCGTTCTTCCTGCTCGCCGGCATCACAAGCCTGCCTCTGTGGATATTCGCAGAACTCCTCTGCAGCAAGGTCAAGGACAAGGCTTTCCACAACACGATGCACTTCGCGTCCAAGCTCATCTTCACCCCTCTGATCATCATTCTCTGGGCCGGACTGACCTTCGGACTCCTCCCTGGCATCATCTCCCACAGCAGCCTCGGCTTCGCCTGCCCTGCCCTCGCGTGGGTCATCCCAACCCTCCTGACTGCCTTCGTGCCATTCGGCTACGGCATCTTCTACGACTACATTGAGTTCCTCAGGATCTGGTTCTCCGACGTCCGCCTGAGCTTCAACGCGCGCCTCAAGAAGCAGTACAAGGAGATCCTCTCCGAGATTCGCTAGATTTCTCGCGCCAACAGTCACGAGTTGCGTGACTGTTAACTCAATTTGCCCGTAACAGTCACGAGTTGCGTGACTGTTGGAAATAAAAATAAGCCACTTAGACGTAGGCGAGCATTTTTCTCTGCGAGCCGGTCTAAGTGGCTTATTTAATTATAGGTAT
>DCHT01000030.1:0-54682 GCA_002314885.1 Bacteroidales bacterium UBA1745 | reverse complement strand
TTGGAGCAATTCCTTCGAGTCTAGAAGGTGAACTTGACCATTGCCTGAACGCGGTGGTTGGTGATCCAGTGGAGATCCTGGTCTGCAAGTGCGTGCCTTGCGGCCTCGTTGAATGCAGCGTCGAATTTACCGTACTGAACTGAGGTGCACTCGTACTCCATACCGAAGGTGAACTTACCGAGGTTGTACATAAGGGTAGGGGTCACTCTCCACATCTGGTTCATATTCTTGAAGCTGGTGCCGCTGAAGTAGATCTCGTCAGGATTAGTGATTTCCTTGGCAGTACCGAAGTTCTTCACATAGCCGCCGAAGAGGACGCCCTGGAACTTCTTGCCCACTGAGAGGCTCAACCAAGTGGATGAGTTGCGGGTAGGAGTATATTCCCAAGAACCGTCGGTGTTCTTTGCAGTGACTGCGTAGCCGCCGTTGAGACCTACGTGCTCACCTGCCTGTGCGAAGATGGTCTTTGCCTTCACTGAGAATGGTACCTCACCGATCTTGGTCTTGTACTGAGCGTAGAAGAAAGGAGAAACGGTGGTGATGCGGTCGCTTACCTTCACGGTGACGCCTGCGTCGTTGGTACCGGTCTTCCTAGGCTTGATGCTGAGGACATCCACACCTGCACGGGCGAGGAAGCCGCCTGCAGAGACGTTCAAACCAGCATAGAACTCAGGAGTGCAGCCATACTTGATGTAGTCGGCAGACTTGCCTGAAGGGCCAGAAGAAGGATACTGCTGCTGCCAGATGGCGGCTGCGGTAAGGCCAATGTTCTTGGTGAAGTTGGCATCGAACTGAGCAACCGGAGTACGGCTGAACGGTCCGAATGGAGCACCGGTGTTGAGGGAGAACACGTCTGGCATATCGGCAGCCATAGGATGCCAAGCCTGACCGATCTTGAGGGACTCGTTCATCACGTCGCTCTGCTCCCAGCCGAGGGTTACATACGCCTGACGGAGACGGAACTGAGCGGTACCGGTGGAGCCGGTGAGACCGCAGTAGAAGTCAGCCTCGATCTTAGCGCCGATCTTGGTGTTCTGGATCTGATAGCCGTTCACATCCACCCAGAGGCGGGAAGTGAGGGAGAGGAAACGGAACTGACTCATTGCGTTGAGGTCATCGCCGTCCGCATTGAGGTTCTGGTCCTTAGGTACCCAGTAGAAGAGGTCAGCGGTGCCTGCGGTGCTCTCGCGGGTGTCATACGCAAAGTAGTTGCGGATGAAACCGTGGAGTTGCACGTGGCTCTCGAGGTTGTCCACGATACGCTGAACCTTTTCGCTCTTCGCCTTTTCACCGGCGAATGAACTTGCAGAGAACAGCATCATAGCTGCGGCTGCTGCAAAAAAGAACTTTTTCATATCTATTAGTTTAAGAAAGGTCTGTTATGCGATGGCAAATGGGAAGATCTTGGTAAGCCAGAAGAAGCCCAGCACGAAGCCGATGGTACCGATGATGATACCTACGGTTGCCATATCCTTGGTCTTCACCATACCGGTTGCGGATGCAATTGCATTTGGAGGGGTGGAGATTGGGAGGAGCATTGCGATGGATGCGCAGGTGGCTATGAAGATGATCATTGCCTGAGTGCCGCCGAGTGCGAGGAATGAAGCATTCGATGCTGCGGTAGGATCCTCCATTGCAGTTGCAACGACGATGAGGATAGGAATGAGCAGCGCTGCGGTGGCGGAGTTGCTGATGAAGTTACTGAGGAAGTAGCATACGAGGCCGGCCACGATGAACACGATGACGATGTTCATTGAACCGAATGGGATGGCGCTGATGAGGACCTTTGCAAGGCCGGTGCCCTGAAGGTCGGTACCGAGCGCGAAACCACCGGCAACGAGCCAGAGTACGCTCCAGTTGATGTCCTTGATGTCTTCCTTGCCGAAGATTCCGAGTGCGGCGAATACACCGAGCGGAATGAGTGCTACGACGTTGGAGCTGATGTGAGTGATCTGCTCAGTAGCCCAGAGGAGGATGGTGCCGAAGAAGGTGCACCATACTACGATGGTCTTCCAGTCGGTCTTGCGCTCGCTAGGCTTGATCTCAAGCTTGAGTTCCTTTGCCTTGAATGGGAAGAGAAGCATAAGCACTACCCAGGCAACGAGGATCATAATGAGCACGTAAGGGATCATGTGGCCGGCCCAGGAAGCGAAGGTCACGTCGTAACCTGCCTCACCGAGGAACTTGACTGCAGTGGCGTTAGGAGGGGTACCGATGGTGGTGCCGATACCGCCGACGTTGGCTGCGACTGGGATGGAGAGTGCGAGGCCGATCTTGCCCTTGTCGTCGTCAGGAAGACCACGGAGCACAGGGGTAAGGAGGGCAAGCATCATCGCTGCGGTCGCAGTGTTGCTCATAAACATTGAGAAGAGAGCAATCACAACGAGGAATGCGAGGAGCACTGACCAGGACTTCTTGAAAGGCTTCAGGAGGAAGCGTGCAAGAGTCACGTCGAGGCCGTATTTGGTTGCCATATTCGCGAGGACGAAGCCACCGAGGAAGAGCATGACGACCGGATCCGCGAAGGATGACATAATGCTCTTGTAAGGTACGAGCTGACCTGCGTCAGGAGTGCAGAGGAAGCCAATGCCCTTATCTGACACGAAGAGGAGCGAGAATACGATGATGAGGAGAGAAGTCGTCCAGTTAGGGATGATCTCAAACATCCACATCAGAGCTGCAAAGAGGAAGAGAGCGATGACTCTCTGCTGAGTTGCGGTAAGGAATTCGATACCATAGAATGAGGTAGGTACCGCCCAGAGGAAGATTGTGAGGACAAACACCAGTGGCAGAAGCACATAGAGCTTGACGTTGAATTTCTTTGCCATAATATCTTTGATATGCAACAATAGTTATTCTGATTGATATTACCAGGCGAATTTGAACTTGATGTCGGCTGGAATGAGCTCAAGCCTTACATTGTGCCTGTCTGCATCGAGGTCTTCGTCGATCTCAGTGTAAGTCTTCACGAAATCCTTCGCACGCTGGTAGTCGCCGAGGGCCTGGATCTCGAGAAGTTCGGAAGCAAGGTTCCTCACTGCAGCGTCAACCTTGTCCCAGTTGATGGTGTAGGTGCCGTTGCTGTGCCTTTCGAATGCGCCCTGATCCTTGAGGTAGTTGTAGCAGATGAGGTTGCCCTGACCTACGACCTCGTTCTGGCCGAAGCGGGAAGCACGGAGGGTACTTGCAAGGAAGGTTGCGAAAGCGTTCTTGCCAGTGACGATGTCCCTGGTCTCGATTTCGCTGATCAGCTCGTTGGTGAAGTAAACACCGAGGATGAGCGCCTTGGCCTCTTCGATGGTGCCTGCGAAGTTACCGAGAGCCTCGCCTACTTCAGCGCCTTCGACGGTGGTCTTTACACCAAGGCCGTGGGCCATCTCGCGGAATGCTACGTTCCAGAAGAATGCGTCGTGGTCCACAAGGTCGCGGTCCTCGTCGCCGAGCATAAGCTGACCCATAGGGAATACGATGTGATGGAACTTTGCGCTGACGATATTCTTCATAAGGATGGTACGGGTACCGTACTCTGCCTGGATCGCAGTGTCGAAAGGAAGGTTGATTGCCATATCCTTGATAGCGGCATTGGCCTCACCTGCATAATAGAGTGCGTCGCAGACAAAAAGGTTGGAGAAGTCACCAGGGTGGAAGGCCTTGTAGTCGTCCCTGCAAGGGAGAGAAGCCTGCATCTGGCCAGTCATCTCAGTGAACTTGCGTACACGGTCGGTAAGCTTCACGTCCTTGAGTACCACGTATGAGCTATATGACCTCTTGATGCCGAAACGGTGGTCGTCCTTGTTCTCGGTAGGGCCGATTACGAGGTCCATACGGCTGTTGTCCATTGAAAGCCATTTCTCTTCACTTTCCCTGTAGTTGTCGGTCTCGATCGCTTCAGCCTTGGCAAGGAGGTAAACCCTTACTGAAGGGATGATGGTGATGTCGGCGGCTGCACGGAGATAGCTGGCGATCTTTGCAACTTCCTCTGCATATTCCTCGTGGTACCAAACGGCCTTGAGCTTGCCGTTTTCGTCCCTGCGCATAACAGTGTAAGGGCTGTACTTGAGAGGATCGTCGCAGTTCCTGAACTCGTCGTCAGACATATATTCAGGATAGAAGCAAGCCTCCTTAGGCATATAGCTGGTATAGCCGCGGAGGAAGGATTTTCCGGTGAGACGGTCCCAAGGGCCGTAGTTGATCATCGCATATTCCTTGAGTGGTCCGTTTGGAAGGGTGTCAATGGCGTTCTTGTCGCCGAAGGCCTGCTTCCAATATATCTTGTCAGCCTCCATCGCAGCGAAGCGATAGAGATTGAGGACCTCTTTACCATTGTCGCTGATGCCGTCGAGGAGGCCTGTCTCTTCGTCGACACCGATGACTACGGTAGCATAGTCAGCAAGGCGGGAATACCTGCCTTTTTCAGTACAAGCTGAAAGGATTGCTGTGGCTGCAAGCAGCACGAGAATGTATCTTTTCATTGTTTTGTGGATTGGCTATTATTATTCTGTACAGACTAACCGATAAGACCGTTTGCACCGAGGATGATGAGCATCACATAACCGAGGCAGAGGCCACAGGCACCCATAATGAGGCCGGTCTTGGCCATATCCTTCTGCTCGATGAGGCCGGTAGAGGCCGCGATTGCATTCGGAGGAGTGGAGATAGGGAGTACCATACCGAGGGATGAACCGATGGCAACGCCGATGAGGAGGGTGGTTACGCCTCCGAGCGGAGCAAGGTTCTGGGCAACCTCCATACTTGAGCCGACGGCTGCAAGGATTGGAACGAGGAGGGATGCGGTGGCGGTATGTGAGATGAAGTTGGCCATTGCGTAGCAGATGAGGCCTGAGCCCACTACCATAATCACTGCTGGCCAGCTCTGGAATGGAATAGTCGCGATGAGGGTCTTTGCAAGACCGGTCTCCTGAAGGCCTACGCCGAGGGCGAAACCGCCGGCAACCATCCAGAGAACGCTCCAGTTGATCTCCTCGAGGTCCTTCTTGGTGAGGATGCCCGTGATGGCGAACACGCCCACAGGAAGCATTGCAACGACGTTGGAGTTTACACCTACTGCCTTGTCAAGCACCCAGAGGAGCACTGTGACTGCGAAGGTCACGTAAACTACGATTGAACGCCAGTCCTTCTTGGTCTCGCCTTCGATCTTGAGCTCGATGTTCTTAGCCTTGAATGGGAAGAGGGTGATGAGCATAAACCACGCGATGAGGAGGAGTACGATGGTGAGAGGCACCATAAATGCCATCCACTGACCGAAGCCCACCTGAATGCCGATTTCGCTCATATACTTGAGGGCGATTGCATTCGGAGGAGTACCGATAGGAGTACCCATACCACCGATGTTGGCAGCGATAGGAATGGAGAGCGCGAGTGCGATCTTGCCCTTGCCGTCAGCAGGGAGAGCCTTGAGGATAGGTGCGAGGAGGGAGAGCATCATTGCGGCGGTGGCAGTGTTGCTGAGGAACATTGAGAATACGCCGGTAACGAGGATGAAGCCGAGGGTCACGAACTTAGGGTTGGTGCCGAAAGGCTTGAGCATCACACGTGCCAGGGTAAGGTCAAGTCCGCTCTTGGACGCTGCGATCGCGAGGACGAAACCACCGATGAAGAGCATGATGATTGGGTCAGCGAAGCAATGAAGCAGTGACTTGTAGCTCGTCTGCGCACCAAGAAGGGTCGGGTTGCCCATCTTGAAGAAGATAAGGCTGCTGTCCGACGTCATAAAGAGCAGCAGAACGACAACGAGGACTGAAGTAGTCCAAGCTGGAACGGCTTCGAAAAGCCACATAAGGATGGCGAATACGAAAATCGCCATTGTCCTCTTCTGGATGAGGGTGAGGCCCGCGATCCAGTTCTCCATAGGAAGGCAGCAGATCAGGAGAGCAACGACAGTCGCAACCGTGAGCTTGATAGCTCTCGGAAGCGTCTTGTTCTCGGTCCTGTGCGCCTTTTTCCACTCGTGGTAGCTCTCCACAAGGTGGTAACCAGGAAAATTCTTAAACATAACTGATTATAATTTTATTATAAATTTCTTGACATTAGTTCCTTAAAAGGCCGCAAATTTAGTAAATAATTGGCAAAATTCCGACGGGTAAGGGCAGAATTTTTTGGCGCAGAAGTAGTGCCACTAGTTCTGCACCAAAACGGCAGCTGGAGGGGCTGAGACGCAAGAAGAGCCAGGGCGCGGGGCTCTGGCTCTTCGGTTTTGCGGGAAAAAGTGGTGCAGTAGTAGTGGCACTAGTCCTGCGCCGCTTCGTAGCCGAGGGCGAGGACGCAGAGGACGCTGAGGTGCTCGGGGATGCCGAGGAGCTCGCGGACGTAGTCTTCGGCGAGGCCTGGGACGCGACCGTCTTTGCTGCGAGGGCGGCCGGCGACCTGGACCCAGCAGCTGCCGAGGCCGAGGTTGACGGCGGAGAGCTGGAGGATCGTGGCGCTGATGGCGCTGTTAACCTCGTAGAGGTCGGTCTTGGTGGTGTCGCCCATCACGACGATGGCGGCCTTGGCGCCCTTCATAAAGGTGGAGCCGCTGGTGCGCATCTCGGAGAGGGCCACGATGGTGTCGGGGTCATCGACTACGAGGAACGCACTGCTCTTGGTGTTCTTGCTGGAGGGTGCGGTCTGGGCCTGAAGGATCATTGCGTCGATCAGGTCACGGGCGACTTCCTTGTCCTGGAAGCGCCTCACGCTGTGCCTTGCGGCTATAACGTCGTTGTAGTTCATAGTATTAGATAATTCCCTGCTCGAGCATTGCCTGAGCGACCTTCATAAAGCCGCCGATGTTGGCGCCCTTCACGTAGTCTACGGTGCCGTCCGGCTGGGTGCCGAACTTCACGCACTGCTCGTGGATGCTCTGCATAATCTGGTGGAGCTTGGAGTCGACCTCCTCTGCGGTCCAGCTGATGTGGGATGCGTTCTGGGTCATCTCGAGGCCGGAAGTAGCCACGCCGCCGGCGTTGACTGCCTTACCAGGTGCGAAGAGGACACCGTTCTGCTGGAAGTAGTGGATGGCGCCAGGCTGGCAGCCCATATTGCTGACCTCACAGCAGCACCAGCAACCGTTGGCAACGAGTTCCTTGGCGTCATCCTCGGAAAGCTCGTTCTGGAATGCGCAAGGCAGAGCGATGTCCACTGGAATGCTCCAGGACTTCTTGCCTGCGGTGAACTGAGCCTTGCCCGGGAAGCGGGTAGCCATATCCTCAACCTTGTCGCGGTTGGATGCACGCATAACGAGCATATAGTCGATCATTTCCTTGGTGATGCCGTCAGGAATGTAGCATACGCCGTCAGGACCGGAGATGGCAACGACCTTTGCGCCCAGCTGAGAAGCCTTGATGCTGGCACCCCAAGCCACGTTGCCGAAGCCGGAGACAGCGATTCTCTTGCCTGCGATGTCCTTGCCTGCGTGGTCGAGGACGTGCTGAACGAAATAGAGGGCACCGAAGCCGGTAGCCTCAGGACGGAGGATTGAACCGCCCCAGGTGCCGCCCTTGCCGGTGAGGACGCCTGTATTGTACTGACGTGCAAGCTTCTTGTACTGGCCGTAGAGGTAACCGATTTCGCGGCCGCCTACGCCCACGTCGCCTGCAGGGATGTCCTGGTCAGGACCGATGCACTGCCAGAGTTCCTGCATAAAGGCCTGGCAGAAGCGCATGATCTCGCCGTTGGACTTGCCCTTAGGGTCAAAGTCGGAACCGCCCTTCGCGCCGCCCATAGGGAGGGTGGTGAGAGCGTTCTTGAAAGTCTGCTCGAAGCCGAGGAACTTGAGCATTGAAGGAGTCACAGCCCTGTGGAAACGGAGACCGCCCTTGTAAGGACCGATGGCTGAGTTGAACTGGATGCGGTAGCCGGTGTTGGTCTGCACCTCGCCCCTGTCGTCAACCCAGGTGACTCTGAAAGAGAAGATACGGTCCGGTTCGACCATTCTCTCTACGATTCTCTCCTTCTCGAACTCTGGGTGCATATTGTACACCTCTTCGATGGACTCGAGTACTTCACGTACAGCCTGGAGATACTCATTCTCACCAGGGTACTTCGCCTGAAGTCTGGCCAGAATATCATTGGTATTCATTATGTGGTAATGATTAAAAAATTGGTTGGTTATTGGTTATTTGAATGACTTTATACGCATGAACTTCAGAGCCTTGATGACAAGTTTCGGAAGTTTCTTGTGTTCGTTCATTTTCCTGAGGTTCAGGAAGATACCCCACTTAGGAGCAACAGGAATCTTGAAGGTCTCAACGAACTCGATGAGGGTGCCGTCAGGATCCTCGACGTAGGTGAAATGGCCATCTGCGATATCCATCTTGAAGTCCTCGCCGCCGTCGCATACGAAGTCGTGACCGAGAGCAAGCGCACGCTCGCGGATGCCCTTCATATTCTTGATGTCGAAGCAGAGCTGGATGAAACCAGGGTCGCCCCACCACCTGCCTTCGTAGAGCTTCTTAGGAGCCTCAGCAGGGTTGATGGCCTGCACGAGTTCGATGGAACCCTGGCCGTAGAGGTCGCTGAGAGGTCCCTCTGACGGATATGAAGGAACGATTCTGGCGCGTCGGAAAGCGCCGTTGCCGCCGAGGAGGCAGGCCAGATCCTCAAATTCGCCCGTAACATCGTAAACCACGGTGTCGTAGCCCACGAGCTTGGCGTAGAATTCGAGGGACTTGTCCATATCGCTGACGCCGATGAGTTCGCCGTCCACGCCGCCCACAGGGAAGCCGATGTTCATAAGCTGATAGCCGTCCTCCACGATGTCGTAGATGTTCTCGTAAGGGTCGCTGATGAAGAAATGCTTCTGGCCGGATGGAGAAGTCACGATCTCGCTCATCACGGTCGCACCCTCAACAGCGAGGAAATGCGCACGAGCCTTCTCTATGTCGAGAGCCTTAACGCGGCCGGCGAAAGTACCGTAGTCGCCCAGGCGCGCAGGCGCGGTCATATAATGGAGATTGTTGTCCATAGGCTGCCATACCTCGAATCCGCCGCCGCCCTGAAGGTTGGCAGCCAGAATCGCACGACGGCGACGAGGTTTGTTGCCCGTGTATGGAAGCATACGCTCCGCAATGCCGTCGGCGTCTGCGACCATAACGTCGCATCCGAAGGCCTTGATATACCAGTTATAAGCTGTGACGACGTCCGCTACACCGACGCCGATCTGCTGAATTCCACAGATGATTGTATCCATAATTGTTAGTTTAGTTTCGTACTGTTTGCTAGGTCGCGGAAATACGTGGCGCAATCTTGAAGAAAAGCGCAGGCAGATACTTCCTTATATATACCATAATAAGTTCGCCGCCGCCGATAAGTTTGCGGTGACGGCCGCGTGCAATGGCCTTGTAAGCCACTTTTGCGCACTTGTCCACGTCCATTCCGTTGGCCTGGCCGGCATCCATAGTGCCGTGGCTGGAGCCGTCGCCGTGAACAGCACTCTTGCTGATAGGAGTGTTGATGCGGCCTGGGATGAGGAAAGTCATAGTAATGTTCTGATTCTCGACCTCGAGGGCCTCGAACCAGCCGAAGAGCGCGTGCTTGGAGGCACAGTAGGCGGTACGCAGTGGGAAGCCGAAAAGACCTGATATTGAAGTCGTTACGGCCATATTGACCTTGCGCTCGCCCCTGAGCATAGGCTCAAGCCTCTTGGTCAGGAGGACGGGACCGAAGAAATTGGTCTCCATAATCTTCCTGTCCACGGAGAAATCCGTGTCGAAGGCCAGCGCCCTCTGGGAGATACCTGCGTTCAGGACTATGCAGTCGAAGAGCAGACCCTCGGCGAGGACCTGGTCGGCAAAGGCGTTGATGGAAGCCTCCGAGGCGAAATCCACCACGAAGGAACGGGCAGAGACGCCTGCCTTCTCACAATCCAGACGCACCTCCTCGAGACGCTCCAGGTTGCGTGCAGCCAGGAACACGTCAGAGCCCCTGCGGGCGAACTCACGTGCCAGGGCTGCACCAATACCTGAACTTGCCCCGGTAAGGAGCACTTTCTTTCCCCTGAAGTCGCGCATACTATTCCACTGTCCAGGTGCTGCCGCTGCGGAGCAGGTCGTCCACACAGTGGATCCTGGACTTGGCGGTAACGTCCTTGACCTGATCGCGCACGCCGTCGTCATAGGTCATAGCCTTGACGTCGCGGATGACACCGAGAGCCACAGGGAACTCAGGTCCCTTCATCTCTGCGAGCATCATATGCACGTTCATATTCTCGCTGTGGGCGTCGTGTACGAGGATATCGTCCTCAGTCACGCCGTTCTCACCGATGGTAACGACCTTGAGGCCCATACCTTCGAGGATGAGGCCCTTGTTGCGCTCCTTGCCGAAGATCATCTTCTCGCCGTGGCGGAGAACGATGGTGCGGTCGGCACGGACTGCAGGATCGGAGAGGCCCTTGTGGGCGCCGTCATTGAAGATCACGCAGTTGGTGAGCATCTCCATCACGGAAGTACCGTCGTGGAGGGCTGCCTGAAGCATGATTTCCTGGTTGAGGGCGATCTCCACGTCGAGGCTGCGGGCGAAGAATGTGCCCTTTGCTCCGAGCACGAGGCTGCCAGGGTTGAATGGCTGCTCCACAGTGCCGTATGGAGAGGTCTTGGTGATTGCACCGAGTTTGGAAGTAGGAGAATACTGTCCCTTGGTCAGACCGTAGATCTGGTTGTTGAACAGGATGATATTGATGTCGATGTTACGACGGATAGCGTGGATGAAATGGTTACCACCGATGGCGAGGGCGTCACCGTCGCCGCAGGCCTGCCAAACCGTGAGGTCGGGGTTGGCAACCTTCACACCGGTGGAGATTGCAGTCGCACGGCCGTGGATGCTGTGGAAACCGTATGTATCCATATAATAAGGTAAACGTGAGGAGCATCCGATACCGGAGATCACTACATAACGTTCCTTGTCATAGTCGAGAGCCTCACTAACCTTTGGGAGAGCCCTCTGGAGAGCTGCGAGGACGGCGTGGTCTCCACAACCTGGACACCAACGGACTTCCTGGTCACTCTTGAAATCCTTGAAAGTCAAATTTGCCATCTTTACAGTGATTTTTTAATTGATTCTACAATCTCCTGAACGAGGAAAGGCTGGCCCTGTACCTTGTTGCACTGGAGGAAGTTCATATCAGGATAGATATTGCGCAGGTAAGCCGCGAACTGGCCGCTGTTGAGCTCGCACACGAGTATCTTGTCGAATGCGGAGAACACTTCAGTGGTGTTCTTAGGAAGCGGCTTGACGAAATCGAAGTGAGCGAAACTTACTTCGACGCCCTCCTTGCGGACCTCATCGACTGCAGAGAGGATGTGGCCGTAGGTACCGCCCCAGCCCACAACGAGGAGCTTGCCGGACTTTGCTCCGTTCACCTCGAGTTCAGGGATGAAGTTGGCGATGCGCTGTATCTTTTCCTCGCGCTCTGCACACATAAGTTCGTGGTTTGCAGGATCGGATGAGAGGACGCCGTTGTGGTTCTTCTCAAGGCCGCCTACACGGTGCTCGAAGCCCTTCTGGCCCGGCACTGCCCACTTCCTGACGAGAGTCTCAGGATCCCTCTGGAATGGCTTGAACTTGCCGTCCTCAGGGATTTCGGTGGCGAAAGGAGGATTGATTGCTGGATAATCTGCCATAGACGGGATGAGCCAAGGCTCTGAACCGTTGCCCAGGAAGCCTTCGCTGAGCAGCATAACAGGAGTCATATGCTCAAGGGCAATCTTGGCTGCCTGGAATGCGGCGTCGAAGCAATGCGCCGGAGAGTGTGCGGCCACGATGGCCATAGGGCACTCACCGTTGCGGCCGTAGAGGGCCTGGTTGAGGTCGGTCTGCTCCGTCTTGGTAGGGATACCGGTGGATGGGCCGGCACGCTGAACGTCCACTACGACGAGAGGAAGTTCGGTCATCACTGCAAGTCCGAGGGCCTCGCTCTTGAGGGAGAGACCAGGACCGGAAGTGGTGGTGACTGCGAGATTGCCTGCGAATGCGGCACCGATGGCGGTGCAGACGCCTGCGATCTCATCTTCTGCCTGCACGGTCTTCGCGCCGAGGTTCTTGTGGATTGCAAGTTCCTCGAGGATGCCGGTGGCAGGGGTGATAGGATATGATCCGCAGAAGAGAGGGAGACCTGACTTCTCGGATGCTGCGAGGAGGCCCCAAGCGGTGGCCTGGTTGCCTGTGATGTTCCTGTAAGTACCCTTCTGCTTTGGAGATGGCTCCACAGTGTAGGTATTAGGGATTGCCTGGATGTTGGCGGCGTAGTTGAAACCGTCATTGAGCACCTTCTTGTTAGGAGCGATCACCTCAGGATGCTTCTTGGAGAACTTCTTCTCAAGATACTGGTAGATGTACTCCAGCGGACGGCTGTAGATGAAACAGGCCATACCGAGGGTGAACATATTCTTGCACTTGAGGATGGCCTTCTGGTCAAGGCCGCTCTCCTTGAGGCTCTCTATCGTGAGAGTGGTGATAGGAGCGATGATGAGGGTCCTGTCCTCGATGTGGAGTTCCTCGAAAGGATTCTCGGTCTTGAAGCCTGCCTTGGTCATACCGGCCTCATCGAAGGCATCCTCGTCGACGAGGACCATCGCAGTCGGCTTGCACCATTTGGCATTTGCCTTGAGGGCAGCAGGGTTCATAGCCACGAGCATATCGCAGTAGTCGCCCGGAGTGTTTACTTTGTCGCTTCCGATGTGGACCTGGAAGCCGGA
This sequence comes from Bacteroidales bacterium UBA1745, assembly GCA_002314885.1. Lineage (GTDB taxonomy): Bacteria > Bacteroidota > Bacteroidia > Bacteroidales > UBA932 > Cryptobacteroides. The sequence goes on along the minus strand of DCHT01000030.1, from coordinate 41,993 downwards.
CACACCCGATACGGTGCCGTGAGGAGCGCGGATCTCTGCCGGATAGTCCGGGAAAGTCGAAAGACCGTTTCCGTAGATTGCAGACATATCAGCAAAGAGAGACCCTGTGAGCTGCATACCGTCTCCAGAGTCTCCCGCAAACCTGATCACAACATCATTAGTGTCAATAACTTTGTGTTGCATATTGGTTTAGTTTATATATAGTATGTTTCCTTTTGAAATGACCCTTTACTGGGCCTGTGCCTGAGCAGCGGCTGCTTTTGCCTGAAGCTCGGCCTGAAGTGACTCGAGAGTCCTGTCATCAGGGATGTTCAGGGCCTTGCGAGCCTTAGGGGTGAGGTTGTCGCACTGAGCAGGGTCGATGTAGAGGATGCCGTTCTGCTCGAACACGAGGGTGTAGCCACCTTCCTTGGCGATCTTGGTCACAGCCTCCTGAGCGTCAGCATAGATAGGAGCGTAAAGCTGCTGCTGCTTCTGCTGGATGTACTGCTGACCCTCTGCCTGAGTGTCCTGCATACGCTGCTCGATGTCCATAATTTCCTTCTCCTTGCGTTCGCGGATGGAAGCAGGCATATCCGGATTCTTCTTCATCGCGTCCTGATAAGCGGCGATCTTGTCCTGATACTCTTTGTTCATTGCCATCAGTTCGTCCTGATAGGTCTGAGCGGTGTTCTGGAGCACTTCCCTTGCGTCGTCCATTGATGGATGAAGCTGTACGAGCTCCTCATAGTTTACGTAGGCGAACTTAACGTTCTGAGCCGATGCAGCGAAGCAAACTGCTGCCATTGCTGCGATCACGAGTAATCTTTTCATATATCCTAATAAATTTTAATTGCGATTTATGATATGTCAAATAGCGAGCCAATCTTAGAATTGCTGTCCGATGAGGAAGTGGAACTGGCTCTTTCCGTTGGTCTTGTCGTCGAAGCCCCAGCCCCAGTCGACACCGAGGAGACCGATCATCGGGAGGAATACCCTGACACCTACACCGGCAGACCTCTTGATCTGGAACGGATTGAACTTGCGGATGTCGGACCAGCAGTTACCGCCCTCGAGGAAGCCCAGAACGAAGATAGTGGACTGCGGCTGAAGGACTACAGGATAGCGGAGCTCGACGGTGAACTTGTCGTAGAGATAGCCCGCGTATGCCTGGCTGCCGTTTTCGGTATAGATGACATCAGTGAGGGAGTAGTTCTCATAACCACGGAGGGAGATGACCTCTGAACCGTAGGTGTTGTAGCCGGACATACCGTCACCACCGACGATGTAGCCTTCGAATGGAGAATAGCCCCACTTGCGGTTGTAGTAGCCGAGGTAGCCGAACTGAGCCCTGGTCATCAGGACGAGGTCGCCCACGAGCTTGGTGTAGATGGCGCCCTTGAAGCTCCACTTGTGGTACTCGATCCATTTGTAGCGGGTCGCAGCGTTCTGCTGGCTGTAGTCGATGTCACGAGGGTTGGCCACGCGCTTCTTGTCAGGATAGTTGCCATCCTCATCCACTGCGCCCCAATCGGTGTGTCTCAGGAGAGAGTAAGGAGGAGTGAGCTGGAGCGAGAAGCTGAAGTCTGAACCCTGACGAGGGTAGATCTGCTGGTCAGTGGAGTTACGCTGCAGGCTGAGGGTGTAGGACAGGTTGTTTGAAAGACCTGTGCTGAACATAAAGTAGTTGTACCAATCCTGGAGCTTGTAGGTCTGCCAGCTGAGCTGGTTGTAGAGCACGAAGTAGTTGTCAGGCCATTTGAGGCGCTTGCCTATGCCGGCAGCGAAGCCGTAAACCTCCATATACTGGTCGTTGTTCTTGATGTTGAGGGCCAGGTAGGAGTTGGTCTGACGGGTATAGTAAGCAGAGAGGTTGAGGGACGTCGGCTTCTTGCCGAAGAGCCAAGGCTCGCTGAAACTTGCGGAGAAGCTGGTGTAGTAGGTACCGTTGGTCTGGAAGCGGATGGAGAGGTTCTGAGCGTCTCCGAGCGGAACCGGACGCCAGGCAGTCTTGTCGAGGATGCGCCTGGTGGAGAAGTTGTTGAAGCTTACGCCGACGGTAGCCACGAAGGTGTTGCCACCCCAACCGCCTGAGAGCTCGAGCTGTGAAGAAGGCTTCTCAGTGACGTTGTACACGAGGTCAACGGTGTTGTTGAGCTGGTTAGGCAGGATGGAATAGCCCCTGGCCGGATCGGAGATGGCCTCCGGGTCGAACTGGCCCATTGAGGCGATTTCTCGGATGGACCTCTCGAAGTCGGTCTGGCTGAAGAGGTAGCCCGGACGGGTGAACACCTGACGGCGTACGACGCGCTCGTTGGTGAGGTCGTTGCCGTTGATGATGATGTTGTTCAGGGTTGCAGGCTTGCCCTCGACCACGCGCATCTCGACGTCCACGGAGTCGCCGACCACGTTGAGTTCGACTGGCTGCACGCTGAAGAAGAGGTAACCGTTGTCCCCGTAAAGCTTGGAAATGTCGTAGTCGTTCTGCTTTCCGCCGCCGAAGAGGCGCTTCTCCATAGTCACGACGTCATAAATGTCGCCCTTCTTGATCTTGAGGATCTCGTTGAGGCTCTCGGTCGGATATACGGAGTTGCCGGTCCAGGTGATGTTGCGGAAGTAGTACTGCTTGCCCTCGTCGAACTCGAAGTCGATGCGGAGGCGGTTAGGAGTCGGATGCTTGACAGTGTCCTTAACTGGCAGGAAGTAGATGCTGTCCTTGATGATGCGGGCATCGCGGAAGCCGTTCTCGTAGAACTTGCTCACGAGGTTCTTCTTGTCGTTCGGATATTCCTTCTCGTTGAATTTCTTGGAGCTGAAGAAGCTGACCAGACGGCGGTCCTTGGTCTTCTTCATCGCGAGGGCGAGCTTGTAGTCCTTGACGTGGTCATTGCCCTCGAAGTCGATGGTGCGTATCTTGATCTTCTCGCCTCTGTCCACCGCGAAGTTCACGCGGATGGCGCCGTTGATCATAGTGTCCTTCTTGGTCTGGACGTCGACGGCAACCTCGTTGAAGCCCTTTTCCTTATAGTAGCGCTGGATGATGCCAGTCGCAGTAGTAGCCACGTAATCGGAGAATTCGCCGCCTCGACGGAGGTTGAGACGCTCCATAAGTTCCTTCTGCTCGCCGCTCTTCACGCCGCTGAAGGTCCACTTGGACACCCTCGGACGCTCGGTGAGGCAGATCTTGAAGTAGGCGCTGTCCTGAGCCGGGGAGAGATGGTCGATGACGACTGAAACGTCCTCGAAGTAGCGCTGAAGCCAGAGTCGCTTCACGATGGAAGAGATCTCATCACCAGGCACGGTGATGTCCATACCCTTCTGGAGACCGGTCAGCTGCACGATCTGTTCCTGGCTGAAATAGTGATTGCCTTCGACGGTGACTCCGCCGACTATATATTTTTTCGGACTGTTGTAATCTACCGTCACGCCCTGCGCTGCCATCACGGCAGAAACACCTAACGCCAGAGCGAGGAAGATTATCCTTTTGATTCCCATTACGAAGATTCTATTAACAAATATGCAAATATAATGTAATTATTTCACTTTACCATACCTGCGGTCGCGTTTTGCAAAAGCTTCCAGTGCGGCACGGAATTCAGGCTTGCGGAAATCCGGCCAGAGTATGGAGGTGAAATAAAATTCGGAATATGCTGCCTGCCAGAGGAGATAGTTGCTGATCCTGGTCTCTCCGGAGGTCCTGATCACGAGGTCAGGGTCCGGCACGCCCGCTGTTACGAGATACTTGTCGAAGTCCGCAAGGTCCATATTTTCGACGTCCTTCCCTTCGAGGGCCATCTTCTTCGCGGCCTGCAGGATATCCCACTTTCCGCTGTAGCTGAGGAATACGATGAGGGTAAGCGTCTCATACGCGGAAGTCGCCTGTTCGGTGGCATCGATGGAGGCGAGAAGTTCGTCCGAAAGACGGTCCCTGTTGCCCAGGACACGGAACTTGATGCCGTTCTTGTGGAAGGTCGGTGTCTCCGCAGCTATACACTTGGCCATCAAGGACATAAGTGCATTCACCTCTGCCTCCGGACGGTTCCAGTTCTCCTCGGAAAACGCGAAGATGGAGAGGTATTTCACACCCTCTTCCACGGCTGCTTCGGTACACGCTCTTACGCTCTCGACACCCTCGTAATGACCACGTACCCTTTCGAGTCCGCGCTCCTTGGCCCATCGGCCGTTTCCGTCCATAATAATCGATACGTGGACTGGAGTCTTAGATGTTTCGGTCATAAAGATTGATTATTGGAGCTCGTTTCCATTCCTGATGTCGCCGCCCCAGAAGAGTTTCTCCGTAAGGGCGTTGATGAAATCGGACTGGTCGAGCCGGACTCGTTTTAGCGAAAACTGTGCCACTGCGATGCGTATGTGCGCATCAGGCGAAACCTCGACGGTGCGGTTGTCCATCGTAAGGTTGACAGAGCCGTCCCTGGAGCGCATTTCGAGCTCCACGACGGAGTCATCAGGAATGATGAGCGGACGCACGTTGAGGTTGTGCGGCGCGATAGGTGCGACAATGAGTACCTTCGATTCCGGAAGCACGATAGGGCCGCCGACGCTGAGCGAATAGGCGGTGGATCCGGAACTGGTTGCGACAAGCAGTCCGTCGGCCCAGTAAGTAGGCAGCAGACGGCCGTTGACGCGGACGTCGACACCGAGCATCGCGGCCCCGTTGCGGTGCACCGTGACCTCGTTGAAAGCGTAGGGTTTCAGACCCTCCGGAAGAGCCCCCGAAGAGACCTCCAGAATGTGCCTTTCCTCGGTCTCCCAATTACCCTCCAAAAGTGCCTTACAAGCCACTGCAGGGGCGTTTTCGGAGAGAAATCCGAGGCGTCCGAGATTTACTCCGAGAACAGGGATTCCAGCGTCCGAAACAAGCTCCGCGGCAGAGAGGAAAGTGCCGTCTCCGCCGACCGCCAGAAGCACCTCTGGAGCGGCGGCAACAAGCTCCTCGCGGCTGCTCACCTTGACCGCCGGACTGCCGGCCGAAGCCAGCTCGCCGAGCATCTTCACAAGGCGCGGGTCGCTCTCGAGAGCAGGATTTTTCAAGTAAAATGCAGCTTTCATAAAACTCGTACTGTCGAACTTACAAAAATAGGGATATTTGTCCGATTTTTGCAAAAATGATTACATTTGTGCTATTACTATTATATAAATGGAACTATGACAAACCTTAGCGTAAACATCAACAAGATCGCTACTATCCGCAATGCCCGCGGAGGCAATATGCCGGACGTGACGAAGGCAGCATTGGACTGCGAAGACTTCGGTGCCCAGGGCATCACCGTACATCCCCGCCCCGACGAAAGACACATCAGATATTCAGACGTACGCGCCATCCGTCCGCTCATCAGAACGGAGTTCAACATCGAGGGAAATCCAATCCAGTCGTTCATCGACCTGGTGCTCGAAGTGAAGCCCGACCAGGTGACCCTCGTACCGGACGCAATGGACGCCATCACATCCAATGCAGGATGGGACACAATCAGACACAAAGACTTCCTTACCGATATATGTAAGTTATTCAAGGATAATGGAATACGTACATCAATCTTCGTGGATCCCGACCCCGCTATGGTAAGGGGCGCGAAAGCCTGCGGAGCCGACCGCGTGGAGCTCTACACCGAGGCATACGCACGCCTCTACAAGGACGGCAGGGAAGCTGCGATCGCGCCTTATCTGGAGGCCGCGAAAGAAGCGAAGGAATGCGGTCTCGGACTCAACGCCGGACACGACCTGAGCCTTGAGAACCTCGAATATTTCATCGACACAATCCCTTGGACTGACGAGGTTTCCATAGGCCACGCGCTCATCTGCGACGCCCTTTATATGGGACTTGAGAAAACTATCGGCGACTATCTCAGCAAAATCAAATAAATTTGATTATATTTGCACGCTTATCGCAAATAATTAAAACAAAGCATATACAAATGAAACAGTTACCACTCATCTCACTCATCGTAGGTGTTCTCGCCCTCGCGGCTTCCATCACATTCGGTTCAATCTGCCTCTGCGGAAACTGCAAGAAGGCTGCTGCCGCTGAGGCTGCCGACACCACCGCCCAGACCTGCAACGTCGCTTATTTCCGTCTTGACAAGGTTATGGCCAACTACGATATGGCAAACGAGCTCACCTCAGTGTTCGAGACCAAGGCCAACAACGTAAGCGCTGACCTCACCAAGCGCAGAAACAAAATCGAGAGCGACGCCGCTGACCTCCAGAACAAGTTCCAGAGGGGCCTCCTCACCCAGTCTTCAGCAGCTGCTGAGCAGCAGAAGATCCAGGACCGTGCCGCTGCCTTCGAGAACTACGCTGCAAAGAAGCAGCAGGAGCTCGCCGAGGAGAACCAGGTTATGGCCAACAACATCGAGGACGCAATCAACACCTTCATCCAGAACTACAACGCTGAGAAGGGTTACGACATCATCCTCGCTTCCCAGGGCAACCTTCTTTCTATGCCAGTTGCAGCAGGCAACGCAGCGCTCGACGTCACTGACGAAATCATCGCCGGTCTCAACGAGGCTTACATCAAGGCAAAGAACGACAAGAAATCAGAGGAATAACATTTGAAAATTGCGATCCTATCCTGTTTCTATCCTTTCAGAGGAGGTATTTCTCAGTTCAACGCCTGTCTGTACAATGAACTGGGCCGGAAACATATAGTCAAGGCCTTCAACTTCTCCAGACAGTATCCTGAGTTCCTCTTCCCCGGAAAGACGCAGTATGTGACGCCGGACGACGAGGCCGTATCCATAGAGAGCGAATCTCTGTTGGATACGGCTAATCCGTTTACCTACATCAAGACTCTGAAGGCCATCCGCGAGTGGGAGCCGGACCTTCTGATAGTCAGGTACTGGATGTCCTACTTTGCCCCTTCGCTGGGTTACATCACCCGCCATCTGAAGGGCCGCTGCAAGGTCATCTCCATACTCGACAACGTAATCCCGCACGAGCCGCATTTCTTCGACGCCCCTTTCACCAAATGGTTCCTCAAGGGCAGTGACGGATGCGTGACCCTGTGCGAGGCAGTCTCCCACGACCTCCTCCAGTTGCAGCCAGATGCGAAGTACACCGTGATCCAGCACCCGCTCTACACCCATTTCGGAGCGAAGAAGGACCGCGACGCCGCCATCAGGGAACTGGGACTCGACCCAGCTCGCAAGACCCTCCTCTTCTTCGGTCTCATACGCGAGTACAAGGGGCTCGACATACTCCTGGAGGCTTTCAGGACCCTCCCGGAAGACTATCAGCTGATAATTGCCGGAGAGCCGTACGGTTCATTCGACAGATACCAGAAGATAATAGACGAATCCGGCTGTGCCGACCGCATCAGCCTGACCCTGAAATATATCAAGGACTCCGAGGTGAGCCAGTATTTTTCGGCTTCCGACCTCGCCGTCCTCCCATACAGGAGTGCCACCCAGAGCGGCATCAGTTCCGTTTCCTACCATTTCGAAGTGCCTATGGTCGTGACTGACGTGGGCGGTCTCAAAGAGACCATCGGCGGAAGAGGCACGGGACTTGTATCTACATCCGTGACTCCGGAAGCAGTGCGCGCCGAAATCGTGAAGTATTTCGCCGACCCGGCACTGAAGCAGTCCTGCATCGAAAGCATCAGGAAGGAAAAGACCAGACTATCCTGGATGAACTTCTGCAGGCAGTTGGAAGACTTCACGGAGAAACTTTAAAGACGACTTATGAGAAAGAGATTACTGATAACCCTCGCAGCCGCATTCCTCTGCGGAGCGGCACTGCAGGCACAGGAAACATACGTTGCTACACCTGTCACCATATCAAAGGAAAAAGTGAAGTTCGGCGACAAGGTTTACTATTCCCACGTCGTACTCGAGAAGCAGACTCTCTACTCGATATGCAAGGCATACGGCGTGTCCCTCGAGGACATCTATGCCGCCAACCCCGATCTCAAGCTTGAGACCGAGGGCCTCAAGAAGAATTCCATCCTGAGGATCCCGACCAAGACCGACGACAAGGAGGTCAAGGAGGATGGTACCACCACACATATAGTAAAATGGTATGAGGACCTCGAAGGCATAGCTGCCAAGTACGGAGTAAGCGTGGACGACATCGTCAATGCGAACAAGGACCAGGACCTCAGCGAAGGCAAGCTCAAGGCGAGGATGAAACTCATCATCCCTGTCAAGCCGGGCCAGGCCTCTGCCGAAGAGGCAGGCGAGCAGGAAGAGCAGAACCAGCCTCAGGAGGACGAAGTCATCGCCGAAGTAGCCGACACCCTCGCCACCACTGAGCCGGAAGTCGTTGAGCCTACCATCAAGAACAACATCAGCATCGCCCTCATCCTGCCTCTGAACATTGCCAGCGGCAAGGGCACTGCCAATTATATGGACTTCTACAGCGGAGCATTGATGGCTGCCAGGAAAGCCGGCGAGAACGGCCTCAACGTGGAGATCAGCATCTATGACGACGCAGCGGGAGTCGCCTCCTTCACCGAGTCACAGCTCGGCGGCTTCGACGCCGTGATAGGTCCTGTGGGCAAGGACAATATGAGCCAGCTGCTCAGCAAGGCACCTAAGGCGGCGACCATAGTCTCCCCTCTCGACCCTCGCACCGGAGCCCTCACCGCAGACAACGCGAACCTCTATCAGGCGAACTCCTCAACCGACGACCAGTACAAGGAGATTGCGGCCTGGATCAAGGAAGAAATGGCCCACAACGACCGCGTCGTGGTCATCTCAGAGAAATCCAAGCCGGCACTCAGGAACACCATCGACACCCTGCTCACCCGCAGCGGCATCGACCACCTGAACTTCTCCTACAACATCCTCGAAGGCAGGAACATCGGCAACACTATGAACGCCAACTTCCGCGACAACGTCACCAACCGTGTGATCATCGCTTCCGACAGCGAGGCCTTCGTGAACGACGTGGTACGCAACCTCAAGGTGGCAGCGCACAGCAACTTCCCAGTCGTGCTCTACGGTCCTTCCAAGATGAAGAGCTACGAGACCATAGACATCGAGAACTACCACAGCCTCAACCTCCATATGACCCAGTCCTACAGCGTGGACTACGACGATGTGAAGGTGAAGGACTTCCTCCTGAAGTACAGGGCGATATTCGGCACCGAGCCTACGAACTTCGCGTTCCAGGGCTACGACCTTACCTATTATTTCGCGCAGGTATGTTCAATGTACGGACAGGACTGGATCAAGTACGTGGGTGACAGCACCACTCAGATGCTCCAGAGCGCAATGCGCTTCAGCAAGGTATCAGAGAACGGCGGCTATGTGAACACAGCCGTACGCAGGGTGATCTTCAACCCTGACTGCAAAGTGACTTTTATTCGCTGAGAAGGGCCTTGGCATTGGCGATAGCCGCCTCGGTCACATTCGATCCGCTCAACATACGGGCAACTTCCATAACTCTCTGCTCTGCGGAGAGTTTTTCTATTGTAGAGACCGTACGCCCGGCTGAAGAGGATTTGGTAACGACATAGTGTGCGCTGCCCTTGGCTGCGACCTGAGGGAGATGGGTGATGGCGAACACCTGCATATTGTCGCCCATAGCACATATCATAGAACCCATACTGTCGGCAACGCTGCCGGAAACGCCCGTGTCGATCTCATCGAAGATCATTGTAGGCATTTCCGTGAAGTGGGCCATCAATTTCTTGAGGCTGAGCATAATCCTGGACAGCTCACCGCCGGATGCACACTTTGCCACGTCCACCGGATTCTTCCCCGTGGAGGAGAAGCGGAAGAGCACGCTGTCAGAGCCGGTGGCGCTCTGCGGGGCATCAAGCAGCTGCACGTCGAACACTGCCTGAGGAAGTTCGAGGAACTTCAGGGATTGGTTCATTATCTCGCCGAAAGGCACGGAATAAGCCTTCCTGGACTCGTGGAGGGACTTGCAGGCCGCATCCAGGTCGACCTGGGCATTGGCGATGTCCCTGACGAGATTCTCGCGGCGGCAAGTGAGGACTGAAGAATCGGCGAGATTCTCCGAGAGGCTGTCCCTGAGGGAAATGAGCTCAGCGACAGTGGTAACCCCGTGCTTCTTGAAGAGGGAGTAGATCAGCGCGATGCGGTCCTCGACGAATTCGAGGCGCTCAGGCGACACGTCCATCTTCTCGTTCAGATCGGAGATTTCCGCCACGATATCCTCCATCTCCAGACGGCAGGACTCCAGACGGCTTCCGAGACTTTCAGTAAGAGGTATGAAGCGGGAGAGTTTGGACAGAAGGCGCTCCATTTCCTTCATAGAGCGGACCATAGAGAGTTCCACTCCGTCCTCGTGGGTCTCGGCGAGATTGCTGCAGGCGCAGAGCAGTTCCTTGATCTCCTCGGCATTCGCGAGGGTCTTCTGCTCGGCCTCGAGCTCTTCGAGTTCGCCGTCCACGAGAGCAGCCGCGTCGAGCTGCTTCCACTGGGCCTCGTTGTAGTCCCGGTCGCGCTCGATCTCGGCTATGCGGGCATCCAGTTCGGCCAATTCCTTCTTGAGGGAGGCCAGGGCATTCCACTGAATGCGGCAGTTTTTCAGGCGAGCCTCGTTGTTGGCAAAGAGGTCCAGTATGCCCAGCTGGAACTGATGGTCGGTAAGGAGGAGAGTCTGATGCTGGGAGTGGATGTCCACGAGCCTCGGAGCCAGCTGCTGAAGCACAGGCAGAGTCACAGGCTCATCGTTCAGGAATGCCCTGGAGCGTCCTGATCGGGCCACTACCCTGCGTATGGTCAGCTGTCCGCCGTTCCAGTCGAGGTCATTGTCCTCCACCAGGGAACGGGCCTGGGCGTCGTCTGCACTGAGGACGAAATCCGCCTCCACGATGCAGTTCTCCGCACCTTCTCCTATGGCTGAGGCGTCAGCCTTTGCGCCCAGGACAAGCGACAGCGCCCCGAGCAGGATGGATTTTCCCGCTCCGGTCTGTCCGGTAATGATAATAAGACCCTCTGGAAACGTAATCTCCAGAGAGTCTATCAATACGTAATTCCTGACGTTGAGCTGACTTAGCATCGGATGTTATTCCTGCTCAGTCTTAGCCATTCGGTAGTTGATTTCTCCGTCCTTGAATTCTTCAACTGCGACGAGCACTGGCTTAGGCTGTCTCTCGTAATACTTTGAGATCTCGATCTGCTCGGTGTTCTCGTAGATCTCTTCCATATTGTCGCGCTCGCTCTTGAAATCCTCGAGCTTCTTGTTCAGTTCCTTCTTCTCGGCGAGGGCAATCTGGTTGGCCCTCTTTGCAAGAATTACTACCGTCTCGTAGATGTTGCCAGTTGGCTCCGCGAATTCTACGATGTCCCTGGTAATTGTGTTAGTTGGAATCTGTGACTTGTTCATATCGTATTTTGGGTTTTATCTATCCACTTATACGAAAGTGGTTTTACGGAAGTTTCAAAATTTTTATTTCTGCTCGACAGTCTTGGTCTTCTGTTCCTTCTGAAGAGCCTTCTCATACTGCTTGCGCTCCTTCGCGAAAGCTTTCTCCCTCTGCTTCTTCTCCAAGCTGCCGTCACGCTGGGTCAAGGCCTTCTGGGACTTGTCGTAGAGGTCGTCGAGCTCCTTGGTATATTTGGAAGTCTCGTACTCGCCCTTGAAGTTGAGATAGTCGTCCACGAAGAGCAGATAGCGTTCCCTCTGTTTCTGAGGCACGCTCAGCTGGGCATATTTGAAGGAAGCCTTGGCGATGTAGAAGAGTATGTCCTCACGGTACATATTGTCGGCGTCATCCTTGAGCACGTTGCGCAGGGCAACACGGGCTGCGAGGTAGTCTTCCATCTTATAATAGAGCTTGGCGCCCTCGTATGCCTTGGTGTCGAGCCTGCCGTTGAGGTCCTTGATCATAGCGTCGCACTCATCGGTGTGCTCGTTGATAGGATAGTCGCGCAGATACTCGGAAATGGCCATCAGGCACTTGTTGGTAGGGGCCTGGTCGAGCTCATAGCGGAGAGTCTGACGATAGAGGCAGTCGAGGCGCAGGAAACGCGCATTCTCGGTGAACGGGCTGCGAGGATAGTTCGTGGTGAACTTTTCGAAGTTGGTCTCGGAAGTATAGTAGTCCTTGAACAGATAGTTGCTGAGGCCCCAGTAGTACTGACAGGTGTCGTCCTTGGCAGTTCCGCTGGTGAGCATCGTGAGGGACTCGAAGAGGTTTGCGGCCTTATTGTACTTGCCCTGCTCGAAATAATCGAATGCGGCGGCGTACTTTTCGTCCACGTCAGTGCTGTTCAGGAGGACTTCATACTGCGACTTGCAGGATGATGCTGCGAGCACAACTGCCGCAACAATGAGATACTTTATATATTTCATCAAATCAGAAATTTGCAAAATAGTGTCCGTATTTTCTGTAAACCCATCCGAGGAATCTCTCCCCGAACATAGGGCAGAAAATCTTGGCGAGGTGGTTGATGAAGCCCGGCATAGTGCCTCTGCGCCTTGCGAAAGTAGCCTTCATCGCACAGTAGACAGCCTTCTCGGGATAGATCATCACACCCACATTGTGGGCGATCTTTTTCAAATTTGGAGCCAAAGGTATCAGCGGAGTGTCAACTGCGCCGAAATATGCGTTCGTGACGCTCACACCGGTGCCCCTGAGTTCAATTCTCATAGACCTTGAGAAGGTCCTGATGAAGCCCTTGGTGGAAGAATACATTCCCAGGCAAGGCCAAGGCATCCAGGCTCCGAGGGAGGAGACGTTCAGGACATAGCCGTTGCCGCGCTCACGCATTGCAGGCACATACTTCTTGCAGAGCATCAGCGGGGTCATACAATGGAGCATAGTCATCAGCTGGAGGCGGCGGTCGGAAGTGTCCACGATGCCGGTGGCGTAGAGTATGCCGGCGTTGTTCACGAGCACCTCAACCACGGCTCCAGCCTCGTCAGTGGCCGCTTTCACCTTGTCGGCAGCGTCCATTGTGGAGAGGTCCTGCACCACATTGAGGACCTTGAAGGAATCCTTATGCTGAGCGCGGAAATCGTCGAGGGCGGCAACCTGGGCACGAATGTCCTCTGCAGCCTCCGCGAGCTTCTCCGCATTTATGTCGACGAGCACGAGATTGTAGCCGAGCATAGCAAGGCTCTCACAATAGAGCTTGCCCATTCCGCCGGCGGCTCCGGTGACCAGAGCATAGTTCTGATAGCACCTGAAGTTCTTCTCCGTGACTTTTATCTTTTTCATTGTCTTTTCAAATAGATATATCACGCAAAAATATTGTTTTTTAACGGAATAAGCAAAGATTGTCCTATATTTGCGAAGTATGACAAATCAAGCAGATACCACAGAACTCTTCAAGGAAAGCCTGAAGAAGCACGGCCTCAAGGCTACGCCGCAGAGACTTGCGGTACACAGGGCGATGCACAAGATGGGGCACGCCAGCGCCGATATGGTAAAGAAGGAAATAGACACTGAAGGCCAGGTGAAGATCACCGTGGCTTCGGTCTACAATATACTGTCGAACCTGTCGGACCTCGGCATCTACGGCAGGAGGATGAGTTCCACCAGCAAGATGTACTTCGACGTCAACACCAAGCGTCACGCCCATCTGTACGACAGCACCAACGACTGCTTCAAGGACATTATGGACGAGGAGCTGATGAACCTGATCGAGGCACGTCTGAGCAAGAAGAAGTTCCCGGGTTACAAAGTGGACAACATCGACATACAGGTGATAGCCCGTCCTTCCACCCGAAGGAGGAAATCATAAAACAGAAAAAGGATGGCCGATCGGTCATCCTTTTTTCTGGGGTGGCGGGTGGGACTCGAACCCACGACATTCAGAACCACAATCTGACGCTCTAACCAACTGAACTACAGCCACCGTGTTGATTTGGGACTGCAAAGATATGCATTATTTTGAAATGCACAAACAAATATTTGCTATATTTGCAACCCTTATATTATAACAACCAGTTTATCCTATGTCAAAGGAGATCAAGTTTTCCCTCGTTTACCGAGATATGTGGCAGTCCTCAGGCCGATATGTGCCTAGAGTTGACCAGCTGAAAGAAGTCGCACCTGCAATCATCGAAATGGGCTGTTTCGACAGAGTCGAGACCAACGGCGGCGCATTCGAACAGGTAAACCTCCTCTTCGGAGAGAATCCGAACAAGGCCGTGCGCGAATGGACGGCACCTTTCCACAAAGTCGGAATCCAGACACATATGCTCGAGAGAGGCCTCAACGCCCTCCGTATGAACCCGGTTCCGGCCGACGTGCGCGAACTTATGTACAAGGTGAAGCACGCTCAGGGAACTGACATCTCCAGGTCATTCTGCGGCCTGAACGACCACCGCAACCTCAGGCTCTCAGTCGAGTATGCCAAGAAGGGCGGTATGACCTCACAGGTGGCCCTTTCCATCACCAACTCTCCTGTACACACCGTAGAATACTATATGGGTGTCGTGGACAAGGTAGTGGAATATGGATGTGACGAGATCTGTCTCAAGGATATGGCGGGCATCGGACGCCCTAGCTTCCTCGGCCAGCTCGTGAAGGACATCAAGACCAAGTATCCTCATATCAAGGTCCAGTACCACGGACATACAGGTCCAGGCTTCTCCCCTGCTTCAATGCTGGAAGTTGCCCGCGCCGGCGCTGATTTCCTCGACGTGGCCGTGGAGCCTCTCTCCTGGGGCAAGGTTCATCCGGACGTGATCACCATCCGCGAGATGATGAAGGCCGACGGATTCCTCGTGAAGGACCTCAATATGGACGCATATATGGAAGTGCGCAGCCTCACCCAGAAGTTCATCGACGACTTCCTCGGATACTGGATCGACCCTAACAACTCCCATATGAGCTCACTGCTCGTAGGCTGCGGCCTGCCTGGCGGTATGATGGGCTCAATGATGGCCGACCTCCAGGGCGTGCACGGCGCGATCAACGCCGGCCTGCGCAAGCAGGGCAAGCCTGAGCTCAGCCTCGACCAGCTGATGGTGAAGCTCTTCCAGGAGGTTGAATATGCGTGGCCACGCCTCGGTTACCCACCACTCGTGACTCCATTCAGCCAGTACGTGAAGAACACCGCCATCCTCAACCTTATGAACGTGCTCCAGGGCAAGCCTCGTTGGACCAACATCGACAAGGACACCTGGAATATGATACTCGGCAAGATGGGTACCCTCCCAGGCCAGCTCGCACCTGAAATCCTCGCTCTCGCGAAGGAGAAGGGCCTCGAATTCTACACCGGAACCCCTCAGGACGCCTTCCCTAACGAGCTTCCTAAGTTCCAGCAGATGATGAAGGAAGAAGGCTGGGACGAAGGTCAGGACCAGGAGGAACTCTTCGAATTCGCAATGCACGAGCGCCAGTACCGCGACTACAAGAGCGGTGTGGCAAAGCAGCGCTTCAACGAGGACCTCGAGGCCCGCAGGGCAAAGGCAGGTGCGCCTGTCATCATCACCCGTCCAGTGGTCGAGATGCCTAAGTTCGACGTGGACAAGATACTCGCCGCCAACCCTGGTGCAACTCCGGTGCAGGCTCCTGTAAGGGGTCAGATGCTCTGGCAGGTGGACGTTGTGGACGCTTCCACAGCCCCTGCAGTCGGCACTCCTGTCAAGGCAGGTGAGACCATAGGCTACGTGCAGGCATTCTACGGAATGGAACCTGTAGTGGCAGCCAAGGACGGCCGCATCGTCGCAGTCTGCGCACAGCAGGGCGACAAGGCCGAAAAGAACGAAATCATCGCATTCATAGCATAAAGATGGCCGAGAACTACAACAAGACCCTCACTCCCGAGATGAAGGCGAAGCTGCGCAAGATCAAGCGCCTCGCCCTCGATATGGACGGTACAATCTACCTTGGAAGCCGCCTCTTCCCTTTCACCCTCGACTTCCTCAAGTCTATGAGGGACAACGGAATCGGATATTCCTTCCTGACCAACAACCCGACCAAGTCGGTTGCGGACTACCTCCAGAAACTCGCTAAGATGGGCATCGAGGCCAATGAGGACAATATGTACACCACCTCACTGGCAGCCATCGACTATATCAAGACCCACTACCCTACTGCCAAGAGGCTCTTTATGCTCGGCACCCCGAGTATGGTCAGTCAGTTCGAGAAGGCCGGTTTCGAGGCCTGCGCAGACGACGCCGAAGACGTTCCTGACGTACTCGTAGTGGCTTTTGACACCACCCTGGAATACCCTCGCCTCTGCCGCGCCGCCTGGTGGGCATCGCAGGGCATCCCATACGTGGCCACCAATCCCGACAGGGTCTGCCCTACCGACCAGAAGGTCGTCCTCGTGGACTGCGGTTCCCTCTGCAAGTGCATCGAGCACGCCACCAACCGCAAGCCGGACATCGTACTCGGCAAGCCGGATCCTAATATGCTGACCGGCATTATGCAGAGGCACGGACTGAAGGCAGACGAAATCGCGATGATAGGCGACAGGATCTACACCGACACCGCCACTGCCCACAACGCAGGCGCAGTCGGAGTACTCGTACTCTCAGGCGAAACCACCATCGAGACCGCTCTCGCAGTGGCCGAGGACGCCAGGACCAACCCTGCCCCTGAATTCTTCCCTCCGGACTTCATCGTCAGGGACATCCAGGAGCTGGGCGAGATGATTCTCGAGGCCCACAAGGACTAGAAGCAAGTATATTCAAAATAAGCGGACGTGCCCTTGCTAAAAAAGGTACGTCTATGAAGATCAAAGATCTCTGCTGCGATGAGCAGCCCCGGGAGAAAATGCTCGAAAAGGGCCCAGTCTCCCTCTCAAACGCCGAACTCCTGGCCATCCTTCTCAGGACGGGAGACGGCAGTCACAATGCCGTGGAAGTCAGCCGCGACCTACTCAAGCGGGCCGACGAAAGCCTGTGCGGCCTGTCGGACTGGTCAGTTGACAGGCTGCAGGAAGTCAGCGGCATAGGTCCGGTGAAGGCCCTGGTCCTCGCCGCCACCTTCGAACTGGCCAGGCGCTGGTTCGGCGAGAAATCCAGGAATTCCGACAACAGCATACACGGTCCGGAAGCCATATATCGCTATATCGGTCCAAAACTGCGCAGCCTCTCCCACGAGGAGGCCTGGATGGTCCTGCTCAACAGGGCTAATAATATAATAGGAATGGAGCAACTGTCCACCGGCGGTCTTACCCAGACCACGATGGACGCCAGGTCGATAGTGCGCAAGGCCCTGGACCGCAAGGCTACTGCCGTGATACTGGTCCACAACCATCCGTCCGGGAACCCTCGTCCGGGCAAGTCCGACATAGACTGTACAATTCAGCTGAAGGAGGCCCTGGAAGCCTTCGACATAAGCCTGCTGGACCACCTCATCGTCTGTGACGGCGGATGGTTCAGTTTCTCGGAAGAAAGGGTCGGAGATGCTAGAGGTCTCTTCTCAGATGGGCGCTAGGGATTCCTAACTGGTCGCGATACTTGGCGATGGTCCTTCGGGCAATGTTGTAGCCGCGCTCCTGCATCATCTGCGAGAGCTTCTCGTCTGCCAATGGATGCTGCTTGTCCTCGGCGTCGACGAGTTCCTGGAGGACCTTCTTCAAGCCCCTGGTGGAAACTTCCTCGCCGGACTTGTCGGCAATGCCCTCGGAGAAGAAATATTTGAGTTTATAGACACCGAAATGGGTCTCGATGTACTTGCTGTTGACAACCCTGGAGATGGTGGAGATGTCGAAGCCGGTGATCTCGGCGATGTCCTTGAGCACCATAGGGCGCAGCTTTGACTCGTCGCCGTCCACGAAGTAGTCGTGCTGGAAGTCGACGATGGCCTGCATAGTCTTGGACAGGGTGTTGTAGCGCTGCTTGATGGCCTCGATGAACCACTTTGCGGAGTTGAGCTTCGCCTTCACGAACTCGGCGGCCTCCTTGGTCTCCTTGCTCGGGTCGGTCTGCGCGGCCTGCATAATGGCCTCGTATTTCTTGCTGACCTTCAGTTCAGGGATGGAGAAGCGAGGCATATCGAAGACGATGTTGTCGTTCTCGCAGGTGAGTATGAAGTCCGGCACGATCTGCTGGGCCTGGTCGTTGTAGGAGTCGTCCACTGCTCCGCCAGGTGACGGATTGAGGCGGGCGATCCTGGTCATAGCCTTGCGGAAATCCTCCTCGCTGAGGCCCATCCTGGAGACTATCTTCTGGAAGTGCCTGCTGGTGAATTCGTTGTAGAACTTCTCAAGTATGCTGATGGCGTTCTTCACGGATTCCTTCTCAGGCATAGCCCTGAGCTGGAGGAGCATACACTCACGCAGGTCCCTGGCACCTACTCCCGCAGGCTCGAAGGACTGGATGACGCGAAGCATTTCCTCAGCCTCCTCGTCGGTGGTGAAGATGCTGGCACGAAGGGCCATATCGTCCACGACCTTCTGAATGTCGGTGCGGAGATATCCGGCGCCGTCGAGGCTGCAGATGATGTAGTTGGCCACCTGCTTCTGATGATCGGTGAGATCCATAAAGCCCAGCTGGTCCTGGAGGCTCTGAGTGAAGCTCTCCTTCACGGAGAAGGTGTTGTATTCCGGCTTTGCGTCCTTGCCCCAGTTGTTTACATAGAGTTTCCAGGACGGAGTGTCGTCGGCCTTGTACTCATCCAGGGATACGTCCCTCTTCTGAGGCACACCTTCCTCCGACTTGGAAGAACGGTCCTCTTCGAGCACGGGGTTCTCCTCCAGTTCCTTCTGCACGGCGGCCTCGAGTTCCTGGATAGGAAGCTCGATGAGCTTGATCGTCTGGATCTGGAGCGGGGACAGCCTCTGAGTCTGCCTGAGTTCCTGTGTTAATCCCTGTTTGATTGGCATATTTCCTAAAGATTGAAGTAATCCGGAGCGGCCACCTTGCGGAGCACCTTGACGGTGTCCACGTCGTATGCGTGAGCCTTGTCAGCCACCGGATAGTTGATGTTTTCCTTCACGATGAAGGCGGAAGGGAACTCATACTTGATGCTCTGGAGCAGCTGCATAGCCTCGCTCCTGGTGCGGAAGTCACCCACGGTGACCTTGAAGTATGGGTTCACGTAGTTGCGATATGCGGCATAGCCCGGATACCTGGACTGGAAGCTCTTGAGCACTGCCTCGGAACCGCCACGGCTGTTCTGGCCGTTGTCGAAGTAGATCCTGACGCGGTAGCCGGAGATGATGCGGTTGCGGTTGCGGCTGAGGTGGTTCCTCATCGCATCCTCCACGGCCTTGGACTGATGCACGGTGACATCGTTGAATATGTTCCTGCCCACGAGGGAGGTGTCGACGGACGCAGTAGGCACATAGACCACTGAGTCCACGTATTCGTATCCTTCAGAGACGGTCTTGCCCGTCTCCTGCGCAGAAGCGGCGACCGTCCCGAGAAGGGCGGCTGCTACGGCTGCGGCGATTATGTATAGTTTCTTCATCATATCATTTTTCCTTTTCTTCGAACAGTTCCTTCAGCGGAACTTTGTTCTTCTGCACCCTTGCGTGAAGGCCGCCCTTGAGTTTCACGTTCGCCCCGTAGCTGATCGAATATTCCTCCATATTGAACTTGGAGAGATATCCGAGCACCTGCATCAGGGACACTCCGTCGCTCAGCATTATCCTGCCGGTCACCCTGTACTCCGCCACGGTCTTGGACTTCACGAGTACCTGGTCAGGCGAGGCGTAGGTGCCTATCGACTTGCCGTCGCGGAAGAGTTCGGCTGTGATGTCAGACACGGTGAACTGCAGCGAAGGGTTGTCGATACCGAGGTCCAATGCAACATCCAGGCCACGAAGTCCCACCGGGGAGACTGAGGCGATCTTGTAGTTGGTCAGATGTATGTCGCTGATCTTGCCGCAACCTGCGAGAAAGAGGCTGGCTATCAGCAATACGAGTATTTTCTTGAGCGACTTCATATATTCGTAATATACGGCAAAGATACATATAAATATTAAATCTTATCTTTGCAGCCTATGAATAAGAAAGTATATATCGAGACCTACGGCTGTCAGATGAATGTCAATGACAGCGAAGTCGTACTGTCAATACTGCAGGGAGTCGGCTACGAGCGCACCACCGATATGGGCGAGGCCGACCTCATACTTGCAAACACCTGTTCCATCAGGGAGAATGCCGAGCAGAGGGTGCACGGCCGCATCGACGTCTTCAGACTTGAGAAGAAGAAACGTCCCGGCGTCATCATCGGCATCCTGGGATGTATGGCCGAGAGGCTCAAGGACAAGCTGCTCGAGGGCAGGATCGTGGACCTCGTGGCAGGCCCTGACGCCTACCGCAGCCTGCCTGCAATGGTGGCTGCCGTCACTCCGGGCAATCCGCAGATCGAGGTGCAGCTCTCCAGGACCGAGACCTACGACGACATCACCCCTGTCCGTATGGACCACAACGGCCTGAGCGCCTATATTTCCATAATGAGGGGCTGCAACAACTGCTGTTCATACTGCGTCGTGCCTTACACCCGCGGTGCCGAGCGCAGCCGCGACCCTTATACCATCGTGGCCGAGGCCAGGGACGTCTTCTCCAAGGGCTACAAGGAGGTCAGCCTCCTGGGCCAGAACGTGGACAGCTATCTCTGGAAGGCTCCGGAGGATTGTCCTGAACACGCCGGCGAGAGCGTAAGTTTCGCTCAATTGCTCGAGATGGTGGCTCTCATCAGCCCTGAACTCAGGGTGCGCTTCTCCACTTCCTACCCATCCGACATCACCGACGAGGTGCTCTTCACTATGGCGAAGTACGAGAACGTCTGCAACCACATCCACTTCCCCGTCCAGTCCGGCAGCGATGTGATGCTGGAGAAGATGAGGCGCAAATACACCCGTCAGTGGTACCTCGACCGCGTGGCCCGCATACGCGAGATCGTGCCTGACTGCGGCCTCACCACCGACGTCATCGCGGGCTTCTGCGGCGAGAGCGAGCAGGACCACCAGGACACTCTCAGCCTCTTCGAGCTGGTGAAGTTCGACGCGGCGTTTATGTTCGCATATTCAGAGCGTCCGGGCACCCTCGCATCCAAGAAATACGAGGACGACATCCCTCAGGACGTGAAGACCAGGCGCCTCAACGAGATCATCGAGCTCCAGGGCAGGATGGGCTTCATCCGCTATAAGGAGCAGATAGGCAAGACACTCAAGGTGCTTGTGGAAGGTCCTTCCAAGAAGACTCCGGACGAGCTCTGCGGCCGCGCAGGCAACTATATGATGTGCGTCTGGCCCGACAAGACCCACAAGGTCGGCGACTACGTGGAGGTCACGGTCATCGACGCCACCCCAGCCACGCTGATCTGCAAGTTAGCTTAGTTTTCTGCGTAACAGTCAACAAAACGATGACTGTTGGGTTTGCCAACAGTCATCGTTTTTTGGTTGGGTTTGCCAACAGTCATCGTTTTTTGAGACAGACTACAGTCTGTTAGAACAAGAGCAGACCGCAGAGGGCTGCGAAGGCGGCGCCGGCGAGAGGGGCGACGACCGGAACCCAGCTGTACTGCCAGTCGCTGGTGCCTTTGCCCTTGATTGGGAGGATGGCGTGGGCGAGACGTGGAGCGAGGTCACGGGCAGGGTTGATGGCATAGCCGGTCACACCACCGAGGGACATACCGATTGCCATAATCAGCATAGTCACAGGGAAGGCTCCGGAACTGCCGAGGCCTACAGGGAGCATATCCACGCCGAGGGCGAGATTGCGCACGTCCACCGAAGGCGTGTTGGCGTTGGTCGCGAAGGCGATGATGCAGAATACGAGGAGCCAGGTGCCGACGAACTCGCCGAGGACGTTGCGGCCGTAATTGCGGATGGCAGGACCGGTGCAGAACACGCCCAGTTTGGTGGCAGGATCCTCAGTTGCATCGAAATGATCCTTGTAAATCGCATATACCAGGAGGGCACCGCAGAAGGCACCGAGCATCTGGGCGATGATATATGGCAGCACATAAGACCACTTGAAGGAGCCGAAGATGGCCAGACCGAGGCTGACTGCAGGGTTGAGGTGGGCGCCTGACTGAGGGCCTGCGATGAACACGCCGCACATCACGGCAAAGCCCCAGGCGAGGGTGATCACTACCCAGCCACTGCCCTCTCCCTTGGACTTCTTGAGGCAGCAACCTGCTACGACGCCGTCACCGAGGAGTATGAGAATGAAAGTTCCAATGAACTCGAACACACAAGGTTGTATGATTTCGTGGAAGAATGACATAATATTTCTGTGTTATTTGGTTAATGTTCTGGAAATGGCGTCTGCCCAGCCCTTCTTGGCTGCAGCGACTTCTGCCTCAGGCATAGCAGGCTCGAACTTGCGGTCCACTGCCCACTGCTGGCGGATTTCTTCGAGGCTGTCCCAGTAGCCCACGGCGAGGCCCGCGAGGTAGGCGGCACCCATTGCAGTGGTTTCGGTCACGACCGGACGTATGACCTCCGCACCGAGCACGTCGGCCTGGAACTGCATCATAAGGTTGTTGCGGGAAGCACCGCCGTCGACCTTGAGTTCCTTCAGAGGCACGCCTGCGTCCTTCTCCATCGCGTTCACGATGTCCATAGTCTGGAAAGCGATGCCCTCGAGGGCGGCACGTGCGATGTGGGCGGCAGTGGTGCCACGGGTGATGCCGTTGAGACTGCCCTTGGCGTACTGGTCCCAATATGGAGCGCCGAGGCCGGTGAGGGCCGGTACGAAATAGACTCCGCCGTTGTCAGGTACGCTGGCAGCGAGGGCCTCAACCTCGGATGAAGACTTGATGATTCCGAGTCCGTCGCGCAGCCACTGCACCACTGATCCGGCCACGAAGATGGAGCCTTCGAGGGCGTAGCTGACCTTGTCGCCTATCTTCCAGGCAATGGTGGTGAGGAGGTTGTTCCTGGACATAATCGGAGTCTCGCCTGTGTTCATCAGGAGGAAGCAGCCGGTGCCGTAGGTGTTCTTCACTGCGCCCGGCTCGGTGCACATCTGGCCGAAGAGGGCTGCCTGCTGGTCGCCTGCAATGCCGGCGATAGGCACCTCGTGGGCGAAGAGGGTGGTCTTGGTGTGGCCATAGACCTCGCTGGATGAGCATACCTTAGGCATCATAGACTCAGGAATGCCGAGCAGGTCGAGGAGTTCCTTGTCCCAGCAGAGTTCCTTTATATTATATAACATAGTACGTGAGGCGTTGGAAACGTCTGTCACGTGTACTTCTCCCTTGGTGAGCATCCAGATGAGCCAGGTGTCCACGGTGCCGAAGCGGAGTTTGCCCGCCTCTGCCTTCTCGCGCGCTCCCGGCACGTTCTCGAGCATCCAGCGTATCTTGGGGCCGCTGAAGTAGGCATCGATGATGAGGCCTGTCTTCTCGCGTATCCTGTCGGTCAGGCCCTGGGCCTTGAGGCTGTCGCAGTACTCACTGGTACGGCGGTCCTGCCACACGATGGCGTTGTAGATCGGTTCTGAAGTCTCGGCGTCCCAGACGATGGTGGTCTCCCTCTGGTTGGTAATGCCTATGCCGGCGATATTGGTTCCGTTGATGCCTATCTTGGTGATGGCCTCCGCGATCACGGCTGCCTCGGATGACCAGATCTCCATTGGGTCGTGCTCAACCCAGCCCGGTTTCGGGAAATATTGGGTGAATTCCTTCTGGCTTATTGCGCAGCTGCGGCCTTCCTTGTCGAAGACTATGGCCCTGGAGCTGCTGGTGCCCTGATCGAGGGCGAGGATGTATTTGTCCATATTGAGAGGTTATTAGTAAGGCAAATATAGCAAAAATAGCGGATACTCAAAAGGACGACCTTCCGGCCGTCCTTTCGAATATATCATCACTGAGAATTAGCGAGCTGCAGGGAGGTTGATCTGGAGACCAACTGTGATTGAACCGATTGCGGAACGGCCGTCGCCACCTACCTGTTCACCCTTCACGAATGAACCGCGGAGGTCGAGGTCGATTGCGAAACGGTCATTGATGCGGAAGATATTGAGGAGGCCGGCGCCACCTGCGAGTGCGGTACCAGTGTCCTTACCGGTCATAAAGCCACCCTGGAGATAAGGGCATACGCTGTAGAAGCGAGCCTTGTCGTATGGAGTGAAAGTGTTGAGCACGTTCCAGAGAACGTCTGCGTGGAATGCATTGTTGTTGAGCCAGTCAGTCTTGGTCCTGGTCTTGAAGCCTTCGTAACCAACGCGGAAACCGACGCTAGGAGTGCACCACTTACCGAGGTTGACGGTAACTACAGGAGCGATACCGCTGTTGAATGCGTGGCTGAGGACGCCCTCAAGGCCGAGGTTTGCACCAACGCCGACTGAAAAGAAACCATCGTGGGTGAAGTCTGCAGGGAGGTTCTTCTGAGCAAATGAAGAAGCCGACACGAAGAGTGCAACGGCTGCGATCACAAGTGCTTTTGCTTTCATAGGAATAGATAATTATTAGTTGTTAATTGATTATCAAGTGCATATATGTGGCAAACCTAACAATTATTATCCGATTTCGCAATTCTTTCATAAAGTCTTAACTTTGCGAGACGGAAAATATACGAATATGCGCCCCATCAAAAGAATAATATTCCATATTGTGGCTATCGTTGCCAGTGTCGCGCTCCTTTGTTCCTGCGGGGGCCACGGAGGCAGGCGCGGCGGCGAGGAAGCACAGAAAGACACCATATATCCCCTCGGTTTCCTGACCGACACCCTGCTCATCGAGGAGGGCTGCGTCGCGTCCGGGGACTGCTTCACCACCCTGATGGCCCGCCTCGGTATGCCGGCTTCGCGCTCATACGGGCTGCTCACGGCAGGAAGAGGAGTCTTTGACGAGAGGAAGCTGAGGGCCGGCAACCGCTATGAGGCATATTACACCGCAGATTCCCTGAAGAGCCTGCACTATATGGTTTATCACAACAACCGCCTGGACGCGACCGTCTTCCGCTGCTTCGATTCCCTCGCGGTCTGGAAGGTGACCAAGCCGGTGGAGAAGGTCAGGCGGACCGCGGACGTGACCATCAATTCGGCCCTGATCGCAGATATGCTGGAGGCCGGTTATTCGACCGAGGCGGCCTACAAACTATATGATATATACGCGTGGACAGTCGATTTCTTCGGCCTGCAGAAGGGCGACCGCTTCCGTATGATATACGAAGAGACGCTCTGCGAGGGCGAAGTGATCAGCGTGGACACGGTCTATTTCGCGATATGCAACCACGGCGGCAAGGAACTGCCTGCGATTATGTATGACCAGGGCGACGGGGGCAACATCTACTGGAACGAGAAGGGCGAGAGTATGAAGAAAGCCTTCCTCAAGGCCCCTCTGAACTTCAGGCGCATCAGCTCCGGCTATACGAACCACCGCCTCCATCCGGTGACCAGGAAGGTGCAGCCGCACCTGGCAGTGGACTACGCGGCGGCGACCGGCACTCCTGTCTGGTCCATAGGCGACGGCACCGTCATAAGTGCGGGCTACAACGGCGCGGCCGGCAATATGGTCAAGATACGCCACAATTCCGAGTACGTCACCGCCTATCTCCACCTCTCCAAGTACGGAGCCGGCATCAAGGCCGGGGCCCACGTGTCCCAGGGCCAGGTCATCGGTTACGTCGGATCCACCGGACGCTCCACCGGCCCGCACCTCGACTTCCGCGTGTGGAAGAACGGCTCGCCGATCAACCCTCTGAAGCTGGACTCCCCCCCTGCCGTCCCTATCGAGCGGGAGAACCTCCCGGCCCTCGACTCCCTTTACCGCTATTACCGGGAGCAAATGCCTGAATAACAGTCGCATACCATATATGTAAACGCCTTCGTCCAATGACGGGGGCGTTTTCTTTTTGCGCCCCGAAAATATTTTTGTGGAAATTTTTGGAAAAATTTGGAAGAAAATGGAAAATTTATTTCTACTTTTGCAACCAAGCGTGAAAGAAGGCCGGCGATCCCTGTGATTGGCGGTCATAAGTAGAATTAAAAGTATGGTCAAGTTTATCGGAGAATACACCGCGAAAGTGGACGACAAGGGAAGAGTGGTCTTTCCTGCCGCCCTCAAAGGTCGTATGCCTGCCGATGAGCCGATGATGTTCGTCCTCAAGAAGGACATCTTCGCACCGTGCCTCGAAATGTACACTTACTCTGAGTGGGAGAGGCAGTCGGAAGAGACCAAAGCGAAGCTCAACTTCTTCAACAGAGATCACGCTGAGTTCTGGAGGGAGTATATGCGCAACCGTGCCGTGGTGGAGCCTGATGGCAAGCTCGGCAGGATAAGCATCCCGAAGAAACTCCTGGAATCCATCGGCGTTACGAAGGAAGTCGTCTTCAGTGGCTGCGACCACAAAATCGAAATCTGGGCTAAGGATAATTTCGAGTCCAGTGGAATTTCTAACGAAGAATACATCTCTCTTGCCGGTTTACTGTCTGATCTCAGATAGGAGGGGCCGGTATGTCAGAATATCATATACCAGTATTGTTGGATGAAAGCGTCACTGCCCTTATCGGTGATGCTGCATCAGGCATTTATGCCGACGCCACATTCGGCGGAGGTGGCCATTCCCGCGAAATACTTTCACGCTTAACTAATGCGGGCAGGCTTCTTTCGTTCGATAGGGACAGTGACGCGCTGTTGAACAAGCCGGACGATTCCCGGCTTGTTCTCATCCACAATAATTTCCGCTTCATACACAATTACGTGCTGGAGCAGGGCTATCCGGAGGGCATTGACGGAGTGCTGGCCGACCTCGGAGTCTCATCCCACCAGTTCGACACCGCCGAGCGAGGCTTCTCGTTCCGCTTCGACGCTCCGCTGGATATGAGGATGAACACCCAGGCGCGCACGACCGCCGCCGACCTGGTGAACACTTATCCGGAAGAGGAGCTGGAAAGGGTCCTGAGGATCTACGGAGAGGTCGAAGGCAGCCGCAAGATGGCCCAGCTGATAGTCAGGGCTCGCGAGACGGCACCGATCCAGACCACCGGGGAACTCACCAAGGCCATCGAGAGGATGCTGCCGAAGTTCGCCGAGCACAAGGTCCTCGCAAAGGTCTTCCAGGCCCTGAGGATCGAAGTCAACCAGGAGATGCGCTCCCTCGAGAAGTTCCTCGAAGGCGCCGCGAAGTCCCTCAAGCCGGGAGGCAGGCTGGTGGTCATCACCTACCACTCCCTCGAGGACAGGATGGTGAAGAACTTCATCAAGTGCGGAAACGTCGAGGGAAGACTCGAAAAAGACATTTACGGACGAGTGTCCGCGCCGCTCGAAGCGGTGAACAGAAAACCGATCCTGCCACGGGAGGAAGAAATCGCAGGCAACACAAGAGCCAGGAGCGCAAAGCTCCGGGTCGCAGTAAAAATCTGACGCTATGGCAATCAAAGCAAAGAAGCTCCTGCAGGGCTTCAAAGACATCGCTCAGGGAGAGCTGCTGCTGAGGCTCAAGTTTGACAAGTACCTCGCGCACATCGTGGTCGTGGCAGTTGCCGTGATGTGCATACTCTTCTCCAGATGCATCGTCGAGAACGTGCAGGTGAACAGGGAAAGGATGAGGCACGCACTGACGGAGACTCAGTGGAAGCACCAGCAGACTTCGGTCGAACTGGTAAGTCTCGGAAAAATGAGCACGGTGGAAGACCTGCTCAAGGAAAACAATGTTAATATAGGCAAGCCGACGAAGCCTGCCACAATGATAAGGAAGTAAGATGGCCGACACAATGAAAAAAGCCCGCAAGGGCAACAGAACCAGCAGGTTGCTCACAGTAGTACACCTGTTGTTCCTGGTGGCCGGCATCGGAATCGTCGGTCAGATAATCTACCTCCAGCTGTTCTGGAAGCCTACCGAACTGGAAGAAACCTTCTTCGGCACAAGCCACAAGGTGGATACCCTCTACCCTGTCAGGGGCGCGATCTACGACTGCAAGGGCAGGCTCCTTGCCTCCTCCGTGTCTATGTACAGGGTTTGTATGGACTGCACCGTCAGGAAGGCGGAGTTCGAAAGCGACCTCGAGAACGGACGAATCAAGGAGAACGAATGGCGCCAGAAGGCAGCCGAGCTCTCTGCAGGCCTCGCCGAGATCTATGGCGGCAGCGCTGAGGACTGGAACCGCAAGATCATCCACAACAGGAACAACAACCGCTCATATCTGAGGATAGGCGGCCTCATCGACTACCAGACCCTCCAGCAGGTGAACGCCCTGCCTCTCTTCCGCGAAGGGCCTTTCAAGGGCGGCATTACCGTCGAGACTGAGGAGACCCGCATCTATCCTTACGGTTCCCTCGGAAGGAGGGCCATCGGCGTGGTGCGCAACAACCAGGAGTCCCAGCACATCACCGGCATCGAGGAGAAGTGCAACGACGTGCTCCACGGCAAGGAAGGCCACCAGCACAAGAAACGCACCGACGTCAGGGGTATGTATGTGCCGGGCAACAACTGGATGAGCAAGAAGGCTCAGGACGGCCTCGACGTGAGGACGACCATCGACATCGACATCCAGGACATCTCCGACAAGGCTCTCAGGAACGTGCTGAGCCAGAACGAGCATATGATAGGAGGCTGCTGCCTTGTGATGGATGTGGAGACCGGCGCCATCAGGGCTATGGTCAACCTCAAGAAGGACAGCAACGGAAACCTCGGAGAGACCTACAACTACGCCGTGACCACTGCACAGAACCCTGGATCCGTATTCAAGACCGCCACTCTTATGGCAGCCCTCGACGAAGGTAAGATCGACCTCCACGACTCCATACCTTGTATGGACGGATACTATACATATAAAGGTACGAGGACCCCTCAGGACCATCACGTGACCAAGGCCGACTACCCTAGCGGCTACATCCCAGTGGACGAGGGTCTGAAGATATCTTCCAACCACGTGTTCAGATATCTGGGCGGCGAATGCTTCGGCAAGAGCGAGCGCGAGACGGGCAAATATCTCGACCTCCTCAACAGTTACCACCTGTTCGACGACTTCGACTTCGACATCAACGGCCTGGCCAAATGCAATGTCAAGGATCCGCGCACCTCGGGTGAGGCACTGACCCTGCCTATGGTCGCTATGGGCTACGATATGGCCACGACACCTATACATATATTGACTTTCTACAATTCCATCGCGAACGGCGGAAAGGAGATGAAGCCATATATGATCGAGGCCTACGAGAGGAACGGCAGGACCGAGAAGAAGTTCAGCCCTACAGTGCTCAACTCCTCCGTCTGCAAGAAATCCACCGTCGATTCCCTCACCGTGGCCCTGCTGAAGATCACCCAGGAGGAGCACGGAACAGGCTACTGGAGGTTCCGTGGCGCCAAATGCCACGTGGCCGGCAAGACCGGTACCGCCTTCCAGACCTTCAAGGATCCTGCGACCGGCAAGACCGGCTTCGGAGGCTCCGGCAGGAGGGTAATCCAGGGCACCTTCGCGGGATTCTTCCCGGCTGAGGCACCGAAGTACACCGTGGTGACTGTGTTCTACACCGACATCTGCGGCGACAACCTCGAGGGCTCCAGGTGCGCCAGCGCAGTCAGGGAGATCGCCGACCAGCTCTACTGCATGAATCCGCAGTGGGGCGAGGCAATCGAGCAGAACACAAAGCTGGCGAAGGCCGGCGAAAGGAAGCTCATCACAGGCAAGAACAATGACGGCAAGGTTCCGGACGTAGTCGGACTCGGCCTCTCAGACGCAGTTTACTCCATCGAGAGCTGCGGATACAAATGCATATATGAAGGACACGGACAGGTAGTCTCACAGAGTCCGGGGGCATACTCCGAGGCGAAGAAAGGCGCAACCGTGGTCATTAAACTAAGATAGGAATGAAACTCAGGGACATCATAGAAAACAGCGGCGCCATCATCCTCAACGGAACGGCGGATACCGAGATAAAGGCCATCACCAACGACTCCCGCAAGGTAGCCGAGGGCTCGCTGTTCCTCGCAGTCAAGGGCTTCGCAGTCGATGGACACGACTTCATCGACGCCGCCCTCGCCAAGGGTGCCGCAGCCGTTGTGTCGGCTGACAGGCACGCCCTCGCCGTCTGCGCATCCAACTTCTATGGCAACCCTTCCAGGAAGCTGGAACTCGTGGGAATCACCGGCACCAACGGCAAGACCACTACCGTGACCCTGCTCTACAGGCTCTTCACCAGGCTGGGCTACAAGTGCGGTCTGCTCTCCACCATCGCCAACTATGTAGGCGACCGCGGACAGGAGGCAGTGAACACCACTTCCGACCCTATCACCATCAACTCCCTGCTCGCCCAGATGGTCGAGGAGGGCTGCAAGTACTGCTTTATGGAGGTCAGCTCCATAGGCGTGGAGCAGGAAAGAGTCGCCGGACTCCTCTTCAAGGTCGGCATATTCTCCAACCTCACCCACGATCACCTGGACTACCACAAGACCTTCGCGGAGTACCTGCGCTGCAAGAAACTGTTCTTCGACACACTCCCTGCCACTGCGGTCGCCATCACGAATGTCGACGACAAGAACGGTATGGTAATGGTCCAGAACACCAAGGCTCAGGTCGTGACCTACTCCTGCCGCAGCATCGCGGACCACAGGTGCAAGGTGATGGAACAGGGCTTCGACGGAATGCTCCTGAACATCGACGGCACCGAGAGCTGGGTGAAGCTCATAGGCCTGCACAACGCATATAACATACTCGCGATATACACCACTGCCGTAGTGCTCGGCACTGACCCTATGGATGCATTGGTGGCTGTAAGTTCCCTCGAATCAGCTCCAGGCAGGCTCGAGAACTACAAGGGGCCGGAGGACAAGTCGGTCATCATCGACTACGCCCACACCCCTGACGCACTCGAGAACGTGCTCACTACCCTGCGCAACATCGCACCTGAGCGCGAACTCGTATGCCTCTTCGGCTGCGGCGGCGACCGTGACCGCACCAAGCGTCCGGAAATGGCCGCAGTGGCCCAGAAACTGGCTGACCGCCTGGTCATCACCTCCGACAACAGCCGTACCGAGAACACCCACGACATCATCGCGGAGATCAAGACCGGCCTCGACAGGCAGGGCCGCGCAAAGGCCATCTGCATCGAGGACCGCGAGGAAGCAATCAGAATGGCCATCACCACCTCAAAGAGGGGCGCAACCATCCTGCTTGCCGGCAAGGGACACGAAACATATCAGATAATAGGTACCGAGAAGCGCCACTTCGACGAGAAGGAAATCGTCAGGGCCATCTTCGAGGAAATGAAAGAAAACGACTAAACTATGCTATACCACCTTTTCGACCTCTTCAACCATCTTGGTTGGAACATACCGGGACACGGACTGATGTCCTACATCTCCTTCAGGGTGATGCTCGCGAGCATCGTCTCCCTGCTGGTTGCCCTCTTCGCAGGAAAGAAGATCATCGCCTGGCTGCAGCGCAAGCAGATAGGCGAAACCATACGCGACCTCGGACTCGAGGGACAGATGCAGAAGGCCGGCACCCCGACAATGGGTGGTATCATCATAATCATATCCATACTCTCCGGAGCCCTGCTGTTCTGTGACCTCACGAACATCTACACCATACTCCTGCTCGTCACGACCATCGTGCTGGGCGGACTGGGCTTCGCGGACGACTACATCAAGGTCTTCAAGCACGACAAGAACGGCCTGAGCGAGAAGGCAAAGCTCATCGGCCAGTTCTCCCTCGCCCTCGGCATCGCCCTGGCAATGTGCTTCGTACCTAGTTTCTGGCCTGGTGAGACCAAGGAGATCGTGACTACGATCCCATTCGTCAAGGCCCACGAATTCGACTATTCCTGGCTGATTCCGTTCAAGGGTCAGTTCGGTATGTACTGCACCTGGGCGCTCTACGTGCTGGTGATCATATTCATCATCCTCGCCTGCTCCAACGGCACCAACCTCACCGACGGCCTCGACGGTCTCGCAGCAGGTACATCTGCCATCGTAGGCGTGGTGCTCGGAGTGTTCGGATGGCTTTCCAGCAGCGTGATGACTTCCGACTACCTCGGAATCATGTTCCTTCCGGGCAGCGGCGAGGTCGCAGTCTATATGGGTGCACTGGTCGGTGCGCTGATCGGCTTCCTGTGGTACAACACCTATCCTGCACAGGTATTTATGGGTGACACCGGCAGCCTCGCGCTCGGCGGCATCATAGGCGTGGGCGCCCTGCTCACCCGCAAGGAACTCCTGCTTCCAGTGCTCTGCGGCATCTTCCTCGTGGAGTCCCTCTCAGTGCTGATGCAGCGCTTCTACTTCAAGTACACCAAGAAGAAAACCGGTGAGGGCAAGCGCATCTTCAGGATGTCCCCTCTCCATCATCACTTCCAGAAGGAAGGCATTCCGGCCCTCATCCAGAAGCCGGCCAGAGCCCTTCCGGAGTCCAAGATCACAGGCAGGTTCTGGATCATCGGAATCATACTGGCAGTGTCCACACTCGCACTTTTGAAACTCAGATAACAAACAGAAAAACACGATAAAAGATATGTCAAGAATTGTAGTACTCGGTGGTGGCGAGAGCGGCGTCGGATCAGCCGTACTCGCAAAAGTAAAAGGCTTCGACGTCTTTCTTTCCGATATGGGAAAGATAGGCGACAAATATGTGCAGATGCTCGAGGAGTGGGAAATTCCTTACGAGATGGGCGGACACAGCGAGGAACTCATCCTCAATGCGGACGAGATCGTCAAGAGCCCGGGCATCCCTTGTGACGCACCTATGGTCAAGAAGTGCGAGGACAACGGCATACACATAATCTCGGAGATCGAGTTCGCAGGTCGCTACGACACTGCCAAGAAGGTGTGCATCACCGGCAGCAACGGCAAGACCACGACCACTTCCCTGATCTACTACCTCTTCCAGAACGCCGGCCTCAACGTGGGCCTCGGCGGCAACATAGGCAAGAGCTACGCCTATCAGGTGGCTACTGAGCAGCACGACTACTATGTGCTCGAGCTCAGCAGCTTCCAGCTTGACAATGTGTATGATTTCAAGGCCGACATTGCAATCATCACCAACATCACCCCAGACCACCTCGACCGCTACGACCACAAGATGGAGAACTATGTGAAGGCGAAATTCCGCATCACCCGCAATATGAAGGAGGACGACTGCTTCATATTCTGCTCCGATGACGAAATCACCATACGCAACCTCGACGACATACTCATCAAGGCAAAGAAACTGCCGTTCACCCAAAAGACTGAGGTGCCTCAGGGCGCCTACGTCAAGGACGACAGGATGATCGTGAAGGTCGGCGAGGACGAGTGCGACATGTTCCTCCAGGAACTCGCCCTCGGCGGAAAGCACAACATCTACAACTCTATGGCCGCTGCCATCGCCGGCAAGGTGATGGACATCGACAACGACACCATCCGTACCAGCCTTTCCACCTTCCAGGCAGTGGAGCATCGTCTCGAGAAGGTCCTTTCCATCAAGGACGTCCTCTACATCAACGACTCCAAGGCCACCAACGTGGACGCAGCCTGGTATGCCCTCGAGTGCCAGACCAGACCTGTCGTGTGGATCGTGGGCGGCAAGGACAAGGGCAACGACTACAGCGTGCTCAACGAACTCGTGAAGTCCAAGGTGAAGACCATCGTATGTATGGGTCTGCACAATGAGAAGATACACGAGGCCTTCGAGAAGATCGTGGGCAAGAAGAACATCTACGACACCTACTCAGCAGCAGAGTGCGTGAAGAAGTGCAGCGAGGTTGCCGAAGCGGGCGACGTCGTGCTCCTCTCCCCTTGCTGCGCCAGCTTCGATCTCTTCAAGAGCTACGAAGACAGGGGCCGTCAGTTCAAGGAGGCAGTAAGGAACCTTTAATGATATAAGTGCGGGAGATAATTGTATGGAGGAGAATTGGTTCAAGAGACAGTTCGACAAGATCCAGGGCGACAAGGTGATGTGGATTATCGTGATAATCCTCTACATCCTTTCGTTGCTGGCCATCTTCTCATCGACCTCGATGTCGCCTAAGGTCACCAGCGGCGACGCCACCCGCGTGCAGCTGTTCGCGGTGCAGGCGCTGGTTGTGGCAGGCGGCTTCGCTCTTATGTTCGGATGCTATAAAATCAAGAACATCAAGATATTCCGCTATCTCGGAATGTGCAGTTTCTGGATCAGCTTCATTATGCTGGCGCTGCTCACGGTGCACGTAAGGATACCTCACGTGCTCAGGGCCGCAGAGGTCAACGGAGCCTGGCGAATACTGAGCGTCTTCGGCTTCCAGATCCACGTGTTCGAGGTCGTGAAGGTGCTGATGATACTGTACCTGGCCTGGGCCGTGAACGCCTGGAAGGAAAGCGGTTTTCCAGTGATGGACCTCCTCTACGAGAAGACGGGCAAGGCCATCTTCAAGAACAAGGTGTTCCTCGGGGCAGTGTTCATCTTCCTTCCTATCATTATCGTCTCCGGAATGGTCGTGCTGGGCAGTTTCTCCAGTATGGTCTTCATCACGTTCGTGATGTTCGCAACCATAATCATAGGAGGCTTCAGCGTTAAACAGACCAGCGCATTCCTCGTGGGCTGCGCCCTGATGATGGGATCGATGTTCGGACTCTGGAAGGTCACGGACGGCAAGTTCCTCGGCGATTCCAGGTTCGGTACTGCAATGAGCCGTTTCGAGGCCTTCTTCCACAAGGATGGCAGGTCATTCGACGAAAAATACTACAGCTTCGAGAAGAACTCCATCGAGAGGCAGAATCTCGTGGACAAGAACAGGCAGGAAATCGGTGCGAAGATAGCCATACACGAGGGCCGTCTCATTGGAAAGCTTCCGGGCAACAGCACCCAGAAGTACAAGGTGCCGGTGATCTTCGCCGACTATATGTACAGTTTCATCATCGAGGAATACGGTCTCATCGGAGCCATCCTGGTACTGGTACTCTTCCTGAGCCTGCTGGCAAGGGGTGCACTGATATCCAAGAACTGCGACAACATCTTCGCAAGGACGGCCGTGGGCGGAATTACGCTTATGATATCCGCACAGGCGATGATGCATATGATGATCAATGTGGGACTGATGCCTATGACAGGCCAGACCCTCCCTATGATCAGCGACGGCAAGAGTTCCCTGCTGATGTTCAGCATAGCATTCGGCATCGTGCTCTCCATCAGCAAGATGGTGAAGAAGAAACTGGACGCCCTCGAAGAGGAAATGAATAAGGAAAACACGGAAAATGCAGAATAACGATATGAAAGAATATCCGGCAATAAGAGCCATTATCAGCGGCGGCGGCACGGGAGGCCACATCTTCCCTGCCCTTTCCATCGCAAACCAGCTCAAGGCGCTCAATCCTCAGACCGAGATCCTCTTTGTGGGAGCAAACGGCAGGATGGAGATGGAGAAGGTGCCCGCAGCGGGCTACAAGATCGTGGGACTGGACATCTCCGGCCTCAAGAGAAGCCTCTCAGTCGACAACCTCAAGCTGCCTTTCAAGGTCATCCGCAGCGTGATGACCGCCAAGAAGATCATTCGTGAGTTCAAGCCCGACATCGCCATCGGCGTGGGCGGATACGCAAGTGCACCGCTGCTCAGGGCTGCCCAGGAACTGAAGGTCCCTACCCTCATCCAGGAGCAGAACGGCTTCGCAGGCCTCACAAACAAGATCCTCGGCAAGAACGCAAAGAAGATATGCGTGGCATACGACGGTATGGAGCGCTTCTTCCCTGCTGACAGGATCATACTCACCGGCAACCCTATACGCAAGGAAATAGTCCCTGCGACTGAGGAAATGAAGCAGGAGGCATACGCCTTCTACGGCCTCAACCCTGAGAAGAAGCATCTCTTCATCGTGGGCGGCAGCCTCGGCAGCAGGACCCTCAACACTGCTATGAAGAACTGGATCGAGGCAGGATGCCCGGGGGGCGAGAACCTCGAGGTCATCTGGCAGTGCGGCAAGTACTACAAGGCCGGCATCGATGCATTTATGGAAGGCAGGAAGCTCCCTGCAATCCAGCACAGCGATTTCATCAAGCGTATGGATCTCGCCTACGCGGCTGCGGACGTGGTGATCTCACGCTCCGGCGCAAGTTCCATCTCCGAACTCTGCGCAGCCCACAAGGCCTCCATCTTCGTGCCTTCTCCGAACGTCACCGAAGACCATCAGACCCACAATGCGATGGCCCTCGTACGCAAGGACGCAGGTATGATCGTGAAGGACGTGGACGCCCCTGCAAGCCTTATGGAGACGGCCTGCGCCCTGCTCGCTGACCCTGAGAAGATAGCATCAATGGAAAGGAACATCGCCCTGCTCGCGAAGACCGACGCGGCCCAGACCATCGCGGACGAGGTTTATGGAATATTAAATAAGTAGATATGTACAAGACTATTTATTTCATAGGAATAGGCGGCATCGGAATGAGTGCCATCGCCAGGTATTACAAGGCCAAGGGCTATGCAGTCGGCGGCTATGACAAGACTCCGTCCGAACTGACCCACGCCCTCGAGGCGGAGGGCATCTGCGTGCATTACGAGGACAACATCGACTACGTTCCGAAGAACGTGGAGGAGACCCTCGTGGTCTATACCCCTGCCATCCCTAAGGATATGGGCGAGCTGGTCTATGTCCAGAACAACGGCTACCGTGTGATCAAGCGCTCCCGTATGCTCGGCGAAATCGCCCAGGGACAGAGCTGCCTCGCAGTTTCCGGTACCCACGGAAAGACTACCACCAGCACCCTGCTGGCACACATCTTCACCCAGAGCGGAGTGGGCTGCAGCGCCTTCCTCGGCGGTATTTCCAAGAACTACGACACCAACCTCCTGATCAGCGAGAATCCGGTGATCGTGGCTGAGGCCGACGAGTTCGACCGTTCCTTCCTCCAGCTCTTCCCTACCATCGCAGTCATCACCGCGATGGACGCCGACCACCTCGACATCTACAACGATCTCGACGCATATCAGCAGGCATTCAGGGACTTCGCAGCTCAGGTGAAGAACACCGTCATCGCGAAATACGGCCTTCCTATCAGCGAAAATGACACCAAGGCCAAGCTTCTGCGCTACTCCTACAACGACCCCCGCGCCGATTTCTACGGTGCCAACCAGAGGGTGGACGAGTGCGGCTACTTCCACTTCGACATCGTCTGGCCAAAGGGCATCGTGAAGGACGTGAAGTGCGGAGTGCCGGGCTGGGTGAACGCCGAGAATAGCGTGGCTGCAGCGGCTATCGCCCTCACCCACGGAGTCGATCCTGAGGCAGTGAAGGCCGCCATCGGCACCTTCCAGGGCGTGAAGCGCAGATTCGACATCCACTTCAACGAGCCTGGCTGCTCCTACATCGACGACTATGCACACCATCCGAACGAGATCAGCTCGGCTATCTCTTCGATGCGCGACATATTCCCCGGCAGGAAGCTCACCGCAGTCTTCCAGCCTCATCTCTACACCCGTACACGCGACTTCGCGCCTGAGTTCGCCCAGGCCCTGAGTGCAGTGGACAAACTCATCCTCCTGGACATCTACCCTGCCCGCGAGGAGCCTATCCCTGGAGTCACTTCCGAGATCATCTTCAAGGACGTCACCGCGCCTGAGAAGGTCCTCATCAGGAAGGACGAACTCCTGGACTACCTTGCCAATGAACCTATCGACACCCTCATCACATTCGGTGCGGGCAACGTGGACAGGCTCATCGGCCCTATCACCGAAATGCTCAGGGAAAGATACGCCAACAAATGAAGAATGTCCTGAAAATAGTCGTCGCAACGCTTATCTGCGCGGCCCTGCTGGCCATTATGGGATGGTCCTATATCAGCGGTGCCGAGGCGGATGGCGATGTGCGCTGCAGGCATATCAACGTCTGCGTCAACGGCAGTCACGGAGAGAGCTTCGTGGCGCCTGACGAGGTGAAGGATGCCGTCAGCAAGCAGTTCGGGAACATCATAGGCAAGGCCGAAAGGGACATAGACCTGGTGGCCATAGAGAAATTCGTGAACGAAAGGAGCGCCGTCCGCTCGAGTGAGGTCTATATGACCAGGGACAGCGTCCTGAACATATCCATCGAACAGCGCTACCCTGTGCTCCGCCTGTATAAGAACGGAGTGGGCTGCTACTGCGACTGCAACGGAAACCTCTTCCCTCTGCAGGGCAGGACGACGGCCAGGGTGATGATAGTGGACGGAGCGCTGCCGGTAAATCCGAACATCAACGGCAAGCCTGACAGCAAGAAGGGACGCATCTGGCTGAACAAGATGGTAGGCCTGGCCGACTATGTGAACCACAGCGCCTGGAAGAACCGCATCAACCAGATGAGCGTGGACGAGCACGGGGACCTGGTGCTCTACCTCAGGGACACCCGCGAGCGTTTCATCTTCGGCACCCCGGACGATGCCAAGGACAAGTTCGAGAGGATAGAGACCTATCTCACCAGCGTGAAGCCGGGTCTCGAGGAGGG
Organism: Bacteroidales bacterium UBA1745; assembly: GCA_002314885.1. Classification (GTDB taxonomy): domain Bacteria; phylum Bacteroidota; class Bacteroidia; order Bacteroidales; family UBA932; genus Cryptobacteroides. The sequence goes on along the minus strand of DCHT01000030.1, from coordinate 3,849 downwards.
CAAGAGCTACTCCTCAGTGAACGTAAAGTTCGAAAATCAGTTAGTCTGCAGATAGTAAAAATTACAGTATATGGAAGAACGATATATAGTTTCAATAGACCTCGGTTCGTCCAAGATCGGCCTCGCAGTGGCAAAGGTCGACGGACGCAACATCGAGATGACCTATTACAAGGAGACTCCGTCAGACGGCATCGTACGCGGAGCGGTAGCCAATGTCAAGAAGGCATCCGACGCGATTGCACGCGCCATTACGGAAGCTGAGGACTGCATTCAGGTGAAGATCACCGGCGCAGTGGTCAATATGCCTAAGTATCCTGTCGTCCAGAAGACCAGTGTGGCCACGATGGACAGGGACGGCAACAGCTGCGTGGAGCAGGGCGAGATCGAGACCCTCAGGGAGAACGCCATCGCGGACTGCCCTGTGGACGAGGAGAAGGACGAGAAGGTCTATGAGGCCATCGCCCAGTCCTATTCCGACGAGGATGACTTCCAGATTCCGGAGGAAGAGGCAGTCGGCAGGACCAGCACCCGTCTCGAGGGCAACTTCAATGTCTATGTGGGCAAGAAGAAGAACCTCTCGATGATAGACAAGGCTTTCAACGAGGCCGGCAAGGTGTGCGGAGTCAAGTTCTTCCCTGGCAGCGCCGCAGCCAACTCAGCCCTCGCGGAGGACGAGAAGATGAACGGCGTGGCCCTCGTGGACATAGGCGGCGGCGCAACATCCGTGACCATATACAAGGGCGGCATACTCCGCTATTTCGACTCAATTCCGTTCGGCGGCCAGCTCGTGACCAAGGACATCCAGTCCATCTGCCGCATAGGCGAAGGCCTGGCAGAGAACATCAAGAAGGCCTACGGCGTATGTATGCCTGAGAGGCTCTACAACCTCGGCGACAAGGTCCTCAAGATCCAGGGCAACCGTCAGAACCCAAGCTACGAAGTGCAGGTCAAGCTGCTCTCAAAGATAGTTACCTCCAGGATGAAGGAGATACTCGACGCAGTGCTCTATATGATTCAGGAAAGCGGCTACGCAGACAGCCTGATATCCGGCATCGTCCTCACCGGAGGCGGCGCCACCATCACCAACTGCCGCGTAATGCTCAAGGAGATGTCCGGCCTGAGCGTAAGGCTCGCCGGCAGCAGGACCCTCTTCACCACCGCGGGCTTCACAGACGGCATAACCCTGCCTGCAGCTACCACCACCGTGGGTATGATGATAGGCGCAAGGGACCGCAACTATCCTAACTGCGCCATTCCTTTGGAACTTCTCCCTAAGGAAGAACCAATTATCGAAGAGACTGACCTCAGCGAGACCGTGTTCGCCAAGACCGAACCGGAAGTCGAGGAGAAAAAACCAGAAGCACCGGAACCAGTGAAGCCGGAGACGAAGCCAGAGACAAAGGAAGAGGGAAAGAAAGGCGGCAAGAGGCGCAGGCTCAAGGACACTTTCGGAAATTTCGGCAATCTCTTTGATTCGCTTATGGAGGAAAATGAAGAAGTATAAGGAGGAAAAACTATGAGTGACAATATATTAGATCCAAATATCGACATCGTCGCACCAGACAGCTGGACCCCTGAGAATTCGATGATCAAGGTCATCGGAGTCGGCGGAGGCGGATGCAATGCCGTTACCTATATGTACAAGCAGCACATCGAGGGCTGCTCATTCATCGTCTGCAACACCGACGCACAGGTGCTCAAGGCCAGCCCAGTGCCTGTAAAGGTTCAGATGGGCCAGGGACTCGGAGCAGGTACCGACCCTATCAAGGGACGCAACGCAGCCATCGAGTCCGAGGCGGAGATCGCCGAGAAGGCCCTGGACTGCAACACCGAGATGCTCTTCATCACTGCCGGTATGGGCGGTGGTACCGGCACCGGTGCAGCTCCTGTCATCGCCAAGATGGCCAGGGACCGCAACATCCTTACCGTCGGCGTAGTCACTCTCCCATTCAAGAATGAGAGGAACGGCTCGCTTGCGAAGGCCCTTGACGGCATCAACGAACTCCAGAAGTACGTGGACAGCCTCCTGGTCATCGACAACCAGAAGATATTCGAAGTTTACGGAGACCTGCTCATACACGAGGCCTTCCCTAAGACCGACGAGGTGCTCGCCACCGCAGTGAAGTCCATCATCGACATCATCAGCAAGGGCGGCTACATCAACGTCGACTTCAGGGATGTGAAGAATATGATGAGCCGCAGCGGCCTCGCCCTGATGGGCAATGGAGAAGGCCGCGGCGAGAACCGAATCAAGGACGCCGTCAAGAATGCGATGGAGTCCCCTCTCCTGCTCGCATTCGATCCTTCCACCGCGAAGAACGTGCTTGTGAACGTGGTCGTGGGCCAGAACAAGGAGACAATCACCGCTGCCGACCTCGACCGCATCGACGAGGAGCTCAACGGATATCTGGGCAGCGCCAACCGCTTCAAGAGGGGCATAGTCTATGACAATTCTCCTGAATGCGGCGACAAGGTGAGCATCACCGTCATCGCCACCGGTATCAGGATGAGTATGCTCGACGAGCTCTACCCTTCCGACGATTCCAATGTGATCAAGATAGACTACGACTTCGTCTACAATCCTGAGGCTGAACCTCTCTACCAGAGCCAGGACGGCTGCGACGTGGAGCGCATCAACGCCAACTCCAGCGCCAGCCCAAGGGCTTTCTTCTACGAGGACAAGCCACTGCTCTGCATCGAAAAGGGTGGCGACCGCTCCCTCATCGAGCAGCAGTCTGCCTACGTCAGAGCCTATCCAAACGACGAGGAGAGTAAATAAGAAAATCGTATTATCTTTGCAGCCCCAAAACAAATATCGACTACAATGACCAGAAGAACACGCGTAAGATTCGCTCCGTCTCCTACAGGACCGCTCCATATGGGCGGCGTAAGGACCGCACTCTATAACTATCTCTTCGCCAAGCAGCGCGGAGGAGATTTCATCATCCGTATCGAGGATACTGACTCCAACCGTTTCGTACCGGGTGCTGAGCAGTACATCATCGAGGCGCTGAACTGGTGCGGCATCATCCCTGATGAGGGAGTGGACGAGAACGGCAAGGTTGTGGAGGTCGCTTCAGAGAAGCATCCTCACGCCCCTTACCGCCAGAGCCAGAGGCGCAGCATCTATCGCAAGTATGCCGAGCAGCTGGTGGAGAGCGGCAACGCCTATTACGCATTCGACACCGCAGAGGAACTGAACCAGGCCCGCGCAGCAGCGGAGGCCCAGGGTCAGACCTTCATATATAACCAGACTTCCAGGATGCAGCTCCGCAATTCCCTCTCTATGCCAGAGAGCGAGTGGAGACCGCTGCTGGAGAGCCGCAACGACTGGACAGTGCGCTTCAAGATGCCTGAGAACACAGTCGTGGCTATGGATGATATGATACGCGGACACGTGGAGATCAACACCGACACCCTCGACGACAAGGTGCTCTGGAAGAAGGCTGATGAACTCCCTACCTACCACCTTGCAAACATCGTGGACGACCATCTTATGGAGATCACAGAGGTCATCCGCGGCGAGGAGTGGCTCCCTTCCCTCCCTCTGCACTATCTGCTCTACAAGGCATTCGGATGGCAGGAGACCCAGCCTAAGTTCGCTCACCTTCCGCTCCTTCTCAAGCCTGTCGGCAACGGCAAGCTCAGCAAGCGCGACGGCGACAAGATGGGCTTCCCAGTATTCCCTCTCAACTGGCTCAACTCCGAGGGCGAGACCTATCACGGTTACCGTGAGGACGGCTACTTCCCTGAGGCTTTCGTAAACCTCCTCGCAATGCTGGGCTGGAACCCTGGCACCGAGCAGGAGATGTTCTCAATGCAGGAACTCATCGACGCATTCTCCATCGA
>DCHT01000043.1 GCA_002314885.1 Bacteroidales bacterium UBA1745 | reverse complement strand
GGCATCAAATTCTAGGAGGAGCGAGTATGAGAAGGAATCAAATCATTTCAGTCATTCTGATCAGCGTGGTTGCGGCTTTTTCCAGCTGCACCAAGACCAACTACTCCTACGATACCAACGACGGCATCATACGCGACATACGCGACACCATCAAGAACGTGAGCGTCAACTATGCATTCGACGGCGTCGTGGAATTCATTCCAGATGAGCCTAAGGCCGGTTTCGTGCTCTATCCGGGCGCGTTTGTGGACTACAGATGCTATGCCCCACTGATGGCAAAACTGGCTCAGAAGGGCTTCCTGGGCCTCCTTGTCAGCCCGTCATTCGACTTTGCGCTGCTGAGCAGCAATGTGGCGGTGAAGCTGAAGCATCAGTATCCCGAGACGGATACCTGGTACATCGGCGGACATTCCGTGGGCGGAGTCGCCGCGTCAATGTGCCTGGCATCCCACCTGGACGAGTTCAAGGGCCTGATTATGCTCGCATCCTACTCCACCAGCGACCTGAGCGGCACCGACAAGCAGGTAGTCAGCATCTATGGAAGCAACGACGGCGTACTGAATATGACCAAGTACGCCGAGTGCTGGAAGAATTATCCGACCACAGCAATGGAAACCGTCATCGAAGGCGGCTGCCACAGTTATTTCGCCACATACGGCCATCAGGACGGAGACGGCCAGCCTTCCATCACCCGCGCCCAGCAGATCCAGGCCACGGTTGAAGCGATTGAGAAGTTGCTGTAAAGCCTGCTTCTATTCGTAGGTGTAATTAAGGACAGAATATAAGACTTCTCCCTTCTCTGGTTTGAGAGCGATTTTAGAAGAGATCAGATAACCATCAAAATTGCATTTTTGCCCTAACAGATAAGTAGTCGTGCTTACGTTTCGGCTGCCAGAATGACAGATTTTGACATTATTAGTGAACGAGGATGGGAAATACTTACCTGCCTTGCCGAATAATCCCATAAGGAAATAGAATTCACGATTGCCACAGACCTCACGGAAATGATTAGCCAAAGAATAGTTAGCAAATAGAGCAGGGTCCCACATCTCGTAGTAGTTTTCAATAAGCTCATCGTATGCAAAGTCAGAAACTACGTGATAGGCATAGCCCTCAACACCATCGCAACTGCGTGTGGTTTCGATTCTCATCAACCTACCGTCCTTCCAAGTAAAGTCAATAGTTTGTTCGTCCATAGTAACCAATGGAGTGGCAGAAGAACTGGACTCGCTAGCTCTATAAATAAATGACGTTATTCTCAAAAGACGACCTGCCTCATCATACTTACATACGGACCAGGATTTTACACGACTTCCAATTACTCCATCAGAGATTGTTTGCGCATCATAATTGAAAGAATTGGCTCCCTTGGAAATATGAAAACCATCAATGTTCAGGGTCTCACTAGTTTCGTAAGTACCATATTTGTATCCAAAAGTAAAAGTAACAGGCTCATAGGTAAGTTGAAAATACTCCTTGTTATTCTGAAAATCATTCACCTTTCCGACAGCACTATAGCCGAAGGAATATCTAACGCTGCCCCCTACCGTCACAAGACGCTTGCCATCGTATGACGGCGCAGGAGGAAGATTAGTCGTATAAGCCTTCTCTTCAGGAGTCAATAATTCTTCGGGAGCATCAGGGTGCGGGCCACTAGGATATTTCTCACAAGAAGCCACGGCTGCGATGCAGCAAATAACAAAAAACAGACGTTTCATAGGTATTTGAATAGTTAGTTCTTAATACAGAAGATGTTGCTTTGATTTGTTGACCCAGCCGGCCTGGTTCTCGTATTTCACGAAATAGATTTTGAGGTCGGCCTGGTTCTCATAGTCCACGAAATAGATCTTCTTCTGGGCCTGGTTCTCATACTTGACGAAGTACCATTTGCCGTTGTTCTGACCGGCCTGGTTCTCGTATTGGACCTTGTAGACCTTGAGATCAGCCTGGTTCTCATATTTCACGACATAGACCTTCACCTGCGCCTGATTCGAGTACTGAGTGGCGTAGACTTTCTGCGCGAATGCGCTTGTGCTGCCACCAACGAGGGCGGCTATGGCCAATAGAAGCAGTTTTTTCATAATACGGTTGTTTCGTGTCGAAGACAAATATACCAATTAATCTATGAATTGCTACAAATTTCGCATTTATGTATATTGGCATATTTGTAAATTTTACTAAATTTGCAGAAGAAACAGATACGTGAATGAAAAAGGAAATCACAGTTAGGAGGAAGAGGATCGCTGAGGAAATCGGCGATGCGCTCAATGAGCTCGGACTGACGAAGAAGGAGTTCGCGGCGAGGATGCACCGGCAGCCAAGCGAGGTGACGAGATGGATGAGCGGAAACCACAATTTCACATCCGATCTGCTGGAGGAGATGTCGATTGTGCTGGGACGGCCTATTTCCGGTGCCAGCGACAACGCCGTCAGCGTTTCAGCGACGGTCTGTGGGTATGACCGTGACAAGGTGGTCGGTAAGTCGCTTGGTGAGCCAACAGCATCTGTGTACCTTGAAAGAATAGCACTGCCAAAATCAGCCTACCTATCCCTGTCGACATCCGCAAGGGAAAAGGGAGAGACGCTGAGGGAATATATCCAGAATGTACTTTGCGAGAAGGCGCAGGAAAGGCGCACTTCGATCTTTGACTTCTGCGGGGCACTGGGAGAAGATTTCCCTGACGCAGAGGAAATACGATCATATAGAACCGCTAACACCTACCCTGAGCTATGAAGTATCTGTTAGACACCAATATCTGTGTTCACCTGCTGAGGGGCAACAAGGTCGTAGCGCAGGCAATCGATGAGGCTGGTCTGGAAAACTGCTATATCAGCGAAATCACGAAAGCGGAGCTGCTGATCGGAGAAAAAATCGCGAGAGCCAACGGACGGAAGATCGACGAATCCGTCCTGAAAAGGCTGTTCCAGATACTGCCACAAGTGCCAATCAGCAACTCAATCGAGTTCTTCGCCGAGGAGAAGGCACGCCTGTGTTCAGAGAGCAAGCCAATTGAAGACTTCGACCTGCTGATCGGTTGCACAGCCGTCAGCGAGGGTATGATTCTTGTCAGCGAAAATGCCCGTCACCTGGACAGAATAGCGGGAATCAGGCTCGTAAACTGGAATTAATTATTACTTTTGCACAGAAATAAATCGGAATTGACAAATATGAAAAGGTTTTTTATCTGCACCCTGCTGGTGGTCAGCAGCATCATTTCTTTCGCACAGGACGGTCTCAATGGCAAGTGGACATCAACTATGTCCGCAATGGGAATGACAGCAACTGATGTGATGATATTCAATGGCGAGCAGTCCGGAACAGTCATCGAAAAGGGCACGCTGTTCATCAAGATGAATATGTTCGGTATCAATACCACAGGCACATCTGAAGCCTACGCCGAAGGCACTTTCACGTTCGACGGCAGCAAGCTCGTGATCAAGTGGAACAAGGATAAGGCCTCTTTCAAGATGGTCAAGCCGATTACCGTCGTCTACAAGGGCGAGGTGGTCGATGACCCTAAGATGAAGAAAGACTTCCAGGATATGTTCGACGATCAGGAGAAGGAGTTCCTGAAGAGTCTGGAGGGCGACGACATCTACACCAACGTCCAGATCAAGGGCGACAAGCTCAGCTGGAAATACATCGACGACGAAGGTAAGACACAGACTGAAAAGTACACCAGAGTGAAGTAGAATAGCTCTACCCTACCTCAATCGCGGCTGGACGAACATACTATTCTGGAGATTGCAGAGAATCACGAAGGTTTCGTTGCCGAAGAGACTGGCCATTCGGTGAAGGTTCTCGCAATACAGGAAATTCTCGAGCAAACATCTGGCGTAAGGGTCGTCATCGGCGCTTACGTGCTTTGCAATGGTCTCCATACACTTGGCCTTGACCTTATCAAAGTAGGTGTCGGGAATGACGGAGAAGGAAGACAAGCCAAAATGCTCCGACTGGAGATGTGCCCTCCAGGAGATCCAGACCTCGAGGAGATACTTCGTGTAGAGACCGGATTCGATGATTTCACTCAGATATGGAAGGGCATCATCGTTGAACTGCGCATATTCGAGAGCGAGGATGGCGCGGGTGTCAATGTCCTCGGCACTCCCGACTGCGCGACGGAAAATCTCCTTCTGCTCGTCACTGAGAGTGACTTCGTCGATCCTGGACTTCACGATGGCATCGATCTGAGGTACGTATGTCTTCTTCTCATACCACTTCCAGAAATTCTCGTGAAATTCGTTGAGCAGAACGGTGTCGGCAAAAGGCTCTGCGTCGCCAATCACCTCCCTGAAATCATACACATACTGCGAAAACTCGGACTCCGGCGAATCGTCACCGTCGAAGTTCCCGTATGCTTTGACGAGGGCTGAGGCGGCCAAATAGAGCTTGTCATCAGGGATGGCCTCGCGCAGCATTTCATCAGTGAAACCGACTGGATCCATTGCCAGGAAAGCCAGGGTGTCAGCCTTGGTAAGGAGACTGTCATCAACGCTGCAAAGTTCACGGTTATAGGCCTCGTAGCAATGCATAATGCGGTTCCAGACGGCCGCGCTGTTCTGCAGAGACATCAGTTTCTGGGAGAGAGGCTTCTCGGAAAACGCATTGTCCGGATAGTAGAAAACTTCGCTTGGAGATATGTGTTCATCGTGAAATGTGTCGTTGATATCCTGGACACCGATGCCGCAATATACCAAATCGGCAGTCAACTGACGCTCGCATAGGTCGAAAGGCTCGGCGTCGGTCTGAAGGGACGCGATCCACTTTTCGACGGCGCGTGCCTTACGGATTTCGGAATTGCAGGACTGGAAGAGGGCGGCTGCGAACACGACAGCCAATGCTAGTTTGATGATATGCTTCATAGTGGTATTGTAATTGTTACTATGCTATACTGAATATAAGTCCAATTATTACACACAATTACAAGCATTTATGCATCTATATAATTATATTTGTACTCTTTAATAGACTATGACTACATCAATGGATTCATTCATAAGACTTTTTCATTCTTCCGTCGCCGACTGCTGGGATAACAAGGCCATTTCGCAGTTCCGCGTCAAAGAATTGAAATATGCAGACTTTGCCAGGGAGATTGCGGTGCTGCAGGATGTGTGGGAGGAGGCAGGTCTCAAGCCTCAGGACAAGGTTTCCATCAATGCCAGGAGCAGCGTCAACTGGATGACTGTGTTTATGGCATCCGTGACCGGCGGATATGTGAGCGTGCAGCTCTTCAACGGCTTCCTGCCGGCAGATTCGATGAGGCTGGTCGTCCATTCGGATTTACGCATCCTATATACTGAGAAAGGCATATTCGCCGGTATGGACTTCGATCAGATGCCAATGCTTATGGCGGCAATCGACATCGAATCCGGCGAAATCCTCGCCTCCAGGGGCAATTTCGCAGACGTTTACGCCAGACGATACGAGAATTTCGAAAAGAAATATCCGCAGTGGACGAAAGAGGCTTTCTGCGAGCGCATTGCTGCCCGTCCTGAAATCGGCCTCGACGAGGTCTGTGCGATTATGTACACTTCCGGCTCCACCGGCAATCCGAAGGGCGTGATGCTCAGCGTGAAGAACTTCAGCGCAAACGTGCATTTCGTGAGCGACAAGCTGCCTTTCCATCGCGGAGAGAACCTGCTGAGCGTGCTTCCGTATGCGCATATCTTCGGTCTCACGGTCGATGCGATCACTTCCCTGTGCGTGGGTATGCACCTGTGCGTTCTGGGCGTGATGCCTGTGCCACGCATACTGAAAGACGCCTTCCTCGAGCTGCGTCCGGCCCTGTTCTTCGCAGTGCCGCTGGTCATCAGCAAATTCGTGGATTCAGTGCTCGGAGGCGTGGAGGCAGACAACGAAAGCAAGAAAAAACTGCTTATGGACGCTATGGGAGGCCGAATCGAGGCCTTCGTGACGGGTGGTGCCGCCATTCCGCCTGAGCTGGAATCCCTGCTCGCGTTCAAACTCAAGACTCCTTTCATCACCGGCTACGGTATGACCGAGACCGCCCCTGTGATCTCGCTCGGGCCTGTGGGCAAATACAAGGCTAAGTCCTGCGGAATGATCTACAATGACTATATCCAGGGCAAGATAGACTCCCCTAAGCAGCACGCCATTCCTGGCGAACTGCTCATCAAGGGCGACATCGTATTCGCGGGCTACTACAAGAATCCGGAGGCCACGGCCCAGGTGTTCACCGAGGACGGCTGGCTCAAGACCGGCGACGTGGGCATCATCGACAAGGACAACATACTCTTCCTGCTCGGACGTTGCAAGAACATACTCCTGTCCACGAACGGACAGAACATTTTCCCGGAAGAAATCGAGGTCATACTCAATTCCCTGCCATACGTGGCCGAGTCGCTGGTTGTGATGAGGGAAGACAAGCTGCACGCGATCATAGTGCCTGACGGCAACAGGATGACGGAACATTCCATCAATGCGGAAACTATGAATTCGCTGATGGCCGAACATATAAAGTATCTCAATACCCAGATACCGAAATATTCGGCCGTCGCATCCTACGAACTGAGGTTCGAACCGTTCGCGAAGACTCCGAAGGGCAGCATCAAACGTTTTATGTACATCTAGTTTTATGAATAAGGAAAGACGGGTCGTCATAACCGGAATGGGTATCATCTCACCGGTAGGAAACAGCGTGGAGGCCTTCAGGAAAGCGATTTTCGAGGGCCAGTGCGGCATTTCCACTATCGAGCTAGAGGAGTCCGAGATCAATCGTGGGCTCACGGTCAAGGTGGCCGGACAGGTGAAGGGCTTCGTGCCTGAGGAGTTCGGGCTTAGCAAGCAGGAAGCCAGACGCAGCGACCGTTTCAGCCAGTTCGCCCTTGCAGCCGCCCTCCAGGCAATGGAGTCCAGCGGGCTGAAGTCGGGCGAGAATATCGCTCCGGAGAGGCTCGGAGTCTATATCGGTTCAGGCGTGGGCGGTCTCGACACTTTCGTCAAGCAGACCCAGAATATGATCGAGAACGGAGCAGGCAAGGTCTCTCCCCTCTTCATACCTATGCTCATCGCCAATATAGGCGGTGCGAATGTGGCAATACGAGTGAATGCCCAGGGCCCGGCCCTGACTACGGTTTCGGCCTGTGCATCGGGCACCAACGCCCTCGGTGAGGCTTTTCTCGCCATCCAGAGGGGCGATGCGGACGCCATACTCTCAGGCGGCAGCGAGGCAGCCATCAACCCTATCGCGATAGGCGGTTTCCAGAATGCGCGTGCGCTCTCCACTGTGGAGGATCCGTTCAAGGCCTGCCTGCCATTCGATGCCCGCAGGAGCGGCTTCGTGATGGGAGAAGGCGC
>DCHT01000041.1:44218-46600 GCA_002314885.1 Bacteroidales bacterium UBA1745 | reverse complement strand
TTAAACCACTCGGCCAACTCTCCAATATGTCAAATCCCCTTTGGGATTTCTTCTTTGAGGACTGCAAAGGTAAGCAAAATTTGAGAATGTGCAAGTCCTGACTGATATTTTTTTAATCTGCATTGCGGAAGAATGCCTATCTTTGTGCGGTATGGCAGACAGAAAACTTCTCAACATAGAGCTCGGCAGGGTCACGGCAGAGGAATACAAGGCGCTTCCGGCGTCTGGACTGACTGTGGTGCTGGACAATATACGCAGTGCTCACAACGTGGGCTCTGCCTTCCGCAGTTCCGATTCCTTCAAGGTCGACAAGGTGTGGCTATGTGGAATCTGTGCCGTTCCGCCTTCTGCTGAAATACACAAATCTGCCCTCGGAGCAGAGTTCAGCGTGGAATGGGAACATTCCGACGACACGCTTTCCGTCATCAGGAGGCTGCGCGAGGAGGGCTATGTCATCGTCAGTGTAGAGCAGACTGCCAATTCTGTGAAATTAGATAAGTTTAAGCCTGAAGACGGCAAGAAATACGCCCTCGTGTTCGGCAACGAGGTTCAGGGTGTAGACCAGGCTGTTGTAGATGAGTCTGATTTTGCGCTTGAGATTCCTCAGTACGGGACCAAGCATTCGCTCAACGTGTCCGTTTCCATTGGAATCGTGCTCTGGCAGATGCACAGAGCCTAGATCTGGCGTCTGATCCAGTTGATAGGGGTGACGCCCTCGACTTCCTTGAATTTCCTGCTGAACTGAGAGCCGCTGGTGAATCCGCTGGCGTCCGCTACTTCTTCCAGTTTCGCATCCCTGTGCTCCAGGATGTACTGCTTTGCATAGTCTATCCTGCAGTGGTTGATGGCCTCCCTGAAGGACTTGCCGAACTCCTTGTTCATTATCATAGATATATAGGTGCGGTTCGTCCTGAGGTGCTCTGCAACCTGGTCGAGAGTGATTCCAGGATCGAGGAATGCCTGCTCGTCTTTGATATATGCGACCAGCTGCTTTTTCAGGGCGTTCGTTGCGGAGGCACTCAATGATTCCTCTTCTTTTTCCTGCTCTTCAGCGATTGGCTGTCCTTCTGTCTCTCCTTCTTCCGCTTGCAGCAATGATCTTCCCTTCTGGGTCACATGCCAGTAGCCTATGCCCACAATTGCTCCGGCAGTCAGGGCAGACAGAACACAACTTATAGCCTGGTGCTGGGTCAGATATGCCCTGGAAAGAACCATCCTGACCGTGCTTATTATCATTATTAATAAGAAGTGCGAAACAAGTCCCCTGAATCTCGGGTCGAATGTCCCTTCTTTTTTCTTGCTGATGTAGGCGGAGACAATGAATCCCAGGCATAATAGCATCTCGAGCATCACCAGGTATATTGATACTTTCGTGCTGATGATGAAGTATGCTACCAGGTCCCTTTCTGCTCCGGAAGGAAGTTTGTATCCGTTATTGCCTATCTCGATGAAGAAATCTGCAAGTCTGTCTATGCCGGCTGAGAAGGTCAGCACGAAGGTGGTGACGCCCAGTATGACTGAAGGGAGATATGCGAGATATACGAACAGTTTCGGGGAACGGTGTTTCCACTCACTGAACAGATAGATGACGTATGCTGGGATGAGCGCGTGCAGTGAAAGGTGGCCAAGCGGGTCAATCTTCAGGAGCGTGCGCATATTCGTTCCGAAGGTGACGTATGCTGCATCCACGAAGAAGTAAACTGTGCAGCAGATGCAGGCCATAACGAAGTAGCCGTTATGGTACTTCCTCCTCGCTCCTGTACAGATGAACAGGAAGGCTAGGCTCACAAAGCAAGGCAAGAATTGTATGAATTGCGCGATCACGATGCAAATATAGGCTATTTTTTGCTAAATCAACAAAAAATTTACGTTTTGAATATTCTTTGTTTTCTATTTATGGATTTCAATAAGTCCCTATTGGGAACAAAGATGCACCTTTGCATCCAGATCAAGGGTTCTTAACCGCCTATCTGATCAGAAAGTGTGTGTGTAAAAAATTAACAGCCCGACCTTGTGAAAAGGTCGGGCTGTTGATTTTTTTATATGTCTGCCCGGAACGAATCCGGGCAGACGATATTACTTCGCGTCCTTGATGGCTGCCTGAGCGGCTGCAAGTCTTGCGATTGGAACTCGGAATGGTGAGCAAGATACGTAGTTGAGACCGATCTTGTGGCAGAACTCTACAGATGCAGGGTCACCGCCGTGCTCGCCGCAGATACCGCACTTGAGGTTGGCGCGAGTTGCGCGGCCATTGGTGACGGCATAGTCAACGAGCTTGCCGACTGCCTTGGTGTCGAGAGTCTTGAATGGATCGGCGTCGAGGATCTTGTTGCCGAGGTAGTCACCCATAAAGGTGCTGACGTCGTCACGGCTGAAGCCGAA
>DCHT01000041.1:5545-44198 GCA_002314885.1 Bacteroidales bacterium UBA1745 | reverse complement strand
TCTGGGTGAGGTCGTTGGTACCGAATGAGAAGAACTCAGCGGTGCGAGCCATACGGTCAGCGGTGAGGGCTGCGCGTGGGATCTCGATCATAGTACCGAACTTGTACTCGAGGTTCATATTCATCTTAGCCTCTACCTCTGCCTTGATCTTCTCGCAGATAGCCTTCTGGAAACGAAGCTCACGCTCGGAGATGGTTACAGGAACCATAATCTCAGGCATTGGGTTGAGACCTTCGTTCTTAAGCTCAGCAGCTGCGGTGAAGATTGCGCGGAACTGAGTCTCGGAGATCATAGGGTAGGTGATGTGGAGACGAACGCCACGGTGACCCATCATAGGGTTGACCTCGTGGAGGGACTCGCCACGCTTCTCGATGTCACCGGTGGTGATGTGAAGCTCGTTTGCGAGTTCAGTCTTCTTGTCCTCGGTGGTAGGTACGAACTCGTGGAGAGGTGGGTCGAGGAGACGGAAGGTGACGTGCTTGCCGTCCATAACCTTCATAGTGCCCTTGACAGCGGCCTTCATAAATGGCTCGAGCTCTGCGAGTGCTGCGCGGCGCTCCTCGTCAGTCTTGGAGAGGATCATCTTGCGGAGCTTGCTGAGCGGAGTCTCAGAGTTTGCACCATAGAACATATGCTCGATACGGAAGAGGCCGATGCCCTCAGCTCCGAATGAGAGTGCGCGTGCAGCGTCCTCAGGAGTATCAGCGTTGGTGCGTACACCAAGCTTGCGGAACTTGTCGGCGATTTCCATAAACTTCACGAAACGTGGGTTGTCGGAAGCGTCCATTGTATCGATTGCGGTAGCGTATACAGCGCCCTTTGCGCCATTGAGGGAGAATGACTCACCTTCCTTGTATACCTTGTCGCTGCCCTTGAAGGATACTTCCTTCTTCTCGAGGTCGATCTTCATATCTTCGCAACCTACGATGCAGCACTTGCCCCAGCCACGTGCAACGAGTGCAGCGTGAGAGGTCATACCGCCCTTCATAGTGAGGATACCGGCAGCGGCGCGCATACCCTCTACATCCTCTGGAGAAGTCTCTTCGCGGACGAGGATGACTCTCTTCTTCTGGGCTGCAGCGGCAACGGCATCGGCGTTGGTGAATACGATGGTACCTACGGCACCGCCTGGAGATGCTGGGAGACCGTGTGCAACAACGGTAGCCTTCTTCTCGGAAGCAGGGTCGAGGATTGGGTGGAGGATTTCGTCGAGCTGAGCAGGGGAAACGCGCATAACAGCGGTCTTCTCATCGATCCTGCCTTCCTCGAGCATATCCATTGCCATATTGAGGGCTGCGAGACCAGTTCTCTTACCGATACGGCACTGGAGCATCCAGAGAGTCTTGTCCTGGATGGTGAACTCGATGTCCTGCATATCGTTGAAGTGGTCCTCAAGACGGATGCGGATGTCGTCGAGCTGCTTGTAAACCTCAGGCATAGCGTCTTCGAGTGAAGCGAGGTGCTGGTTCTGAGGGCTCTTGGTTGCGTTGTTGAGAGGGTTAGGAGTGCGGATACCTGCAACTACGTCCTCGCCCTGTGCGTTGATGAGCCACTCGCCATAGAACTTGTTGTCGCCGTTGGCAGGGTTACGGGAGAAAGCCACACCGGTAGCGGAGGTCTCACCCATATTACCGAATACCATTGACTGTACGTTCACTGCAGTGCCCCAATCGTCAGGAATACCCTCGATCTGGCGGTACTTGATAGCGCGCTTTCCGTTCCAGGACTTGAACACGCCACCGATTGAACCCCAGAGCTGCTCCTCTGCTGAATCAGGGAACTCTACGCCGAGAACTTCCTTGATGCGAACCTTGAATGCCTCTGCGAGAGCCTTGAGCTCGTCAGCGGTGATCTCGGTGTCGTTCTTGTAGCCCTTAGCTTCCTTGAGGTCTTCCATCATCTTGTCGAGCTGCTGGCGGATAGCCTTGCCATCTGCTGGCTCGATGCCCTCTGCCTTCTCCATTACGACGTCAGAATACATCATAATGAGACGACGATATGCGTCATATACGAAACGAGGGTTGTTGGTCTTCTTGATCATACCAGGGATGGTAGCAGAGCAAAGGCCGATATTGAGGATGGTATCCATCATACCAGGCATAGAGCTTCTTGCACCTGAACGGCAGCTTACGAGAAGCGGATTCTCAGCGTCGCCGAACTTCATTCCCATAATAGCCTCAGTTGCCTTGAGGGCCTCGGCTACGTCCTTCTTGAGCTCTGCGGTGTAACCGCCGCCAAGCTCATAGTACTCAGTACAGCATTCGGTGGTGATGGTGAAGCCAGCAGGAACAGGCATTCCGAGGAGGTTCATCTCAGCGAGGTTTGCACCCTTGCCGCCGAGGAGCTCTCTCATTTTGCCGTTTCCTTCTGCCTTGCCGGCACCGAAGCGGTAAACTCTTTTCTTAGTTTCCATTTGTAATTGTTTTATGTAATTCGTTGATTGATTGTCAATAAAACGGCGTTTCTACTCACAAAAAAGAAATGCGCCGCGAATATACGCTAAATTTTCTGCAATCTAAAATAATAATCGCGGCAATCGCCTAGAGCAGTTTCGCCGCTATCTCCGAAAGTTCGCTTCTTTCGCCCTTGCGGAGGTTCACGTGCTGGAAGAGAGCCTGGCCACCCATCTTGTCGGAAAGGTGGGTTACGCCGTTGGACCACTGGTCCAGATATGGCTGATCGATCTGGTAAATATCACCCGTAAATACGATCTTGGTGCCTTCTCCGGCCCTGGTGATGATGGTCTTGACCTCGTGTGGAGTGAGGTTCTGGGCCTCGTCGATGATGAAGAATACCTTGCCGAGGCTGCGGCCGCGGATGTATGCGAGAGGGGAGATGAGAAGTTTCTCCTCCTTGAGCATAGCCTCTATGCGCAGTGCCTGACGGCTGGTTGGCTTGAAGCAGCTCTTGATGACATTGAGGTTGTCCATCAGAGGCTGTACGAACGGACTCATCTTGCTCTTCTGGTCTCCAGGCAGGAAGCCGAGGTCCTGATTGCCGAGGATGACGGCAGGGCGGGAGAGTATGATCTGGTCGAAATCAGCCTCCTGCTCGAGGGCTGCGGCGAGGGCGATGAGCGTCTTTCCGGTGCCGGCTCCGCCAGTCAGGCTGACCAGCTGGGTCTTAGGGTTGAGGCAGGCGTCGATGGCGAATTTCTGCTCGTCGTTGCGTGGGCGTATGCCGTAGGCTTCGCGGGTGCGGACGAGGGCGACCTTCTTGCGGGAAGCGTCGTAGCGGGCGCACACCTGCGCCTCACCATTGCCCGGCCAGTTAAGCTTATATAATTGATTTGCAGATGGTTCCTTCTGGGAAATCTCCCTCCAGTCGACGGCGTTTTCGGGACCGTAGTTGATTGCCTGGAGAGTCTCGGAAGGCAGGTCGTTGAGGACCTGGACTTCCTTGAGGGCATTCTCCATCTTCGTCTCCTCGACGCGGTCCGTCATATAGTCCTGGACTTCCATTCCCACGGCTTTCGCCTTCATTCGCATATTGATGTCCTTGGTGACGAGGGCCACGAAGCGGCCAGGGTTGTTGTCCCTCACCCACATTGCCGTGGCGATGATGCGATGGTCCTGGATGTCGTCCTTGAAGCAGGCCTGAAGCGCCTCAGGGAAAGGATGGTTGACCTCAACCTTGATGCATCCCATACCCTTGCCGATAGGAACACCGTACTTGCCGAACATCTTGTGGCCGGTGAGCTTGTCGAGTTCGCGTACGAAGCCTCTGGAGTTGAATGAGAGGGCGTCGTTGCCCTTCTTGAATTTGTCGAGTTCCTCAATGACGGCCATAGGTATGACAATGTCATTGTCCTGGAATTTGCGGATTGCCTTGTAGTCGTGGAGGATCACATTGGTGTCCAGCACGAAGATTTTTGGTTTGTTGGCCATTGTATTTTAGTCTTCTCCTTCCGAAGCCTGTCCGAGGAGGGCTCCGAGAATGCTGCTGATTGCGGGTTTGCTGTGGTCAGTGATTGATATGCCCTCTGCTGATTCATTAGGATGCCCGAGAGGGTAGTATGCGATGTCCTGGAGGATCATCTGCGAGTCGATGTAGTCGTAGTCGATGTCCCTGATGCGCACCAGCACGCCGGGCACTTCGCTGAAGAGTATGCGCACGGTGTCCTTCTCCTGACAGGATGCGGAAATGCCGCTGATGTTGAGCTCGGCCTTGCTGCACATACGCCTGATGGCAGCCATCAGGCCACCTTCGCAGACTGTGGTGCCGGCTGTCACGACTCCGTCCTCCACGAGTTCGCGTACGACTTCGTAACAGTCCATAAACCAGTCCGGGTCATTGACTTCAGGGGCGACGTCACCGTTGGAACCGAGTTTGCGAGAAAGCGCGGAACCGCCCAGCCTGTAGGCGCAGGTGTCGAACGGGATGTAGATCAGCCAGTCGTCGTCGCTGCCATCCACGGGCACTTCGGTGCAGATGCGGTGCCTGCCTGCTCCGCTGACTTTGCATTCCAGGGCGCAGTCTCCGTCCCCGTCCTTGAAACCGTAGGAGTCGAGGACTATGTCGAGGTCGTAAATATAGTCGGCTGCGGCTGCGGAACTGGCGTGGAAAGCGGCCATATTGCCTATTTTTCCGGAATTCCACTTCCACTTGAGGCTCAGGCTGAGGTCTCTGAGCGTGAAGCTGTCATCGGTCCAGATGGCATCCAGGAGGGCCTTTGCGATGGTCCTTCTCGTGAACTGCTCCGGGAATGGGAGCTCAAAGAGGCGGTCCCCACGAGCGTCGGCGGTCACGGCGTCGGCGTAGTCGGCAATGCGACTCTTGTCGTAGGCGACGCTTCTGACTGGCCTGTCGAGGGTCTCGTCGGAGATTTCTCCGGTCTGTCCTTCACAATTTCTTCTCTTCCTGTCTCCTTCTGAGAGGCATTCGTCCAGCATCGAAGCAGGTGTGGATTCCATTTTCACACCGTCGATGACGTACTCGGAATTGAGTGCTTGGTATTGCTCCATCTATTATATTTATAATATGTATCGCGGATTGGCGCGAATACTTTGTAAATTTAAGTAATTTTGGGGTCTGAACAAAATTTTGGCAATGAAATACGATGACTTCTTCTCCGAGTTCCAGTCTTTCCAGACGGCCGGAGCCTCTGCCTTTAAACCGGGCCTCGACAGAATGATGTGCCTGGACGGGCAGATGGGGCACCCTCACAGGCAGTACCGCTGCGTACACGTGGCCGGCACCAACGGCAAGGGTTCCGTGTCAAATATGATATCATCCGCCCTGGCCGCCACAGGTCTGAGGGTGGGACTCTATACTTCTCCGCACATCCTCGACCTCAGGGAGCGTGCCCGCGTCATCGATGGCGACGGCGTGCGTCTGATAAGCGAAGAGGACACTGGCCGCTTCGTGGAGGAATGGGGAGGGAAGGCCCGCGAACTGGGACTTTCCTTCTTCGAACTTACCACTGCAATGGCATTCTGGTGGTTCGCTCAGCAGAAGGTCGATTATGCGGTGATCGAGGTCGGACTGGGAGGCAGAATGGACAGTACGAACATCATAACTCCGGTCCTTTCCGTGATTACGAATATCGGTCTCGACCACTGCGATATACTCGGCAACACCAAGGCGGAAATCGCCTTCGAAAAGGCGGGTATAATCAAGCCGGAAGTGCCTGTGGTGGTGGGCGAATCGGATCCCGAGACGGATCCGGTCTTCGAGGCTAAGTCATTGAACAGCAATCTCATATTTGCCGATAAGGTCATTCCGGAAGGCTGGTCTGATTCTGAGGGTATACTGGCCGCTATGGATCTTCAGGGCTGCTATCAGAAGAAGAATCTACGCACCGTCCTGACCGCTCTCGAAGTGCTTTCCCTGAGGGTCACTCCGGAAGTCAGGGATGCACTGATCCACACGGCGTCCAGGATGGAATTCCACGGTCGCTGGGAACGTCTGCAGTCCAATCCGGAAGTGCTCTGTGACATAGGTCACAACGAGCACGGACTGAAATATAATTTCTCACAGCTGTCGGCTCTCGCGAAGGCTGGCCGTACGCTGATTCTGGTGTATGGCTCCGTCTCCGACAAGGACGTGGATGCGGTGCTGAGACTGATGCCTGCCGAGGCCGCGCATATCATTTTCACCAATGCCGACAACCACCGCGCCCTGCCAGCCCAGGAGGCCTGCGAGCGCTATCGCCGCTGCTGCGAGGAGGCCTCGAAGGCCCAGGCGGAGTGTCACGTGCTTCCATCGGTTCCCGATGCCGTGAAACTTGCGATGGACCTCTCTGCCTCTGCGGCACAACCTTTGATATATATCGGCGGCAGCACATACGTGGTGTCCGAAGCAGTCCGCTGCTTCAGTTAATTTAGACTGACGACTTATGAACAGATTATTGCTTGGAATATTCGCTGCCGTCGCAGCTCTCTTCACCTCATCTTCGGATGAGCACGTCCTCACGGATCTCTGGAAGAAATACGAGGTGGCCCAGAAGGCCGACCTGCCGAAAACTCAGCTTCAGGTGCTGGATGACATCAAAGCCAAGTCCTTGAAGGACAGGCTGATGTGGGATTACTACGATGCCTGCGAGACCAGCCGCTCGGTGACTTCCAGCCTCAATTGGAAACTGCGCGATTCAGCTTCGACCGCTTTCCGCAATGAGATTGAAAACTACGGCGACCCAAGCCTCTGCTTCTATTATTATAAGATGTATGGCGGAGTTGATCTGCAGCAATTCGTGGAACAGAACGCCTCCGCGCTCAAGGAGGTTCACACCCCAGAACTTGCCAGGAGGATTTCCTGGTCGGGCTTTCCTTCCGACGCCTATGAATTGCGTTCGTTCATCAACGACAGAATCTCCAATGACTACGAGTTTGCGCTCTGGACGCTCTGGCTCTCCAACAATGCAAGCGGGGCTTCCAAGGTGGAACCGTCTCTCAGGACCTGCCTGGACGGCAAGCAGCCGGAGTCGGACATCCTGGATTTCCTGAAAATCTTCCGCTTCACTTCCAACGACAAGTCTGAAGCGGCTTACCAGGCCTATGCCTCCGACCACAAGGATGAGGCCGTTGCCCTTCTGGCAAGGCAGCAGTTGCTGAGCCTCAAGCTCGCCTCCCTCGAAAGGAACAACAAGGGCACTTCGGATGACTACAAAGCCCTCCGCGCAGATTGCGTACAGTTCAATGCGGATGCGAAGAAGTTCTCCGGCATCGACGGAAAACTTGCCAGCTGCTGTACCGGAGCCACCAGGCTCATAAAGGAGCTGGACAGCGAGGACCTCAGTTTCGAAATCAAGGATTCCCATCTGACCGTGGTTGCGAGGAATGTGAAGAAAGTCGATTTCTCCCTCAGACAGGACGGAAAGACCAAGTATTCGGCAGTCCTGAAGAACGACGTGGGCAGCTATTATCGCAGGGATACTCTGCGTATGGATCTGCCGGCCAGCCTTGACGACGGCACATACGACGCCCTCTGCGATTACGGCGGAACGGACAAGACCGTCGAGACTGAATATGAGAAATACACCCTTTCCCTGGCACTCAGGGACAGCAATGTGGGCAAATGCATATATGTGGCGGACTTCAAGACGGGCGAGCCGGTCTACAAGGCGGACCTGACTATGATTTCCAACGAAACCGTAGTGGCGACCTGCCCGGCCTTCTCCTTCGTGGGCTTCACTCCGCTGCCGGACAACTTCGTCTCTAAGGCCTCCAACTCCAGGAAGTCCTACGTAATCAGATGCAGCCTGAAGACTGCGGACGGCCGTCTGCGACTGTCGAGGGATGAATATTTCAATGGTGCCGGCAACAGTTCATTCTCTTATTCCGACGCTTCCTATGCGACTATGATCACCGACTGCGGCGCCTACAATCCTGGCGACGTGGCCAAGTTCAAGGCCATATTCTACAAAGGCAATCCTAAGGATGGCTATCGCGTCTGCGAGGCCGGTGAAAAAGTCCAGGCCGTGCTCTATGACGCCGAGTACAAGAAAGTGACCGAGCTCAGTCTCAAGACCGGAGAATTCGGCTCCGTAGCAGGTGAATTCAGTCTTCCAGCCGACCGCAAGGGCGGTTCATGGCATATTGAGGCCGTGTGCGGAAAGGCGGACGCAAACCGCTATTTCGTAGTGGACGAATATGTCCTGCCGAACTTTACCCTCGAATTCGACAAGGCTGAGGGCTTCAGTTTCGTGGGTGACAGGATCACTGTCAGCGGAACGGTGAAGGCTTATTCGGGACACAGCCTCAGCGGTGCGAAGATACGCTGGTCAGTCAGCGGTGAGGTGGATGGCGAGTCCGGCTCCGAGATCAAGATCGGCGACGGAGGCCGCTTCTCGTTCAGCTTCAAGGCCGGCAAGGCAGATGTGGTTTACTCTCAGTGGTATAATATAAATGTGACGGTTGTGGATGCGACGGGGGAGACTCTCGAATTCAGTACCAGCCGCTATGCCATCTGGGGCAACATTTCGGTGTCCGCAGAACTGAAGGATCTCCTTGAAGGCCGCTTCAGGCTGACGGAGGGCAAGACGAATTCGGAACTTGGAATCATAGACTCCAATGCCCGTCTCACTTTTGAAACGAGGAATCAGGATGGAGTAATAGTGCCAATCGACATACGCTACGAAGTCAGCAAGGGCTCACAGACTGTCGCCAGTGGCAGCGTGACCAGCGGTGAGGAAATTGCCGTTTACCTCTCCAAGTATGCGAGCGGAGTCTTCACTGTGAAAGTCGCCTGTCAGGCTCTGGATCAGGCTGGCCAGGCTCACAAGGGAGAGTACAGCTACACATTCCTGAAGGTGTCCGATGACGCGAAATACCTCGAAGATTCGTTCTCTATGTATTATAGGAAGATGGTCGGTGACGGCATCCGCTTCCAGATAGGCGACAGCAGTGCTCCGCTCTGGGCCATCATCCAGCTCTGGGGTGAGGACAACCGTGTGCTCCGCGCCCAGACCATACACCTCACCGGTGCAAAGGGCAAGGTGGGATCGCTTGCCACCATCGATTGGGAATATCTGAATTCCTATCCGGACAATGTGGTGCTTTCCGTATTCTATTTCAGGGACGGTACCAGCACCCAATATACTTTGGACTATTCGCGTCCGGTAAGCAAATATACCCTGCCCCTGAGCTTCACCCGCTTCACCGATGAAGCCAGGCCGTCATCTACCGTTGAGATTGCGTTCCGCACTTCTGCTGAGGCGGAGTGTGCCGCCACTGTATTCGACAAGAGCACTGAGACCATACAGTCCAATGTGTGGCGTCCTGTAAGTCTCTGGTTCTCTGAGGTTTCCGCTCCATACGTCAGCACCTGCTGCGGCTCTGACGGCACGGTTATTTTCCGTCCATTTCTCTGCTATGCGGAGTCTGCCGCGTCCGGTTCTCGGAAGCCTCTGATGAAGTCCAGCCGCAATGCCGTGGATATGGCAGTCGTCGATTTTGATTGTGTTGCAGAAGAATCCGTTGCCGCCTCCGCCGCGCTGATGGATGATGCTGCCGAAGTAGATGTGCGCAGTGACTTCAAGGCCGCCCTGGCATTCGAACCTTTCATCCGTCCGGACAAGGACGGCAATGCTGTCCTCAAGTTCCGAACCAGCGATAAGCTCTCGTCGTATGTTGTTCAGGTTTTCGCACACGACAAGAATATGAATTCGGCCGCAATGCGTCAGGAGATGCTCGTGACCGTGCCTGTCAAACTCTCCGTCGTGGAGCCGAAATACCTCTTCAAGGGCGACCGCTACGTGCTGAACGCTGCCGTTGCAAGCGCCGCGAAGACCGAGGTGAAGGGCGATGTGCTCGTGCAGATCTATGATGCTTCCGAGTATGCTGCCGTAAAGGGCTCCGAGCCGGTTCTGACCCTTGTCCGCAAACTGGGTGCCCTCGCTCCGGGAGCCAATGCCGACCTGAGCTTCGATCTCAGCGAGGCTATTGCAAAGGTGGAGAATCTGGGCATCAGACTCACTTTCGTGGGACAGCCTGATGCCGCTGGCAACACTTATTCCGATGCGGTGTTCGTCTCTGTGCCTGTGTTTGAGGCCTTCCAGACTCTCACCGAGGCTCATTCGGGCGTATTGCTCGCCGGAATGGACCGCTCAGCCCTCCTGGCCCAGCTCCGTTCGCAGTTCGTGAACGTCCAGGCTGAGGGTGCGGAATGCAAGGAGATATCCATTATAGATATGGTGCGCGAGGCGCTTCCTGCTCTTCAGAATCCTGAGTCCGAGAATGTGTTCAGCCTCGTGGATGCATATTATTCCAATGCCCTTTCCGCTGCACTTGACGGCCCGGCCAAGGCTGACAGCCTCTCTTCTGTTCAGGCGTCCCTGATGGCCAGGATCCTCGCCTGCAGGAACTGTGACGGCGGATTCGCCTGGTTCAAGGATATGAACTCATCTCCTATCGTGACCGCCGCTGTACTCGGCCGATTTGCCGGTCTGCGAGACCGTGGCCTGATTGAGCTTGATGTCGATGTGTACTCCGCCGCAGCCGAGTATCTCGACAGGCAGCAGTTCGACACCAAGGGCAAGCGTCCATATTGGTGCGGAGGTCTGTCTATGGAGCAGTATCTGTACGCCCGTTCGCTCTTTGCCGACGTGAAACTGGCCGTCAAGCCGTCTCGTGCATTCCGCAAGGAGGCAGCTGCCTATCTCGTACCTAAGAAGGCCCGCGGCCTGAATGGCCGCATACTCTCTAAGGCCCGTCGCCTGAAGACTCTGGTGAATCTCCTGGCTACAGAGGACGGCGTTTCCCTGGCTTCATCCCTCGGCGTGAAACTCAATGCCAAGGCTAAGATAAGTGCCTCAGTGAAAGCAGATTACGCATCTCTCTATGAATATGCCCAGCCGCATAAGAACGGCGGCAGCTACTACCCGAATGCGGTGATGCCGTTCAGGGGACTGCTCGAGAGCGAGGCATACGCCCACTCCCTGCTCTGCGACCTCTTCAAGGGCACTGAATATGACTCTCTCGCTGATCAGATCCGCCTGTGGCTGATGCTCCAGAAAGAGACTCAGCAGTGGAGCAGCGACCCTGCCTATGTAGAGGCTCTCGCAAGCGTCCTGGACGGATCCGACGAGGTTCTTGTCACCAAGGTCATACTCCTGAGCAAGCGCTATCGCAAGCCTTTCGAGGAGATCAAGGCTGCCGGCAACGGCTTCACCCTCGACCGCGAATATGCCCTAATAGGCAGCGATGGCGGGACAAAGGCTCTCAATGACGGAGACGTCCTTCGCGTGGGAGACAAGGTCGTGGCCTCCTATCGTATCTGGAATGAAGAGAACCGCAGTTTCGTGCGCCTGAGCGTGCCTCGTCCGGCTTGTCTGCGTCCTGTGGACCAGCTTTCCGGCCACTATGGCTGGTGGATGAGCCCTCTTCGCATTGCCGGCTGGTACAGCTTCTCGCCTCAGGGCTATCGCTGGGTGCGTTCCGCTTCCACCGAGTATTGGTTCGACTCATATCCGGAGGAGAAGACCACCATCACCGAGACCTTCTATGTGACTCAGGAAGGCGTGTTCACCTCGCCGGTTGCGGAAATCGAGTCCCTGTACGCGCCTCACTACCGTGCGAACGCGGACTACGACGGACTTATGTCGGTGAAGAAGTAGCCTAGCGGCTGCCAAGCCAGATAATCACCATACCCAGAAGTATCAGGGCGAGGTCCAGGGCCTTCGCCCTGAGATTTTTTTCCTTGAAGAGCAGGGCTCCGAAGATGAAGGAAACTATCACTGAGCCGCGCCTGATGAGGGAAATGACGGAGATCATCGAACCTTCGCTTCGCAGCGCGGTCAGGTAGGCTACGTCGGCGGATGCAATGAATACTGCGACGAGCGGGATGGCCCAGCTCCAATGGAACGGAGTGGTGGTCTTGCGCGTCGGATACCAGACCACCATCAATACGACGGTCATCATCATCAGCTGATACATCACATACCAGCCTTGGACGAAAAGAGGGGAGAGGTGGTTCATCAGGAACCTGTCGTAGAGGGCGCTGCCGGTTGCGATGATTACGGATCCGAAAGTGCACCATATCCATTTGTTTCTGCGGAAATCGATCTTTTCCTTCTTGGACGAAAGGCTCAGCAGGAAGAGGGAAGTGAAGCCCAGGGCGACGCCAAGCCACTGCATCAAGTTCAGCCTTTCCCCGAATATGAAGATGGCTCCTATGAGCACCAACACCGGTCTGAGGGCGTTTATCGGACCTACTATGGTGATGGGCAGATGCTTGAGTCCGAAGTATCCCAGAATCCAGGAAGATAGCACGATGACACTTTTGCCTACAAGCAGCAGATGCGCCTTGTAGAGAGGCAGCTGCTCGGTCCCGGGAGGGCAGGGCGTCGTGTCGAAGGGAGTTCCCGCAAACCATCCGAAGCCGCCTGCGGAGTCGATAAGGAAAGGCAGGAAGATGATCGATTCGAAGAATACGTTGAGGAGGAGCACCGGGATTACGGCATTGTCTTTCACCGCCGCTTTCTTAGAAACGTCGTAGATGCCGAGCAATGCTGCGGATAAAAATGCCAATGCCAACCACATATCGGCCGCAAAAATAGACATTTTACGCAAAATGAGTATATTTGCCCGGATATACCTATGATTTATAGTAAAATTAATCTCAATATGGCAAACGAAAACAAATACGAATGGAAGTACAGCTCAATCGGCGGTATGACCAGAATCAACATCCAGAGCGGCGAGGACATCAAGCACCTCGGCGAGCTTGACCAGAAACTTTGGACAGTCCTCAGCTGCCCAACCTCAGGCCTCGAGTTCCCTGAGAAGACCCTCAAGCTGCTCGACACCGACAATGACGGCAAGATCCGCGTCAACGAGATCGTGGCTGCTGCACAGTGGCTCACCTCAGTGCTCAACGACGCTGACCTCCTCCTCAAGAGCGAGGATACTCTCCCTCTCTCTGCCATCAACCAGGAGAATGAGGAAGGCAAGAAACTCTATGATTCAGCAAAGCAGATACTCGCGAACCTCGGACTCGAGAAGGACAGCATCAGCGTTGCGGACACTTCCGACAGCGTGGCTATCTTCGCTCAGACCCGCTTCAACGGTGACGGTATCATCACTGAGGCTTCCACTGACGATGAGGCTCTCAAGACTGTCATCAAGAACATCATTGCGACTGTCGGTTCCGTTGCAGACCGCAGCGGTGCTGCCGGCGTGAATGCCGACCAGGTTGCAGCCTTCTACGCTGCCTGCGCAGACTATTCCGCTTGGATGGCTGCCGCAGAGGCCGACAAGGAGAACGTATTCCCATACGGCGACGGCACTGAGGCTGCCCTTGCTGCCTGCGAGGCTGTGAAGGTCAAGGTTGCTGACTGGTTCATCCGCTGCAAGCTCGCCGCCTTCAACACTGAAAGCGCTGCAACCCTCGACGTGGCTGCTGCCAAGATAGGCGAAATCGCCGACCAGGACCTCACCGCCTGCGGCGACAAGATCGCGGCTTATCCTATCTCTCACGTAAATGCAGAGGGCGTACTCTCATTCGAGGGCGTCAATCCGGCTTGGAAGGGTGCTATGGACACTCTCCACACCACCATCTTTGCAGACAAGGAGAGCATCACCGAGGCTGACTGGAACGCAGCTCTCGCCAAGTTCGCCGCCTACACTGCCTGGAAGGGTGCCAAGAAGGGTGCTGAGGTTGAGGCTCTCGGTCTCGAGACCGTGAACGCAACCCTCGCTGCCGATCAGAAGGCTGCCCTCGACGAGCTTATCGCCCAGGACAAGGCCCTCGAGGCTGAGGCTACTGCCATCGACACCGTGGACAAGCTCCTCTGGCTCTATCGTGACTTCTACACCCTCCTGAAGAACTACGTATCTATGCCTGACTTCTACCACTCTTACAAGGGTGATGTGAAGGCTATCTACCAGGCCGGTACCCTCTATATCGACCAGCGCGCCCTCGACCTCTGCATCAAGGTTGCCGATATGGGCAAGCAGGGTGAAGTAGCAAGCTTCAGCGGTATGTATCTCATCTACTGCCTCTGCACTTCCAAGAAGACAGGCAAGACTATGACCATCGCTGCCGCCCTCACCGACGGTGACGTGGACAACCTCCGTCCTGGCAAGAACGCCATCTTCTATGACCGTCAGGGTGTGGATTACGATGCTGTTGTCACCAAGATCGTGGACAACCCTACCAGCGTGCGCCAGGCATTCTGGGCTCCTTACCGCAAGATGGCCAACACCATCCAGGACCGCATCAACAAGTCCGCTGCAGAGAAGGACAAGAAAGTGAATGCAGATCTCACTGCAAAGGCCAGCAACACCACCCTCGCTTCTGCATCTGAGGATCAGAAGGCAGCCGCAGCTCAGCCTAAGGCTCCGTTCGACATCGCCAAGTTCGCAGGCATCTTTGCTGCCGTAGGTATGGCTGCAGGCCTCCTCGGCTCTGCTCTTGCCGCCCTCGTGCATCCTTGGTACTCCATCTTCTTCGTGTTCATCGCAATCATCGTGATCATCTCCGGTCCGTCAATGTTCCTCGCCTGGCTCAAGCTCCGCAAGAGAAACCTCGGTCCTGTGCTCAACGCCAACGGATGGGCAATCAACAGCAAGATCATCGTGAACATCAAGTTCGGTGCTACCCTCACTCATCTCGCCAAGTATCCTAAGGTTGTCGCTGACGATCCATTCGCCCAGAAGCCTATGCCTTGGTGGAAGAAGGCCCTCATCTGGCTTGCAGTCGCAGTCGTAGTCCTCGGCGCAGCATTCGCCGGTCACTATTACAAGGGTATGTTCGGCAAGTGGGATCCGGTCTGCGAGAGAGTCGCTTTCGTACGTGACTCCACCGCTCACGCCGACAGCGTAGCGAAGGGTCTCATCGCGGTTCCGGCTCCCGTGGAGGAAACTCCTGCTGAGGAAGCCGCTCCAGCTGAATAATTAATTACTCATAAAACAAAAAAAACAGCCATCGACCAGATGGCTGTTTTTTTATTCTAAACTGTAGGCGCGTCGTCCTTATACTTGAAGCGGCGTATCTTCATCGTCGCCGTCTTGTCGAACGGCTCCTTCATAATGCCGATCTCATTGATCTTGGAGCTGCTTTTCACGCGGGCGTTGACGTAGCTGCTCATCTTGGACTTGAGAGCCTCGATCTTCGCTTTCACCGCATCGTCGTTTGCGTGACCTGTGTCGATCAGGTTGTCCACCGTCTTCACGAGGGCGACGAGCTTGCCTGAGCGCTCGATGACTATGGCCTCTTCCACCTCAGGAAGCTGGCTGAATACCTTCTCGATCTCTTCCGGATAGATGTTTTCGCCGGAGGCGCTGAGTATCATATTGTTGAGGCGCCCCTTGATGTAGTAGCGGCCGGCCGCGTCCTTTGCGGCCAGGTCATTGGTGCGGAACCATCCGTCCTCGGTGAAAGCCGCTGCGGTGCGCTCCGGGTCCTTGTAGTAGCCTGGGAATATATTGCCTCCCTTGGCCACGATCTCGCCTTCTCCGGTGAGGGGGTTGACATTGTCAAGCCTGAGCTGCACATTGGTGCAAGGCCATCCGATAGAGCCCGGAATAGTGTTCTTGTAGCAGCTGAAAGACAGCAGAGGGCAGGTCTCCGTGAGGCCGTAGCCGATGCGGTATGGGAACCTGGCCTCCCTCAGGAAAGCCTCCACGGTCACGTCCGGTTTCGCGCCGCCTATGCCGAGGAACTCGATCTTTCCGCCGAATGCCTTCTTCAGCTGACGGCCGATGATGCGGCACAGCAGCCTGTGGGTATGCTGGTTCATCCAGGTCAGGATGGCACTTTTGCGTATGCGCGGCATAATCACGCTGTTGAACACCTTCTCGATGATCAGAGGTACGATCAGCATCGCGGTCGGACGCACTTCCTTGAGCACCTTCATAAGATAGGTGGGTGTAGGCGGCTTGGACATATATACGACGCTGGCACCGGCTGCGAACGGATAGATCAGACCCAGGCTCAGTTCGTACACGTGGGCGAGCGGGAGCACTGAGAGCATCACGTCGTGGGTGTCGATCACGTGGACGCCCCAGCAGTTGCTCAGGTTGGCGATGAAATTCGCGTGGGTGAGCATCACGCCCTTGGCCGTTCCGGTGGTTCCGGAAGTGTAGATCAGCACTGCGAGATCTTCGGGCTTCGGTTCGGCAACCTGTGCCTTCTCCGTATTCACTGTGTTGTCAAGCAGCACTTCGAGGGTGTCGAGCTCGATGATGATGCTGAGCTGGGCCCTCATTTCCTCTGATACCTTCTTATAGCACCTCTTCGACACGAAGAGCGCCTTTGCTTCGGAGTGGGAGAGCACGTTGGTCACCTCATTCTCCGTGAATTCCTGCAGGATAGGCACAGCCACCCTCCCGTAGGCTGTGGCAGCGAAAAACGCCACAGCCCAGTTGGGATGGCCAGCCGAAAGAATGGCAACCTTGTCGCCTGCTCCGATACCTTGAACCGAAAGCTGGTCGGAGAGAGCATCGCAAGACTGGCGGAAGGCTCCATATGTATGGGAGAATGAGCCGTCAGCAGTCTTACCCATCACCAGGTTGCTGAATTTGGCCGTTGACTCTCTATAGAGTGCGGCAAGAGTATTAGTACACGTCATAAAATATAATTCGTATCCTCTCGGATGACGGGTGCAAAGGTAAAGAGTGAAAAATGATAAAAAAGGAATAATTGTCTTGAATTTATCCATATATTTCCTTTTCTTTGCCCTGAAAAAGGAAAAACGGTAGAATATTATGGCAATTGAAATAAAGAGGAGGGACTATTTCGGCTACCCGTCTGCAACGGAAGACAGGATAGGCAACGACCTGATGCTGCTGGATGCCAAGACCCTTTGGCAGAGCAGCGAGGAACCGTATCTGGCCGACGCTACCAATGCGATTTTCTTCACCCACGGTTCGGCCGACATCCAGATCAATATGGTCGACCACCACATCGTGGCGCCGTGTATGGTCATCCTTATGGAGGGTATGGTCGTGAAACTCGCGTCCCGCTCTGCCGATTCCGCCTTCGATGCCCTGGTCATCTCGAAGAGGCTCACGGACAGCATCCTCACTGAAGGCAATGTGTCGGTGCAGCTGCGCTCCCTTATCATTCAGGACCCGGTTTTCCCGATTGACGGTCACGGAATGATACTCAAGGCTTTCAATTACCTGCTCACCGTGCTTGTCCGTATGAGCGACAATCCATATCGTATCGAGGCTGTCAAGCACATGACGCTGACCCTCTTCTGCGGCTTCGCGCTCAGCCGTCTGAAGGACGAGAAGGACAGGAATATCTCCCGTAAGGACGAGGTGGCGAAACGTTTCTTGGGACTGGTCAGGGAAAACTACGGGAAGGAACGCTCCGTGGCCTGGTATGCCGATGCTATGTGTCTGACTCCCAAGTATCTGTCCCAGGTCGTCAAGGATATAACAGGCAAGCCTGCGCTGGACTGGATCGATGAATTCACCATCGTGGAAAGCAAGGCTCTGCTGAAGTCCACCGACCTGACGATAGACCAGATTTCCACCAAGCTGAACTTTATGTCCTCCTCGCTTTTCGGCAAATATTTCAAGAGGGTGACGGGACTGTCGCCGAGAGAATACAGGATGTCGCTGAAATAACAGAAAAGCCCCGCAGTGAATTCTGCGAGGCTTTTTTAGTGGGAGCTGAGGGAGTCGAACCCCCGACCCTCTGCTTGTAAGGCAGACGCTCTGAACCAACTGAGCTAAGCTCCCTTTGCTTTGGGACTGCAAATATACGCAAGATATTTTGTCCGCCAAATTTTTTTTGAAAAATATTCAATCTGTTCTGAAAATATGGATATTCTTCCGAATTAGTACATTTTTTCGTACAAAATGTTGGATAATTAAAATTTTGTTGTTATATTGCAAACACGAAACTTGACAATCAACTATTTTAATCAATATGCCAATGAAAAAGGCCAGACTAGTTTTTGCTGCTTTGGTGCTCCTTCTTGCCTCTGTAAGTGCTTATGCACAGCAGACAATCAAGGGTGTCGTCATCGCAGGGGATGATGGTCAGCCGCTGATTGGAGCCTCTGTCTTCGTTAAGGGCAGTACCAAGATCGGTACAGTCACGGACATAGACGGAAGGTTCTCCCTCAGTGTGCCTGCCAATACATCCACGGTGGTCGTTTCCTGTCTCGGATATGCCGATCAGGAAGTGGCTGTGAAACCGGAAATGAGCATCACGCTCCAGCCCGACAGTGAAATGCTGGAGCAGGTAGTCGTTACCGGTATGCAGAAAATGGACAGGCGACTCTTCACGGGTTCCACCACGAAGGTCGATGCTGCCGAGTCTCAGATCAGCGGTATGGCTGACATCAGCCGTTCCCTCGAAGGTCGAGCCGCCGGCGTGTCAGTCCAGAACGTCTCAGGTACATTCGGTACCGCACCTAAGATCCGCGTCCGCGGTGCAACTTCCATCTACGGTTCCTCAAAGCCGCTGTGGGTTGTGGACGGCGTGATTATGGAAGACGTGGTCGACGTGAGTGCCGACCAGCTTTCATCAGGTGATGCCAACACCCTCATCTCATCCGCCATTGCCGGACTGAACTCCGATGATATCGAGAGCTTCGATATCCTCAAGGACGGTTCTGCAACATCCATCTACGGTGCACGTGCGATGGCCGGTGTGATCGTCGTCACGACCAAGAAGGGTAAGGCTGGTTCCACCAGGATCAACTACACCGGTGAAATCACCACCAGGCTCAAGCCGAATTACAGGACCTTCAACATTATGAATTCCCAGGACCAGATGGAAATCTACCAGGAACTGGAGCAGAAGGGCTATCTCAATTATGCGTCCACTGCCAATGCCGCCAGCAGCGGTGTGTATGGTAAGATGTATCAGCTGATCAGTACCTACAACGCAACTTCGGGTCAGTTCGGTCTCGCGAACACCGCCGAAGCCAAGGCCGCCTATCTGCGTGCCGCTGAGTACAGGAACACCGACTGGTTTGACGTGCTCTTCTCAATGGCTCCTTCCCAGAACCATTCCATCAGCGCCTCAGGCGGTGGAGACAAGGGTACATACTATGCATCCCTCTCCATTATGGACGACCCGGGTTGGACTCAGCAGAGCAAGGTGCGCCGCTATACGGCCAACATCAACACCTCCTACAAGTTCATCGATATGCTTACGATGAACCTCATTGCCAATGCCAGCTACCGTAACCAGAGGGCTCCTGGAACCCTTGGTCAGACGACTGACGTGGTGAGCGGCCAGGTGAACCGTGAGTTCGACATCAACCCTTACTCCTATGCGCTCAACACTTCCCGCGCCCTCGACCCTGACGAGTTCTACACCCGCAACTATGCGAAGTTCAACATACTCCACGAGCTCGACAACAACTACATCGACCTCAACGTGTATGACCTCCGCGTGCAGGGAGAACTCAAGCTCAACCCTGTCAAGGGTCTTGAGCTCAGCGCCCTCGGTGCCGTGAAGTATACCGGCACATCCCAGGAACACTACATTCTCGATGAGTCCAACCAGGCACTTGCATATCGCGAGATGAGCACTTCCACCATCCGCAACAGCAACCCTTACCTCTATACGGACCCTGACAACCCTTACGCACTTCCTGTCTCAGTCCTGCCTTATGGCGGTATCTACGAGAGGACCGACAACAGCCTCTTCGGATGGGATTTCCGCGCCACCGCTTCCTACAACACCACAATCGCATACAAGCACATCCTCAATGCGTATGCGGGTGCTGAGATCAACAGCAGTGACCGTCACGGTACCTGGTTCCGTGCCTGGGGCATCCAGTACGGAATGGGTGAGACTCCTAACTACGACTACCGCGCCTTCAAGAGAGGCTCCGAGGAGAACAGCAACTACTACACGATGACCAATACCCACGTGCGTTCCGCTGCGTTCTTCGGAAATGCCACCTACTCCTATGACGGCAAGTACGTGTTCAACGGCACCATCCGCTATGAGGGTACCAACAAGCTCGGCAAGAGCCGTCAGGCCCGCTGGCTTCCTACGTGGAACCTCTCTGCAGCCTGGAACGTGAGCGACGAGGACTTTATGCAGCCTCTGCAGCACGTCCTCTCGCACCTCACCCTCAAGGCTTCCTACTCCCTTACCGCAGACCGCGGTCCTTCTTCAGTGACCAACTCCGCAGTGGTGATTTCTTCCACCACTCCTTGGCGTCCGTCCACTTCAGTGCGCGAGACTATGCTCTACATCGACGACCTCGCCAATACGGACCTCACCTACGAGAAGAAGAAGGAGCTCAACCTCGCTCTCGAGGCAGGCTTCCTCGACAACCGCATCAACTTCACCCTCGACTGGTACACCCGTGACAACTATGACCTCATCGGTGTCATCAACACTCAGGGTATAGGCGGTCAGGTTCAGAAGATGGGTAACATCGCCTCTATGAAATCGGACGGTGTCGAGATTTCCCTCTCCACCACCAATATCAGGAAGAAGGACTTCTCCTGGACCACCAACTTCATCTACTCCCACAGCAACAACGTGGTTACCGACCTGAAGACCACCGTCAGGATGATCAACCTGATCACCGGCAGCGGCTTCGCACAGGAAGGCTACCCTGTACGCGGCATCTTCTCGATTCCGTTCGTGGGCTTGAATGACGAAGGTCTGCCTATGTTCAAGGACCAGGACGGCAACATCTCCACTACAGGCATCTACTTCCAGGAATCCGACCCTGAGGCTCTCAAGTTCCTTGAGTATTCAGGCAGCGCCGACCCTACCGACGTAGGTTCCCTCGGCAACGTATTCCAGTGGAAGGGCTTCCGCCTGAATGTGTTCCTCACTTATTCCTTCGGCAATGTGATCCGTCTCGATCCTGTGTTCAAGAACAGATACAACGACCTGGATTCAATGCCTAAGGAGTTCAAGAACCGTTGGGTCAACCCAGGTGACGAGAAGTACACGACCATTCCTGTCATCGCCTCATCCTGGCAGAACAAGAATGACTCTCAGCTGAGCTATGCCTACAACGCATACAACTACTCTACTGAGCGTATTGCAAAGGGCGACTTCATCCGCCTCAAGGAAGTGTCGCTTTCATACGACTTCCCTAAGGCCTGGATTTCCAAGCTCAAGTTCAATTCCCTCAGTATGAAGGTGCAGGCCACAAACCTCGCCCTCCTCTATGCAGACAAGAAACTGAACGGCCAGGATCCGGAGTTCGCGAACGCCGGCGGTGTGGCTGTTCCGCTTCCAAAGCAGTTCACCTTCACTCTTAAGATCGGTCTTTAAAAATGGAGGTTATGAATATGAAAAGATATATATATATAATAGTATTGAGCGTCCTGGGCTGTGCGGCAGTTTCCTGCGACAAGTTCCTCGATGTTATGCCAGACAACAGGACGGAGCTCAACACCCAGGAAAAGCTGCAGGCATTCCTTACTTCTGCTTATCCTGAGACTGACTATCTGCTTCTGACGGAGTTCTCCTCCGACAATGTGGATGACTATGGTTCCGACAACCCTAACCACGACCGTTTCATCGACCAGGTTGTTTACTGGGAGGAAACGACCGAGAAGGATAACGAGGGTACCGAGAACCTCTGGGGCAACACTTACATTGCAATTGCTGCGGCCAACCAGGCCATCGAGGCCATCGAGAATCTCGGCGGTCCGAGGGCTGCTGATATGGAAGCGGAGATGGCTGAGGCTCTCCTCTGCCGTGCGTATGCGCACTTCACTCTCCTCAATGTATTCTGCCAGTCCTACAACCCTAAGTATTCCGACACCGACCTGGGCGTGACCTATATGCTTCAGCCGGAGCAGGGTCTCAACCCTAAATATGAGCGCAACAGCGTGGCGGAGTGCTACGAATACATCGACCAGGACCTTCAGGCTGCTCTGCCAATGGTAAGCGACAAGTACTACTCAGTTCCGAAATACCATTTCAATACCAAGGCTGCCTATGCATTCGCTGCACAGTTCTATCTGTTCTATCAGAAATGGGACCTCGCACTCAAGTATGCAAATGCCTGCCTCGGTACCCAGGCTGAGGGCAAACTCCGTGACTGGAGCGTAATGGCCGGAATGACTCAGGACTACTCAGTCATCGTCAACCATTTCATCGATGCGACCATAAGCTCGAACCTGTTGCTTATGACCGGTTATTCGAAGATGGGTCTCTGCTTCGGTCCATATTCAAGGTATTCCAGATTCTCACACGGCCGCTATCTCGCCGACAATGAGGACGGCCTTGCACTGCCGGCGCTTCTGGGCTCCTCAGATCAGAGGTCTTTCTACTATATGCCTATGAAGATCTATTCTGCGGCAAACCTGGACAAGACCATATTCTGGAGGATTCCTTACCTCTTCGAATATACCGACCCTGTTGCGGGAATCGGTTACTATCGTACCGTTTATCCTGCATTCACCACCGATATGACTCTCCTTCAGAGGGTTGAGGCAGAGATTATGCTCGGACGCTACGATGATGCAGCCGCCGACATCAACATCTGGCTCAACAACATTTCCAAGGTGACATTTGCGCTGACTCCGGATGACATCGTCTCTCTGATGAACAAAGTAGACTACTCAGTCTGGGACAAGGCTACGGTCAAGAAGCATCTCAATCCGAACTTCGAGATCGGTGCCGAGGGCGAGACCAAAGAGGCTATGCTTCAGTTCTGCCTCCTCCTCAAGAGGGTAGAAGGCATCGGATTCGGGCAGAGGTGGTTCGACGTGAACCGCTATGGCATCGAGATCGAAAGACGCGAGATCGACGCAGCCGGTCTTCCTTGCAGACTTATCGACAAACTTACGGTCCGTGACCCTCGCAGGGCTCTTCAGGTTCCTGTCAAGGTCATCGACGCAGGTTATACCGCTAACCCTAGATAGTAATGATGTTGATTATGAAGAATATGAAAAGATATATATATACGGTTCTCTCTGCTGCTGCCGTGATGCTGGCCCTTGCGGGCTGTCGCAACGAGGAGCTTGATCCCGTCAGCGTCATCGTAATCGACCAGTACGAGCAGAACGATTTTGACAGGTGGCTCGAAGCCAACTTCGTCAATCCATACAACATCGATTTCGACTACCGCTACCAGATGAAGGAGTCCGACCTGAACTACTACACCGTTCCGGCCGATATGGACTGCTCCATTATGATGGCTCATCTGGTAAAGTATCTCTGTGTCGACACCTATGACGAGGTGGCCGGTGCAGACTTCACCCGCGGTTATTTCCCTAAGATGTTCTTCCTCATCGGTGAGTGGGAGTATCGTAACAACGGTACCTACATCCTCGGTACGGCTGAGGGCGGCAAGAAGATCCTCCTTTCCGGTCTCAACTACCTCCCGACCATCCTCGCCAAGGGTGCTGACTATCTCAACCACTATTACATCAAGACCATCCACCACGAGTTCACCCATATCCTCAATCAGACCAAGGAATATCCTGCTGACTTCCAGCTCATCACCGGAAGCGGATATGTGGCAGACAGCTGGAGTGAGTCTCCTTACAACAGCGAGTACCTCAAGAACGGTTACATCAGCTCATACGCTCAGCATTCCCCAGGTGAGGATTTCGCGGAGATGCTTTCCATCTACGTGACCAACCCTCAGTCCTACTGGGACGAGCAGCTCAGCGGCGCCGGTGATTCCGCCAAGTACATCACTGAGAAGCTTGATGCGGTAAGGGCTTATATGAGCGAGAGCTGGGGCATCGACATCGACGTGCTCCGCAAGACCATCCTCCGCCGTCAGGGCGATGTGGTGGCCGGCAAGATCGATCTCACTGACATAACTTTAAGATAGGCGATTATGAAGACAAACAGAATCATTGCTTTATTGGCGGCAGCGCTCTTCGTGCTTCCGTTCCAGTCCTGTCTCAAAGATATGGACGAGGTCTTCGACGAGTCTGCTTCCGCAAGACTGAGTGCCTACAATGCAGAGGTCGCTGCCATCCTTACCGAAGGCAAGGGTGAGTGGATCATGCATTACTATGCAGGCACCAACCTCAAGTATGGCGGATATGACTACTACCTCAAGTTTACTGACAAGCAGGTGACCGCAGCGTTCGAGATGGACACCACCAAGACCTACACGAGCCTTTACAAGCTCACCAATGACAACGGTCCGGTGCTCTCTTTCGACACCTACAACAAGGCCCTGCACTATTTCGCAACTCCTTCATCTTCTGCTTACCAGGCTATGGGCGGTGACTTCGAGTTCACCATTATGAGCTACGAGCAGGACAGGATCGTGCTCAAGGGCAAGAGGTCATCCAACCTCTGCACCCTCGTGCGTGCAGACGGTACCACCAGCGCACTTGACTATGTAAGAGGCATCGTGGACATCACCTCCACATTCCGCGCATCTTCCTTCGAGGGCAATATCGGTGGATCGGATGTCACCGGATCCGTGAGTCTCTCCAGCCGTACCATCACCTTTGTGTATGGCCCGGGCGAAGAGGACCAGGTTTCTGCATCATTCTCATTCACTCCTGACGGACTCGCGTTCTACAACCCTGTCAAGGTGAACGGATGCACCATCGACAGACTCTGGTACGTTTCCAACAACAACCTCCTGACCAACGGAGTCTTCACTCTCAAGGGCAGTCTGCCTCAGGGCTGGAAGTCCTACGATGAGTTCCTCGGCGATTTCGTTCTCACTTACAGGGACGGAACCCTGGACCTCCACATCAAGGCCAATGACGCTCAGACTGGTTATATCCTTAGCGGAATGGATTCTCATTTCGAGGTCCGCCTCGGTTATGACAAGTCCCTCGGACGTATGACCTGGAAGAACCAGATCGTGGGTACGAACGGCAGCAACAACATCATCCTCTGCATCTGGGATACCAAGGCCGGTTATCTCACCTGGGTTGAGGACTATGGTTTCACCATCTACTGGGACGATGAGGCTCAGGTCTTCAAGTTCGAGGATGACGGCACCTGGGAGACCTATGTCGCAGATTCCTTCATACTCTACGAACGTACCTCATCAGGTACTTCCGTGGGTGAATACAAGGACTGGGACAGGTCCCGCTGGATACAACTCGAAAGTCTCAAACGTAAATAAACTGAAAGAATATGAAGAAGATTTATTTGATTCTTGCTGCAGTTCTTTCTGCATTTGCAATCTATTCCTGCGAAGAGGCTCCCGTCGAAGTCGAGGAGGCCCTCAAGATTCGCGAAGTGGAGCTTGAGATTCCTGCCAATGGCGGTGATGCCAGCATACTCTACAGGGCCACTTCCAAGGTCGTGGCTGTATCAATGACGGACTGGCTGGACGTCACTCTCCAGGGTGATTCTCTCATCGTGGCCAGCGCCGAAGCCAACAATGACCTTATGAGCCGCTATGCCCGCCTGCTCGTCAAGTGTGGTGAGACTTCTCTCACCTACACCGTTCAGCAGGCCGGTCAGCGTACCTCCGGCTTCGTTCCTGACGACCTTACCTTCACGGCCGTTGCGGGCAGTGTAAGCCTTGAATATGATTTCGACCAGACCATCGTGGCTACGACCGACGTGGACTGGATTACCCTTGAGGCGACCAGCTCGGCCCTTGTGGTCAGCGTGTCCGCGAATACCGTGCAGGCAACCAAGGATAACAAGGAGCGCACCGGCAAGATCAGCTGGAACCTCGGCTTCGACAAGGGCGTGATCAACGTCAGCCAGCGCAACCTCGACTTTATGCAGCTTGACGCCAACTGGACCGTCACTTACGACGGCATCGTCACTGTCGGCACTGCCAACAAGGAGGCTATCACAAACACTGTGGCTGCCACTGGTTCCGGCAAGTACGTCATTACTTACGTCGAGAAGTCCGAAGTGACTTCTTCCGGACTCGGTGTTGCAGATTATCTCGACATCACCCTGGTTCCTAAGACTGCACTTCAGCTTGCGAACGGCGAACTCAGCCTCTATGAGGAGACTGCCACCGCCAACTTCGACATCTTCACGGCCGGCAACTACTACGCTTTTGCAATCGGTTTCGACGAGGCTAATGAGGCTACCGGACACTATGCTTTCTGCGAATTCGTGAAGGCTGCAACCGGTGCAAGCTATGAGGCTTGGCTCGGCAAGTGGACCAGCAAGCGCGGTGATGCCACCGACACCTGGGAGATCGTTGAGAAGGTCAAGGGTACAAGCTACACCATCACCGGCATCGAGGCTCAGGCAAATGCCCCTATCGAGGCCCTGTATGATTCCGAGAACGCTGCGCTCGTCGTGAAGGTTCAGGAAGGTGTGGGCAAGTACACCTCCAGCAACTATGGTGAACTTGATCTCGGTTTCTACGGCGCTATTCCTAAGGATGACGGAGGAAGTACCTTCTACAAGCTTGGTTCTACTCCATACACCATCTTTACGGCAACTCTCAATGACATCGACAATGCGTCCCTGACTCCAGGTACCGTAACAAGCTCGGGCAACCAGCTCACTCTCCAGCTTGCGAAGTATATCGGTACTTCTTCTGAAGGCAAGTACATCAGTATCCACGCCAATACGGCTGTTACTCCTCTGCCTACGACTATTTCCCGCGTAGGCGGATCCGGATCCGGTGGCGGCGGTGGTGGTGGAAACCAGGGCTCAGATGCCTACAAGAAGTTCCTCGGAAGCTTCAGTGTGACACCAGGTTCAGGCAACACTTGGACTGCAACCATTGCTGCCAACGAGACAGACAAGACCTACTCCATCAGCGGATGGGAAGGCTGGACCTATGACTGGCTTTCTCCTATGGATGCCAACTTCAATGAGGATGGAAGCGCCTCCTTCCTTGGAGGTACCGGCAAGAGCGTCGCTACCAACGTCACGGTAGATGACTCCGGAGAAGGTTTCACCTTATATTATATGGGTTTGGCCAACAACTTCGTCATCACAAGTGATACAGAGATGTATGAGGCCTGCAAGGCTACCGTCGGTTCAGACGGCAACATAACCCTGTCTCCTAACAATGTCACTCTCAATGATGGAAAATCATATCCGTTCTCATCACTGTGCATTGTGGCAATGAATTCAGCTATGACGTCCATCTACACATTCAAAGATAGGATCACCACACTTCCTGTGACTATGACTAAGGCTTCGTCATCGTCAATCAGGACTCTGTCATCCCTCGGGCTGTCCCTCAATGACGCCGAGAGAGTTGAGCCTTCAAGAATTTATGTGTATGACACTTGTCAGCCTGCGGACGCTGCTCAAGCTGACTGATAAAAGACAAACGAGCAAATAACAATAAACAACAACGATATGAAAAAAGGTTTAATTGCAACCCTGTTTGCCTGTGCTCTTGCAGTAGCATCCTGCTATGATGATTCTGCAATCAACGACAAACTGACAGACCTCGATTCAAGAGTGTCTGAACTTGAGGAACAGGTAAAGGAACTCAACACGAAGACCGTACCTGGTATCCAGGCTACCATCGCCGCCCTTCAGGCCGGCGTAACCGTTACATCTGTACGTGCCACTGAGAATGGCTCGCTTGTCTATTTCTCCGACGGAACCACCATTGAGATCAAGAATGGCGCTAAGGGAGATAAAGGTGACAAGGGTGACAAGGGTGACAAAGGTGACAAGGGCGATAAGGGTGACAAGGGCAATACCGGCCCTACCGGCCCGGCTCCGGTCATCAGCGCCAAGGAAGTTGACGGCGTGTTCTATTGGACAGCCAATGGCGAACTCCTCAAGGATGCCAACGGCAAGAACATCCCAGTTTACGCAACTATGCCTAGCTTCCGCGTGAACGCAGGCAAGTGGGAGGTATCCTACGATGGCGGCACCACTTGGGTTTCCGTTCCTGAAATGGGTTCCGGCGACGCTCTTCCAATCTCAATCGAGGATGGTGAGGAGACCGTGACCTTCTGGATCGGCGACACTCCATACGTCATCAACAAGGAAGTTCCTTTCTATATGGTTCTCCCACAGCGCAGCGAGATCGGTGTGCTTCCAGGTGAGACTTCAGCCATCGCTTACACCCTCAAGGGCGTGAAGGAAGGCGACGCAGTCGAAGTTGACGTGCTCAACATCATCGGTACCTGGGACGCTGAGGCAGTTATGAACAGCGAGTCCGAGGGTGTCATCAAGGTGACCAACAACGGCGGCTCTGCAAAGGTGTTCGTATATGCTACCAACGGCCGCGGCAAGACCGACATCAAGTCCCTCGCATTCGAGGAGGGCTCCCTTGCATACGTAGCTGACGCCGAGAGCGTGCCTGCAGAGGGCGGCGTATTCTCCGTGAAGGTGACAACCAATGTGAACTATGCCATCGAGTGCGACTCCTGGGTTCTCCCTGTCGAGACCAAGGCTGTCCACACTGACTCCCTCTCATTCGAGGTAATCGCCAACATCACAGGCGCAGAGCGTACTTGCAACGTCGTTATCATCGACGCTCAGACCAAGGAGCCTTTCGACACTGTTTCCGTACTCCAGGCAGCTGCTGAAGTTACCCCAGTCCAGAGAGTTGCAGACATTGC
Organism: Bacteroidales bacterium UBA1745; assembly: GCA_002314885.1. Lineage (GTDB taxonomy): Bacteria > Bacteroidota > Bacteroidia > Bacteroidales > UBA932 > Cryptobacteroides. The sequence continues at coordinate 15,864 of DCHT01000041.1, read as the reverse complement.
AGCTGTCGCTGAAGGTGCAATCGTTTCAATCGACAGCCTCCTCGTCATCGAGGCAGTCGAGGGCAGTGCAGTCGTAGCCGACCTTGATTCCGCAACTACCGTCATCCTCGGCAGCGAACTCGTAAAGGGCGATCTTGCTGAGGTAATCGCCAAGAAGGCTGTGGATGCCAATGGCATCGCATATCTCGAGGCAATATCTGCCACTGCAAGCGCTTCTGCACAGCCAGTATTCGTTCCTGATTGGAGCTATATCGGAGCTGTTGCAACCAATGTAGGTGTGTATACCAACTCCTGTGCAAGCGTCCTGACTCTCAATGGCAAGAAGGCCCTCTTCAACCAGACGAGCAAACTGATACTTGTACCGGCAGCAGACGATCTTGTTTCTTCTCTCAAAGACGATGACTTTGTGAATGTGGTCGGTTACACTACCGTCCGCATCGGTTCCGTCGGCTCATATCCTGTCTACGGCTTCATCCCTACTTCAGTAAGTCCTGTCACTTTTGCTGAGAACGCTAACTGGTCCCTCGATTGGGAGACCGAGGAGAACCCAAGCGACGCCTCATATCCTGAGAAGGTTTCCAACACCGTCACCGGTGAGACTTCTTCCTACATTTTCTCAATCTACTATGCGTCAGCTGTGGAAAGCGCCGGCTCATTGGCGAACCTTGCCAAGAGCGCAGTCATCGTACAGAGCGACATGATACAGCAGAGTATCTGGAAGTACATCAGCTCTTACTCTTACGACCAGATTTATGAGATGCTCACTCGCAGCGGTACTGCTTCTTCAAACTTCTCAACCCTTCCATACAACAAGTTCATCCTCTTTGCTATCGGTGTCGACGCCAATGCAAATCCTACCGGTGAGTATGCGTCCCTCGAGTTCGAGAAGGTTGAGCCAGCGGGCAACGGTACATACGAGTCATACCTTGGCAAGTGGGCGATGGCTGACGGAACGACAGTTAATATAACCGAGAAAGTGAACGGTGTCTCCTATAATGTCGAAGGATTATATACCCTTTCCAACTCCAAGTATGGCAGCACTGTGGCAGAGGGTACTCTCCGCAATGGATACATCTCCATTATGGAACAGAAGATCGGTGACTGGACCAATGGTACCAAGGGTGCTTGTGGCACATATCTCTGTGGATTGTTTACCAGCAACGGCAAGAACTATCCTCATTACACCGGTTCCGGCAGTAACTCATCAACTCCGTATGAGCTTATTCTTGGCAATGTCTCTGAGGATGGAAACAGCCTTGTTCTTGCTCCTGGAAACAGTAAGCTCGGAACCAAGTTCGTTGCATATATCATCCGCTGGGGTTATATCGAAACTCCGACGTCAGGTAACTATCTGTATGGCACTGCATCGTCCGCAAACCTCCCTATGTCCCTCACGAAGGCTCCGGATCCACAGGCTGAGTACACTGAATGGCTTGGTGATTGGGTAATCTCCTGCCTGAACAAGGCTGGCCGTGACACGACCTATAACGTCACTATTTCCGAGAAGTCTATCAACGAAGCCGTCTCTATCTCTAATATCGGTGCTCAGGGTCTCCCAATCAGCTACAACGCAGAAAGCAAGAACCTTGAGTTCAAGGTAACGGGTACCTACTATACGACCTCAACCTATGAGTACCGTCCTCTCGGTGTTACCAACGACGGCTACTATGCAGGTGATGCACCGGATGGCATTCTCGCTACTTTCACCAAGAATTCTGATGGAAGCGTTGCCATCACTCCTGCTTCATATACCAATTCAAGAGGTGACGTGACAGTTGCCCGCATCGGTACTTTCGCTTGGAAGATAGCAGATAGCAAATATACCGGCTTCTCTGACCTGAACTACATCTATTTCCCTGCAACTATGGCAAGGGCTGCCGGTTCAAGTGCTGTAGCAAATGTGTGTCCGTCAATCGTTGCTGAGGAGTTTGAAACAGCTTCTCCTGCGAAGTCTTATGCTAACAAGATCGACATTGCAGAATGTGAGATTCAGCAGAGCTGTCCTCTGAGATAATTCTTGGATTTAATAATGAAAAATCCGTGTGGTTCGCCACACGGATTTTTTTTATTATTCAATCGTAAACCCGATGCTGAGGCTGTTGCCGTCGTTGTCGACGACCGTGATGTTGTGATGGCCTTTGTCCGGAGCCAGAGTCATCTGATGAATGTACTTGGTCGTGCCGAGGTAGTCCGTGTCCAGATGCCAGAAGACCTCTGCGTCCGGATTGCTGTGGGCCAGGCTGAATACTATGCCAGTGATGCTGCCGTCCATCTGCTTCGGGATGGACATCGAGCTGCCGTTCTGGGGATAGATGAACTCCATTGGTAGATAGCCTCCGTTGCTCCTGTGGGACGGGGCAGGGACGTATTCCGGATGGCTCTGCTTGTAGTACCATTCCATTGCCGGAGGGAGCAGGAACATCACCTGGCCGTCAACTATCCTGTGATAGGAGCAAGGCTTGCTGCGCAGGGCGTTCTTCGGAAGCATAAGGGTGTCGCAGTCCTCGCAGTGCAGGCCTTTCAGGCGTCCTGACTGGCGGCAGACCTCTGCCATGATATATTCGCCGTAAGGCGGCTCACTGAACCATTCGGAGCGGGGCAGGGTGTTGAAGATGTCGAAGAGTACGGGACCCGAAGTCCTGCCCCCGACGAGCCCTGCTGCTCCCTGGCCCTGGGCATTGCCTGACCATACGCCGACTGCGAAATCAGTTGTGACGCCGACTGCCCAGGCATCCCTGAATCCCCAGCTGGTACCGGTTTTCCAGGCTACCTTGCGGACTGACGAAATGAGCTTCCAATCCATCTCGTCGGGCCTGTTGACCTCGCTCAGAGCCTCGAAGGTGTGCCATACGGCCGTCCTGTCATAGAAAGGGAAGTCCTTGATATCCTCGCCCTGATACCACTTCGCCATATTGGCGTAGATGCGGGTGATCTCGCCCAGTTTGCCCTCGCCGCCACCCAGGATCAGGGAGAGTCCGTAGTCCCCGGAGGCCCTGGTGAGGGAAGTCATCCCGGCCGCCTTGAGAAGATCGTGGAATTTCGGCACGCCATACTGCTGCAGCAGATGCACGGATGGGATGTTGAGCGACCTGGAAAGTGCCTGGGAGGCCGGTACTGCGCCGGCATACTGAAGGTCGAAATTCTGAGGTGTGAAACCGTTTATGTTGACCGGGGTGTCCTGGAGGAGGGTGTGAGGGAGGATTTCTCCGTCCTGGAGCATTGCGCAGTAGAGGAAGGGCTTGAGTATGCTGCCCGTGCTCCTCGGGGCGCTGGCGGCGTCCACCTTGACGCCAGGACGGTTCCTGTCGGGGTCGGCATTGCCCACCCAGGCCAGAGGCTCTCCGCTATGCACATCGATCACTACTGCCGCCATATCGTTGATTCCACTCAAACTCAGTTCGTGGCTCCACCTGGTGGTGATCTCCTCGACTGACTTCTGCAGGCTCAGGTCTATGCTGGTGCGTATTCTTTCCCCGTGATGTTCTGAACAGCATCTCTCGACATAATGGAAGGCATAGGACGGCAGCGGGTGCGGCTCGTCCGGCAGCGGTTCCTCGCAGGCCAGGAGGTAGTCGTCTTCGTCAATATATCCCTTCTGATACAGACGTTCCAGCAGGCGGTTGCGCTTCTGGACGAGTTTGTCGCGGTTCTTGGATATATGTATATAGGAAGGGGAGTTTGGCAGCACGGCCAGCAGGGCCGCTTCGCTCCAGGAGAGGTCGTCCGCCGGGCGGCCGAAGTATCTCCAGGAGGCGGCTTCTATGCCCACCACATTGCCGCCGAACGGGGCGTGTGTGGCGTACATTGCCAATATCTCATCCTTGCTGCAACGCAGTTCAAGCCTCGTTGCCTGAATGGCTTCGATGGCCTTCTGCCACAGGTTCCTGTCCTTGCCTCTGGACATTCGGATGACCTGCATCGTGATGGTGCTGCCGCCGCTGACCACGTGGCCGGCCTTTGCATTCTGAATGATTGCGCGACCCAGTGCGGCCGGGTCCACGCCCGGATGCCATCGGAAGTGCCTGTCTTCGAATTCCACGAGGGCCTTGGCATACTTGTCCGGAACTTCCTCGCAAGGCGGGAAACGCCATTGCTGGTCTTCGGAAATCCTGGCTCCGAGCAGTTCTCCGTTGCGGTCCAGAACCACGGATGAATAGCTGACGTCGCGGAACAGATGCCTTGGGAGGCAGCAGAGCCACGCCAGGAGCAATACAGCAAAGGCAGCGATCACAATCGATGCTGCCTTGTGCCTTTGTATTGTCTCAGGTAGTTTCAAAGTCTATCTCCTGACGGTAGTCTTGGAAGATGCGCTGTTGCCTGCGATGTCGCTGTCGTACATATCCACGCAGCTTGCTGCAGGAAGGATGAAGCTGCCTTCGTAGGTGGCCTGGAGCCTGATCCAGAAGGTCTTCTTCTCGCCTGCGCGCAGGTTCACGAACCAGTTCACGCGGTCGTCACGGATGTCCTTGTAGACATATTCGCTTTCGTTCTTGCTGCTGCCGCCATAGAGTCTCTCGTTGAAGATTTCCCAGCCTGAAGGGATCATCTGGGTGAGAGCCAGGTTGGTGAGTTCAGTGCCGCTGATGCTGTTGTTGGTGATGGTGATCTTCTCGTAGAAGTCCTTGCCCTGCTGGATGGAAGCAGGAGCGAGGGCTGCACCCTTGGTGTCCTCGAAGCTTACGCTTACGCTGATGCCGGATGCGCTTGCCTCGGTGGCAGTGTCAAAGGCTGCCTGTGAGGTGGTGGTGAGACCTGCGTAGATGACACCGTTGGAGGTGTTCTTCACGCTGATCTTGCCGGTCTTAGGGTCTACTGATGTCTCATAGAGTCCCTTTGCGGCCTTGACGCCCTTGCCTGCAACCTCTGCGCTGAGGACGCCGGTGTCCATCTTGGAGGCGAGCCTGTTGATGGCAACTGAACTGAAGGCGACGCCCTGAGTGCTCCAGCTGTCGCAAGCGGCATCAGCCACTTCCTGGGCGAGAGCTACTGCTGTGGTGATATCGCCGGTGAGGACGAGAGCCTCGAGTATCATAGCCCTGTCCCTTTCGGAAGAACCGAAGGTGAGGTCGTCACGATATTTCTCTACGGAAGTCTCGAGTCCCTGGACCATTTCCTGAGCGATGGCCTTCTTGCCCCTGAGGCTGTAGGCTGCGGCGAGTCTCCAGGCTGCCTGGAGGCTGAGTCCCTCGGAAGCCTTGAGTCTGTTCATCGCGCCTTCGTCAGCCGCTCCTGCGAGTACGAGGGTGTAGAGCCTGTATGCCTGCTGGAGGTCGTCGAGATTGCTGTCCTTGGACTTGCGGTAGTTCACGACGCACTTCTTCTGGAAGTTCTTCCACTTGCTGATGACGCCGCCGTCCACCTTGAAGCCCTTGTTGGCTGCCTCGGTGAGGAACTGTCCGGCCATTGAACTTGCCCATTCGTTTGCGCTGGACTGGCCTGACCAGTAAGCGAAGCCTCCGTCAGGAAGCTGGCGAGCATAGAGCTGCTTGAGTATCTCAGGAATCATCTCCTTGGCCTTTGCGGCATTCTCCTCGCTGAGGAGGTCGAGGGTGTAGACGAGAGCCATACCCCTTGCAGCAAGCTGCTCGGTGCAATAATATGAGTAGTTCTTCACATAGTTGAAGGAACCGTTGAGATCCATAGTAGGGAAGCCTGCGAGTTCGAGATCGGCAGTGATTGCCCTGTTCCATTCGAAGGTCTCGGTCTTGCCTGCGGCGATAGCCTTCCTGGTGACCTGGGTAGTCACAGGGTTAGGGTTGCGTACGGCAATATTGATGGTTTCCTCCGCCTTTCTGCCGGCGCCTGTTGCCACGATGGTGACCTTGGCTATGCCTTCCTCGTCGGTAGCCTTGAGGTTGAAGCGTACGAGCTTGTCACCGGTGGTGCTGAATGTGAGTTCCTGCTGTGAAGAGCCTGCGACCTTGAGAGGTCCTTCGCACTTCACGCTTACAGTCACGTCCTTGACGCCTTCTTCCATTGCGAATACGTTCACTGGGAGGGTGACATCCTCGCCGCAGCCCATAACTCTAGGAAGGGTAGGGAGTATCATAAGAGGATTGCGTACAGGAACGGCCTTCTCTGCGCATCCGTAGGCCTCATCCTTGCCGGCTACGACCATAACCCTCACTGAACCTACGTACATAGGAAGAGTGATCTTGTGGGTGGCGCTGCCGCTCTTGAGGGTGAACGGACCATAGAACTTGACCACAGGGTTGAACCTGTTCTCCTGAACCTTGTCCTTGGACATATCCTCGTCGCCGCCGACGCTGAAGATAGGGTTGAGCTTGCTGCCGAAAGCACCTACCACCTCGTTGTAGAGGTCCCAGGTCCTGACTGCGAGGGCCTCCTTGGAGTACATTTCCTTCCAAGGGTCCGGAGTCTTGAAGTTGGTGAGGTCGAGGAGACCTTCGTCCACGATGGCCAGGGTATAGGTCATCGCCTTGTTGTTCTTCTCCTTTACCTTCACGGTGAACTCCTCGAGAGGCCTGATCACCTCAGGAACCGTGATCTCAGGGTTGAGGTGGGATGCCTCGTTGGTCACGAGCACTGACTGAACGCCGTACATCCTGATAGGGGAGTCGTTGACGCTCTGCTTGTGAGGCTGGAGGAGGGTGATGTTGATGTAGAAGTTAGGAGCCATCTCCTCGGTCACCTTGAATGAGTACTTGGTGTCCTTGTCGGAGGTGCTTACCCAGCTGCGGTAGATCACGCCTGTGCCGTTCTCGAGGGATACGAGTGCGCGTCCCGTTGCTGCTGCAGGGATATATACGGTGGCCTCTTCGCCTACCTTGTAAGAAGTCTTGTCGGTAGAGAATGAGAGCATAGTGGCTGCGCTAGGGTCGGACTTGTCGGAACGTCCGCGCCAGCTTGGCCAGTCAATCATAACGGTGCAGCCGGTTGCGTGGCCGCTGTTGAGGTCCTTGACATATACAAGGTACCTGCCCCACTCAGGATATTCGATCCTGAAGTCGATGGATGCCTTGCCGTCAGTTGCGGTGATCTTGTCCTTCTTGATGGTCTCGGCATAGCGGCTGTTGACGTATGAACCGAGGTCCTCGTCATTCTCCCACCACCAGCTCCAGTTGATCTTGTAGATCCTGTACTCGAGCTTGTGACCGCTGACGGTCTTGCCGTCCTTGTCGACGACTGCTATCTGGAATACCTGGTCCTTGTCGGTCTCGAGCCAGGTGTCGCCGCTTTCAGGAGCCTTGATTCCGACGTATGCGGAATAAGGTGAGAACGGCATTGAAGTCGTTGTGATGCTGGCGTCGCCGCCCTGTTCGAACACCCTTGTCACGATGTTGGCCTTGAGCATACCAGGAGCGTTGCTGACCTTAGGCATAGTAACCGTGGATGCAACCTTTCCGTTGCCGTCGAGGACCTTCTCGAAGATGGTGTAGGTGTTAGGGGAATAGTCTGCTGCAGGGTTGGTGAAGGTATAGCCTTCGTAGCCCTTGAAGCTTGTGCTGGACTTCGCGAGAGTCATCTCGACAGAGGTCTTGAGGTTGGATGCTGCAGGACCGGTGAGCCAGTTGGAGCTGACCATAAAGTTGGAACCGCTGCCTGAGCTGAGGGCGCTGCCGCTCACGTCGAGCTTCACCTTGAGGCGGTTAGGCTTGATGGTCTCGATGTGGAGGGCCTTGTGGAAGGTCGCTCCGCCCACCTTGAAATATGCGTTCCAGGTGCCGGTAGGATCGTCATCTGCGGTCTCGAGCTTGAAGGAGTAGAATCCGTTCACGCCGTTGGTGCTGACCTGCTTGTCGTAGAACTGGCCCTGAGGAGTGTAGACTTCCATAGTCACAGGATGACCTGCAGGGAGCCTGTCCTCGCGGTCTTCGAGTACGAGGGTGAGGAAGAGTTCGTCGCCCGGCCTCCAGACTCCGCGCTCTCCATAGACATAGCCCTTGAGGCCCTTGGAAACCTTCTTTCCGCCGGTGTCGAAGCGGCTGAGGGAATTCTCGTAGCCGTCCTCGACCTTGAGGTATGCCATAGTCTTGCCGTTCCTTGCGGTCACAGCCCAAGGCTTGCCGCTCACTTCAATTTCGGCGCAGCCGTTGATATCGGTCTTGCCGCCTCCGATCTTCTGGAGCTGGAAGTTGTAGACGTTGATCTCTGCACCCTTGACAGGGTCGGTTGTCACAATGTCATTTGCGGTCACCCAGATCTTGCCGGAGTCGGCATACTTGGCGATGAGGCCGAGGTTGGATGCCATCAGGCTGATCTGAGGGAACTTGTAGGAGTCCATATAGAAGCTGGCCTTGGTAGGGTCGTCGCTTTCATTCCAGTTGTACTCCCTCCAGTCATAGAAGTCATCGTAGTAATATGAATAAGGAGTGTCCCAGATGGCCTCGTCTTCCTCGGTGATGCCACCGTCGGCGGAGAGAGTGATCATTTCGCCGGTGGAAGCTGCGGAGCTGGCGGAACCCTTTCCATAGAGAGAGTATTCCTTGTTGAAGCAGAGCCTTACGATGTAGATGGCGCCCGGCTCCTTCCTCATAATGCCAGAGAGGTCCACGCAGAAGAGGTTCTTCCTGTGGAGATTCACGCTCTGGTCGGCGTCGAGCCTGAGGGTGTTCTTGTAGACGAGGCGTCCGCTCCTGCGCATCTCGGATGTGCCGGAGAGGTTGTTCTCCTGGAGATAGGTGAGCACGTTGCTCTCATAGATCTTCACGATGCGTATGTCCACTGCGTTGAGGTTCTGTGCCTCGAACGGAAGGATGAGCTGTGATGGGTCAGGCAGGATGGTGCCGTCGAGCTTTATGCTTACTGCAGGAACCGGCTCGTCGCTCTTGAGAGTGTAGGATTCGTCCTCGCCGAGCTTCTGGCCGTCGATGCTCCTGACGTCGCCGGAGATATTGATGCCGACGTTGCCGTTGCCGAGAGGCTCATAGTAGATCCTCATCCTGTTGCCGTCCTTCTGGAAATAATACCTGCCCACGTTGCTGAGGGTGAAGAGTCCGTCAGGGTTCTGGTCCTGGTCGAGCGGCTGATTGAAGACTACGTCGATGTATGGCTCTGCCACATTGGCACAGCTGTAGACCACTTTGGTGAAGCCTTCGGTGGCAGGGATATCGACGCCGAGGCCGGTTTCCTTGCTGTAGCCGTATTTCTTCGCGTCGACCCAGATGGTGAACGGAACTGCGTATGAGCTCCTCTTGCAGCCGTTTACGATGAAGTTGTAGCTGTTAGGCTCAGTGCCCTGGCTTACCTGGATGGCGCCCTGCTCGTTGCCATATTCGACCCTGAGGGTGCTGGCCACCTTGTCGGCAGGCATATCGGAGCTGAACTTGATGTTGCCATAGACGGCTGCCACTGACGGATCGTCTGCCGTGATGCGGTAGTAGTCGATGTCCAGCGCAATCTGCTTAGGCTCCACTGCGAAGCTGAACTCGAACTTCTTGAGATCGGCGCTGACGTCGGCAATCTTGTCGAGCCTGAGGCTTGCGTCATAGGTCTTGCCCGGAGTGAGTTCTCCTTCCTCCGGGATGAATTCGAGGAGGGTGTTGCTGGTCCAGCGGGCCTGTCCCTTGATGGCTGGGGTGAAACTCAGGAGACCTTCGGCGCTCTGCTCGGCACCGAGGCTGGTAGCGAACTCGACCTTGATCGTCGAATTGCTTGAGATCACGCCTCCGGTGTAGGCCTTGATATAGGCCGAGAACTCGGTTGAAGGCTGTTTTCCGCCCGTACAGGCGAGGGTGATGGCCGCTGCGATGACAAGTACGGCCGCCTTGAAAAATCTGGTTATTGTTTTCATAAGTAAGTGAATATTCTATTCTAGAATAACATAAGTTTACAAATATAAGAATTTATACTTGAAAGCGAGCATATTATTACATCTGCCAAAATGTCATATCTTTGCAAGTGGCATATACTTTGACTCCGTGTCAATCCGTCCGCGGCGGTAATATTCCGTCCAACAGCAAGTAATTAATTAAAACGAAATAAAAATGATCAGACCATTAGCAGACAGAGTTCTGGTTGAGCCTAAGGAGGCTGAGACCAAGACAGCATCAGGACTTTACATTCCTGACACAGCAAAGGAGAAACCACAGCAGGGCGTCGTAGTTGCTTGCGGCCCGGGCAAGAAGGATGAACCGATGGAAGTCAAAGTCGGTGACGTGGTTCTCTACGGTAAGTACGCAGGCCAGGAGGTGACCTTCGAAGACAGGAAATACCTCATTATGAAACAGAGCGATATACTCGCAACCCTTTAATTCTTAGAAGATTATGGCAAAGGAAATCAAATATACGTCAGAGGCACGTGCCCAGATGAAGGAGGGCGCTGACGCACTTGCAAATGCAGTTAAGGTTACTCTCGG
>DCHT01000041.1:5406-5528 GCA_002314885.1 Bacteroidales bacterium UBA1745 | reverse complement strand
TCTCGGTCCTAAGGGCCGCAACGTGGTAATCGAGAAAGGTTTCGGCGCACCTCAGGTGACTAAGGACGGCGTTACCGTGGCAAAGGCAATCGAACTCGAGGACAAGTTCGCCAATATGGGTG
>DCHT01000041.1:0-5360 GCA_002314885.1 Bacteroidales bacterium UBA1745 | reverse complement strand
CCAACGACCAGGCCGGTGACGGTACTACTACTGCCACTGTTCTTGCACAGGCCATCATCAACGTGGGCCTCAAGAACGTGACTGCCGGTGCCAATCCTATGGACCTCAAGAGGGGCATTGACAAGGCTGTCGCAGCCGTTGTCGCAAACCTCCGTGAGCAGAGCCAGGCAGTGGGTGAGGACTACTCCAAGGTGGAGCAGGTCGGCACCATTTCAGCCAACAACGACTCCTACATCGGCAAGCTCATCGCTGACGCAATGTCAAAGGTGAAGAAGGACGGCGTCATCACCGTCGAGGAGGCCAAGGGCACTGAGACTGAGGTGAAGGTCGTGGAAGGTATGCAGTTCGACAGGGGTTACATCTCTCCATATTTTATGACCAACGGCGACAAGATGGAGGCTGTCCTCGACGACGCCAGCATCCTCATCACCGACAAGAAGATCGCTTCAATGAAGGACCTTCTCCCTATCCTCGAGCCTATCGCAAGGGAGAGCCGCTCACTTCTCATCATCGCGGAAGATGTTGAGGGCGAAGCACTTACCACTCTCGTTGTGAACCGCCTCCGTGGCACTCTCAAGGTCGCAGCCGTCAAGGCTCCGGGCTTCGGTGACCGCCGCAAGGAGATGCTTCAGGACATCGCCACCCTCACCGGTGCAGTCGTAGTTTCAGAGGAGAGGGGCTTTACTCTCGAGAACTGTACTCCTGATATGCTCGGCAAGGCTGAGAAGGTTGTCATCACCAAGGACAACACCACCATCGTAGGCGGTGCAGGTGACAAGGAGGCCATCGCAGAGCGTGCAGCCAGCATCCGCGCCCAGATTTCCGCTTCCAAGTCCGACTATGACAAGGAGAAGCTTCAGGAGCGCCTCGGCAAGCTCGCCGGCGGCGTTGCAGTCCTCTATGTAGGTGCTGCCACTGAGGTCGAGATGAAGGAGAAGAAGGACCGCGTAGAGGATGCGCTCAGCGCTACCCGTGCAGCCGTTGAGGAAGGCATCGTACCTGGCGGTGGAGTTGCTTTCATCCGTGCATCCGAGGCTCTCAGGGACCTCAAGGGCGACAATGAGGACGAGACAACCGGTATCCGCATCGTGGCCAAGGCCATTGAGGAGCCGCTCCGTCAGATTGCAGCCAACGCAGGCGTCGAGGGCAGCGTGATCATCCAGAAGATCCGCGAGGGCAAGGCCGACTTCGGCTACAACGCCCGCACCGACGAATACGTGAATATGTTCGAGGCAGGTGTCATCGACCCAACCAAGGTAAGCCGTGTAGCTCTCGAGAACGCCGCTTCCGTAGCCGGTATGTTCCTCACCACCGAATGCGCCATCGCTTCCCTTCCTGAGAAGGAGGCCGCTCCGGCAATGCCTGCCGGCGGAATGGGTGGAATGATGTAGGACGCTCGACTAAGCAAAATAGTTTGCAATTTTTAAAACCAGCCCTTGAGGCCGCCTCGCAGAGAAATGCTCGGCTACGCCTCAATGGCTGGTTTTTTTTGCTTTCACTCTTTTGAGTCTTCGCTGAAAGTGGATGGTGGGAAACTCGGGAGATTTTCCTAACTTTGTTGCATTATGAAGATTATTAGAACCACATTGGCCTTTATGCTGGCCGTAGCACTGATCTTTGGTGTAAATTCCTGTTCAAAGCCCGAGCCGGAACCAGATCCGGACCCAATTGTAACTCCTGATCCAGATCCTGACCCTGATCCAGAACCAGATCCAGAACCGGATCCGGAGCCGGAACCTGACCCTGTTGTCGTTCCGGTTGCCGACCTGCTTGACGTCGTGTTCAATGAGGACGGTACTGCGACCGATATATCTGCTGCCAAGAACACTGTCCAGACTCTTGCGGGCTCAGGCCTTATGACTTATCGTCATCCTAGTTATGACAGGTATGTGGCCCATTATTCCCACACTCCTGGCGCGTCTGTGGCAGATGGCTTCTACAAGGTGAACTTCACTACGACTATGGCCAACGGCCTGGCTGACGGACATACTCTCGAGGTTGTGTTCTCGTCCAATTTCCTCTCCGACGGCTCTGCTGAGTACAAGATGTTCAGCGCTATGGATTCAGGCGGAACCGGTTGGCTCATTTCCAAGACCGCAAAGGGCTGCAGCCTGACCTTCCTGCCGTATGTGGGTGGTTCCTATCGCTGGGCTGCCAGCGGCATCAACCCTCAGCCGGGCAGGTATTACCACGCCGTGGGTGTGTGGGACAAGGAAGCCGGCACTGCGAAGGTCTACGTGGACGGCGAACTCAAGGGTACGGTTGCCGCGTCCGGCGAATTCACCCAGCCAGCCAATGCTGCTGCCAAGTGGTGGAGCATAGGCGGAGACGCATCCAAGACCACCTCCACCAACTCCTGGAACGGAGACGTTGTTCTTGCACGTATCTATGACAAGGCTCTGACCGCGGATGAGGTCTCTGCCCTCTATTCGAAGGTGAAGATTGAGCAGAGCACCGTCTCTGCCATTGAACTCAAGGACCTGTCTTATCTCCCATATTGTGATGTGAAGGCCGGTACTATATATTATATATATGGTACAGGTTTCAAGGCCGGTGATGTGATCTGCCTCGGTGACACCGAAGTCGCCCTTACTGTTGAGGCTGACCGCGTAAGCTTCACCGTGCCGTCAGGCCTTGCAAGCGGAAGCTATGCGATGCTGCTCAAGCGAGGATCGTCAGTTTCTCCTGTCGGCAAGGTGGTTATGAATGTCGGCAGTTCTACGAATATTCCTGCCGGAAAGGTCGTGGCGCACCGTGGCTATTACAAGAGCACTTCTCTGCCTGAGAACTCCGTGGCTGCTCTCACTGCCGCCCAGAATCTGGGTGTCTGGGGCTCCGAGTTCGACGTGTGGGTAACTACCGACAACAGGGTAGTTGTCAACCACGACAAGTATTTCCCTACCGATGCTTCCCAGACCGTCATTCAGAACAATACCTTCGAGGCTCTCAGTGCAGTGCGTCTTTCCAATGGCGAGACGGCTCCTACCCTGGAGGCATTCCTTGCTCAGGGCAAGCTCAAGCCGGAGGTGAAGCTCGTCTGTGAGATCAAGACCCACACGAGCCTCGATCTGACCAAGAAGTGCATAGACGAGTCGGTGAAGCTGGTCAAGGCGGCTTCGATGGAGGACCAGATGGTGTGGATTGCCTTTGATCACGACGCCTGCCTCTATATCAAGACCCTTCTTCCGAAAGCCAACGTCCAGTATCTGGACAGTTCTGAAGCCGGTGCTTTCACTCCTGAGACTATTGCCGCCGAAGGCCTCGACGGCATAGACTACAAGACCAGCATCTACAGTACCCGTATGACCTGGTTCTCCCGCTGCCGTGCGGCTGGTGTGGCCACCAATGTCTGGACCGTGGACAGTTCCGTCGATATGCTGACCTACTTCGGCGCTGGTGCCGACTATGTCACTACTAATTATCCGGAGACCGCTCTGGGCCTTTTTGCGAAGACTTATCTGAAATAATAAATGAGAAGAACGATCTGCGCGGCCCTTTCTTTGGCCGCTGTCCTGGCCTTTGCGCCGACTTCTTATGCCCAGACCGATGACCCTCAGGACAAGCCTGTATTCGAGCAGGTTCCTGTCCCGGATTACTCGGCCTACATCCTGACTCCGAAGGCTCCTGCCACTCCGCGCATCAACGGTGCGCGCGTCTATGGCCAGCGTCCGGGAGCTGAGTTCCTCTTCAAGATCCCGGCAAGCGGTGAGCGTCCTATGACTTTCGCGGCCAAGGGTCTCCCGAAGGGTTTGAAGCTGGATCCGCAGACGGGCATCATCACCGGTAAGGCAAAGAAGGCCGGCATCTACAATGTCGAACTGACTGCGACCAACAGTCTCGGCAGCGACAGCAAGAATCTCCGAATTGAGATAGGCGACAAGCTTCTGCTCACTCCTCCTATGGGATGGAGCAGCTGGAACTGCTTCGGCAACACCATCAGCCAGGAGCACGCTATGGCTATGGGCAAGGCCATCCTCGACCTCGGCCTGGACCAGTACGGCTGGACATACGTCAACCTAGACGACGGCTGGCAGTACGACCGTGGCGGCAAGTACAACGCCATTATGCCGAACAGCAAGTTCCCGGACATTATGGCCCTGTCTGACTATCTGCACACCAATGGCCTGAAGTTCGGTATCTACTCCGGTCCGTGGCTTGGCACCTATGCCGGTCACATAGGCGAAACCTGCGACAACCCGGAAGGCAAGTATTGGTGGGTTGAGCAGGGGATCTGCGACAAGTACTACAAACTCGACAGGGACAGGGTCAAGAGAGACTCCCTCTGGCGCTTCGAGGAATATCACTTTGAAGAAGCGGACGCAAAGCAGTGGGCGGACTGGAAAGTCGACTATATGAAGTACGACTGGAATCCAAACGACCACTATTCCCTCGTGACTATGTATGACGCCCTCCGCGCGACCGGGCGCGATATAGTATATAGTATATCCAATTCCGCACCTCTTCCACTGGCGGCTGACCTGATGAAATACGCACAGTTGTGGCGTACCACCGGCGACATCCGCGACAATTGGAAGAGCGTCAGCGACATCGCCTTCAACCGCCAGGACGTCTGGGCCGGTTATCGCAGGCCTGGAGCCTGGCCGGATGCAGATATGATGGTTCTCGGATGTGTAGGCTGGGGCAAGGCTGAACATCCTATCAATCCGACACAGCTCACCGCAGACGAACAATATACCCATATGACTATGTGGTGTATGCTCAGTGCTCCTCTGATTCTCGGCTGCGACCTTACCCGTGCGGATGACTTCCTGGTAAGTCTCCTCACCAACGACGAGGTGATTGCCATCGACCAGGACGAACTCGGCCTTTCACCGGCGAAGCGCTATGGTGACGAGACCTATGCCACCTATGTCAAGTGTCTGTCCGACGGGGGAGTTGCCATTGCCATGTTCAACCTTTCAGACGCTCCGAAGATGATTGGTTTCGTGCCTCGCAGCCTCGGCCTCTGCGAAGATCAGCAGATACGCGACCTCTGGCGTCAGCAGGATCTCGGCTCCGTAGGCCTCAGGGATCGCTGGGAAACCGAAGTTGCTCCACACGGAGTCTGCTTCCTCAAACTCACTCCGGGATACATCAATTCCAAGCCTCTGGGCAAATATCGCTAGGCTTTCTGCACTTTTTTCGAAAAAAGTTGAAATAAATTTGCAGGATAAAAAATAATGTCTACCTTTGCAATCCCTTTCGGAAACGGAGGGGATTTCTTATGAAAAATAAGATACAACAAGTTCATTGAAAAGACTGTAAGAACAAGTACAAGCAAGTACCGAATATTTAATAAATTCGAGAAGCGTTAATTTCTTTTTAAGAGATTAGTAAGTCAGGGAAACAAGCTAAGATTT
>DCHT01000040.1:32958-34132 GCA_002314885.1 Bacteroidales bacterium UBA1745 | reverse complement strand
AATCCTTCTTCTTCTTTCTATTCTATTCAATGCCATAACTTTATCCTCCTAATTATTTAGCAGAAGCTGTCTTACCTGCCTTGCGGCGGATCTGCTCACCGGCAAACTTGATACCCTTGCCCTTGTAAGGCTCTGGCTTACGCATTGAGCGGATCTTTGCGGCTACCTGGCCAACAAGCTGCTTGTCACAGCTCTTGAGGATGAGAACAGGGTTCTGGCCCTTCTTCACAGCCTCGGCCTCAGCCTTGACTTCTGCTGGGAGCATAAGGTGTACCTCGTGAGAGAAACCGAGCGCAAATACGAGGATCTGGCCCTGAACTTCTACACGGTAACCGACACCAACAAGCTCCTGCTTGATAGTATAACCCTCAGAAACTCCGACAACCATATTGTTGATAAGGGCGCGGTAAAGACCGTGCATGCTGCGGAATCTAGGGGCGTCACTTGGACGGGTCAGCTTGACCTCGCCACCCTCTACAGTGACAGTGATGTCAGAGTCTACCTTCTGGCTCAGCTGTCCGAGAGGTCCTTTAACCTTAACCACGTTACCGTCAGCGACCTCTACGGTCACGCCGGCAGGAAGGCGTACAGGCAATTTACCAATTCTAGACATTTCTAAATTGTTTTAAACATTAATAAACGATGCATAATACCTCACCGCCGACGTTGAGCTCCTTGGCTTCCTTGTCGGTGATGACACCCTTGGAGGTAGAGAGGATAGCGATGCCGAGGCCATTGAGGACGCGTGGCATGTTCTCTACGTCAGAGTACTTCCTGAGGCCTGGCTTTGAGATTCTCTCGATGTGCTTGATAGCAGCGGCCTTGGTCTGAGGATGATACTTCAGAGCGATTTTGATTGTGTTGCAAGGGGTGCCCTCAACTACCTTGTAGGAGAGGATGTAGCCCTTCTCGCAGAGGATCTTGGTGAGGGATACTTTCATCTTGGATGAAGGTATCTCGACAACCTTCTTACCAGCGAGGTAAGCGTTGCGGATCCTAGTAAGGAAATCTGCAATTGGATCAGTCATTTTTTTGTCTTTTTGTGGACCGGCGCAGAAGCGCCCGATATCCGATTGTTAATAATTATAATAATAAGGTGTTTATGCTTTTACCAGCTTGCCTTCTTAACGCCTGGGATGAGACCGTTGGAAGCCATCTCACGGAACTGGATACG
>DCHT01000040.1:15241-32943 GCA_002314885.1 Bacteroidales bacterium UBA1745 | reverse complement strand
CGAAGGCACGCATATATCCCTTTGGACGTCCGGTGAGTGAACAACGATTGTGCATACGGCAGGCTGCTGAGTTCTTAGGGAGCTTGTCAAGTGCAGCCCAGTCACCAGCCTCTTTGAGTGCTTTTCTCTTCTCAGCGTACTTTGCAACCAATTTCGCGCGTTTTACTTCGCGTGCTTTCATTGATTCTTTTGCCATCTCTGTTCGCTTGTTTAGTTGTTATGTTTCTTGAAAGGCAGACCGAAAGCCTTGAGGAGTGCGTGGCACTCTTCGTCGGTCTTAGCTGTAGTTACGAAGGTGATCTCCATACCGAGGATCTTGGTGATCTTCTCGATGTCGATCTCAGGGAAGATGATCTGCTCCTTTACACCGAGGGTATAGTTGCCCTGACCGTCCATCTTCTCAGCGATACCGTTGAAGTCACGGATACGTGGGAGGGTGATGCGGATGAGCCTCTCGAGGAACTCGTACATCTTGACGTTGCGGAGGGTAACCTTAACACCGATAGGCATTCCCTTACGGAGTTTGAAGTTAGAGATATCCTTCCTTGAAGTAGTGATGATGGCCTTCTGGCCAGTGATTGCAGTGAGCTCCTGCTGAGCAACCTCAACGAGCTTCTTGTCGCCGGTAGCGTCGCCTACACCCTCATTGATGGTGATCTTGACGAGCTTAGGGCACTGCATGATTGAAGAGTAACCGAACTGCTTCATGAGAGCAGGGACGATCTCCTCCTTATAGGTCTTGGCGAGGCTAGGAACGTAGCCTGCAGGAAGTACCTGCTCGCCGGCTGCTTGTGCTTTCTTTGCCATAATTAGATCTCCTCTCCTGATTTTTTAGCATAACGAACCTTCTTGCCGTCCTCTACCTTGTAACCGATCCTGGTAGCCTTTCCGGACTTAGGGTCGATGAGGTTGAGGTTAGAGATGTGGACGCTAGCCTCCTGTTTGATAATGCCACCCTGTGGGTGTGCTGAATTTGGCTTGGTGTGCTTGCTAACCATGTTGATGCCCTCAACGATGGCGCGATCCTTTTCAACGATCACCTCGAGCACCTTGCCGGTCTTGCCTTTGTCGTTACCTGCATTTACATACACGGTATCGCCTTTCTTGATATGAATCTTTTTCATTGTTTCGATCAATTTTTAGAGGACCTCTGGTGCCAGTGATACAATTTTCATATAGTTCTCGCGGAGCTCCCTGGCAACTGGGCCAAAGATACGGGTTCCACGAAGCTCGCCTGCATTGTTCAGAAGAACACAAGCGTTGTCGTCAAAACGGATGTAAGAACCGTCAGCGCGACGGATCTCCTTCTTGGTGCGGACTACGACAGCCTTTGACACAGTACCCTTCTTGGCGTCACCACCAGGGAGAGCGCTCTTGACTGCAACGACGATCTTGTCGCCGACCTTTGCATAACGATGGCGGGTACCACCCAGAACACGGATGCAAAGAACTTCCTTTGCGCCGCTGTTGTCTGCCACCTGTAAACGTGATTCCTGCTGTATCATTTTTACTTAGCTTTTTCTACGATTTCTACTAATCTCCATCTCTTGTTCTTGCTCATTGGGCGAGTCTCCATGATGCGAACGGTATCGCCTTCATTTGCCTCGTTGTTCTCATCGTGAGCAGTGAACTTGGTGGTCTTGTTTACGAACTTGCCGTAAATAGGGTGCATTTCCTTGGTTGCAACGGCAACTACGATGGTCTTGTCCATCTTGTTGCTGACCACTAAACCTATTCTTTCTTTACGAAGATTTCTTTCCATGACTGATAATACAGTTTAGTTATTCTCTTTTTCAGCAAGGATAGTGATCATGCGGGCGATGTCCCTTCTTGCCTTTGCGATCTTGGAGGTGTCCTCCAGCGGAGAAATGGCGTGATTAATCTTCATGGTCTCGAGATTCGCCTTCTCAACCTCAATACGATCCTTGAGGTCTGCGATTGACATTTCGCGTACTTCAGATGCTTTCATTGTCTTCTCTCCTTTAATTATTCTTCAACATAGTCTCTGCGAACCACGAACTTGGTCGCAACTGGGAGCTTCTGTGCGCCGAGACGGAGTGCCTCACGTGCGATCTCGAGTGAAACACCGTCGATCTCGATAAGGATACGTCCTGGAGTTACAGGAGCAACAAATCCCTCTGGGTTACCCTTACCCTTACCCATTCGAACCTCAGCAGGTTTCTTGGTGTAAGGCTTGTCTGGGAAGATTCTGATCCAGACCTTACCTTCACGCTTCATGTGACGTGAAACGGCCTGACGGGCAGCCTCGATCTGACGACCGGTAAGCCAGCAGTTCTCCATTGTCTTGATAGCGAAAGAACCGAAGCAAAGCTGAGCACCTCTCTGGGCGACACCTTTCATGCGGCCCTTCTGCTGCCTTCTAAATTTAGTTTTCTTTGGCTGTAACATTTCTCTATTACTTTTAAATAAAAAATTTCCGTAATAACCCTAACTAATTGAGTATCAACTGGTTGGGCGGATTTATCCTCAATTAGGGGACTGCAAAGATAGTAAAAATTCTTCAACTTCAAATAATATTTCGAGAAATTTTACACGTTTTGGTACAAAAAAGTGAATAGCTAAGTAGCTGAAAAATCAAGCAGTTACGAGAGTGGTTGAAAAATATTTGAACGCATTTTGGACCGAGCGCGAAAAGGGCAAAAATCAGGAATGGAACGATGTTCGCAACAGCAGGAAAAAATACCTAAATTTGCATCGCAGATGAAAACTAAGACATCATACGCTCTGACCGTTGCGGCAGCCCTCCTGCTCGCCGGTCTGTTCTGCACCCCGGCGAAGGCTCAGACCTCCAAGGGGAAGAGCGGCTATATGGAGTATATAATCGAAGGCAACGACACAATATATGTGGACGCCATACGCGCCGCCAAGATCTACCAGAAGCTGCCGAAGCAGAAAGGACGCGACTGGAGGAAGTACTACCGCCTCGTGTATAATTTCAATAAAGTATACCCGTACGCGCTCGAGGCAAAGCGCCTGATCGCCCAGGTGGACAGCACCATCGACAACGACAATCTCAAGAGGGGCAAGAAGGAAAAATACATCAAGGCCGTGCAGAGCAACCTGTTCACGGCTTACGAAAGCACGCTCAAGAGTATGACCGTCACCCAGGGCGCCCTGCTGATGCGCCTGGTGGACAGGGAATGCGGAATCACCCCATACGACGTCATCAAGGACTACAGGAACGGCATTGCGGCCGGATTCTGGCAGGGCATCGCCAAGATGTTCGGCACGGATATGAAACGCCACTACGACGCCGAAGGCGAGGACGCAGCCACGGAAGACCTCGTTCAGAAATGGGAGGATGGGGATTTCGACAATTTCTACTTCTCGCTGTTCTGGGAATATCCGTCCAAGACGGAACTCAAGCCGGACGTAGCATCAAAGAGGAAATAAGGCGACTGGTGAATCCAGTCCTTCAGGATGACGAACCTGGAGCCGGAAGGCAGGGTCTCGTCCACTGCCACGTGGTAGTGACCGAACACGAAGGTGTCCACCTTCTGCTTAGAGGAGAACTCTCGGGCAAAGCCAGTCAGCGGACAGGTGGCTGAATCATAGACATAGTCGCTCTTCACGCCCTTCTCGGCGCGGGCGAGCCTGTTGTGACGGGACCAGCCATAGCCGAAACGGAAGGCCAGCCACGGATGTATGGTGCTGAAGAGTGCCTGCAGTACGCGGTTGTGGAACACCCAGCTGAGGAAGCGATAGCCTCCGTCAACCTTGCCGAGACCGTCGCCGTGACCCAGGCAGAAAGTCTGTCCCCCGATCTCGACCACGCTTGGCTGGGCCATCTTCCGCATTCCGAGTTCCTCGAAGTAGCGATATGACCAGAGGTCGTGGTTGCCCGGGAAGAAATAGACCTTCACGCCGGCGGACACCAGGTCCTGGATGGCCGCAAAGATCCTGGCATAGCCCTTCGGAACCACATCGTGGTATTCGTACCAGAAGTCCCAGATGTCACCAAGCAGGAAGATGTTCTCAGTCCTGTCAGCCGGAATCGAACGCAGGAAGGATGTGAAGCGCTCCTCGCGGCAGCGAGGGTCATTCACGTCGAGCCCGAGGTGGACATCAGCCACGAAATATGAGAGGGTACGCTCCATCGGTTAAAGTATCCAAAGGTTCTGGAGAATGCCGCAGAGCAGCGCGAAGACGCCTGCAATCACACAGTAGAGGGCGAACCATTTCAGCTTCGCCTTCTTGACGATCGCTATCATCACCTTGCAGGCGAAGAGTCCGCTGACGAAAGCAGCTACGAAGCCGACTATCAGAGGCAGGACGCCTGTGCCGGCAGAGGCGACGACCTCCTCGCTCTCCGGACGGAGAAAGACCTTGAGTATCTGGAGGAATGCCTCGCCGAGGATCGGCACGAGCACCATCAGGAAGGAGAACTGCGCCACCTTCTCCCTCTTCACTCCGCAGAGGAGTCCGGTGGAGATGGTCGTGCCGGAACGGGAGAGTCCCGGAAGCACGGCGAAGGCCTGGCCTATACCTATTATGAGTGCCTGCACGTATGAAATGCCGTTGCGATGCTCGGGAGCCTCAACGGCCTGAGCCTCGCGGGCCCTGGAGATCGAATCCGAGAAGTAAAGCAGCACGGAAGTGATGAGCAGGCAGCCGCCCACACAGAAAAGCGAGCCGAAGAGAGCCTCGACATAGTCATCGAGGAAGAGTCCCACAAACAGGATCGGAATCATCGACACGCATATCTTGAGGATATAGTCGGTCTCATCGTTCATACGGAAACGGAACAGGCCCTTGAGCAGGTCCCATATCTGAGAACGGAACACGACTATCGTGGCGAGCACCGTGGCGGCGTGGACGACCACGTCGAAGAAGAGATTCTCGGAAGCGTCCACACCCAGCAGGGCCTGGCCTATTGCGAGGTGGCCGCTGCTGCTGACCGGCAGGAATTCCGTGAGGCCCTGGACGAGCCCCAGAACGAGCGCTTCAAGCCAATTCATTACTTATCGTTCTTTTTAGCTTTGTGGAAGCCCATTATGGCCACCACTTCGATGATTACGCCGAGGACTATGACCACCGGAGCGGCCACGAGCCTGCGGAAGTCGAACATAGCGTTGTTGAACACTGCGGGGTCGTCACTGCCGCCGCCGACCATCAGGATATAACCGGAGATCATAACGACGAGACCGACCACGAGGAACATAAATCCCTTTTTGGTAAGAGGCATCTTGTCCATAATCAATAGTAAAGTTCGCTCTTGCGGAGCGATACGAGTTTATTAACGACGAAATAGGTGCTTATCACGCATATCACCACTCCGCAGGCGAGCACCACGCCCACCACGGTCAGCATCATATCCAGGGTAAACACTGAAAAGAGCTGGGAGAATTCGCTTCGGACGGCAAAGAGCAGTCCGGTCAGCATAAGGGTGGCCAGCAATCCGGCGATGAGGCCCTGGAACACGGCCTGCCCCAGGAACGGCGCACGGATGAAGCGCTTGGTGGCGCCCACCATCCTCATTGTATGTATGGTGAATCGGCGCGCGTGTATGTTCAGGCGCACCGTATTGTTGATAAGCACGAAGGAAATGAAGAGCAGCAGGGCGATGAAGACCGCGAGGACGAGGGACACCTTGCCGAGGTTGGAATTGAGCTTGTCCACGAGGGAGCGCTGGTAGATGACCTCCGAAACGACAGGGGAAGTCTCCAACTCAGCCTTCACCACGTCCAGGCTGTCAGCCGACACGTAGGCCGCCTTGAGAGTGAGGTCCACGGATACCGGAATAGGGGAAGACTCGAACACGTCGAGGAAGTCTTCGCCCAGAAGTTCCTGCATCTCGCTGATGCCCTGCTCACGGGAAATGAAGCGGGCCGTGTTGGTGTATGGCTTGTCGGAAATGGACGCCAGATAAGCCTGCGCCTGGTCGTCGGTGACATCCGGCTTCATCATCACGGAGATCTTCATATTCTCCTTGAAGTAGTCGGAAACCCCCTTGGCATTGACCAGCAGGAGACTTGCCACGCCTATCAGAAGGAGCACCAGCGAGATGCTGATGACCGATGAAAGGTAGGCGTTGAGCAGCCTTTTGCCCATCATACTTTTGTCTTTCTTTGCCATTTTCCCGTTAAATAAGGCGCGCCGTCGGCGCATTCACGGCTTCAAAGATAGTGAAAATCAAAACTATTTATTATCTTTGTTGTGAATTTGCACTAAAATTTTTCAACGCGATGGGAGATGTTAAAAGAGTACTTTTCGTAAGTTCGGAGATGGTTCCGTACCTGCCGGAAAGCCCTATAGGCAACATTGGTCGCTTCCTTCCACAGGGTATCCAGGAAAGGAAGAAGGAGATCCGTTCCTTTATGCCTCGCTACGGCTGCATCAATGAAAGGAAGAACCAGCTGCACGAAGTCATCCGTCTTTCCGGTATGAACATCGTCATCAGCGACATAGACAGGCCGCTGGTGATCAAGGTAGCATCTATTTCCGCTGCCAGGATGCAGGTATACTTCATTGACAATGAGGACTACTTCCACCGCAAACAGGTCTTCTGCGACGCAGAGGGCCGCTTCTTCGACGACAACTGCGAGAGGGCTGTGTTCTTTGCGCGCGGCGTGCTCGAGACCGTGAAGAAGCTCCGCTGGGCTCCGGACGTGATCCACTGTCACGGCTGGATTTCCCACGTCCTTCCGCTTTATCTCAAGAAGGCATACAGGGACGACCCTATCTTCGCAAACAGCAAGGTGGTGCTTTCCCTCTATGACGACACCCCTGCCGACTCCTTTGGAGAAGGCCTCAACGAAAAAATTTGCTTCGGTGGCATAGAAACCCCGGATGTGGCCCTCAGCGAGAATGCCGATGGCACTGAACTTGCAAAGTTGGCCATCCGGTATTCCGACGCAGTCATAATGGCTTCAGACAACATTCCGAAGGAACTCGAAAGCGCTGTCGCGAAGTCCGGCCTGCCAACCCTCCCGTATGACGGAGCAAAGCTTGCGGACGGAAGCTACATTGACGACTACAACAGTTTTTACGATCAGCTCTAGAAGATGAATCTTAAAAGAATCCTCATTGCCGGCGCGTTTGCCGGCATACTGGTGTCCGGACTCACGGGATGTGTTACCGTCGACACCGAAATCGGACACGATATGATGCCGCTCGAGCAGCAGTACGACGTATATCATATGGAATGGGACCTCGAGGACATTTCCCTCGAACCTCTCACCAATATGTCCGCATACAGTTCCCGCCGCGTCACCCTCGGCGCAATCAGGGACAAGGACTTCGGACTCACCCGCAAGGGTTCGACCGTCTTCCTCGTGCCTTGCGTGGACTCAATGAATTTCGGTACCGATCCGAAGGTCACCGGATTCCACCTCTCCCTCTGCAGGGACACCGTGAACGTCATCAACGAGAACCAGCACAACATCATCCAGAACGTCAATGTATATTCCCTTGACGGAATGGGCATCGAAGTGGACAAACTCGCCTATCTCGAGGACCTGAACAATGCGATGTTTGACGGCAAGGAGCGCATAACCAGGGGCATCCCGGTTTACAACGGAGGCGACTCCCTCAGCGTAAACTTCTCCCTGGAATTCGCACAGTCCTATATGGACAGGTTCCTCTCCCTCGCAGAAGACAACCTGTATCAGTTTGACACCATCCCCGAATACATCAAGACTTTCCCGGGAATCTATCTCTGCACGGATGATCCTCTTGGCTACGGCGGACGAATCAATATGTTCGACCTGGCCCTCAAGGTGGAGGACAGCTACATCGCCGGAAACTACGCTGAACTCAAGTTCAACTCCGTCTACGACGGCGAGCGCAAGGACACCTCCCTCATCTTCCTCCTCGGCGCGATAGGCATTCCTGACGGCTCAGACAGCCTGCCTGACCAGTACGCCTTCAATGTCACCGAAATCGTGGACGGAAAGACAGCCGGCAAGGCGACGGACGCCATCTACGTGGAGGGCGGCAACGGTATGAAGCCGGTCGTAAGCTCCAAGGAAATCTATGCCAAGATCAAGGAAAGCGTGGACGAGAAGAACGTGAACCACATTCCGGACAGCCTCGTGATCATCAACAAGGCGACCATTTCGATGCCGTTCGAGTTCCCTGGGGACTACAGATATATGAACGCATATCCGAGCATCCTCAACCCTTGCTGCAGGATTTCCGGCTACAACGATGACGGCGACAAGGTCTACACTTATGCCAACCTCACCGACGCCAGCATCTCCGACGAGGCACACGGCTCAGTGGACCGCTCCAACTGCAGGTACAATTCGGACATCAGCTTCCACGCACAGAAGATATTCGGACTCAGGGACGCTGCTGACAGCACTTACGAGAATTACAACATCTGGTTCCTTGTGACCTTCACCGAAATCACCGAGACGAGCAGCAGCAGTAGCAGCACCAATGACTATCTCAGCCAGCTCTACTACTACAACTACCTCAACCAGCTCTATGGCGGATACGGAAGCTACGGATACGGTGGATACGGCGGATACGGATACAGCGGATACGGCGGATATGGCTACAACAACTACTACTCGATGATGATGTACAGCAGCCTGTATGGCTCATCCAGCTCTACAAGCACCGAGTCTTCCGACGAGCTCGACAGGGACCGCTTCTATGGAGCCACCCTGTATGGCCCGACGGCCACCCAGGCCAAGCCGAAACTCACGCTGACCTTCGCGATTCCGAAGAAGGCGATGTAATAAAAAAATAAGAGGTCGGTTTCAAACCGGCCTCTTTCTTTTATTGCTGAAAGGCAATCTTAGTTGTTGGCTTCCATCTTAGCTACGATGTACTCGATGGCGTCACCTACAGTCTGGATCTTCTCACCTGCATCCTCATCAGGAATGGTGATGTTGAAAGCCTTCTCGAACTCCATAATGAGCTCTACGGTGTCGAGGGAATCTGCACCGAGGTCGTTGGTGAAGCTTGCTGCCTCAGTAACCTCAGAAGCATCTACGCCAAGTTTGTCGACGATGATAGCTTTTACTTTCTCTGCTACTTCTGACATAACGTTTAGATTTTATTTTGTTAGTAATAATTAAAATCGGTCCAAAATGTCCCGCAAAGTAAGGAAAAAAAACTGATTAATGAAAGAAATGCCCCGAAAATCTACATACGGCGGTCTTTGCTCAGGGCGAGCCACACCCTCAGGCCGTTGATTGAATTGATCAGGACGAAGGCATAGCAGATGACCAGATTGAGGTCTGAAGCCAGGGAATGGCCGGCTTTGACGGATGCCGCAGCTGAAAGCGCCCACATCACCAGAGTAAGCACATTGACCGCTATCCACACGAACCACTGCTCCATAAAGGCAAAGGTGAGCAGCAGCTGTGCAATCACGCAGAGCACGGTGCAGATGGCATCGACCTCACTGTCGTGACCTCCGACATTGCGGAGCAGCAGCCACAGTCCGACCATCACCACGGCAGATGCAAGGGTGATGAGGCCGCGCATCTTCCAGGAAAGCCTCTTGGCTGCCACCTGGGAGGATTCCTCATTGTTGCCTATCCTCCGCCAATGGAGCCAGCCCACTAACTGGAGAGGCAGGAAGCACAGTCCATATACCGCAGCATTGCCGTAATGCGCGGTCACTATGCAGTAATAGGTATACATAATATTATATAACGCGCCGAAGAAGAAGGTCCATCTGCTGCCCCTGGCCGAGCAGGTGCAGCAGCAGATGTTCAGGATGGCTGCAATGGAAGTGACCCACCAATCGAAGTCTGAGACCGCGTTTCCCAGGCCGGTTACGAATATTGCGCTGATTATGACCGCGAGGGCGGTGCCGATTATCATCACCCACTCAAATGGTCTCAATATGCTTTCCCTTGTCATTTTTACTTTCTGAGTTGTTCCTGTATTCTGGTGGCCAGTTCCTCTCCGACCAGGTCAGCCACCTCCTGGTGCGGAGCCGCGGCAATGCGGGCCACGGAGCCGAAATGCAGCAGCAGGCGCTGCTCTGTCTTTTCACCCACGCCCTTTATTTCCCTGAGCGCGGATTCTATCTGGGTCTTGCTGCGGCGGTTGCGATGATGCGTGATGCCGAAGCGGTGGGCCTCGTCACGGCATTGCTGCAGCAGCTTCAGGGCCTGGGAGTTCCTGTCAATGAAGAGTGGGAACGGATCCCCGACGCGTATGACTTCCTCAAGCCTCTTGGCGAGGCCGATGATGGTAAGGCTGTCCTGGAGACCCAGCTCCAGTATGGCCTGGTAAGCAAAGCTCAGCTGACCCTTGCCACCATCTATGACTATCAGCTGAGGGATGTCGTCCGGGGCCTCATTGAGCATCCTGGAATAACGTCTGTTGACCACTTCCTTCATTGAGGCATAGTCGTTCGCGCCCACGACGGTCTTGATGTTGAAGTGCCTGTAGTCGCTCTTGGAAGGCTTTGCGCCCCTGAAGACTACGCAGGAGGCAACCGGGTTCGTGCCCTGTATGTTGGAGTTGTCGAAGCATTCGATATGCTCCGGCAGCACGCTCATTCCGAGGGCGTCGCGCAGTTCCTCCATAACCTTGCGGTAGTAGGCGTCCGGATCGCAGTGCTCGCTCTGACGCAGGGCATTCGCCCTCTGCTCCTTGGCGTTGCGGCTGCTGAGCTCCAGGAGGGTGAACTTGTCTCCCCTGACCGGCAGGGTGAAGGTCACGCCCTCGAATTCCACGTCCGGCAGGAATGGCACAATGACCTCCTTGCTGAGATTCCCGAATTTCTCCTGGATGTCGGCGATGAAGGTGCCCAGCACCTCCTTCTGCTCCTCCTCGATGCGAAGCTTGTAGCAGAGGTTGAGGGACTGGATGATGGCTCCGTTGTGCAGACGCATAAAGTTGCCCCAGGCATCCTGGCCGTCCATCACGAGGGAGAACACATCCATATCGCCGCTGTAGGAGTTCACGATGACGGACTTGCTGTAGTGCTGCTCCAGGGAGTCCATCTTCTCCTTGTATTCCGCCGCCTTCTCGAACTGCAGGGCTGCGGAGGCCTCCATCATCAGTTCCTTGTAATGGGCTATCATCTCGCGCCCGTCGCCCTTGAGCAGGCGGACTATCTCCTCGATATTGTCGTTGTATTCCTTGACCGAAATGGCCCCGATGCAGCAGCCCTTGCACTTCCCTATGTGGTAGTTCAGACACGGACGGGCCTTGCCACGGAGTATGGTGTCGGTCGTGATCTTGTTCTTGCAGTTGCGCAGCGGATACAGCTTGTCGAAGAATTCCAGGAGGGAATAGGCGTGCTTCACCGAACTGTACGGCCCGAAGTAGCGGGAACCGTCATTGACCTTCCTCCTGGTGAGGAATACCTTCGGATACACGTCCTTGCTGACACAGATCCAAGGATAGGTCTTGGAATCCTTCAGCAAAATATTGTACTTAGGCTTGTACTGCTTTATGAGGTTGTTTTCCAGAAGCAGGGCATCCGCCTCGCTCTCCACGACGGAGAACTGGGCATCGGCTATCTTGGAAACGAGTATGGCAGTCTTCGGCGTAAGCCTGGACGGGTCCACGAAATACTGCGCCACCCTCTTGTGGAGGTCCTTGGCCTTGCCCACATAGATGACAGTTCCCTCGGAATCATAGTATCTGTAGACTCCGGGGGAATGTGGAAATAGCGCTATTTTTTCGCGGACGGTCATTTATCGCCTCTGAGCGGCCTGCTCCATCTGCTCGAAATAATACTGGGCAGCGGACTTGATGTCTTCGCCATAGACATCCCTGTCGATGATGTTGCCCTGAGGGTCAAGGTAGATCACCAGCGGAAGCGCGAGTACGCCATAGAGGTCCGCAACAGTGTCTTCCGCGCCGTTCAGTGCAACCCAGTCCATTCCATAGGCCTGAGCCACGTACAGGGCGTCATACGGAGGATCTGCATCATAGAGGGACACGCTGACTACGTCGAGGCCCTTTGACTTGAAACTGTCGTATGTGTCCTTGATGAAAGGTATCTGGGAAAGGGAGGCCTGGTCCCTGGCGTTCCACAGGAAGAGCAGGGTGAAATTGCCCCTTCCGACGAAATCAGAGAGACGCACGCGAGAATAGACTGGCACGCCGTAGTCGAAGCTGGAGACGGTCCTGACGGAGAAATCCCTGTATGGGCGTCCAGGAGAGGTCTCCTGACGGGCATTGTAGAGTTTCTCTATCACAGCCACGGTTCCGCTCTTGCGTACGGCCGGACTGAGGGTCCTGAGGGCCTGACCGGCTTCCTCCTCGGTCAGATATGGATAGATGGTCTGGAAAGCAAGGGCTCCGATGGCATTGCTCTTCTCAGCGTTGATGGTCTCGAGGGCGATCTTCTTAGTCTCCTCGAAAGGCCTGTCGGCGCTTTCCATAACCCTGTCCACAAAGGCGTTCAGCCTCTCCTGCACGGAAATCTCCGGCCTGCGGGAATTTGCATAGCTGCTGTCGGCGAGGACCACGTCCAGGACTGTGCCGTCCGGAATGACCTCGACGGAACCAGGACCGGCCTCGAAAGTCACAAGGCGGGCCACATTGGTCGGCAATTCCAGATAGAACTTGCCGTCTTCGGCGATGATGAGGCTGTCCACGTCCTCATAGAACATCTCTATTTCGTCCAGGCCGGCAGGGGCGACGCCATAGATCTTGGTCACGTCCTTGGGCTGTGGGTTGCAGGCTGCAAGGGCAGCGGCTGCAAGGATTATTGCGTATGTCTTCTTCATATTATTTCTCTGATACGAATCTGGATACGGCCTCGGCAATGCCTTCGCCGCGGATGTCCCTGGCTACGATATGGCCGTCGGGACCGAAAAGAATCAACTGAGGTATGCCCTGGATACCGTATGCGTCGGCAGGAATCCTTGAGTCCTCTGCCACCGTCACAATCTGGTTCCAGCAGATTCCGTTGGCCTGAGCGGCCTCAATGGTGAGATCGGGCTCATCCCACACTGCCACGCTGAGTACGTCGAAGTCCTCTCCGGCGTATTTGTTGTAAACGTATGCGATGTAAGGTATCTCTTCCTTGCACGGGCCGCACCAGCTGGCCCAGAAGTCCACGAGTACATATTTGCCTTTGCCTACATAGTCGGAAAGGGACTTGAACACCACCTCTCCGTCTTCCACGCAGCGTACCGTGAAGTCGTTGAACATAGCGTCCACGCCAGTCTGGCCGGCGGCGTCGAGCGACTGCTTGATATCAGCTACATACTCGTAGGCCTTGGCATCCGGACCGAGCATCTCATAGGACTTGAGCACGGCTTCGGTGTCGTCCTGCACCAGGCTCATCACCTGGAAGAAAGTATAGACGCCCACGATATTGTTGCGGTTGCGGCGGAGGACTGCGTTCAGTTCCTCTACCATAGCCACGCTCTTGGTGTCGTACCAGCTGTCAAAGACCCGCTTCTGCTCTTCCTGGCTCAATGAGCAGTTGTCGTGCACCTCAAGGTACTTGGCGTTGACTTCCTCGTTGTAGCCCAGCAACTGGTCCATAAGGGCATTGAAACGGCTCTGAAGAGAGCTCTTGGATTCAGTCTCCGCCTTGCCTTCCTCAATGTTCACGCTTACGGTGTTTCCGTCGGAAAGCACCGGTACGGATGCCGTCGAAGTCTGGACGACCGTGAATGAGAGAGGATCCTTCGGAAGCAGGAATTCAAGCCCGTTCTCCTCGGCGAAATAAACCGTGTCAATGTCGGCCTCGCTGCACACGACGGAAACGGGAGTTCCTTCTGCAACGCCCGTCACAACAACGCGAGTCTGTGCGGAGCGGCCGCAGGAAACAACTGCGACAAGGACGATGGCGGCGGATAAAAAGCGTCTGATATTCATATATTCTGCGAGTGTAGTATAAAGACTGACAAATATACAAAAAAAGAAGGCCGGACTTGCATCCGGCCTTCCGATTATGTGAAGTAACAATTACTTGTTCTCACGACGGCGGTTGTCACGGCGAGGACCACGACGGTCGTCACGACGAGGACCGCGGTTCTGGTTCTGAGCTGCCTGCTGAGCAGCGATGCCAGCGTTAGGTGAAAGATCCTTCTTTCCATAGACCTCACCGTTGCAGATCCAAACCTTGATTCCGAGTACGCCTACCTTGGTGTGAGCCTCAGCGAGTGCGTAGTCGATGTCTGCACGGAAAGTATGGAGAGGAGTACGACCTTCCTTGATCATCTCGTTGCGAGCCATCTCGGCGCCACCTACACGGCCGCTGATCTGAACCTTGATGCCCTCGGCACCCATTCTCATAGCGGTTGCAATGGCCATCTTGATAGCGCGGCGATAGGATACACGACCCTCGATCTGACGAGCGATGCTGTCGGCGACGATGTGAGCGTCAACCTCAGGCTTCTTAACCTCGTAGATGTTGAGCTGGATGTCCTTGTCGGTTACCTTCTTAAGCTCTGCCTTGAGGCTGTCAACCTCCTTGCCCTCACGTCCGATGATGACACCTGGACGAGCAGCGTGGATAGTTACAGTGATGACCTTAAGGGTCCTCTCAATGACGATCTTAGAAAGACCTGCCTTTGCAAGACGGTTTACGAGATACTTGCGGATGTCGTAATCTTCCTTGATCTTCTCCGCATAGTTACCACCACACCAGTTAGAGTCCCAACCACGGGTGATACCGATTCTGTTGCTGATAGGATTAGTTTTCTGTCCCATAGTTTATTCCTCCACTGGTTTTTTAACATCGAGAATGATGGTGATGTGGTTAGAACGCTTGCGGATGCGGCCGGCACGACCCTGTGGGCATGGACGGATTCTCTTAAGCGTACGGCCCTCATCAATCATAAGGGTCTTGATGTACACATTACCATTCTCAAGTTCCTGTGACTTATCCTCGTTCTTAGCCTCCCAGTTAGCGATTGCACTGCGAAGTACAACAGCGAGGGACTTAGAAGCGTGCTTCTTAGAATACTTGAGGATATCGAGTGCCTTGTTGACCTCGACACCACGGATGATGTCTGCAACGAGGCGCATTTTGCGAGGTGAAGTAGGTACGTCATTCAGCTTTGCAACTGCGGTAACCTTCTTCTGAGCTTTCAGGCGCTCAGCCATTTCATGTTTACGCTTTCCCATAATTACGATTCTCTATAATTATTTACGATTGCCTGAATGGCCTCTGAAAGTTCTTGTTGGCGCAAACTCACCAAGCTTGTGACCTACCATATTCTCAGTTACGTAAACAGGAATAAACTTGTTTCCGTTATGAACTGCGACGGTGTGGCCGACAAAGTCAGGGGAAATCATGCTTGCGCGTGACCAAGTCTTGACAACCTCTTTCTTCATGCTACCTTCATTCATAGCAAGAATTCTTTTTTCGAGGGCCTCCTGGATATAAGGACCTTTTCTTAATGAACGACTCATAATCTCTTAATTTATTCCGTTATTTTTTCCTTCTTTCAATGATGAACTTGTTGGAAGTGCTCTTAGGATTACGAGTCT
This sequence comes from Bacteroidales bacterium UBA1745, assembly GCA_002314885.1. GTDB lineage: Bacteria > Bacteroidota > Bacteroidia > Bacteroidales > UBA932 > Cryptobacteroides. The sequence goes on along the minus strand of DCHT01000040.1, from coordinate 17,544 downwards.
TGTAGCCCTTTGCAGGAAGACCCTTGCGTGAACGTGGATGTCCACCGGATGCGCGACCTTCGCCACCACCCATTGGGTGATCGACTGGGTTCATAACAACACCACGGTTGCGTGGACGACGGCCGAGCCATCTTCTACGTCCTGCCTTTCCATGAGACTCCAGGTTGTGATCTGGATTTGATACTGTTCCTACAGTTGCGCGGCAAGAGCAGAGGACCATCCTGGTCTCACCGGAAGGGAGGCGGAGGATAGCGTAGTTGCCCTCACGTGCAGCGAGCTGAGCGAAAGCACCGGCTGAACGGGCCATCGCAGCGCCCTGACCAGGACGGAGCTCGATGTTGTGTACGAGAGTACCAAGCGGAATTTCACCAAGAGGGAGAGTGTTACCAACCTCAGGAGCAACTCCTGAGCCGGAGAGGATTGTCTGACCTACGGTAAGACCGTTAGGTGCGATGATGTATCTCTTTTCACCATCTTCATACTGAACAAGTGCGATACGAGCGGAACGGTTAGGATCGTACTCGATAGTCTTCACAGTCGCAGCAACGTTGTCCTTGTTGCGGAGGAAGTCGATGACACGGTACATCTTCTTGTGACCGCCACCGAGGTAACGCATTGTCATCTTACCCTGGTTGTTACGTCCACCTGAGCTCTTGAGAGGCTCGAGGAGTGACTTCTCAGGGGTCTTGCAGGTAATGTCGTCAAAAGCGGAAATTACCTTATTTCTTGTACCTGGGGTACACGGTTTGAATTTTCTTACTGCCATGACTTAATTACCTTAAATGTTTGCATAGAAATCAATCTTGTCATCACCAGCGAGAGTCACATACGCCTTCTTGAAGCGGTTAGTGCGACCGGTAAGGATACCAGCCTTGGTGAAACGAGATTTTGCCTTGCCATTGTAGTTGACAGTGTTGATGTCAGCTACTGTTACGTTGTATGCCTGCTCTACCGCAGCCTTGATCTGAAGCTTGTTAGCCTCGCGAGCCACGATGAAGCCGTAGCGGTTCAATTTTTCGCCCTGAACCGTCAGTTTTTCTGTTACTATTGGCTTAATTAAAATTCCCATCTCTCAAATTACTTGATTCTTGAAGCGAGGATCTCCTGTACGCCGTCAACGATAACCATTGAATTAGAATTCATGATTGCATAAGTGTTGATCTCGTCTACAGTGATCACCTTAACCTCAGGAAGGTTACGTGCTGAAAGGTAAACGTTGTCGTTGTTCTCAGGAAGTACCACGAGGACCTTCCTTCCGTTAGCCTTGAGGTTGTCAAGGATCTGGATGAACTCCTTAGTCTTAGGGGCGTCCATTGAGAATGGCTCTACGAAAGTAAGAGCGTTCTCCTGTGCCTTGTAAGTAAGGGCAGAGAATCTAGCGAGCTGTTTGAGCTTCTTGTTGAGCTTGTGGTGATAGAAACGTGGCTTAGGGCCAAAGATGTTACCACCACCTACATAGATACCAGACTTGAGGTCTCCGTGACGAGCTCCTCCGCCGCCTTTCTGGCGACCCTGCTTCTTGGTAGAGTGTGCGTTTTCGCTACGGTCCTTAGTCTTCGCATTACCGTGACGCTGATTAGCGAGGTACTGCTTTACGTCAAGGTAGATAGCGTGATCGTTTGGCTCGATGCCAAAGATCTCGTCGTTGAGAACGACCTTCTTTCCGGATTCAGATCCGTCAATCTTGTAAACTGACAATTCCATAGCTTAGTCCTCCATAATAACATAAGAACCCTTGGCTCCTGGTACGGAACCCTTAACGATTACGAGGTTGTTCTCAGGCATTACCTTGATAACCTCGAGGTTGAAGACCTTAACCCTTGCATTGCCCATATGGCCACCCATGCGGGTACCAGGGAATACACGTGAAGGCCATGCGCAAGCACCGAGTGAACCAGGGTGACGGAGACGGTTGTGCTGACCGTGGGTAGCACCGCCTACGCCCTGGAAGCCGTGACGCTTAACGACGCCCTGGAAGCCCTTACCCTTTGAAGTACCGATGACATCAACGAACTTGGTGTCAGCGAGCACGTCAGCGGTGAGGACGTCACCGAGCTTGAGCTCCTGATCGAAAGCGACCTTGAACTCCACAAGCTTGTGCTTAGGTGTGGTTCCTGCCTTTGCAAAATGCCCCTTGAGAGGCGCGCTGGTCTGCTTCTCCTTCTTTTCGTCATAGGCAAGCTGTACAGCGGCATAACCATCTTTCTCTACTGTACGGATTTGCGTAACAACACAAGGACCAGCCTCAATAACAGTGCATGGGATATTTTTCCCCTCGGCACTGAAAACGGAAGTCATTCCGA
>DCHT01000040.1:189-15196 GCA_002314885.1 Bacteroidales bacterium UBA1745 | reverse complement strand
TTTGTTAATTAATTGATTATAAATAAATTACAGCCCACCGTTCATTTTGGCGGGCTGCAAATATACGAACAATAATTTAATTTTCAACAAGTTATGCGGATTTTTTGTTGAAAACCTTCATCCGGGGCGAGCTTGCTACTTGTACTTTTCGAGCTCCGGATCGAGCCTCAACGATGAAAGATCCTTCACATCAGCATCCGTGCGAGGGCAGATCATAAGCACATCGTCGGTGTCCACGACGACGTAGTTGTCCAGTCCCTTGATCACGACGAGCTTGTCCCTCTGAGTGCTTACAACGAGAGTGTTGTGGCAGTCGCGGCCGACGCCGTTGTAGCCGAGCGCGTTTCCGTTCTCGTCCTTTACCTTTATATAATTATATATAGAGTCCCAGGTACCGATGTCAGCCCACTCGAAGTCTGCCGGATAAACCCAGGCCTTGGAGGTGGTCTCCAGGATGCCCGTGTTGATGGACCATTTCTGGAGTCCGGAGTAGGTCTTTACGATGAAATCCTTCTCTGCGGGAGTACCGAGAGCATCTTCCCAGCCCCCGAACCAGGCCGACATCTCCGGCATTTTGGATTCGAGTTCCGCGCGGATGACGGAGGCCTTCCACACGAAGATACCGGCGTTCCACAGGAACTCCCCGCTGGCGATGAACACACGGGCGATCTCCACGTCAGGTTTCTCGGTGAAGGTCTTCACGCGGAGCGGCTCACCCTTGAGGAGGGCATCGCGTCCGCCGGCAGCCTGGATGTAGCCGTAGTTGGAGTCCGGATGGGATGGGCGCACGCCTATGGTCACGAGAGCGTCATTGGCCGAAACGAAGGCCATTGCGCTGAGGATGTCCGCACGGAATGCAGCATCGCCGTTGATGATGTTGTCGGACGGCACGACTGCGAACACGGCCTCAGGGTCGCGTTTCAACAGAGTATAGGTGGCGTATGCCACGCTCGGAGCCGTGTTGCGGTGGTGTGGCTCAACCAGCACGTTCTGAGGCAGTATGTCCGGAGTCTGGGCGAACACCAGCTCCTTGTGGCGGTTGGTGGTCACCACGAGCACATTCTCCGGCGGCACGATTGCACAGCAACGGTCATAGGTGTGCTGGTAATAGGTCCTGCCTGTCCTTTCCAGTTCGACGAACTGCTTCGGGGTGTTCATCCTGCTGACAGGCCAAAGCTTGGATCCCTGTCCTCCTGCGAGGATGACGCAATAGCTATGAGAATCGGTCATAAGTATATCGGTATAAATGCGTCCTTGTAGACTTCAATTGTTTCGCTGTCTCCGTCAAGTACCACCGAGGCCACGTCGAAGTGACTTTCGAGGTCCCTGATCATCGGGTTTTTCTGCTTCGAAAGGTATGCCAAGGCGGCCTTGACAAGACGTCTCTGCTTAGGCAATGTCACACAATCCTGCGGATCTGCCTGCATAGGCGGCCTGCGGGTCTTCACTTCGACGAAATGGACTCCGTCAAGAGCCAGGGAGATGATGTCTATCTCCAGGTGCCCCGCCCTGTAATTCCTTTCCAGTATCTGCTGTCCCTGCGCCTCGAGAAACCTGCTCACTGCCTCTTCTCCCCTGTCTCCTGTTCTCTTTCTCTCTTCACTCATATATGTGGTTTCAATCAAATGTCACTATCGTAACTCCCGTTCCGCCGAACTGTATGTGTTCGTCCGCAACCGAGGCTACTCCCGGATTGGTCCGGAGGAACTTCTGTATCTCCTCCCTCAGGGCTCCGGTGCCCTTGCCGTGGATGATTCTCACGCTGTTCACGTTCAGCATTATGGCATCGTCCACGAAGCGCGTGACCTTCTCCAGGGCGTCGTTCACTCTTTCGCCGCGCACGTCCAGTTCAGTCTTGAAATTCAGCTTGCGTTCCGTGATGGAAGCATCCACCTTGATGCGCGTCACGTGGCGGTCCGCCACCTTGGTCGCACTGCGGTATTCGTTGGAAGTGATCCTCTCCACCTTGTCGCGGGAGAGCTTGCTGACGATGTTGCCTATGGTCACCTGAATGGCCTTGTCGGACACCCTTATGACTTCTCCGACCATACCGTTGCTCTTCACGCGGACCTTCTCGCCCACCTTCAGAGGCGCGTTGCGGAAGGCGTCCTCGCGGGCCTGCTCTTCCTGCTGCCTTGCAAGTTCCGCCTTCTGATTCTCATCCGCCCGGCGTTCCTTGCGTTCTTTCTGGCGCTCCTTGCGGGCGTCCAGCTGCTTTATCTTGCGCTCGATGTACTCGTCCTTTTCCTTCTGCTCCTGCTCCTTGCGGGCAGCGAAGAGACCCATAAAGTCCTGGAGCTCCTTGCGGGCTTCCTTGGTGGCTTCCTTCTCGGCCTGGCTCTCCTTGATGTCCTTGATGGTCTTCTCCACCTGGCGGTTGGCTCCGGCTATGATTTCCGCAGCCTCGGCGTGGGCCTGGTCGAGTATCTCCTTCTTGAGCTGCTTGATGCCCTGCAGTTCCTTCTGGTACTTGTCGGTTATGTTCTCGAGGGTCCTGTCCGTGGCCTTGATTCGCTCGAGCTTCTCGTCGAGGGCCTTGCGATTGCGCGCAATCTTTCGGAGGTTGCGCTCGATGCCCACGAATTCCTCTCCTGCACGGCTCTCGGCATCCTTGATGATTTCCTCGGGCAGACCCATCTTGCGGGCGAGCTCGAAGGCGAAGGAATTGCCAGGGAGGCCTATCTCCAGTTTGAACATCGGAGAAATGTTCTTGGCGTCGAAGAGCATAGCACCGTTGATGACGCCGTTCTCCCCTGACGCATAGAGCTTCAGGTTGGTATAGTGAGTGGTGATGACGCCATATACGCCCCTGCGGTCCATTTCCGCAAGCAGGGCCTCCGCTATGGCGCCGCCGGCTGCAGGCTCGGTGCCGCTGCCGAACTCGTCTATGAGCACGAGGGTCTTGGAGTCGGCCTCGCCCATCATCTCCTTCATATTCACGAGGAAGGAACTATAGGTACTGAGATCATTGTCCAGGGACTGGTCGTCGCCTATATCGACCATCACACGGTCGAATATCATCATCTCCGAGGTCTCGGAGGTCGGGATCAGCATACCCCACTGGAACATATACTGCAGCAGGCCCACAGTCTTCAGGCAGACGGACTTGCCGCCGGCGTTCGGGCCTGAGATGAGCAGGATGTGCTTGTCCCCCGTGAGGGTCACGGTGGTAGGGACTATCTGCTTGCCTTCGCGGCGGAGGGCCTTCTCCAGCAGAGGGTGGCGGGCCTTGCGCAGGTTCATCTCGGAGTTGTCTGAGATGACCGGCATACCGGCGATGATTTCAAGGGCGTACTGTGCCTTTGCCATCAGGAAGTCCATCTCTCCGAGGAAGGAGGCGGCCGCAACGAGGTCGGGCACGAATGGCCTTACGAACTCGGAGAATTCCACGAGTATGCGGAGTATCTCGCGCTGCTCGGCAAACTGAAGTTCCTTTATCTCGTTGTCGAGTTCCACCACCTCGGCCGGCTCTATGAAGGCCGTCTTGCCCGTGGCGGACTCGTCATACACGAAACCCTGGAGCTTGCGTTTGTTCACGGCCGGAACCGGAATCAGCATCTTGCCGTCCCTGACGCTCACTGCGGCATCTTCGTCCACAAGGCCTTCCATCTGGGCCTTCTTGAGGATGGCGGACATCCTGCGGGAGATGACGCCTTCCTTTTCCTTGAGGGAGCGGCGGATGTCGAACAGGGCATCGGAGGCCGTGTCCTTGACATTGCCGTAGCGGTCGAGTATGGAATCTATCTTGCGCTGGACCTCCGGGAAGGAAGCCACCTGCGAGGACATTCTCTTGAGGTTCGGATACACTCCGTCCTTGATTCCCGCGAAGAAGGAAGACACTTTGCGGAGGGTCTCCAGCATAGTCTTGAGCTTGCGCAGGGAGATGAGGTCGAGGTTGACGCCCTGACGCTCCAACGGTTTCAGGAAGTCGAGGCAATCGATGTAGCCCGCGGTCGGGAATGACTCCTCGAACATCATAATCAGACGCATCTCATCCGTGAGGAGAAGACGTCTGCGAATCTCTTTCTCGTGGGACGTGAAAGCCTCCCCGGCAACCCTGTCCACCGCGTATGAGGTGGAACACTTGTCGGAGATGGCCGCCCTGATGCGGTCAAAGCCAAGCTTCTGTTCGAGCCTAAGCGTTTTCTGCGCGAGATCCATTCAGCAGTTCCTGCTTCAATTCGTTGATGTTGGAGATGATGGTGAACTCACCAGCCTTGACGTAGCAGATATGTCCCGTCTGCTCGGAAACGAGTATGACCTCGGCATCCGTCTGTTCGGAAACTCCGATCGCGGCCTTGTGCCTCATTCCGAAGCTGGCCGGAATATTTGCCTTCTGGGTCATAGGAAGGGTACAGCGGGCGGCGACTATGCGTCCGTCGGATATGATCATCGCTCCGTCGTGAAGCGGCGAGTTCTTGAAGAATATGTTCATTATGAGCCTGCGGCTGACACGGGCGTCGATCTTGTCGCCGGTCTCCACGATGTCGTCGAGGCGGTTGGTGTGAGGCAGCACGATTAGGGCGCCCGTCTTCTCCTCGGACATCATCCTGACGGCCTCAGAGAGCTCCTCGACCATCTCGCTGGAGCGGGAAATGTCGCGGTCGAAGACCCTGCCCATAAATTTGTTGAACCACTTTACCTCGCGGTAGCGGTTGCCCAGAGACACGAGGAAACGCCTGATTTCAGGCTGGAATATCACGATGAGCGCTATTACACCCACGTCCAAGAGGGTGTCCATAAGCGTCATCATCATCTTCATCTTGAGAGCCGTCACCACCACTTTGAGGAGGAGCAGGGACAGCACGGCGAGGAAGAGGCTCATCGCGGACGAGCCCTTGATCCATCTGAAGACCAGGTATATTATTATGGCGACGAGCAGGATGTCGAGGACGTCCGCAACCGTCATATTCAAAAAGCCGAATGCTGCTAAAGGCATATCTTTCCAAATTATTATACGCTCGCAAAGATACAAAAATATCTATCTTTGCCTTACAGACTTATTACATAATATGAAAGCAGACGAAAGACTGATGTCCCTGGATGCGCTCAGGGGTTTCGATATGATGTTCATAATGGGTCTTGCAACCCTCATCTGGAACATCTGCAACCTTTTTCCCAACGGCACCGAATCCTGGCTGGCCGTGCAGATGACGCACGTGGACTGGGAGGGATTCCGCCACCACGACACGATTTTTCCTCTCTTCCTCTTCCTGGCCGGAGTCAGCTATCCTTTCTCCTACGCAAAGCAGCTGAGCAAGGGCTTCACACGCGGAAGAGTCTATGGAAAGATCTTCTACAGGGGGCTGATGCTCGTGTTCATAGGCATAGTATATAACGGATTGCTCAAGTTCGATTTCGCACATCTGCGCTATGCGGGCGTGCTCCAGCACATAGGACTGGCGTGGATGTTCGCTGCGCTGCTTTTCATCAACTTCAAGCCGAAGACCAGGGCGATTATCGCCGCCTGCCTGCTGGTGGGTTACTGGCTGCTGCTGAAGTTCGTGCCCGCCCCGGACGTCCCGGGGGCCGACCCATATTCGATGGACGGCTGCCTCCCCGGCTTCATCGACCGCATCTGCCTGCCGGGCAAACTCTATCAGGGCACCTTCGATCCCGAGGGCATTCTCAGCGTGATCCCGGCCGTAGTGACCGCAATGCTGGGTATGTTCACAGGTGAGTTCATACGCATCCCGGAGGAGAAGATTTCAGGCAATCGCAAGACGCTCTATATGCTCGGCTCCGCAGCCGCAATGCTCGCCGTGGGCCTGCTCTGGAGCCTTGAATTCCCTATCATAAAGAAGATCTGGACCAGTACCTTCGTACTCGTCGCCGGGGCCTATTCAGTGGCTATGATGGCCATTTTCTACTGGATAATCGACGTAAAGGGCTGGAGGAAATGGAGCCTCCCATTCTGCCTCTTCGGTATGAACTCCATCACCATCTACCTCACCAAGCGCGTCGTGGACTTCAGCTATACCAACAAATTCTTCCTCGGCGGCCTTGCGGATCTCTGCTCACCAGCCTGGCGCGCAGTAATCCTCTCCGCCGGCAGCCTCACGCTCTGCTGGCTCTTCTGCTGGTTCCTATACAAGAAGAAGATTTTCCTGAAAATCTAGAGGGCCTCTTCGGAATAGACGGCCGTCAGAATATCGCCTGAAGCAATCCTTCGGGCGATTTTTCTTATGTATGAGGCATCGATTGCGTCTATCGCGGCATCGTAGTCATAGTCGTAAGGCAGCCCGGCCTCGACATAGAGTTCAAGTTCGTCCAGCATACCGCTCACATAGCGCGCACGTCTGGCCTTGAGCTCTCCGTGACGCTTCTTCAGGTATTTCACGGCAACTGACATTTCTTCTTCTGACGGACCGCTCTTGCACATCCTATCCATTTCCTCATAGACGTCGTTCACCAATATGTCGCGCATATCGGGACGGGTCTGGAAGGCGACCACGGATTCAACGGGGTGCTTAGGATCGCTGTAAACCGAGGTGGTGAAGTCCACGTGATAGGTGCCACCACGCTCCTCCCTGATCAGGGCGAGGTACCTTGCGGACATAATGTAATCAAGTATGTCGAGGGCAATCACGGTACGTCTGTCCAACTTCATTCTGCGGGCGAAATTGCAGCTCACATCCGAAACCGGAGCGGACTGCAGACGACCGGATTCATAGTGCTTCACATTGCCTTTGTAGGCCGGATAGAGAGGGTGCGCTTTCGCATACTTCACGGTACCGAGCGTCGGCAGGGAAGCAATGTATTTCTCCACCAGTGAAGCTATCTGTTCCTCGGACTCATCGGTGCAGATAAACAGCTGCATATCCGAAGGATCTGCGAAGGAAGCCTCGAAATAACGTCGGAGGAATTCCATATCCACGGCCTCGACGGCAGCTGTGTCCACCTTCACGTTCCAAGGATTGTTACCGTAATATATGTTCTTGACCCGCTCTCCAAAAAGGTCCCTGTCCTTCTTTGGTTTGCCGAGGTCTTTCAAAGTCCTGGCCTTGTCAATCTCAAGGAGCTCTTCCGTACAGATGAGCGGAGACGTTATCTGTAGATTCGCCAGCGCAAACATATCCTCAAGCCTGTCGGAACGGGCCCCAAGAGACATCGATGCGCTTGTCGGGCCCAGATGGAGCAGGGAGGAGATTCCGGCCAAGGATGGGTAATTCCTATATTCTGTCCTAAGCAAGCCGTTGAAGCCAGCATATTTCCTGAGCACGGATGCGGCGTATTTCGTAGCAGCCACGTTGCCCTCCGGAGCCACTCTGAAGCCGCTTCCGTAACTGATTTCCATCGCCGTGTGAACGCTGCTGTCGATCCTGTCGGCGTGACGCAGCCACACGGTCGCACCATTGGACAGTGTCCATCTGCTCAGGTTTGCCGAGATGCTTTTGCGGGAAAGAATACGTCCCGGCTCGGCCTCGACAGCCAAGTCTATGGACGGGTAGGACAGATAGTCTGAAGGCAGTTCCTCCGCGGAGATTCTACCTATGATGCCCTTAATGCAATCCGCAGATGGGGCCACGTCATTTTCCTCGGATGCATTGCAGCAGGTAGAGTATATCTTTTCGCTCTCCACAAACATCCTGGACGGATAGGAGGCGATGTCCGCCATTGAAATGGAGGCAATGATTTCGGACTGAATTGCGGCCAGGGCAGAAGGGGTGACACAGGCATAGGAACGAAGGAAGTTCTCCAAGCAGACCTTGACCAGGTCCCCGTTGACAGGAGATGAATCTTCTATGCTCCTGTCCAGATGCAGAGTCTGGCTCAACTGAAGCTTGGCGACCTCCAGTTCCTGCGCAGATACCCCGTGGCGACAGATGCGCTGCACTTCTCTTTCGGTCATCTCAAAGGCCTCGGCGACGCGGTCCTTAGACCTTGGGGAAATCGTCACCAGGGAAATATAGAACTCGGGCTCGTAACTGCTGGTGACCACCACTGCGCTCTGGAGAGGGCTATCCTGACGCTGGGACAGCTTCTTGAGCCTGTCGCTCAATACGGAAGTTATTATAAGGCGACAGAACTTGTCCCTATAAAAACCTTCTGTATTGGTCTCTCCGGACGGAAACGGCTGTTTATATATGGACTTGAAGGCGTGATACCTGATGGCGGGATCCGTCATATTCACATATACGGCACCAGACTGCGCGGGCGGCATATAGGAATCCGGCTTGACATGCGGATTCTCTGGCATAGGGATGTCCGAGAACTTCGCCTTCACCTTTGCTTCCATTGCGGCCACATCGAAGTCGCCGACGATTATCACCGCCTGCATATCGGGACGATACCAGCCGTGATAAAAGTCGAGTATCTCTTCCCTCTTGAAGCCGTTGATGACTTCCATAGTGCCGAGCACAGTGCGGTCTGGCTGCTTGCCGCCCGCATAGATGAGTTCCATCTGACGGCAGTTCATCCTGTAGCGCTGATTGTCTCGCAGCCTCCATTCCTCGCTGATCACCCCTCTTTCGGCATCCAAAGCGTCCTGCTCACAGGAGATGTCGCAGGACCAGTCGTGCAGAATCAGGAGCACCGAATCGATGAAGGATTCGCGCACCAAAGGCACTGCGGAAATATTATATACCGTCTCGGTGCGACTGGTGTAAGCGTTGACATTATAGCCGAAACGCACGCCGTCCTTGGCGAGGAATTCCAGCAATCCCTTGTCGGGATAGTGGCGGGTGCCGTTGAAGGCCATGTGCTCCAGGAAATGGGCAAGGCCGTTCTGGTTGTCTTCTTCCTGGAGAGCGCCGACATTGTGGGCTATATAGAAGTCTGCACATCCGACAGGGTTCTCATTGTGGCAGAGGTAGTAGGTCATACCGTTCGGAAGCGTTCCCTTTCGGAAGCACTCGTCGTCGGCTATACGCTGTGCGAAGGCCGTCACGCCCATCAGGAACGTTGACAGCACAAGGAGGAGTCTTTTCATAGAATGCTAGAAATTGCAGCCCACGCTCAGCAGGGCTGCGTTGCGGAACTGACCTGAGAGATAGGTCGGAGCCTTGAGAAGGCTTGTGAAATTATCGCTCACTTCGACATAGATGCCGAAGCGGTCCCTGACCTGACGGGTGTAGCGGAACGTCAGCGCTCCGCCGGCGCGAGGGGCCGTCTGATACTCGTAGCTGCGGTTGAGATAATCGTCGAAATACTTCGGCTTGGTGCCGGAAGAACCACTTGCACCATCCTCTGCCTTCGTGCCGAATCCGAGGAAGAAATCGGCGTCCACGCCGAGACGGAAGGCGTTCTTGCCCAAAGAGAAATTGCGCCTCATAGTCGCAGAAAGATCCGCATTGAAGATGCGCTGATTGCGATAGTACGGGAAAATAGTCGTAGTCTGTATACGTCCGCTGCCATCAAGGCGGGCTCCTACTTCCCACTTAGGCACAACGCCGTCACAGGCTCCAAGCCAAGTATAGGACAGAGTTGCAGAGAGGTCATTGCGGCTCAGCTGTCTCTTGGAACCATAATACTCCACGACAGAGCTCTTGCCGGCCTCACTCTTCCAGGCATAGCTGTTCACATCGTTGCCGAGCATCTGCCATCCGAGCGATATTTCTGCCTTGTGGATGTCATTGCCGCGCGGCGCAAGCAGTATGCCGTCATAAGTGACTTGCGGGCCACCGAATTTGCAGAAGAGCACCGAAGACGAGGACTTCGTGCCGTAAGTTCCCATTCTATAAAGGGCTCCGACCTCATTGAAGAACTTGGTACGGGTACCGCTCACAAACAGGATTGACCCCCCGGCATAATGACTGTCCATAGGGCGGGTATTGTTTGTGGATATATATCCCTGATCCCCGTCAAGCACTTCACGGGAGCCCATAAAGCCTCCCTGGTCTATGAATACATAGTAGTTGCTTTCCTTGGTTCCGAACGTGCCGGCTGACAGCAGTTCAAGCTCGCGACGGTATCTTGCCGTGAAACCGAAGGAGAAGGTTTCAGAAGGGCTGAAAAGGAAGGAAGCCTTAGCATCCAAGGTGTTGCAATAGTTCTGGAACCTCGGGTCACGACGTTTAGTCTGGTTGATGCACTTATAGTCCAGCGACACGCCGGCAGACCATTTTTCATTGAAGCAATACGTCATTCCTCCCGTAAGGAAATATGTTTCACGCGTCTTGATTCCTGCGGTAGAAAGACTTTCTTCATAGAAATTCAGAGGGCTGGAGGACGTATTCACAAGAACAGGTCCTCCCATATCCTTGCCTCTGAAATAATTGAAGGACAGCCCTCCGTGGAAGGCTATCCTGTCTGATATCCTGACGAATGATTCCGTCTCGGCACCGGCATTCCAGCAGTCCGCGGAACCGTCGATATCCACGAGCCCGCCATTGTCCTTTTCGCCGCAAAGCTCAACCTTGGAAATTGAAGATTGGCTCAGATGGCCATAGACGGCAGGATTGGACAGCGAAAGCCACGGATTGGCGGCCACCGTGTAATCAAAATCACGCACAGCCTCCTGTCCTGACGCTTCGGACGCCAGGACAAGCATAAGGGCTGCGGCTATATGGAGACGGAATTTCATCGATTGCTACTTCTTCAAAGAAGCGACATTCCTGGTGTGGAAATCGGCAGATGTGTTGTTGGTGTTCTTGTAGACAATATGAGCACCGGCAGCGATGGAAGCCTCGGCATCGATTCCGGATGGATCGGTGCTGCCCTCAACGGCCGTTGCAGCATAACCGCGTACAATCTTGCCCTCATTCTCAGGAAGGGCCAGAGTTGCCTCCTCATCCACGTTGCGGTAGATGGAGTAGCCTAGCTTGGATGTGTATGAGACATAACCTGCATTCAAAGAAGCAGGGAAGCGGCTGGTAGATTTTGCCTCTGCACCGATTTCAAAAGCCTCAACTGCATCACAGATGGAAGCGAATGGAATCTTGAGTGCATTGTTAGCTGCGGCTGTACTGATAGTATGATCCCAGTGTTCAGTATCATCGGACAGAGCCTGTGCTGTAAATCCATCCTGCTGGAAAAGGAACAATGAAGGCTGTTTCTGATGGAGAGGCCAAGCGGTGGTCGTGCCGCCAAGGCGTACGGTGCGCATACAACGGGTAGTGTCGCTGAATGCCGGTGCAGGGTAAGAGGCGGCCTGGTTGAAACCTGCGGTCTTGCAATACATCGCATAGTCAGCATTGCTGAGGTCCACTGACTTGGAATAAGTCTTGGTGTGGTCAACCGCGCCATTGATGGCTATCACGATCTGAGAGTATGGCTGAATCTCGACTTTCTTTTCTTCTGCGAACCACCATACGCCATAGAAAGCTGGCATCCACTTGTCCTTCTCAAATGAATACACGCCGTCGGTCACATACTTGTTGGCTATGCTTGATGAAATCGGACCTGACATAGCGATGCAGAGTTTGCTTGCATCCACTACAGCACCAGAATTGTTATAGATGATGACGTACTTGTCGTACGCATAGGAGCCTGTGCCTGCGTTGTCCGCACATCCACCAGTATAGAGCTCTTTAATAATCAGGTCACTGGTGTATGACTCTGACAGATTGATTACAACTTCGCAGATTGAGGAAACCTCGGAATCCTCAAGAGCAACTGTGAAGGTCTGGTCGCCATTGTAGACGACGGTTCTTGCTCCACTTACATCCTTGAAGGAAGCTGCTGCATTGTAAAGGCCTACAGGAAGATTGATTGTAGCCTGGCCGGCTTCGTTGGTGACGGCCTCGAAGGTCATTCCGGCTGCGTCAGAGACGGCGATGACTACGTCTGCCTTGGCGTATGCCTCGTCATTTAATGAGAGGCTGATGTTGACCTGTTTGGTCAATACCTGAGGTGTGCAGGCTGCGGCGAAAATTGACAGAGCCGCGAGCACGATTGATAAGTTCTTTTTCATCTTGATAATATTATGATGTTACTAAAATTTCAGTCTGAGGGTGAGTCCGTAATAGAATGTTGGGATATAACTGGTCACGGAATAATATGTTCCGCTCTTGGACGACTTCAGCTGGGAGCGATTGTTGAGGAAATTGTTGACATAGAATGAAATCGATGCTATGTCTCCTATTTCCTTGGTTATGCTCGCATTGACAGAGAAATATGGAGAGAGATAATCCTTCTTGAACATATAGGTGTAAGAAGTCGTATATGCAAGGCTTACCAAGTCGCTGTAAAGATTCTTGTCATTGTCCTTTGCCCACACGAGCATCTCGTGATAGTTCTTCGGAGTCGGGTCGTCGTAGGAGGTGTAATAGTCCGGGAACACAACCACGTAGTTGTCTCCATCATAGATGGACGCATCCGGCGTAGAGAGCAGATTGCTGCGGTCGGTGAGGACATAGGCCCTGGCTCCGTTGCCGTCAAGCCTGTCGCTGAGCGACCTGGAGTACTTGAGCAGACAGCTTTCAAGCTTCAGGGAGATGATCATCCTGACCTTCGGGATGTGAGTCGTGACGGTAAGGTTGGCCTTGACGGTCTGGGTTTCCTGTCCGTTGGACGTGGAATTGCCGCCATAGTACCAGCCAACATACTTGAACGGATCATTGCTGCCCGCAGACTTTCCGGTGGTCGGACAATACGCATCCATATTGGTGTCCAGGTACTTGTATCCGTACCAGGTTCCGTCGAAGCGAATAGTCGTGTTGATTGGCTGTACCTTGGCGAAATCCACTACCCATTCAATGCCGTAGCGGTCGATAGGATTCTCCATATTTGCCGGCTTGGTGACCGGGCTGAAGAAATTATAGACAGTATTTCCGAGGGATTCTGACGGCAAGGTTCCGGTCTTGTCGCTGACCGTGACGACGCCCGTGTTCCTGTCTATGGAGTACTGCTGATTGTCCAGAGGGATTGAGCAGCTGCTCAGGTTGCCAATGGATGTGTAGGTATACTTCAGGCGCTCGTAGTCAATGGCTGTAGTGTAGGCATTGTATGTCCTGGACCAGAATGCAGCCAGGGAAATCTTGTTACCGGCGAGGTTGATTTCCGTGCCTATCTCGCTCTGCATATTCTTCTGCCACTTGAGATCCGGATTGTATTCGATGGAACGAGGGATGATCAGATATGCGTTGGTGGATTTGCCCGACGAGGTCGTAGTCGAGGTGAATACGTTCATATCGTAATACGTCGGAGTCGGATACAGCACATTGTAGGAAGGCTGCTTGACGGCAAGGCCCCAGCTTGCGCGGAAAGAAAGGCTCCTGAGAATCTCCTTTGAGCGTCCCTTAGGGTCAATTGCAGTGTATTTCAGGTTGGCGCGAGGAGAGAGGCTGGATGTGACGCCATACTCCGATCCCGCGATGATGGTGTTGTCGTTACGAAGGCCTGCGATGATGTTGAGACGGCCCTTGCCGACCGGGATCATAAGGTTCTCCTCGGCATAGACGGCTGCATTGTGCATCACTGGCTTGTCGCAGTAGCGGTACTCCCTGAAAGTAGGGGCATTCTCCATCTGGTTCGAATATTCTCCGATGCCGAAGTTGTAGTCGCCAGTCCAGTCTGCGCCTATTTTCAGTTTGCTGTTCACCTTGCCGAAATTGCGGGCCCAGTTGGCTTTCAGATTCAGTTTGAAGGAGGTCGGCTGATCATCCACGCGCATTTCGTTGTACCAGTAACCAGGGTCGATCAGCTGGGCCGGAAGCGTTTCGCCCGTGTAGTCCTGCGCGATGAAATAGCCCATCTCGGTACCGTGGAGGACCGTTTTGCTGACTGCCGATGAGTTGTAAGTCTGGGACTTCTGAAGCTTGTCGGAATATGACACGGACGCGCCCCATTCGAGGTTCGTGATCCAAGGCAGACTGAGGAGCCAGTCGAAATTGAAGTTGCCCCTGATCGAGTTGTCGCGACAGATATCGTAGGTGTTTGCAATGAGGTCCGGGTCCGACTTGCTGTTGAGACCGCCTATGTTTCCGGTGACACCGACGCTGAAGCGGAGCGGATGCTCACTGAGGGATCCTCCATTGAAAAGGTTGGAATAGGTCAGCGAGAGCTGCCTGCGGTTATAGGCAGTGTACGGCGACATCTCCTTTGACACGGAGTTTGTGTATTCCACGCTGGTGTTGAGGACGCCGCGGGAATTGCCTCTCTTGTCAGTGCCGAGGCCGAAGCCCTTGCTGACGGAAACCTGCTTGGTCTTCGGGGAGGTTGAGGCCGTAATGGTCCAAGGGGTCTTGCCCTTGCGGCTGTTGATCTTCACCACGCCGGAGGTCATATCGCCATACTCCACGGAAGGCACGCCGGTAATCACTTCGACGGATTCGACATTGGATGTGGCGATGCTGTTGGTCGGAACGCCCTTGGCACCGGTGAATGATGCATTGCTTGAAAGACGCACGCCGTCCACCTCGATAGCCGTACCGAAACTGGAGTTACCCGCCTCGGTGTTGCCGGAACGGATGGATATGGTCTGGTCGGAAGTAAGGTTCGGATTGGTGGTCGCGCCACCCGGCAGGAGACTTGAAAGATCCGACACATTCATCATCTGGACGTGATCCAGGGCGGTCTTGTCTATCGTTCTGGAAGTCGTAGCGGAATTCTCGTTGGTCTGTGCGGTCACGACGGCGCTTTCCAGGGAGAGGTTGTCTTCGCGAAGATAGACCTTATAGTTTTCGATGGTCCTGGAGATGGTGATCTCCTTGGAATCGGTCACATAACCCAGGCAGGAAACACTGATGACAGTCTTGCCAGGCTGGACCTTATTGATGGTGAAGGCGCCTTTGGCATCGGCCACAGCCCACTGGCCCGTGCCCTCGAGAATGACAGTCGCAAAATCGACCGGATCGCCCGTCGTCTTGTTCAAGACAGTACCGCTCACCGAATATGTCTGGGCAAAAGACACGCCGCTCACGAGCATAAAAAGCAGGGAGATAACGAGACGTATGCGAGTTTTCTGGGACATTCTTTCGGCGCTTGGACAATTCACTTGAGCACCAAATTTATAAAAAAATTCGCAAAATGTACTCCTTTATATACATAAACGGCTAAAAACGGCACAAAAAAAAGAGAAGCAATTCTCATTGCTTCTCTCTGGAGCGGAAAACGAGACTCGAAC
>DCHT01000040.1:0-123 GCA_002314885.1 Bacteroidales bacterium UBA1745 | reverse complement strand
CGTTGTTTGGGATTGCAAAGATAGGTAAGATTTTTCTATCTCCAAACAAATTGCGGACTTTTTTTGACTTTTTTAGATGTTACTTTCGAACTCTTTGAGGAAACGGAGGTCGTTTTCAAAGTA
>DCHT01000060.1:66526-73803 GCA_002314885.1 Bacteroidales bacterium UBA1745 | reverse complement strand
AACACGATGGTTAAGACTTAAGCGGCCGATGGTACTATGTTGGAGACGATATGGGAGAGTAGGTGGTCGCCAGATTAAACGGGGGCGTAGCTCAGTTGGGAGAGCACCTGCCTTGCGAGCAGGGGGTCAAGAGTTCGAATCTCTTATTCTCCACAAAGAAAAGGTCAGACACGAGTCTGACCTTTTTTGTTTGTGGAGCTAAACCATTTTTCCTAAATTTGTGCGTATGAAAAAGTATTCAAAATATCTTTTGGCGCTGCTCGGCTTTGCACTTCCGAATTCCTGTAAGATGATGTATGGCTGCCCTTACGCAGATTGGACTATTTCCGGCCAGGTTGTCAATGAGAAAGATGAGCCTCTGGAGGGTATACAGGTCACTGACAGATGGAATAATCCGCTCGATACGACCGATGTGAAAGGTGAATTCCTCCTCAAGTCTTCGGGTATTCATGAATATGAGAGCGACCTGTATTTCAATGATGTCGACGGTGAGAAGAACGGTCTGTACAGGCGCGATTCCCTGCAGAATATCAGCTTTACCCAGGTCAAGCCGGGCGATAAGGGCTGGTACTCTGGTGCCTTTGAGGCTGTCGATCTCAAGGTCGTAATGAAGGAGGATAAGCCGGAATAATATGAAGATAGATTTCAACGAAATCCCTGTCAAGGAGATCCCTGCTTTCAAAGGGGGAGAGAAGGAATTCAGGGTGCAGATGTACACTGATCCGACCATCAAGATAATGACCGGAAGGCTTGTCCCCGGCGCGTCCATCGGACTTCACACCCACGAGGGTAATTCCGAGATAATGTTCATTCTGGAGGGTTCTGGCTATGTTTTATACGATGGCGAGAAGATTCTTCTGAAGCCTGGTGACGCCCACTATTGTCCTATGGGACACGCTCACTCGCTGGTCAATGACGGCGATTCCGACCTGGTCTTCAAGGCCTGTGTTCCGGAGTTGTAACAGCCTTTTTCCCGATTCGAAAACATTGCTCTTTGCAGCATTTCCTGTCCGCGAACCAGGCCGTCTTGCTTGGTTGCGGGCAATTTGTTATATTTGCACGCTTATAAAAGTACCTTTTATAAAACCAAAGATAGATTTTATATGAAAAGATTCGTCCTTTCCCTCGCTGCAGTGGTCCTCGGAGTTGTCACTCTGAGCGCCCAGTCAATTACCCAGGAAGACAAGGACCGCGCTAAGGCCCTCGTCGAGAAAATGACCCTCGAAGAGAAGATCGATTACATCGGCGGTCTGAACAAGTTCTATATCAGGGGCGTTGAGAGGCTCGGTATTCCTGAAATCAGGATGGCCGACGGCCCTCAGGGCGTGCGCAACGACACCAAGAGCACCCTCTTTGCCTGCGGCGTCGCAGCTGCTGCCACCTGGAACGAGACAGCGATGAAGGAAATGGGTACTGCACTCGGACAGGATGCCCGCGCACGTGGCGTGCACATTATGCTCGGCCCTGGCGTGAACATCTACCGCAGTCCTCTCTGCGGCCGTAACTTCGAGTATATGGGCGAGGACCCTTATCTCGCATCTCGCGCTGCAGTCAACTACATCAAGGGAATCCAGGCAGAGGGCGTGATGGCAACCATCAAGCACTTCGCGATGAACAACCAGGAGTATGACCGTCATCACGTAAGTTCCGACGTGGACGAGCGCACGATGAACGAGATCTACTTCCCGTCCTTCCGCGCGGCAGTGGAAGAGGCCAAGGTCGGTGCCGTGATGACCAGCTACAACCAGGTGAACGGCATCCACGCAGCTGAGAACCCATATCTCATCCGCGAGAACCTCAAGGGCAAGTGGGGCTTCCAGGGCTTCGTGATGTCTGACTGGACTTCTACCTACTCCACTCTCGGATGCATCCGCGGAGGTCTTGACCTCGAGATGCCTATGGCTTATTGTATGGACCGTGCGTCCGTGATGGCCCTCCTCGAGAACGGCGTAGTTGAGGAGAGCGAAATCGATGAGAAGGTGCAGAATATTCTGCAGGCCCTCATCGCATTCGGCTTCCTCGACCGTCCTCAGCTCGACAAGAATATCTCAGAGGACAACCAGTACTCCAACGACATAGCCTACAAGCTTTCCTGCGAGTCTGCAGTGCTCCTCAAGAACGAGGGCGTGCTTCCTCTCAAGGGTGCGACCAAGAAGAACCAGATCGTGCTGATGGGCCCTAACGCCGACGTCATCCCTTGCGGTGGCGGCAGCGGCAGGGTGGATGCCATCCACACCACCTCTCTCGCAGAAGGTATGAAGACCCTCGGCAAGAAGTATCCTACAGTGCTCGTGGACAACTACAAGTCCAGCGTGTCCGCCATCGAGAAGGCTGCTGCCGTGATCGTTTCCGTGGGCTACGACAAGACTTCCGAGAGGGAGAACAGCGACCGTACTTTCACTCTTCCTGAGGGTCAGGATGAGATGATCGAATTCGCTGCAGCTCACAACAAGAACGTCATCGTAGTGATCTACGCCGGTGGTGCAGTGGATATGAGCCGCTGGCAGGACAAGGTCGCTGCGATCGTGATGGGCTGGTACCCTGGTCAGCAGGGCGGCCTCGCCATCGCAAACATACTTGCCGGCAAGGTAAACCCTTCAGGCAAGTTGCCTATGAGCTTCGAGAAGACTCTCGAGGACAACCCTACCTACAATAGCTACTATCCTGCAGAGCCTAGGAGCAAGCGCGGCTTCACCTACAAGTTCGTGACCTACACCGAAGGCATCTTTGTGGGCTACAGGGGCTATGAGCGCAAGGGCATCGAGCCTGCTTATCCTTTCGGATATGGTCTGAGCTACACTACTTTCGAATATGCCGCAAGCAACTGCATCAAGTCCGGCGACGGCTACGACGTGGTCTTCACAGTGACCAACACGGGCAAGAGGGACGGCGCAGAGGTGTCCGAGATCTACGTGGGTGAAAAGAATCCTTGCGTGGCCCGTCCGGCCAAGGAGCTCAAGGGCTTCGCCAAGACCGTGATACCTGCAGGAAAGAGCGCAAAGGTCAGGGTGCACCTGCCTAAGAGCGCATTTGAATACTATGACGTGAAGAGCCACGAGTGGGTGCTCAACCCTGGCTACTTCACTGTTTACATTGGCTCCTCATCCGCAGACATCCGCCTCACCGAAGAGGTGCTGATGTAATCGGAGGGAGATTAGAAGACATTGATGAACGAACTGATAGACGAAATAACCTCCCAGGAATACGAACACGGTTTCGTGACGGAAGTGGAGCAGGAGTTCATTCCGAAGGGACTGAACGAGGACATCGTGCGCCTCATCTCAGCCAAGAAGAACGAACCGCAGTGGCTTCTTGACTTCCGCCTCGATGCATTCCGCAAGTGGCAGAAGATGGAGATGCCCCGCTGGGCCCATCTCGATATTCCGGAGATCGATTTCCAGGACATAATCTACTATGCGGCTCCGAAGAGCGCTCCGACCGAGAAGAAGGAGATTGATCCGGAGCTCGCGAAGACCTTTGACAAGCTGGGTATTCCGCTCAATGAGAGGGACGCCCTGGCCGGCAATGTTGCCTTCGACGCGGTGTTCGACTCCGTGTCCGTGAAGACCACCTTCCGCAAGACTCTCGAGGAGAAAGGCATCATATTCTGCAGCTTCTCAGAGGCCGTGCAGGAGCACCCGGACCTGGTGCGCAAGTACCTGGCTACGGTTGTCCCAAGCGGCGACAACTTCTATTCCGCACTCAATGCGGCCGTATTCAGCGACGGTTCCTTCTGCTACATACCTAAGGGTGTACGCTGTCCTATGGAACTTTCCAGCTACTTCCGCATCAATGCTAAGGGCACAGGACAGTTTGAGAGGACCCTCATCGTGGCCGACGAAGGCTCGTATGTAAGTTATATGGAAGGCTGTACAGCCCCTATGCGCGACGAGAACCAGCTCCACGCAGCAGTCGTGGAAATCATCGTCGAGAAGGATGCCGACGTCAAATATTCCACCGTCCAGAACTGGTATCCGGGCGATGCGAACGGCAAGGGCGGCATCTTCAACTTCGTGACAAAGCGCGGTATATGCAAGGGCAGCGGCAGCCATCTCAGCTGGACTCAGGTGGAGACCGGCTCTGCCATAACCTGGAAATATCCGTCCACCATACTCAAGGGTGACAACTCGTCCTCAGAGTTCTATTCAGTGGCCGTGACCAACAACTACCAGCAGGCGGACACGGGCACCAAGATGATACACGTCGGCAAGAACACCCGCAGCCGCATCGTCAGCAAGGGTATTTCAGCCGGCTTCAGCCAGAACAGCTACCGCGGTCTGGTGAAGATGCTTCCGGGCGCGGACAACGCCAGGAACTTCTCCCAGTGCGACAGCCTCCTCATTGGCGACAAGTGCGGAGCGCACACCTTCCCGGTGATACAGAATGCCAACAAGACCGCCACTGTCGAGCACGAGGCCACCACTTCCAAGATCAGCGAGGACCAGCTCTTCTACTGCAACCAGAGGGGCATAGGACCGGAGGAGGCCGTAGGTCTCATCGTCAACGGATATGCGCGTGAGGTGCTGTCCAAACTTCCTATGGAGTTCGCCGTCGAGGCCCAGAAACTCCTTTCCGTCTCACTTGAAGGCTCCGTTGGATAATGAACTGGTTGGATCTCATAACTTCTGCGCTGGGTCTCGCCTGCGTATTTCTCGCAGGCCGCAACAGCAAGTACAACTTCTGGGTGGGCTACCTCTACACGGCGGCTCTCTTCCTGATGTTCTGGAACAAGAACCTCTACGCCAGCCTGCTGCTGCAGCCGATTTCCCTGGCCATCAACATCTACGGCCACTGGCGCTGGACCCACCCGCGTCAGGACGAGGAGAGCAGCGAGGACAAGTCAGCCCTCAAGGTTTCTATGCTTTCGTGGACGGAGAGGTGCTTCGTCATCCTGGCCGTATTCCTCGTGGCAGCCCTCTGGGGCTTCTCCCTGGACAGGCTCTTCCCGGCCGATCCTCACCCATATCTTGACTCCTGCGTGACCGTGCTCATCCTTATGGCCCAGTTGCTCAGTGCGATGAAGAAGTGGGACTGCTGGATCGCCTGGCTCATCGTGAACATCACCCAGATCATACTCCATATCAGCGTCGGACATATCTTTATGCCTATCGTGTGTGGATTGTATCTGGTCAACGGACTGGTCTCCCTGTGGGGCTGGATGAAACTTTATCGTAAGAAGGCATAGATATGAAACTGAAGCCGAGACATCATTTCATAATGGCGGGAATCACCTTCCTGCTGGCTGTGGTGTGCGCCGTGCTCATCTTCCACGTCAATGTCAACAGCGATATGACGAAGTATCTGCCGGACAGTTCTCAGATGAAGAAGGGAATGGCAGTTATGGAGGAAGAGTTCGCGGGTGCCGCAAATACCGCCACGGGTGCCGATGTCAAGGCGATGTTCAAGGGCCTGAACGAAGAGGAGGCTCTCGCAGTTGCGGACAGTCTGGCCGCGATTCCGGAAGTCGAAGGAGTCGACTACAGCCGCGATGCCAGCGGTGAATATGTGCTCTACGAGCTCAACGTGCCTAAGTCTGTGGACCAGAAGACCCTGGGTGCGGAAATCCGCAAGGATTTCGATGGGGACGTGGTCGTAGAGACCAGTCAGGACGGTGCTACGCCGCCTGCGTCCGTGATGATCATAGCCGCAGCGATGATACTTCTGATCCTCGTCCTGATGGCTCAGTCGTGGCTCGATCCGTTCATATTCATCCTCACCACGGGTATCGCGGTGGTGCTCAATATCGGCACCAACGCCCTTCTTCCAAGTGTTTCCATCACGACCAACTATATCGTGGCCATACTCCAGATGGTGCTTTCGCTGGACTACTCCATAGTCCTGATGAACCGCTACCGCCAGGAGAAGAACCCTATGCGAACCTCGGTGATGGCCGTCAACGTGGCTGTCAAGAGGGCCGTTCCTTCCATCCTCAGCTCTGCGCTGACTACGGTTGTGGGCCTTCTGATGCTCGTGTTTATGAGGCTGAAGATAGGTATGGATATGGGCATAGTCCTGGCCAAGGGCGTGGTATGCAGCCTCTTCTGCACCTTCACCCTGCTGCCGACCCTGCTCATACTCTTCCACAAGGGTGTGATGAACACCGGAAAGAAGACCTTCGTGCTGCCTACCGACAGGCTCAGCCGCTTTGCGACCAAGTACAAGGTGCCGCTTTCCATCTTCGCCCTCGCCCTTTTCGTGACCTCATTCTATTTCTCCAAGAAGACTGACATTTCCTTCTCTTCCAACGGAGAATCCGAGATCGAGAAGATTTTCCCGAAGGTCAATCCTGTGGTCCTGGTCTATGACACGTCCGATGAGATGGCGGTCATTCCGCTGGCTGACAGTTTGAGGACCATCCCGGGCGTCAAGTCCGTGATTTCCTACCCGACCATACTCAAGCAGGAATATACTGCCGAGCAGATGTGCTCGCAGCTTACGGCTATGAGCGAGCAGTTCTCCGACTACATCCCTCAGGATGCGGATCTGAGCATACTCACGCCTGAGCTGATGCGCATAGTCTACTATATGAAGTTCCAGGACAATCCTGAACGCAAGATCGGCTTCCCGGCTCTCGCTGAGTTCATTCTCAAGAACTGTGCGGACAATCCTATGTTTGCCGCATATATGGACGACAGTATGAAGGAGAAGCTGGCCCTGATGCAGTCTATGACGGATTTTGGAGCAGCAGAGGAGGAAGAGGAGGTCGTTGAGACCGTGGTTGAAAGCCAGGAGACGGCAAAGTCCGAAAAGGACACGTCCAAGCCGGCTGTCACTGAATCCAAGGCTGCGGAAACCAAGGAAGATGCGCCTATCAAGGTGGTCAGCACGGCTCCGGCCGGCAATTCCGGCAACATTTCCGTCATCAACTTTATGCCTAAGCTGTACGCATACCAGCCGACTTTCGAGACGGGTGTCCTCAAGGACATAGTTGACACCGTGACTATACGCAAGAAGATGGCCGCGCCGGAAATGAGTGCCTTCATCGGCTCCACCGCAGGCCAGACAAAGATGGTGTATTCCTTCAGCAAGTCCAGCTCGAAGACTATGACTCCAATCGAGTATGTGCACTTCCTCAGCGACGATCTCTTCAATCGCAAGGCCCTGTCCTCAATGGTCAGCGCCGACCAGAAGAAGGGACTCAGGATGAGGATGAAGGTGATGGATTATGCGGATGCGGATGTGAAGCTTTCCGCCGCCGATATGGCCGCCCTGGTGACGGATTTCGGTGTCAGCGGCATCACGGAAGACGTGGTCAGGTCCATAGTCAATCCTAAGCC
>DCHT01000060.1:65734-66452 GCA_002314885.1 Bacteroidales bacterium UBA1745 | reverse complement strand
GCGTGGTTACCGCTCCTGTAGACACGACGGCCGTCGCAGACTCCAATGCCGTGGTCGTGACTCCGGCCCCTGCACCGGTCAAGCCTAAGAAGAGCCTTGCCGAGCAGCGCCAGGACCTGTTTATGTATCTGATGTCCACCGATAAGGAGTTCACTGCCGCGCAGATGTCCCGCTATTTCAAGCGCCTGGGCGAGAATATGGATCCGGCAATCGTAAGCCTGCTTTACACTTATTATGGCAGTGTCAAGGACTACGATGACAGCAATAAGATGTGCATCGAGGACCTGCTCAACTACGCTTCAGACAATATCGCCACCGACGAGCGCATCAGGCAGTTCATTCCGGACGGAGCCCTCAGCAGCCTCTCCGGTGTGCGTGAGCAGCTGGCGGAGACCATTGGAATGATGCGCAACGACAGCCATTCTATCCTTGCCATCATCACAGACCTGCCTACCGAGTCGGCAGAGACCTATGCCTTCATCGACAGGATGAACGAAGAGTCCACCGAATTGCTCTCTCAGGAGTACTACACCGTGGGAGAATCCGTGATGTACAGCGAAATGAAGAAGGGCTTCGGCCGCGAAATCACCATCGTGACCATACTCACGGTGCTCGCAATCTTCCTCATTGTGGCCATCTCCTTCAAGTCCCTGGTGGTGCCTACCATACTCGTGATGACAGTGATGACGGCGGTCTATGTGAACGTGGTGTTCTCCGG
>DCHT01000060.1:10720-65664 GCA_002314885.1 Bacteroidales bacterium UBA1745 | reverse complement strand
TACGGCATACTCTTCACCAACTACTACAAGGAAAAGCGCAAGATTATGCCTATCAGTGACGCCGTCCGCGAGGCATATCGCGGTTCCATCAGGACGATTATGACTTCCGGCCTCATAATGGTTGCAGCTCCGGGCGCGATGGCCGCAATGGTCGACGACGTGGCCATATCCGCCATCGTGGGCAGTCTTGCCATCGGCGCACTCGTGGCCGTGGTCCTCATACTTGTAGTCGTACCGGGCCTGCTCGCCGCCTTCGACAGATGGGTCGTGCACGGCAGGGTATATGGCAGAAACAGAAAAGAAAACTCAAAGTAGAAATATGACAGACGATATACTTCTCGAAATCAGGGACCTTCACGCAAGGGTGGAGGACAAGGAAATCCTCAAGGGTGTCAACCTTACCATACGCCGTGGTGAGATCCACGCCGTGATGGGCCCTAATGGTGCAGGAAAGAGCACCTTGAGCGCTGTGCTTGCGGGAAAACCTCAGTTTGAGGTGACCTCCGGCAGTGTGACTTTCCTGGGTCAGGACCTGCTGGCTATGAGCCCTGAGCAGCGTTCCTGGGCCGGTCTCTTCCTCAGTTTCCAGTATCCTGTGGAGATACCTGGCGTGAGCATCACCAACTTTATGAAGACCGCCGTCAACTGCCGTCGCGAGGCTGAGGGCAAGGAGCCTATGAAGGCCGCCGAGTTCCTCAAGCTGATGAAGGAGAAGATGGCCTTCGTACAGATGAAGGGCGAGTTCTCCAAGAGGGAAGTCAACGTCGGTTTCTCCGGTGGCGAGAAGAAGCGCAACGAGATCTTCCAGATGGCGATGCTGGATCCGACCCTCGCAATCCTCGACGAGACTGACAGCGGCCTCGACGTGGACGCCCTCAGGATCGTGGCCAGCGGAGTCAATGCTCTCCACACCCCGGAGAAGGCCGCAATCGTCATCACTCATTACCAGAGGCTTCTGGACTACATCGTCCCTGACGTGGTGCACGTGCTCAAGGACGGCCGCATCATCAAGACCGCCGGCCGCGAACTCGTGGCTCAGATCGAGGAAAAGGGTTACGACAGCATAATCGAAGGATAATGAACAGGGTATATATCATAGGTAAGGACACTGTGCCGCAGTCTCTGACCGTCGGTGCCGGCGAGTCCGTGGATATGACCCTCGTCATCCTGCCGGGTGTCAGCTGCGAACTCCCTATGACCATCGACCTGGTCGGGGAGGGCGCGGATGTGAAGCTCTCCGGCGTGTATGTCTGCGGCGGTGAGGAGAAGGTGAAGATATCCGTCGTTCTCCGTCACAAGGTGGGCCGCTGCACCAGCAGCCAGATCTTCAAGGGACTCGTGGGCGGCAAGGCCAGGACCGACTTCTATGGTCGCATAGTCGTGGACAAGGATGCTCAGAAGACCGAGGCCTACCAGGCCAACCACAATCTCCTGCTCAGCGATGCTGCCAGGGCGGAGACCAAGCCTCAGCTGGAAATCTATGCCGATGACGTGAAATGCTCCCACGGTGCGACTGTAGGCCGCCTCAACGAGGAGGAGCAGTTCTATATGCGCAGCCGCGGCATTTCGGACGCTGAAGCCAAGGTGCTTCAGATGATATCCTTCATCTCGCCTGTCCTCGACACTATCAGCGATCAGGCGGAGAAGGAACAGCTTACCGCCACCATTGAAGACGCCATCCGCGAGATGGTCAGGTAATATGGTCACAAATCCGAATGTCAAGATAAATCTGGGCCTCAACGTGCTCAGGAAGCGTCCGGACGGATATCACGATCTGGACACGCTCTTCGTGCCTTACTTTGACATTCACGACACACTGGAAATCATCAGCGGAGACGACTACAGCCGCACTTCCGCCGCTCTCTTTGCCAAGTACGGGCAGAATGTGGCCCAGGGTATTTCCGAGGACGGCAAGCTGATGATTACCATAGCCAAGGCTGACGGTGTGGACTGGGATCCGCTCAAGGATCTTTGCGCCAGGGCATACGCGCTTCTGGATGCCGATTTCAAACTGCCTGCAGTCAAGATATTCCTCGAGAAGACTTCTCCTGTAGGGGCCGGTCTGGGCGGTGGTTCCGCAGATGCAGCCTTCACCCTGAAGATGCTTTCCGAGATGTTCTCCCTGGGCTTGAGCGAGGCCCAGTTGGCCTCCTATGCCGCCCGTCTGGGCAGCGACTGCGCCTTCTTCGTATATAACCGTCCTATGTTCGGCACCGGCCGTGGGGAGATATTGGAAGAGTACCCAGTGCCTGCATTGGAGAAATATCACCTCGAAGTCGTGATTCCGGAGGGCGTCAGCGTTTCGACTGCAGATGCCTACAAGGGCATAGTTCCCGCCGAGCCCGCATTGGCTCTGAAAGACGCCCTGATGCGTCCGGTGGAGGACTGGAAGGAATGCGTGGTCAATGATTTCGAGACCACGGTGTTTGAAAAATATCCGTCTTTGAAGGCGGTCAAGGAATCTCTCTATGCCACCGGCGCCGTCTATGCGTCGATGTCGGGTTCCGGTTCGGCCCTGTACGGCCTATATTCTCCTACTGAAGAGTAGTTTCGAAAGTGACGGTCTTTCCTGCCGGGATGGTCGCGGTGAATCCGACGATCGTGCCCGAGAGGCTGCTGTCCCAGGTCTGAGCGGTCCAAGTGGACGGGCGCGCATTCTCCCAACTGCTCATAACGACGCTTACGCCTGCGGAGGTCTTGAGAGTCATAGTCTTCTTGCCCTGGGTAAGGACTATGTCGCCGGCATTCACTGTGGCTGTCGCCGGGGTGAGCATCCTCCATTCCATCTTGGCGTCCATACCAGCCTTTGCCGTGATCACGTCCACCACCTTCAGCGACTTCTGGTCGACCATTGTGACTGTCCTGATGGCAGATGCCACCTGGTCTGCATAGACTGAACTCAGGTCCAGGGTGGCGCCCATTTCGGCCTCACTGGAATTGATGGTCTTGGTGATAGGGACATTGCCGGCCACGACCTGATCGGTGACGTGGAGCTTGTCCACGCTGCCGTCCGTGTTCGTGAAGCAGAGGGTGCTGTGGCAGATCGTGTTCATCTTCACGATGTCCCAGCGGAGGGACTTCTGACCGAAGTTCCAGAAATTGCCGCCCACTGCGCCGAGGGCGTTCTCCATCTCGGCGTAATTCGGCCTCTGAAGGTCCTGGGACCAACGTTTTCCCTGGGCGTCGAATACGAAGGAACCGGCGTCCATATGACTGTGGGAACTGCTTGGACTGCCGCCCTTGATGCCGAGATAGCAGTCGTCTTCCGCGAAGCTCCAGCTGCTGTGGACCATCGCCACCGGCACGACTCCGTTGCCTGACCAGAACTTCTTGCTGATAGGGGCGCTGTCCGGATTCTCAAGCCCCTTGCCCACAACCATCGACGGGATGAGAGCCAGCAGCCTGGATGCATCCGTAGTGCTGCCAGGGTAACTTCCCGCATTGAGCAGTCTCCATTCTGTCTTGAGCAGGCTTGGGTCCTTCTTCTGAGCTGCGAACCACCACATAGCGAGCTTGCAGCTCTCCTTGTTGGCTCCGCCGTCGGCGTATGAGAAGTCCTTCTTGGAGGCACCGTCCATAAAGAGCATATATTCGGCCGTGTCCATAAATCCCTGGGTCTTCTCCAGGTCTGCCATATTGCCGAATGCCTTCTCCAGGGCGCTCAGGAGCACGACTTCGTAGGAGGTGCCGTATTCCCAGTATCCATATCCCTCGCCATAGTTTCCGTCCGGGGAATAGATGGACTTCATTATCGTAGAATGGCTTTCGAGGCCCTTTTCTATCGCATCGACGCTGGCTTTCTTGTCTTTCTCATATACGGCGATCGCAGCGGATATGATGCCTCCGTTGCACACCTGGTTCCAGTTGTTGTAGGTCTTGTGGTAACTGTGGGTGGTCGAGGTCTTGAGGGCGTAGTCCACCAGGCACTTGTGCGCTTTGGCGCGGAGCTCGTTGTCGAGCACATAGTAGAGCCAGTCGTAGGCCACGGCCACTCCGAGGGCCATTTCAGCCACGTCCAGATAGTGGCTCGGATGCCAGTCCTCGAATTCGCAGACGGTCTTGAGGTCAAAGGATGCCTTGTCCAGATATTTCTGTTCCCCAGTGAGGCGGTAGGCGTAGGCCATAGTGCTCAGGCGCTTCAGAGCATTGCGGGACTGGGAGAGCAGGCGCCTGCCGGAAGCATCCAGCTGATATTTGATGGGCGTCGGGTCTTCCACGATCACTGCCGCGTTATCCATAATCTGCTTGTGGAGCTTGTAGAGGACCATATTCTCGAGCCTCTTCTCTCCGGTCATCCTGTCCTTCAGATCTCCGAAGTCCTGGGTATCCATAAGCAGCCTCGGATGTCCCTTTGCGGCCAGGAGCGAGTAGTCGAATGTCCCGCTTGGATCGGCTGTGGCATCGTCCGCCTCGTCGACGAATGTGTCGGGTATGTATTCCTCATATTCGACAGGTTTCTCCGGCTCGGGATCGTCCGGCTTGATAGGGTCCGGCTTGTTGCAGGAAAAAAATATGGAAAATGCGGCGCAGAAAAGCGCGAGAAGCCTGTTGTTCATACTTTGCGTTGTTGTGTCTATTTGCAAAAATAGACTTTATTGAGTAATTTTGAAAATAATTGAAACGCTTAAACTGATTTGAAAAATCCAATCTCATTGATGAAATCAATATTCAGAATCTTATGTTGTCTTGCCGTAGTGCTCCTCGTCCATCCGACGATGTCCCTGCACGCCCAGTCTTCCCGTACCGTTTCCGGAACGGTGGTGGATACAAACGGTGAGCCTATCATCGGTGCTGCGGTCGTCTGCAAGGGCGCTGACGTGAGCACCGGAGTCATCACGGACCTCGACGGCGGCTACACCATTTCGGTCCCGGAGAATGTGACCGAACTCGAGGCGAGCAGCCTTGGTTATGCCACGCTCTCGCTGACTGTTACTTCCTCCACCCTCAACTTCGTGCTCAAGGACGAGGCAAGCAATCTGGACGAGGCTGTCGTCATCGGTTACGGTACAGTGAAGAAGTCTGACCTCACCGGTTCCGTGTCGGTAGTGAATTCGACCGAACTGGAAAAGACCACGGCCAATTCCATAGACGACGCCCTGCAGGGCAAGATTACGGGCGTGGACATTATGTCGACTTCCGGCGACCCTACTTCGTCTTCCTCCATCCGCATCCGCGGTACCAGGTCCATTACCGCCTCCAATGAGCCTCTGATCATCGTCAACGGCGTGATGGACGCGGTCCAGGACCTCAAGGACATCAACCCATCCGATATTGAGAGCATCTCCGTGCTCAAGGATGCCTCCGCGACGGCAATCTACGGTTCACGCGGCTCCAACGGCGTCATCATAGTCACCACCAAGGTCGGCACCACCGTCAAGCCTAAGGTCACCGTCAGCACCAAGTTCGGCGTGTCGATGATGGCCAGGAAGCTGGATCTGATGAACAAGGAGGACTTCATCCAGTACCGAAACGACTACCTCTATCTCGAGGAAGTCATTGCCGGCAAGGAGGATCCGAACCCGCAGAGATATCTCCCTTCGGACTACCCGTCTGACACGGACTGGCAGAAGGCCATCACCCGCCTGGCTCCATATCAGAACTACAACGTATCCCTGAGCGGCGCCCAGGAAAACAAGCGCTGGTACTATGCCTCCCTCAACTACACCAACCAGCAGGGTATAATCAAGGCCAGCGGCTTCCAGCGCTTCAGCGGCAACTTCACGACCAACCACAAGTTCAACTCCTGGCTCCGCGTCAGGCTGGCCATCACGGCCTCCTACAGGATCGAGGATCCGAACAAGGCGGTCATAGGCGGCACTGCCAATGGCAACGGTGCCATCTACCTGCCTCCTCAGATAGGCGAGATGGACAATCACAATCCGCTCATCGACGAGGGCAAGCTCATCAACACTCCTGTGGCTTGCATAGCCTACAATGAGTATATAGTAAAGAAACTCCAGAACACGGATGCGTTGACCGTCACCCTCACTCCGGTGAAGGGCCTGACCATCGAGAGTCAGAACTCGCTCATACTCTTCCAGAACCACACTTATCGCTACTGGCCAAGCTACCTGCCGGCCAAGTCCGAGGGCGAGGGCGCGGATGCCTATCGCTATGAGGGCGACAACCTGGGCCTCTCAACGGAAAATACCATCACCTACAAGAAGACCATCGCATCCCATTCCTTCGACGTGATGGGCGGTTTCTCCGCAATCCGCAAGAAGGGCAACACCCTCAGCGCAAAGGCCGAGGCTATGGTTTCCGACTACCTGAAATGGAACAACCTGAACGCTGTCACCAGCAAGGAGAACTACACCATCAACTCCGCGTCAAGCAGCGTCGTCAGGGAATCCTTCTTCGCCAGGGGCAACTACAGTTACGGCTCCCGCTACTACCTCACTCTCACGGCCCGCGCCGACGGTTCGTCCAACTTCGCGGCCAACCACAAGTGGGGCTTCTTCCCATCCGGCGCCTTCAAGTGGAACGCCAAGAACGAGTCCTTCCTCAAGAACGTACGCTGGCTGAACGCCCTGGAACTTCGTGCCAGCTACGGCCGCACCGGAAACGACTCCCTTTCTTCATTCAGCGCACTCCAGGCTTATTCCACCACCACTGACTCCTACCTCTTCGACGGCAGCCAGGGTGCGAGCTTCTACCCTGTCAGGGTGGCCAGTCCTGACCTGACCTGGGAGAAGACCGATATGGGCAACATCGCCGTTGAGGCCGCCTTCCTGCGCAACCGTGTGAAGGTCGGCGCCGAACTCTATTTCTCCCGTACCAAGGACCTGCTGCTGAGCGTCAAGACCATCCAGTCCACCGGTTATTCCACCCGTTTCGAAAATCTCGGCGTCACCACCAACAAGGGTGTGGAACTCTCCATCGAGACCAGGAACGTGGAGAAGGCCAACTTCGGATGGACCACGACAATCACGGCCTCCCACAACGCCCAGATGGTTAAGAACATCGGCCAGGAGGACTATGTGTCCCTCATCACCCATCCGGTGGGATATATGATGTACGGCTACAAGGCCGGTTATCCGCTGAACTCCCTCTGGGGCTTCGAGTATGCCGGTACCTTCAAGAATGCGGAGGAATTCGACCGCAACTCCATCACCCATACATACGCGGGACAGCAGCAGTACACCTCGGCCAACTGCATAGGCCGACCTAAGTATGTGGACCAGGACAAGGACGGCGTAATCTCCTCCAAGGACCTCGTCTATCTGGGCAATGCCGACCCTATCGTTTACGGCGGCATCCAGAACGACTTCTATATCCACAACTTCTCCATCTCCGCATATCTGGCCTACTCCATAGGCGGCAAGATCTACAACTACAGCGAGATCTATATGTCGGGCGGCACCACTGCCAACCAGTATAATTATATGAAGGACGCCTGGCATCCTACCAGGAACCCTGACAGCGACCTGCCTCGTGCCGGTCACAGCCAGACCACGCTCCCTTGCACCCTCATCCTTCACGACGCTTCGTTCCTGAGGCTCAAGAACCTCACCTTCTCCTATCGTTTCGACATCAGGGCGAAGGCGATCGAAAGCATCACCCTCTCCCTCACCGGAGACAATCTCTTCCTCCTGACCAAGTATAACGGCTACGACCCGGATGTGTCCACTGAAAGCGAAGATTCCGCCCTCAGGAGGGTGGACCTCGGCGCCTATCCGAAGGCTAGGACCATTATGGGCGGCATAAAGATGATTTTCTAAACAGGCACGGCTATGAAGAATCTGAACAGATACATTGCAATTCTTTCGGCAGCGGTGCTTGCAGCAAGCTGCTCATTGGACGAGAATCCCGAGCACTTCGTGTCCAGGGATGCATTCTACACTACAGAAACCGAGTGCGAGGCCGCTCTGAATTCCTGCTACAGGAACATCAAGAGCATATATGTGAACAAGTTCCTCGCAATCACGGAGGCCACCAGCGACCTCTTCTCCTCATCTTCCACCGGCAAGACCGACTTCACCCTTGCGGTGTCTCCGGCCGAGCCACAGTTCGGCTCCAACGTGTGGAAATACTGCTACGAGGGCATTATGTACTGCAACGAGTGCGTTGAGTGCATAGGTCGCAGCAGCATAGATGAGGTGGCCAGGGACAGGATGGTCTGCGAGGCGTCGATACTTCGCGCCTTCTACTACTATCTGCTTACCAACACCTTCAACGGCGTACCTTTCTATACCTATATGGTCGAAACCCAGGCCGAACTGGCCGCCATACGCCAGCTGCCGCGCACGGATGCGAATGAGATCCGCAGGGCTCTCTACCAGGACCTCAAGGACAATGTCCTCCCTTGCTACAGCGAGGAGAGGGGCAACATTCTCAGGGGCTCAGAGGTGAAGGAGCAGAGGGTCGGATATGCCTTTGCCCTGATGCTTATGGCCAAGTTCGCAATGTGGTATGAGGACTGGGACGCAGCCCTCGAGCCTCTGAAGAAACTGGAGGAACTCTACGGGGAACTCAACGAGGCGAACTATCCTCTCGAGGACACCAAGTGGCGCTACAAGAACACCGCCGAAAGCATCTTCGAGATACAGCACGCCTGGTCCGCTTCCGGTGTGCAGTTCCACAGCACCGTGGCTCCGTCTATGTATCCTACCCCAGAGGGTGACGGCTGGTACAACGGCGTATATATGCCTGAGATAGGCACCAATGTGACCAAGTACAATATCCTGACCTGTACTTCCCACTATGCCATCTTCTACACCAAGAGCGGCAAGACTCCGGCCGAGAACACGAGCTATTCGAACGCCATAATGAACCCTATGCCTCTGACCTACGACGAGTATGACGAGAGCCTGGGACGCTATCGTGTGAAACTGGACCTCGACGCCATAGCTGCCGGGGAGATACGCGGAAAGAAGATAGACAGGAGGACCATCGTGAACCTCGGTCTGGGCGACCTGAAGACGGGCGCAACCTTCACTGCCGTGACCAAGTACGGCAAGCCTTTCTGCGGTCCTAAGTTCTGGTGTCCGGATATGGTGACCTACCACGACAGCAACAACTACAAGATCTTCCGCTATGCCGACGCCGTGCTGATGATGGCCGAATGCTATGCCCAGAAGGGGGATGCTGCAAATGCTATGAAGTATATGAATTATACCAGGGCACGCGGCGGTATCGATCCACTCTCCGGAATCGCCGACAAGGAGGATCTGCTCCAGGAACTCCGCGACGAAAGGGCCCGCGAACTCGGAGGTGAGATGCACCGCAAGTTCGACCTCGTACGCTGGGGAATCTGGTACAACCAGACCGTGCAGTACAACACCGTGAATTCCATACTCAAGAACAATATCCGTCCTTGCCACCGCTACTATCCTATTCCGGATACCGAGTGCGCATTGTCCGGATACATACTTACCAACGACGAATATAATAACGTAGACTAGATATGAAGAAGTACCTCATTCTCCTCGCAGCTCTCTTTGCTCTTTTTTCCTGTGACGTCAAACTTCCTGAAACCACCGACTTTGCAGTGGCTCCGGAATCTCTGACCGCAAAGGCCGAAGGTGGCAGTCTCTCGCTGGCCGTCTATTCCGACGGCAATGTGACGGCTACCCTTGACAGTTCCTGTGACTGGGCCCGCATCACTTCGGGCGCGTCCATCGAGGGCGACGGGGAAATCGAAATCCAGGTGGATGAAAATCCGGCTATGAAGAGGACGACCAATGTCACGGTCGTGTATAAGGGCGGCGTCCTCGAAAAGGTGATTCCTCTCACTCAGAACGGTACCAAGGCCTATATCGAAGTGGCCGAGGACGATGTACGCGTAGACGGAAAGAGCGAGAAGATTACCGAGGTGGGTCTCAGGACCAACATTCCGGCCGCTTCCCTCAATGCAACCCTCAGGTATCTCGGAGACCAGAAGGACTGGATCAGCGATGTCGTTTTCACATCTGACAAGATGAGTTTCGCCACCCCTGTGGGCTTCGACACTCCTCAGCAGGCAGAAATCGTCGTGTCCTACACCGATGATATCGTGGGTACGCTTTCCGTGACTGTCAGCGTGCTCCTTTCCGACAAGGACGGCTACTACGAGGCGGGTCCTCACACCGAGATCAAGACGGCTTCCGAACTTGAGCACTTCCTCTCTTTGGCAGCCTCTCTCGACGCTGATGCGGCCTATACCCTGGGCGCCGACATCGACCTCAAGGACGTGGCGCTCACTTCCGCGGAAAGCTACAAGGGCAGCCTCTCCGGCAACGGCCACAAACTGATTAACTGGACCGCGACCGCACCGCTCTTCAAGACTCTCTCGGGCTCCGTTTCCGACCTTGTCATCGATGCTTCCTGCAAGTACAACGTGTCCGAATATGACAATGTGGCCTTTGTGGCAGCACACAACAGCGGTACGGTCCGCAACTGCGTCAACAATGCGCCAATCAGCTGCACAGGCAAGTATGTCTTCCCTAATTCCAGGTCCATTGCAGCCATCGTAGCTGTGAATGACGGCGTGGTTTCCGGCTGTGTCAACAACGGAACTGTCGACATTGTGTCCGAGGGCTTCTATCAGGCCGCTCTCTGGCTCGGCGGCGTAGTAGGCAAGACTTCCGCCAGCGCTGCGGAGCTCACTTCCGTTAAGGAATGCACCAACAACGGAAAACTGAGCCTCACCGTGGACCGCTGCAAGTCCCCTACTTTCATAGGTGGCGTAGTCGGCGGTACCCCTGCAGACACGGTCAAGACCCTCTACATCAGTGAGGGAATGAAGGATTACGGCGTTATCAGCGGCTGTACGAACACTGCGGCTGTCACCGTGACCTGGAACGAGATGGCGGTCCCTGTGCTCAATGCCAATATCGGTGGCGTCATCGGCTATCTCCAGGGTACCCTGACTTCCTGCGAGAACAAGGGCGCGCTGAGCTTTGACATTCCAAGCACCGGCGAAACCCCTCTCAAGCACACATCCCTCGGTGGTGTGGCCGGCTTCGTACTCAAGTCAGTGACCCGCTGCAACAACTCCGGTACAGTGAGCGTGAAGGGCCTTCTCGGAGGCGGCACCGTAGGCGACAGTATGGGTACTTCCTATTATCCTGGCACCCTGCTCGGCGGCGTAGTCGGTATGGCCGGACCTAATGACGGCACCTGCGTCATCGAGGAGTGCAACAACAACGGAGTTCTGGATTTCCAGCCACAGATGGTAGCCTCAGGCAAGCCTATTTATTTCGTGGGCGGCATCGTCGGCTACGGCAAGGCCCCTATCCAGAATTGCAACAACACCAAGGCTGTCACTCTGAAGAGCAACTGCAAGAACAAATATCTGGGCGGCATCGTCGGCCAGTCCTCTTACGAGGTCGTATCCTGCACCAACAGCGGAACCATTACCCTCGACAATGTGGTCAAGGAGAATGACAGCGATTTCTCCCTCGTTTCATACCTGGGCGGCATCAGCGCCTACCACGCCGTGGATGCTGCATCCAAGAAGATTTCCCTCTGCTCCAACAGCGGAGAGATCAACTACCTCAACGGTCCTGCCGGAGCCACCAACATCAACTATGTGGGCGGTATTGCAGGTCTCTCCCTCGGCGAGGTTCACGGCGGCTCCACCGATTCCAGGTGCTTCAACAGCGGCAACATCAACTACCTCGGCACCACCCGCTGCTATGTGGGCGGTATCTGCGGCCAGACCGCGGCGAAGATCCTGTGGATGGACAACAGCGGTTCGATCACGGCAACAGGTGCAAGCAATGCGGGCATAGCCAACTCCTCAATGGTCGGCGGCTTCGTGGGCGTTGCATCCCATAGCCTCGATGCGACCCTGGACGGCGGCACGAAGACGAAGTATGGTGTGGGCTCCGCAAAGGCTGGATACACCGGCAACCAGACGGGCAATGTGACCGCAGTCCTCGCTGACGGCAGCACCGGTACCGGCGTCGGCCTCGTGTTCGGCAAGCTCAATGCGGCCGGCAGCGTGAAGACCGCTCCTGACGGAACAGCGGTAAACGGTTTCTGCAACTACCACAGCGCCACCGTATCCGGCGCCCTCAGTGTGACCGGAGGATCGACGATCAAGGCCGCAATCTTCGCCGGTGCCGGTTTCGGAACCTATGGGTCTGCCCCTGTTGGCATAATATTCGGAATAGAGTCGGGTCATAGCAAACTGAAGGCTCCTATTTCCGTTAACGGCGTTACCATCACTGCCGACAACTACAAGGATTATCTTGCATACGGCGCAAATGAGAATGTCATAACCACCTATATGACGTATGAGAACTAAAAGCATACTTCTGATCCTCTGCCTGCTGCTGCCTCTGGCGGCCCAGGCTCAGGTCACTCTTCCCAAGAAAGGCTCGCAGCCCCATCCACGCCTGATTCTTAAGGCGGAGGACGAAGTGGCCGTGCGTGAACTCATCGGGAGGGACAAGTATGCCCGCATAGTCGACAGCTCCATAGTCGCGTTCTGTGAAAGCCGCCTCAATGAGCCGTCCTATACGGATGAGCGGGATGCTGCGGGCACGCGCTTCCTGTATCTGCGCCAGAAAAACAAGGACATTCATCTGTTTTCATATATGGGCCGCATCCACGGCAGGGAAGACTGTCGCGAACGAGCCATCGATGAGATGATGCAGATGTGTGAGTGGAAGAACTGGAATCCGGAACACTTCCTGGATCCGTCCGAGGCCGCTCTCGCAGTGAGCATCTGCTACGACTGGTTCTACGACTATCTCACGCCTAAGCAGCGCAAGACGGTCAGGAATGCCTTGCTGGACTTTGCGGTTTACCCTTCCTTCGAGAAGCACCCGGACCATTATTTCTACTCTACGACCAACTGGAGTTCCGTCTGCAACTGCGGAATCATGGCTGCGGCCCTCGCTCTCTACGAGGAGGATTCTGCCACCGCCGTGAGGGTGCTGGAGCGCTGTATGGAGGGCAACAGGAAGGTCTTCCGTTCGTATGATCCGACCGGAGCCTATCCCGAGGGCTTCAACTACTGGTCCTTCGGCACCAGGCACGAAGTGCTCCTGCTCGATATGCTTGAGAACGTGATGGGAACGGACTTCGGCCTCGCGACGGAGACCCCGGGCTTTATGCTCACGCCGTATTTCATACTGCATATGACCGGACCTTTCGGGATGGCCTTCAACTATGGAGACAACCCTGCTGAGACCAAGTTCCACCCGGCAGTGTTCTGGTTCGCCCAGAAGAACTACGACCCGAGCCTCCTCTACCTCGAGCAGAAGCAGCTGACTTCAGGAGAGGACATCACCGTGGGCGCATACGCCTGTCTGGCAGCGATGCTCAAGTGGTACTCCAAGGTCAATCCGTCCGAGGACCGCGTGGTACCGTCAGACCTCTTCTATGAGAACGGCGACAAGAAGATTCCTCTGTTCATCTACCGCTCTTCCTGGGAATCGGAGGATGCGGCCTACCTGGGCATCAGGGGCGGCAGCATCAGGAAGGTCAACCACTCCCACATCGACGCCGGTTCCTTTGTATATTATAAGGATAAGGTCCGCTGGGTTGCGGAACTCGGCGCTCCGAACTATTCCCTCGTGGAGAGTTACATAGGCCACAATCCGCTTTTCCTCATCAAGCAGGAATCCGCCCGCTGGGATGTGCTCAGGGAGGGTGCCCACGGTCACAGCGTGGTTACTTTCGACGGTCAGAGGCCTTGGATTGACTGCGATGTCCAGTTCGTGAAGACCTTCCGTGCACCGAACCAGAAGGGAGCCCTTATGGACCTGACTTCTATGTATCCGGGTATGACGAAATCCTACCGGAGGATGGTCTACCTTGATGCGGCTGACAATCTGGTCGTGACCGAGAAGTTCGTTGGTGCGACGGAGGCCCACAGGGTAAGGTGGACCCTCGTCACTGAGACGGACGCGGCTCTCGAAGATGGCACGGTAGTGCTTCGCAAGAACGGACTCAGCCGGCAGCTTAGCTTTGCGCTTACCGGCAAGGATTCCGCCGGTCAGCCTGCGGTTCCTCAGTTCAGCGTCAGCGTGGACGAAGCTGCTACCGACCAGCCATACGATGAGGGAAATCCAGGCTTCAAGCTCATCCATCTCGAGTTCACCCTCGAGGCCGGAGCAACCGTAAACCTCATTTCCCGCCTGCTATAGGGGGCGAAAATCTCAAAATCACACATATTTCAGCAATCTCAAAAAAATAATTTTGGGATTGCTGATTTTGAATTAATTCCGTCCCATATTTCGGAAAACTTCGAGATATGCTGACAGATGTATTCAGTGCCCGGTGCGTAGGCATCGAGGCGACAGTGGTGACCGTTGAGGTCGATGTGGTGCAAGGAATAGGTATTCATTTGGTCGGTCTCGCGGATGCCGCGGTGAAGGAAAGCCTTATGAGGACGGTCACGGCTCTGCAGAGTCTGGGCTACCGCATTCCGGGGCGTAAAATCGTCATAAATCTGGCTCCTGCCGACACCCAGAAGAGGGGCTCGGGCTATGACCTGCCCATTGCGATAGGTATCATAGCGGCTTCAGGACAGGTGGAACTGCCCGGCCTGAAGGACTTCGTGCTGCTGGGGGAGCTGGGACTCGACGGTTCCGTCCGCGCTGTCCCGGGGGCTCTTCCCGTGGTGGAGATGGCCCGCAACGAGGGTTACAGCGGATGCATCATTCCGGCGGCCTCGGCCCTCGAGGCCATAGAGTTCGACGGGGTGGACATCTATGCCGTGAAGTCCCTGGACGATGCCATACGCATATTGGCAAAAGAGGAACTGTGCGATGATCTCCTGGTGCGCAACGTGGCGGCCCAGGACGGCATTTCGCGCACTCCTCCTCCGGCCCCGCACGTGATGGACTTCTGCGAAATCATAGGCCAGGAAGGTGCCAAGAGGGGCCTGGAGATAGCCGCCGCCGGGGGGCATAATCTGATAATGGTCGGTCCTCCGGGCTCGGGGAAGAGCTCCCTGGCCAATGCCCTGGCGGGCATATTGCCGCCTATGACCGTGGACGAGTCCCTCCAGACCAGCAAGATCTACTCTGTGGCCGGCCGTTCGCGTCCGGGTGGTGGACTGATGCGCCAGCGTCCCTTCCGGGCCCCGAACCTGAGCGCTTCCATTCCGGCGATAGTGGGTGGCGGCGGAGATTTCGTCGTGCCCGGGGAAATCAGCCTGGCGCATAACGGCGTGCTTTTCATCGACGAGTTCTGCGAGGCCCCCAAGCGCCTTGTGGAGTCGCTCCGAGGGCCTATGGAAGACCGCCGCGTGTCCATTTCCCGCCTCCGTATGAAGGTGGAGTATCCGTCCTCGTTTATGCTTGTGGCAGCTACCAACCCCTGTCCCTGCGGCTATTATGGAGAGGGCGACCGCTGCACCTGTTCGCCTTCGCGCCGCATTGCCTATATGTCCAAGATGAGCGGCCCCCTGATGGATCGCATAGACCTGCATCTGTGGCTGCATATTGTGGACACCTCCAAGATGGTGAGCCAGGGCAAGGCCGAGGGCAGCGCGGCTGTTGCAGCAAGGGTGCAGGCGGCGCGCCTGATCCAGCAGGAACGTTTCCGGGACGAGCCCATCAACACCAATGCGGAGATGACCAACCGCCTGATTGCGAAGTATTGTCCGCTTTCTCCTGAATGCAAGAGAGTACTTCAGGAGATAATCGACCGCTCGGGCCTTTCTATGCGTGCCTTCTTCAGGATAATAAAGGTGGCGCGCACCATCGCGGACCTGGATGCCGTCCCCGATATACTGCCGGACCATCTCATCGAGGCCTCCGGCTACCGCTTCCTTGACAAGATTTCCTTATAATTGCTATCTTTGTCGCGCCGTTCCCGGAAAGTGGGGACGCATAACAGAGACAATATGGCAGAAGGAAGAGAAATGGAAGGGCTGCAGGCCCTCGGAAAGAAGACCGAATATAAGAGCGACTACGCGCCGGAGGTGCTGGAATCGTTCGTGAACAAGCATCAGGAGAATGACTACTGGGTAAGGTTCAACTGCCCGGAGTTCACTTCCCTGTGCCCTATCACGGGCCAGCCGGACTTCGCGGAGATACGCATCAGCTATGTCCCGGACGTGAAGATGGTGGAGAGCAAGAGCCTCAAGCTCTATCTTTTCAGCTTCCGCAACCACGGCGACTTCCACGAGGACTGCGTCAATAAGATTATGAAGGACCTCATCGCCCTGATGGATCCTAAGTACATCGAGGTCACCGGCCTCTTTACACCGCGTGGAGGCATTTCCATCTATCCATACGCCAACTATGGCCGCCCGGGTACCAAATGGGAGAAACTGGCCGAGCAGCGCTTCGCCACTCACGAATAGACTATGGCAAATCAGCTGACTATATCATCTCTCTCTGAGATCGACAGCGTCGCAAGGGAATTCCTCTCTGCGATAGGTGACACCACCCTCGTGGCGTTCTATGCCCCTATGGGTGCCGGCAAGACCACCTTCACCACCGCCATTACCCGCGTGCTGGGAGTCAAGGACGCCGTTTGTTCTCCTACCTTTACTATCATCAACGAGTACAAGACGGCCGCGGGGGAGTCTATGTTCCACTTCGACTTCTATCGCATCAACCGCCTGGCCGAAGCCATCGACCTGGGCCTCGATGAC
This sequence comes from Bacteroidales bacterium UBA1745, assembly GCA_002314885.1. Classification (GTDB taxonomy): domain Bacteria; phylum Bacteroidota; class Bacteroidia; order Bacteroidales; family UBA932; genus Cryptobacteroides. The sequence continues at coordinate 49,121 of DCHT01000060.1, read as the reverse complement.
TATTTCTACAGCGGTTGCCTCTGCATTATGGAGTGGCCTGAGAACGTGGAGGAAATTCTTCCGGAGGAAACCCTCAAGGTGACCATTACCGTCAATGCTGACGGCACCAGGACCCTTTCCTGGTAAATCTATTTCGACATCCAGTACTTCTTGGAAACGCCGCGTCCTATACGGATGCGGTCCACATAGCCGTTGAGGCCCAGGCTGCGCACTTGCCCGCCGTCCCAGAACCCGGCGACCCCGCCTTCAAGGGTGACGGGAAACATCAGCCTGCCATAACTCAGAGCCATCCCTGCACCGGGAATCGGGGTGCAGCCCGCCGGAAGAGTGGTAAGCAGTCCCTTGCTGAATACGGCCCAGTAGTCGTCCCCGACCCTGCCCAGGGCACAGATGTCATCTCCGTCTATCACGACCGCCTCCCGCCTGAAATTCTCGCAACTGTACAGCACGGTGAAATCCTTGAGTATGCAGTAGGCCCCGTCGCGGTATTGCTCCACATACACTCCTGACCCGTCATAGAGCAGTCCGCAGAAGAGATTCTCTCCGTATGAGGAATACGGCCCGCCGAGGCTGCTTGAGACGCAGGCGAAGCCTTCATATCCACACAGCAGCCATCTGTCATTGCCGAAGAAGCGGTAGTTTATATTTGAAAATGGGAGTTCGGCCGTGCTGAAAAGGGTTTCTTCCGTGCCCTGTACGCCCCCGGCGAATTCTCCGTCCAGGCCGAAGCAGAGCGTCCCCTTGTTCTCGTAGAAATCGCTTGTCGGGTAGCAGCCGTCCTGGTGCCATATCGATTTGCCATTGCGCCTGAGCCGGCATCCGTAGCCGTCTTCATTCTCATAGACGCAGAGGCAGAGTATGTCCTTGCCGTCCATCGCAAGGTCCCAGATGCTCTCCTGTCCATCCCATCTCAGGCATTCCTGTCCGTCCTGCCGCACTATGGTCTGCATATTATCGACAAGGGTCTCGAACAGGCTGCCCTTTACCATATAATGGAATTCGGACTTTGCCTCGGATTCGCACAATATCCTTTCCCCTCCCAGCATTACCAGCCGACTGCCTTCGCTCAGGCATACGCTGTCCTTCTGCCAGTCGTAGCCGTCCGGAAATACGACTGCGCTCATAAATACCGTATTCTCTATGTCCACGGAATTCTGGTTTTCATTCTCCTTCTCACTCGGCCAGTTGTGGCCTCCTACCTTACTGATCGTGCACCCGCACAGAACGGCCATCGTCAGGGCCAGCATCATTCTCTTCATATCTTTCGTGCATTTTCCGCTAACATACGGCGGAAAAACATCAAAAAAAGCAATCTCAAAATTATTTTTTTGAGATTGCTCAGAAATTTATGATTTTGAGATTAGAGCCTTATTCTCATACCCATTTCGAGGCCCATCATAAACGGCTGCCTCGTCCTGAGGTTGTTTGCGCTGTTCTTGGTGCCGAACCAGTAGTTCACGCTCGGATCGATGTAGAAGCCGAAGCGCTTGGCCACGATGAATTCCACTCCTATGCCGGCTCCGGTCGAGAACTGCCAGCCGGTGTCAGGGGACTTGTAGTTGATGTTTCCGTCGAGGCCGTGCATCGTGTAGCGGTTGGTCAGACACTTGTTGGCGCTGCCGCCTGCGTAGGCATAGAAGTCCACGAAATCCTTGTTGATGATGCTGTAGTACACATTCACTGGAACTCCGAGGTAGTGCTGGGTGTTGCGTATGCTGGAGTAGCTGGCCTGGCTGGTCACGTTTCCGTCCTCATCGACCTGGTTGTACTGGCCGGAGAAGTTCCTGGTCATCATAGACCAGTTGATGCCGGTGCCTATGGACACCCTGTTCGCAACCGGGATCTTGATTCCCACGCCGGCAGCCACAGGGATGCCGTAGGTTGATTCGCCGGTTTCCTCGATGCTGGTGATGGTAGGAGTCGTCGGCTTCTTCATCATTGCGGCGTTTCCGCTGCCTGAGGTTGGATTGGTGTTGCTGGTCGCGTCACCGTATGCTGCGAGCTTCACGTGGCGGTCGAATTCCTTCTTTTCCTTCAGCTCAGTACCATTCTCGTTGAAGTCCTCGGTCTCGTAGGCGGCAAGCCAGTCCTTCTCAGGATCAGTCTTCTCGCTGACCTGCTCGCTTACTGCTTCGTCCTCAACGGCTTCTGGAACGACGACCGTCTCAGGGACGATAACGGTCTCAGCCTTGACGTCCTTGTCGGCAGCTGCAATAGCCTTGGTTGCGGTCACTGGAGCAATCTCGGCGGTAGCCTCCTCGAGGGCGGCGTTTTCCTCCTCGGTCACTTCGGCGAGCACAGGCGCACCGACATTCTCGATGTCGACGCTCGGGGTGGCATCGTTGCGGAAGGCGAAAATGAGCGTGAGTGCGACGGCCGCAGCAATGGCTGTGGCTCCGCAGGCCCATCTCCACCAGATTACCGGCGCTTTCACAGTGGAAGAGGCAGCCGGAAGCCTGCTCTCGATGGCAGACCAGAGGCCGGCGGGAACTTCTTCCTGCCCGCTCTCCAGCATAGAGCGCATCTTGAGGTCAAAATTATTTTCTTCCATCTGTCTTTTCCTTTATCTTGTTCTGCAACCAGGTCCTTGCTCTGCTGAGCTGCGTCCTGGAAGTTGTTTCCGTTATTCCCAGTTCGTCCGCGATCTCCTTGTGGGAGTAGCCTTCTATCGCGTACATATTAAATACTGTCCTGAACCCAGGCGGTAGTTCCATCACCATCTTCATCAGTTCCTTGTAGCCGATGTCCTCCATCTGCGTCGGAACGTCGCTGGTCAGTTTCCGGGCCTCCTCGATGTCGTCGCTCTGCTTGAGGACGTCGTTCTTCCTGAGGTACATCAGGCAGGTGTTCACGAAGATCTTCCTTGCCCATCCCTCGAAGGAACCCGCTCCTTTGTAGGAGTCCATCTTCGAGAACATCGAAACGAAACCATCCTGAAGCATATCTTCTGCAGACTGCCTGTCGCCGCAATAACGCAGGCATACGGAGAACATCTTCGGCGCAAGGAGGTCATAAATGGCCTTCTGTGCTTTTCTGTCCCCGTCCTTGCAGGACTCTATCAGCTTATGGTTGTAGGTTTCGTTCACTTATTACCGGCCGGGGTTTTTCAAGTCAGCGCAATATAGATGCAGCTTTCGGCAGAAATGTTGCAGTTACACTGAAAGTGTGAGCCCCGTAATCACGCAAAATTAATCAAAAATTATACGTACTTTTGTATGTCTATGACAAATAGGATTTTCAGAATACTGGCAATGCTCCTCGTGATGACGGTGGCCCTCCCGCTGTCAGCCCAGAAGTCGTCCTCCAGGAAACTTTCCCCAGCCCAGGCGGAGAGCGTCGTGCTTATGGCCGTCGAGGCTTATGACAGTTCGGCTTTCAAGAAGGCTGAAGTGCTGCTTGACGCCGTTCTGCTCGACTATCCCGACAACGATGCGGCCCATTTCTATATGGGTATGTGCAAACTGATGGACCGCGATGCGGATGCTGCGGAAGCCCATCTGCGCAAGGCGGTGGACCTGGATCCGAAGAATTTCTGGTACCGCTACCGTCTGGCGGCCTTCTACAGTCTGACCGGCCAGAAGGAGATAACCGTCAGTATGTACGAGTCCCTCCTCGAGGATTTTCCGAAGAAGAGTGAGCTCTACTACAACCTGGTGGACCTCTATATAAGTCAGCAGCGCTACGATGACGCCCTCGCCACCCTTGACAACCTCGACCTGGTGTTCGGCAAGACCGAGGCGACGGCTATGACCCGCTACGATATTCTGATGGGCACGGGCAGGCAGGAAGCGGCTCTCGATTCCCTGAAGGCCTTCAACGCGGAATATTCCTCCCCGGAGGTACTGTCCGCCCTCGGAGACCACGAGATCAGCTGCGGCCGCGATTCCACGGCCCTGCTTTTCTACGACGAGGCCATCGCCCTGGACCCGGACTATGCTCCGGCTCTCCTCGGCCGTGCAGAGACCTACAGGATGACCAGGAGGATGGATATGTTCTTCCCGCTGATCACTCAGTTTATGGCGAAGGAAGGTATTCCGACCGCGGGCAAGACCAACTATCTGACTGCGCTGACAAGGGGTACTGACCCGAGGATGCAGCGCAACTACCGCAGGGAGTTCGATGGTATGTTCAAGGCTGCGATGGATTCCTGTCCGGGCGACAGCGCAATGCTCTTCACTGCGGGAGTGTACTATCTGGGCAGCGAGCGGAAGGCTCTTGCCGACTCCTGCTTCAAGACCAATGTCAACAACTATCCTGACGATGAAAGGGCCCTCGCCACATATTGTTCATTCCTTTCATACGTGCAGGACTGGGATGGCCTGATCGAAACCGCGGAAACAGCCTACAAGCGTCTGCCGGATCAGGAATACCTTCTCCAGTATGCTTCAATGGCAGCCTATCGTAAGGGCGACTATGCCAAGGTCATAGCCCTGAATGAACAGCTTGCCAAGACCACGGACGACCCGGAGGTCGCCATCGAGGCCTATTCCAATGTGGCCGATATGTACCAGAGGACGGGCGATACGAAGAAGGCCTACAAGACCTACGAAAAGGTCCTGAAGATGAATCCCGACTATGTGCCGGCCCTCAACAACTATGCATATTACCTCAGTCTGGAAGGGAAGAAGCTGCGCAAGGCCTACGCTATGAGCAAGAAGACCGTGGAGGCTGAGCCCGACAATCCTACCTATCTGGACACCTTTGGATGGATACTCCATCTGCAGGGTAAGGACGTGGAGGCAAAGGGCGTGTTCAAGCACGCGATGCTCTACGGCGGCAAGGAAAGCGCCACGATACTCGATCATTATGCAGAGGTGCTCTATGCCCTCAAGGAATATAATCTCGCCTTCATCTACTGGGACCAGGCAATGTCCAAGGCCGATGCGGCTGAAGTGGAGGATCTGGCCGCGAGAGTGAAAGCCCGCAGGGAACAGATTAAGAAATGAGTAAACTGAGGCTCATAGTCCTTTCGTTGCTGATGCTGCTGGCATCAGTGGGGGCTCTTGCCCAGGACACCCGGAAACAGGAAGCCCGCAAGGCCCGCCTGGAGAAGGAGATGGCCGTACTCGACAAGCAGCTCAGTGAGAACAAGTCCAAGAGCCGCAACGCCCTCGCGGACCTCAGCCTCATCCAGAAGAAGGTGTCCGTGCGCAAGGAACTGCTTGCGGAGAGCGAGGCGCAGATAGCCACCATCGACAGGCAGATAGGCAGCAAGACTAAGGAGATCGCCCAGCTTGAGAACCGCCTGGATACCCTTTCAGCCAGATATTCCCGTCTTGTCACGGCCGCCTACCGCAACCGCGACGCCAAGGTCTGGTATATGTACATCATCGCCAGCGACAACCTCGGTCAGGCCTTCCGCCGCTACGGATATTTCCACAATCTTTCCGCCTCTATGAAGCAGCAGGCGACGGAAATCCGTGAGACCCAGAGCCGCCTGGAGGAGGAGAAGGCCGCCTTGAAGACTCTGCGCAGCGATGCCGACCAGCTCCGTCAGCAGCGCAAGGGCGAAGTGAATGCCCTTGCCAAGGAGGAGAAGGAATGTTCGGCCATCATCGCATCCCTAAAGAAGGACCGCTCCAAGTATGAGAAGGAGCTGGCCTCCAAGCAGAAGCAGGTAGATGCTCTCAACCGCGAGATCGACAAGATCATACGCGAGGCAATGCAAGCCAAGAACGGCGGCGGCAAGAAGCCGAAGAAGCCGGTGGACTATACCCTTTCCAACGAATTCTCCGGCAACAAGGGCAAACTGCCTTGGCCGGCCGACGGTCCTGTTACCGACAAGTTCGGCACCCGTACCCATCCTGTATTCACCACCGTCCGCTACACCAGCAATGGCATTGACATTTCCCTCCGTCCGGACACCGGTGTCAAGGCCGTGTTCAACGGCGTCGTGAGCAAGATTGTCGTGATGCCGGGCTACAACCAGTGCGTCCTCGTCCAGCACGGCAGCTATTTCACCTTCTACTGCAAGCTGAAGAGCAGCAACGTCAAGGTGGGCGACAAGGTGAAGACCGGCCAGCAGATAGGCGTGGTCGACACCATCAATGACGAGACCAAGCTCCATTTCCAGCTTTGGAACGGCACTACGCCTCAGAACCCGGAAACCTGGCTCAGACCAAGGGACTAAACAGAAAAACAACTGACTGACTATATGGCAAAGAAAACAGTATTCCTCACCGGAGCCACCGGAAATATGGGTTGGCACGGCTTCCAGGAACTTCTCAAGAAAAAAGACAGATTCGATCTCAGAATCATTGCCCGCAAGAGCAAGAAGAATCTCAAGAAACTCGCTCCTTATATGGACGATCCGGATGTGACCATCATCTGGGGTGACCTCAACAGCCTCGAGGATGTGAAGAGGGGAGTCGAGGGCTCCGATTATGTGCTCCACGTGGGCGGAATGGTCAGTCCTGCGGCGGATTATTTCCCGGAGAAGACCCTCAAGACAAATGTAGGCGCGGCCAAGAATATCGCAGCCGCTGTCCTCGCACAGCCGAATGCCGATGACATCAGAGTCGTGTATATCGGTTCCGTAGCCCAGTACGGCAACCGTATGGGCGATGTGCTCTGGGGCCGCACCGGTGACCCTCAGCGTGCCAGCCTCTACGATATGTACTCCGTTTCCAAGTGCCTCTCCGAGAAGGCAATCGTCGATTCGGGCATCAAGCACTGGGTGTCCCTCCGTCAGAGCGGCATCCTTTACGGCGGCATCCTGAAGGTTGTGAATCCTACCGCCTTCCACGTGCCTGTGCGCGGCGCCCTCGAGTGGGCCACCGTCGAGGATTCGGGACGCCTTCTGGCCAATGTGGTCGAGGACGATGTGCCTGAGGAGTTCTGGAACCGCTTCTACAACATCTCCAGCGGTGAGCAGTACCGTATGACCAACTACGAGTTCGAGGAGCGCCTGCTCCACGGTCTCGGCCTCCCTGGCCCTGAGAAGGTCTTCGAGCCACAGTGGTTCGCTACCCGTAATTTCCACGGTATGTGGTACACCGATGGCGACGAACTCGAGAAGTATCTCCATTTCCGCGCAAACCTCACTCTCGACGAGTATTTCGCAAATCTCAAGAAGGGTCTCGAGTGGTACTATAGTCTCGCCTTCCTCGCTCCGGCCTGGGCGATCAAGCTGTTTATGAAGCCATACGCCTTCGAGAAGGGAATGGGTACCCAGGACTGGGTGAAGAACAATCCTGAGCGCCTCAATGCCTACTACGGTTCCCGCGAGAACTACGAGTCAATCCAGACCTGGGCTCAGATGCGTCCTGGTTATGTGGAGAAGAATATGGAGAAGGCGGACGCCGACGGCGAAGTCGCCCATCTCAATCACGGCTACGACGAGAGCAAGAGCATATTCGCCCTCAGCAACGAGGAGGTTCAGGCGGCTGCGGCCTTCCGCGGCGGCAAGTTCCTCGGTCAGGTTGACGGCCAGCCGGGCACCCAGTATGAGTGGGAGTGCGAGCACGGCCACAGGTTCACCGCCTCATTGGAGTATGTCCTCCTCGGCGGTGGCTGGTGTACCGAATGTGGCTACCTCGTCGAGGAACCATATCAGCCAAGCGAGAACAAGTTCCTCGCCCAGGTTCTCAGGTAATATAATATAGGTAAATATGAAGAGGCTTCTTACGACTCTCCTTGTCTTCCTGCTTTGTGTCGCCGGCTTTGGCCAGAGCGCACAGGTCAGGGAGGCTGTCCGTGCCGACAGGACACTGGCCTGCGGACTTGACAAAGTATATTGTTTCAATGTTCCGGCTCAGACTCCGGCCCCAAGGGGCTATAAGGCTTTCTATGTGAGCAGTTACAACCGCCACGGTTCCCGCTATGCCTACACTTCGAGGGCTTACTCCGTCCTGCTTGAGATGTTGGAGGAGGGAGAGGAATCCGGGAATCTTACGGAATATGGCAGTCAGCTGCTGGCTGACCTGAAGCCTTTCTGGGAGGCCTCGGAGTACAAGGTGGGCACTCTGACGACCATAGGATGGGACCAGCAGGACAGGCTTGCGGCCACAATGCTGGCCAATTATCCAAAGGTTTTCCGCAAGGGTGCGAGGGTGGATGCCTGCGCATCTTCCTCCGTCCGTTCGGTGCTGAGTATGTCCGCATTCTGCGTGGGTCTTGCCAAGCGCAGGCCGCGCCTCGGCATTTATGAGCACCAGGGCCCCCTGGACATCCAGGCAACGGCTCCCAATATGGGCAGGAATCCGTTCCGTTACGTAGGTCCCGATCTTCCGAACCCATACAATGAGACTTCAGAGGAATTCTTCGCCAGGCGCTTCCCGGATTACTCCGATGTCCTTTCGCGTATGTTTGTGGATCCATCCACGTCCCTCGGCGACCGCGATGCCTTCTATGTCTTCGACCATATCTATATGCTCGTGGCGGGGCAGAACAGCCTGCCGGAAGACTGCAGGGTGAATGTGAGCGACATCTTCACTGACGAGGAATTCGCGCTTATGTGGGAGGTTGACAATTACGAGCGCTTCCGCGAGTATTACAACTATATTACTTCCTGCTGCTCCGTCTATGACGACATCATCTCCAAGGCAGACGAGCGCATCGCTTTCGGTGAGCGCGGTGCAGACCTGCGTTTCGGCCACGACCACGTGATGATGACCCTCCTGATGATAGGCGATATAGACGGCTTCGGCCAGTTCCCGGAGAATCAGGACGATCTGATCAGCGTATGGCAGACCTATCGTTCGCCTATGGCCACCAACCTGCAGTTCGTTTTCTACAAATCCCGTAAAACCGGCGGCGACATCCTCGTGAAGATCCTTCTCAACGGCGAGGAAGTCCGCTTCGGATCAGCATCGCCGTATGTGGGTCCGTACTACCGCTGGGAGGACATCAAGACGTTCTACCAACAGCGCCGCGCTGAATTTGTATTATAAAAAAATAACAGTCATCGAATTGATGACTGTTATTTTGTTTTTTGCGTAACAGTCATCAAATCGATGACTGTTGGAGTTTCTTAGAGGTTCTCGTTGAGAGTCTTCCACTCCTCTACTGGAGGAACGATGCCGAGGTCGATGATCTCCTGGCGCATCTTGCAGAGGTGCTCGTAAGAAGCCTGGAGCGCTGCGAGCTCTTCCTCAGTGCCGGTAGGGGCAGTGAAGTGAACGCCGGTAGCGTCGATGGTGGTAGGCATAGCCATAAACACGCTCTTGAACTCAGGAGTGTTTACGTAGGTACCTGCAGGAAGGGTGAATGGAGTGCCGCCCATAGCAGCCTCGATCATCTTCACTGAGCAGTATGCAGGGCTCTGGAATGAAGAGCGGCCGCGAAGCTTGATGATAGCGGAACCACCCTGGATGGTCTCCTGCTTGATCTCTGCCATTCTCTCTGCGGAAAGACCCATCTCTGCGAGAGGCTTGCCGTCAACCTTTACCTTGGATGCGAAAACTGCCATCTGCTCACCGTGGCCACCATAGGTGTGCGCACCGGTAACTGAGCTCTGAGGAACGCCGAACTCGCGTGCGAGGTTGCTCTGGAGACGGGTGGAGTCGAGAGCTGCGAGGGAAGTGAGCTGCTCTGGCTTCAGACCTGAGTGGATGAGAGCGGTGAGAGCGGTGACGTCAGCAGGGTTGAAGATAACCACGATGTGCTTTACGTCTGGGCAATACTCCTTCACGAAGTCGCCGAACTGAGCTGCGATCTGGCAGTTGCCCTTGAGGAGGTCCTCACGGGTCATACCATCCTTACGAGGAGCTCCACCTGAAGAGATGATGTACTTTGCATTGGTGAAAGCCTCAGCAGGATCGGTAGTCCAGCTGATGTTTGCACCCTCGAAACCGCAATGACGCATTTCCTCGGCAACGCCGTGTACGCCTGGCTCGAAGATATCATAGAGGCAGATGTTAGGAGTGAGACCGAGCATAAGTGCAGTCTGGGCCATATTGGAACCGATAGCTCCGCCGGCTCCCACGATGGTCAATTTTTCTTCAGTTAAATACTTCATTTTGACTTTATAAATTAATGAATTAGAAATTTCCGTGTCTTTTCCGTGCCTTTGTACGGAATGCGCGGCAAAGATAGCAATTTAACGGCAAATTATATTTTCATTCTCAAAAATTATTATATTTGCCGCCGTATTTACATTTAATATAGAAGTGGAACCTCCCAGTCCTATAATATTCGCTCTCGGCGTTACGACGGATCAGCCATCTGATGACCCGTTGTCGGGAATCCGTAGAAACACAGTTATAGTGGCACCTCTCTCATCCGAGGGGCGGTTCTTTTGTTGCATCTTATAATCACCTATATGGGCCTATATCTTAGAAAACAGTTAGAAAACAAGGCAGAAATCTCAGTCTGGCAGATAACCGAGACCGAGGAAGAACTCATCGCCCTCAGTTCGGTACCGACCGATGAGATGGAGGAAATTATGCTTATACGCAGCGAATCCCTCCGCAAGCAGAAACTGGCAGTGCGTGCGCTGCTGAACGAAGTCTTCGAGGAGAAGATGTACCTCAGCCACCACGACAATGGCCAGCCATACCTTGAGAACTGTGTCACCAATATCAGCATCACCCACACCGAGAAGTACGTCGCCATCATCACTCACGATGAGGATGAACTCGGTATCGACATCGAGTCCCTGGACCGCGATTTCTCCGCAGTGGAGAAGAAGGCCCTCAGCGAGGACGAGATCGATGACCTCGAGGACGACAAGGAGGAGAGGAGCGAGCAGCTCGCCATCTACTGGTGCGCCAAGGAGGCCATCTACAAGAGGATGTCCATCAATCACGTGGACTATGCCGAGCAGATCGAGGTCGAGGACTTCAATCTCAAGGATGAGGGCGAACTCGAGGCCACTTTCACCCACAAGGATGGCCACGAGGAGGAGTTCGAACTGGGTTATATGACCTTCGACAACCACGTCCTGGTCTGGATCGCCGAGTAGTCCTGCCGCATATAACATTATTGTTAGAGCATCCGCCGAAAATTAGAATAATTCTAAATTATTTCAGAGTATAACAACCTGTTAGCCAATAAGTTAACAGGTTTTTTATTTGCTTGTTGAAAACTTTTTCCAGTAAAAACTGCATTTTCTATTGTCATTTGCCATATCTTTGCTTTCGGACAATCCCGAGTCGGGGGCGTCATCAAGGAACAATATTATACAACAATATAACGTCGGTCAGCTAAATGGCCGGCGGTAAACCTAACCGCAACACCAGGAAAATGGTACAGAACGTAGTTAAGCGCGATGGTCGCGTAGTCGAATTCGACAAGAGAAAGATTATTGATGCAGTGCTCAAGGCAATGAGCGTAACGGACGAAGGTGAGGACATAGTTCTCGCAGCCGAAGTTGCCGCAAAGATCGGAAAGAACAGCAAGGACCAGCTCGGAGTGGAGGAGATTCAGGACCTCGTCGAGATGGAACTTATGAAGAGCCGCCGCAAGGAGGTTGCCAAGAAGTACATCGCATATCGTAATCAGCGTAATCTTGCCCGTAAGGCGAAGTCACGCGAGATCTTCCAGGAGATCATCGAGGCTCAGTCCACCGACATCACCCGCGAGAACGCAAATATGAATGCCGACACACCTGCCGGTATGATGATGAAGTTTGCGTCCGAGTCCACCAAGACCTTCGTGGATGAGTGCCTTCTTTCCGAGGACGTGCGTGAGGCTGTGAAGAACGGCTACATCCACATCCACGACAAGGACTACTATCCTACCAAGTCCCTCACCTGCGTGCAGCATCCTCTCGACAAGATCCTCGAGGGCGGCCTCTCAGCAGGCCACGGCGAGTCACGCCCAGCCAAGAGGATCGAGACTGCCAGCATCCTCGGCTGTATCTCTATGGAGACCTGCCAGAATGAGATGCATGGCGGCCAGGCCATCCCTGCTTTCGATTTCTATCTCGCACCTTTCGTGAGGAAGAGCTTCATCGAGGAGATCAACAAGGTGGCAGACCTCAACGGCGAGGACTACAGCAATCTCCACGACGTGGTCATCGACGACTATATCAAGCGTCCTCTCAGCGGCGTTATGGGCGACGAGAGAATCATCCAGCACGCCATCAATGAGACCGTGGACCGCGTACACCAGTCTATGGAGGCTTTCGTGCACAATATGAACACCATCCATTCCCGTGGTGGCAACCAGGTTGTGTTCAGCTCCATCAACTATGGTACCGACACCTCAGCTGAGGGCCGATGCATCATCCGTGAGATCCTCAACACTACATACGAAGGTGTGGGCAACGGCAGCACCGCCATCTTCCCTATCCAGATCTGGAAGAAGAAGAAAGGCATCAGCTACCTGCCTGAGGACCGCAACTACGACCTCTACAAGTTCGCCTGCAAGGTGAGCGCCCGTCGTTTCTTCCCTAACTTCATCAACCTCGACGCCAGCTTCAACGGCAACGATATGTGGGATCCTAACGACCCTAAGAGGTACAACTGGGAGTGTGCCACAATGGGATGCCGTACCCGAGTATTCGAGAACCGTTTCGGACCGAAGACTTCCGTTGGCCGTGGTAACCTCAGTTTCACCACCCTCAACCTCGTGCGCCTCGCAATCGAGGTTATGCAGGTCGAGAACCAGGAGGACCGCGTTCAGCAGTTCTTCCACAAGCTTGACGGCGTTATGGACATCGCAGCAAAGCAGCTCAACGAGCGCTTCGATTTCCAGAAGACGGCTCTCAAGAAGCAGTTCCCTCTCCTTATGAGCTCACTCTGGCTCGGCTGTGAGAACCTCAAGCCGGACGACACCATCGAGCCTGTCATCAACCAGGGTACCCTCGGTATAGGCTTCATCGGTCTTGCAGAGGCGCTCATCGCCCTCACCGGACATCATCACGGCGAGTGTGAGGCTTCCCAGGAACTCGGTCTGCGCATCGTCACCTTTATGCGTGACAAGGCCAACGAGTATTCAGAGAAGTTCAAGCACAACTTCAGTATCCTTGCAACTCCTGCAGAGGGTCTCTCCGGTCGCTTCACCAAGATGGACCGCAAGAAGTTCGGTCTCATCCCGGGCATTACCGACAGGGAGTACTACACCAACTCCAACCACGTCCCTGTTTACTATCATTGCTCTCCTAAGCACAAGGCTTCCATCGAGGGTCCTTATCACGATCTCACCCGCGGCGGTCACATCTTCTACGTGGAGATCGACGGAGACGCAACCCACAATCCAGAGGCTATTATGTCCATCGTGGACCTTATGGACAAGTACAACATCGGCTACGCTTCCGTCAACCACAACCGTAACCGCTGTCTCGACTGCGGCTTCGAGAATGCAGACGCAGAGCTCGATACCTGTCCTCATTGCGGCAGCAAGAACATCGACAAGCTCCAGCGCATCACCGGTTATCTCGTAGGTACTACCGATCGTTGGAACGCTGCCAAGCTTGCTGAGCTCCACGACCGTATCGTCCACAAGTAGGATCTAAATATGAATATACGCGTCCTTGACGTGCTTGAGGAGACTATGGCCGATGGCCCAGGTCTCCGCACGTCTATATATTGCGCAGGTTGTCTGCACCATTGTCCCGGCTGCCATAATCCTCAGTCGTGGGCTATGGACGGCGGCACCGAGCGCAGTGTGGACGAACTTCTGGAACTTATCAAGTCGGACGAATTCAGCAACGTCAGCTTCAGCGGCGGCGACCCTTTCTATCAGGTCGAGGCCTTCACTGAGCTCGCCAGACGCATCAAGGAAGAGACTTCCAAGACCATCTGGTGCTGGACCGGCTTCACCCTTGAGGAGATTCAGGCCGATCCTCATCTGGCCCAGTTGCTCCCATATCTAGACGTCCTCGTGGACGGTCCTTTCGTAATGGCGCTCCGTGACACCGAACTCCACTTCCGTGGCAGCTCCAACCAGCGCATCATCTACCTTAAGGGCCAGCCCGACGACACCATCCCCGGCACAGTGAAGATCATACCGTTCAAGTAAAATGTCAGATTCTCAGAATATAGTAGAAGTTCAGCACCTGTCGCACAAGTATAGTGTCGATTGGGCTGTGCGTGATATCAGTTTTTCGATCAGCCGCAAGGGCATTATGGGCTTGCTGGGCTCCAATGGCGCCGGAAAGTCCACCACGATGAACATCATCTGCGGAGTGCTCAACCAGACGGAGGGCACTGTGCTGATAAACGGCATAGACCTTCGCAAGAATCCGGTCGAGGCCAAGAAGTATATAGGCTTCCTGCCGCAGAAACCGCCTCTCCATCCGGAACTGACGGTGGAGGAATTCCTCACTCACTGTGCAGTGCTGCGCCGAGTGCCGGCAAAGCAGGTGAAGGCCGCCGTGGAAGAGGCGATGGAGAAATGCTCCATCACGCACTTCCGCAAACGTCTGATAAAGAACCTCTCCGGAGGTTACCAGCAGAGGGTCGGCATTGCCCAGGCGATAGTGCATCGTCCGCCGTTCGTGGTGCTGGATGAGCCCACTAATGGCCTGGACCCGAACCAGATAGTCGAAATCCGCAACCTGGTCAAGGAAATCGCACGCGACCGCGCCGTACTCATATCCACGCATAATCTCGCGGAGGTGCAGGTGACCTGCGACGACATACGTATGATTGACCACGGACGTATGGTGTTCGAAGGCACGATCGAGGAATTCGACAACTATGTGGCTCCGGCATCCTTCACCGTGCGCTTTGCGGCAGCACCTGCGCTTGAGGAACTTGCTGCGTTCAGCGAATTCACCAACATCGAAGACCTCGGCCGCGGTTGCTTCCGCATCCGCTTCGAGGGCGATGCCTCCGTGACGGAGAAACTCGTTGCAGAGAGCTGTGCCCGTGGCTGGCAGCTTCAGGAAATCTCCCTGGACAAGACCTCCCTGGACACCATATTCGCCAAGCTTTCAGGCAAACTCGTGGACAATAACATCAGTGCGGAATGAGGCAGACTCTGCGAATAGCCCGTACTGAACTGGCCTGTCTGTTCCACTCTCCTATAGCGTGGTTCATACTGGCCGTGTTCTCCGTGCTGTCCTTCAGAGACTTCTACAATGCCTACAGCCATACTGCGGCCATCTTCCTGCAAAGTTCCCTTACGGCATCCGTCATCAGCGCCGGCCTCTGTGCCAAGATGGTAGGGACGCTCTTCATCTACATCCCGCTCCTCACGATGGGACTTATGGCCCGTGAGACATCCTCCGGCTCCATCAAACTGCTCGAATCATCGCCGGTAAGGCCTGTGCAGATCATCCTTGGGAAGTACCTGGCGATGATGGTAATGGGCCTGCTGATGCTGCTGGTTCCTGTCGTGTCGTCGATCTATATGGCCTGGGCTGTGCCTCATTTCGACTATGCCCTGGCCCTGTCCGGCATCTTGGGCATATATCTGCTGATAATGGTCTATTCAGCCATAGGCCTGTTTATGAGCACGACCACCTCCTATCAGATGGTGGCGGCCCTGCTCTCGCTCGTGACCCTTGCCGCTCTCAATTATGTGGGAAGGCTCTGGCAGGAGATAGACTTCGTACGCAGCATCACGTACTGGCTTTCCATTCCGGGACGCACGTCCAACCTCCTGGACGGTTTCGTGCGTCTGGACGACATTCTGTACTTTCTGTTGCTGACGGCCCTTTTCCTGGGCTTCGCCGTCGTGCTCCTCGGCAACAGGCGCCACAGCTGGCCCCTCGTCCTGAGGGCATCCAGATATGCCGCTGTGGCTGCATCCGTGCTGCTTCTCGGCTGGCTGTCGACCCAGCAGTGGCTTGCGCGCCAGTGGGACGTGACTGCAGCGCAGTCCAATACCCTCGACGACCAGACCCTCGACATCCTTTCCCAGATCAGTGAGCCGGTGGCCATCACGGAGTATGTGAACCTGCTCGACCAGGCCTCATTCAAACACCTTCCCATCCACAGCAAGAACACCAAGTCTGCGTTTGCGCGCTTTGCCCTCGTGAAGAGGAACCTCGTCCTGAAGACCAAATACTACTACAGGAAGAATGCAGAGATGCGGTCCATCTTCTTTGAGGGCAAGAACGAAGAGGAACTGAGGGATATACTCTCTATGACCTACCACACCAGTCCGAGACTGTATGTGAGTGCAGACGCCCTGGACGAAAAGGATTTCCTCGCCAGCCGCAACTATACCTACTGTGCATTGTTGGAGACCGCCTCCGGCAAGAGGGCCGTCCTCCACGACTTCGAGGATATGGAAGCCATTCCGTCGGAAGTGGAGTTGACCACGGTGTTCAGAAGTCTGATCTGCCCGCCTGTGAAGGTAGCTTTCGCCCTTTCCGAGGATGAACGTCCGCTGATGGGCGACTCGGAGAAGAGTATGGATGCCTTCTCCGTCCAGGAAGGCGCGCGCTACTCGCTTGTGAACAGGGGCTTCGAGGTGTATCAGGCCGACCTGAACGCCGAGATTCCGGATTCTATAGGCATCTTGGTCATTGCCGATCCGGCCAGGCCGTTCACTGCGGCTGCAGAGGCTGTGATTGACTCATTCTTGGCCCGTGGAGGCAGCCTGCTGCTGCTTGCGGACAGGGCCTCCTCGTTGTCCCTAGCCCCTCTGCTGGACAAGTTCGGCGTTGGATTGCGGGAAGGAATTGTCGCGATGCAATGGGAAAACTTCGAACCTACCCTGGTGGTGAATTCCGTCGCAGAGGAGTTCCTCGGAGAGTACCCGTCCGTGAAGGACAAGAAGGTGTCTATGACTACTGCCACCGCCCTTGAACTCAAGGATACGGCCGCTTTCAGGGCCCTTCCTATGCTTCGTACGTCGAAGCCTGTGATGCAGACCAGCCGCAAGGCCGTTTCCGAACAGGGCTTCGAACTGCGTCCCGACGGGAAGGCCGTGACAGCCTATGCCCTCGAAAACAGGGTGAATCCGTCCCAGAGAGTGATCGTGGTCTCTGATGCAGACTGCTTCTCAAATGCAGAACTTACGATGTTCAGGGATGGCCTGAAGACGGACAACTATGGCTTCATAATGGACTGTTTCCGCTTCCTCAGCGGGTCGCAGTACCCGATAGACCTCAAGACCGTCTCCTACCGGGACGTGACATTCCGTGAATCGATAATGAAAAGGCGCAAGTAGGAAATGAGACAGATATTCAGAATAATGAAGACTGAGCTGGCGATACTCTTCTACTCGCCGGTCGCCTGGTTCCTGCTCGTCTGCTTTGCGGTGCAGGTAGGCGTGTGTCTCAGCGGCATACTCGACCAGATCGTGGCAGCCAAGACTATGGGCAGGGCCATCACTTTCTCTGTGACCAACGGCCTTGTGCTTGGTATGAACGGCCTCTTCGAAACGATACAGAGCACGATATATCTATATGTCCCTCTCCTGACTATGGGCCTGCTGAGCCGTGAGATTTTCTCCGGTTCGCTGAAACTGCTGCTCTCCAGTCCGGTGAGCGCCCTCCAGGCCGTGCTGGGCAAGTATCTGGCGATGGTCGTGATGTCGGCCATAATGACATTCATCCTGGGCCTGACTACCCTCGTGATGATCTTCGGCGTGCCTTCCTGGGACGTCGGGACCGTGCTTTGCGGTCTTCTGGGTCTGTTCCTGCTGCTTTGCACCTATTCGGCCATAGGCCTGTTCTTCAGTTCCCTCACCGGCTATCAGGTGGTGGCGGCCGTGGCTACTTTCTCTGTCCTCGCCTTCCTGAGCTTTGCCAGCAAACTGGGGCAGAACTCCGAAGTGATGCGAGGAATAATGTACTGGATGTCCATCTCCGGCCGCACCTCCACCTTCATCGGAGGCCTTCTCACCAGCGAGGATGTGCTCTATTTCCTGATGGTGTCCGGACTCTTCGTGTGCTGGACCGTCCTCAGGATTTCCGGAATGAGCACTATGCGCAGATGGTATTCCTCCCTTTCCCTCTATGTCGCCGCACTGCTGGTGGTAGTACTTGTCGGAGGACTTTCGATGACTCCTGGCCTCAAGTTCTACAAGGACCTGTCAGACGGAGAGCAGAGGACGCTCGCGCCTTCCACGCGTGAGGCCCTCGCCGGTATCAAGGGGCCGATTGAGATAACGACCTATACAAACGTGCAGGACCGTGATTATGAGGCAATGTCCCCGTCTGGAAGGATGGAAGACAAGGCCCGTTTCGAGATGTACCGTCGCTTTATGCCGACTCTCAGGATGAAGTATGTGTACTACAGCGATCCGTCCGAACTCGGCTCATATCTCGACAGGACCAAGTCCGATCCTGGCTGTGTGAGGGTATTCAAGGATCTTTCCACTGGCAGGGAAGCCTTCCTCTACAACTATGACGATATGTTCCACTATGCCAAGGAAGAGGAAATCGCGACTGTGCTCAAGGAACTCGTGGATGAGCCAGTGAGGGCATACGTGGCTGTCGGAAACGGCTCCAGGTCCTGCTTCCGTTCCGGCGACCGTGACTTCTCTTCGCTGGTCAGCGACTGCCATTTCCGCTACTCGCTGCTCAACCGAGGCTGTGACATAAATGAGATAGTGCTGGATACGACAGACATTCCTTCCGATGCCGAGATACTCTGCCTGGCAGATCCGCGCACCCCGCTTTCGGCTGCTGCCCTCGCGAAAGTTGAGACCTTCCTGGAGGGAGGTGGCAATATGGTGATAATCACTGACGTGGGCGGGCAGAAGGCAGTCGCTCCGGTGCTCGATATGCTCGGTCTTGAGGCATCGCAGGGCTCCCTGGCCCAGGACAATCCGGGCTATGCGACATCCGTCCTCCGGTGCAGGGCGACTCAGGTGGCTGCGGATTCCCTCCGCGGGGCCTTCAAGTCTATGCTTGCCAAAGAGAGCATCGTGTTCTCGATGGACGGTGCGGTGGCCCTCAGACAGGTCTGTGACAAGGGCTTCGAGGTCTATCCTCAGCTTACGGCCTCTTCCTGGATTGAAACGCGTGATTACGACCCGGAGATCGAGCGTGCCACTATGGACCGCGGGGAGAGTCTCGAAGATCGCGCGGTAGCCCTTTATCTCACCCGTCAGGTGGGCGACAAGCAGCAGAAAATCGTGGTCTGCGGGGATGCGGACTGCATATCCAACAAGGAACTTCAGGTGGAGAGATTGCGCAAGGGCGTCACTTTCGCGAACTTCTCCGCCACATCCACCCTGCTTCGCTTCCTCAGCGACGGCCGCTTCCCAGTCGGGGTCGAAAGGCCTAAATACAGGGACCGCGACATCACCGTGACCCCTATGCAACTGTGGGTGATCAATGACATCTACAAGGTAGTAATTCCGTTGCTGATAGCCCTTCTGGGCATTTTTACCCTCCTTCTCAGGAGGAAATATTGAATAATATTCGTATATTTGTCCCAAAGTGCGCATTATGCGCGCACTCGCTTACGTGCGATGGACTACGGATTATTCGAAAAAATACTAAAGGTCGACTCTACTTCCGGAAAGGAACGGGCACTCTCAGAGATGCTCGCCGACGTCTTGCCCGGCTGGTTTGCAGAGCAGGGTGCCGCGCAGCCTGAACTCAGCCGTACCGAGGTCGGGGACGGCACTGAGAACCTTCTTTTCAGCTGGGGTGTTCCGCGCGTGGTGTTCTGCACCCATCTGGACACTGTCCCTCCCTACATTGCGCCGGTGCTCAGCGAGGACCGCGTGGAAGGCCGTGGATCCAACGATGCCAAGGGCCAGCTTTTTTCTTTCGCGTGTGCGTGTGCCCGCCTGTCCGCTGCAGGCAGGAGCGGTTTCGGCCTGCTTCTGGTGAGCGGGGAAGAAACGGGTTCCTATGGAGCCAAGGCCTTTGCCAAGACTGACTTCAGGGCGCCTTATCTTATCGTCGGAGAGCCTACCTGCAACAGGATGGTCTCTGCCAGCAAGGGCACCAAATCCTTCCAGGTCCACATAGGCGGCAAGCGCTGCCATTCTGGTTATCCGGAGCACGGCGTGAGTGCCGTGGAGATCTTCAAGGGCTTGCTCTGCGCCCTCGATGCGGCAGCTTTCCCTCAGGATCCCGTTCTCGGCCCGACCACTTGGAACGTGGGCAAGCTCGTCAGCGACAATGCCCAGAACATACTCAGTGACAGCCTTGACTGCCGCATCTATTTCCGCACCACCTTCGCGTCGGATGCACTCGTGTGTGCGAAGATGGAGCAGCTCGGACGCCTTCCTTTCGTGGAAATCCAGGCGCTCGGGGGAGACGTGCCGCGCGAATATTTCACGCTCGACGGCTTTGAGTCCGCCCCTGTCAGCTTCGGCAGCGACGCCCCGCACCTCACCAACTTCGAGCACAGGGCAATCTGCGGCCCTGGCGATATCCTGACAGCTCATACCCCGGACGAGTTCGTGGTGAAGGCCGATCTGGAGAAGGCGGTTGAGCAGTATGTGAGAATGTTTGAAATGATAGAAAAACTATAAAACGAACGATATATGATTGTAATGAAATTCGGCGGCACGTCCGTCGGCAGCAAGGAGGCGATCGCCAGGACGGTCGGCATCGTACGCAGCAAGCAGGAGGAAAGGCCTGTGCTCGTGGTGTCCGCTATGTCCAAGGTTACCGATATGCTGTATGCGATTTCGGATGCCATCGAGGCCGGCAACTCCGAGGCTGCTGATTCAGCCCTCGTGCAGCTCCGCCAGAAGCATCTTGAGACTGCGGCTATGCTTATGCCGTCCGACCCTCTCTGGAGGGAGGAGGCCTACAGCCGCATCAACAGCATCTGCGACGGCCTGAAGGCCTTTGCGGACGCACAGCTTGCCAGCGGAGAGAAGATGACTTCCAAGGAAAAGGCGGTCATCAATTCCAAGGGGGAGTACCTCTCCTCCAATATGATCTGCTGCTATATGAACTCCATCGGTATGAAGACCACCTGGGTCGACGCCCGTGAGTTTATGGTAACGGATAACGACTATCTCCAGGGCATACCTGATATGGCCGAGATCGAGCGTCAGTGCCCGAAGGTCATCGATGCCGCATTCGCGACTTCCGCATTCGTGATTACCCAGGGCTTCGTCTGCAAGGCAGCCGACGGCAGTGAGGCCGTGCTCGGCAGGGGTGGCTCTGACTACAGCGCTTCCCTCATCGGTATGGCAATCGATGCCGCCAAGATCGAGATATGGACGGATGTGGACGGCGTTCAGAGCGCCGACCCGCGTCGCGTCACCAACACCCGCCGAATCAGCCGCATTTCCTTCGAGGAGGCCGCTGAGATGGCCGCATACGGAGCCAAGGTGCTCCACCCGAAGACCATTGAGCCAGCCATCGCCAAGAACATTCCTGTGCTTGTGCTCAACTCTATGAATCCGGAAGGCAAGGGTACTGTCATACTCCAGAGCAGCTTCATCGAGGACGGTGTCAGGAGCGTCTCCAGTAAGGAAAAACTCCGCCTCATCACGGTCAGTCAGCCTGTGATGAAGGATGCGTCCAGCCTGCTCACCAGGATATTCGCAGTGTTCGCGGAGGCCCGTGTCAAAGTCGATCTCGTGAAAGTGTCCCCAACCTCCATTATGGTCACTACCGACTCCGTTGACTACGTGCCCGCAGCAGTTGAGGCCATCTCGGAGTTCGCCTCCGTCAAGGTGGAGGAGGATATGGCGCAGATATCCGTGATCGGCAAGAATATCTCCGAACTCAAGGTTGCTCTCAAGACCGCGTCCGACCAGCTGCGCGACAGCCGTCTGGTCTCCGTGGCCCAGAACGACACATACGTGAACATCAGTTTCGTGGTGCCTCTGTCCACCGTCCGCGACGATGTGCAGAAGATCCACACATATCTTTTCGGAAGGGAGGAATAATATGAAAGTAGTCATCTCAGGTTATGGCAAGATGGGCCATATGATAGAGGCGGTTCTCAAGCGCCGTGGCATCGAGTGTGCGGGCGCCAGCGAGGACATAGCCAACTTTGACAAGGAACTTGCGAAGGAGTGCGTCTGCATCGACTTCACCGTTCCGGATGCCTTCAGGGCAAATTATAAGACCCTTGCCGAGAATTTCAAGGCTGTGGTCATCGGCACCACCGGCTGGAACGACATACACGACGAGGTCGTCGAGTATTTCAAGGCCCAGGGCACTCCTATGATCTGGTCTTCCAACTACTCCATAGGCGTGAACGTACTTTTCGCTGCAGTCGAGAGGGCATCCCAGCTTCTCAAGGGCAACGGATATGAGCCGCACGTCCACGAGATCCATCACATCCACAAGCTCGATTCCCCATCCGGCACGGCCAAGAGCCTTGCCAAGCTCGTGGAGGAGGGCCTCGGTGAGGCTCCCGAAATCAGCGCCGAGCGCATAGGCGAAGTGCCGGGCACCCACGTGGTTTCCTTCCTCAGCGGATGTGACAAACTCACCTTCACCCACGAGGCTTTCTCCAGGGAAGGCTTCGCGGAGGGCGCAGTGGCAGCAGCGGTGCTCGCTGACACCCTCGAGGGCGTACACGAATTCAAAGAACTTATACTGAAATGAGCCAGCTATATCTCAAGGGCTGCGGAACAGCCCTGCTTACCCCGTTCAAGGACGGAGAAGTCGACTACGATACTTTCGCCGCTCTCGTAGACCGTCAGGTCGAGGCCGGCATACATTTCCTCGTGCCCCTCGGCACCACGGGTGAGACCCCTTGCCTGAGCGACGAGGAGCGCATAAGGCTGCTTGAGATTGCCAAGGAGCACGCCAATGGCCTGCCTGTTATGGTGGGCGTCGGCACCAACTCCCTCAGCGCCACTCTCGCCAACCTCCGCCTTATGGAGGCTCACGGTGCAGACGCTTTCCTGGTGGTCGTGCCTTATTACAACAAGCCTACCCAGGAAGGTCAGTATGAGTATTTCAAGGCCGTGGCCGCTGCAACCGACAAACCGGTCGTGATCTACAACGTCCCTGGCCGCACGGGTGTGAATATGACTGCCGCCACCACCGTCCGCCTCGCCCGCGAGGTGGAGAACATCGTGGCTGTCAAGGAAGCTTCAGGCAACTACGCCCAGATCTGCGAAATCCTCAGGACCCGTCCGGAGGGCTTCTCCGTGCTCAGCGGCAACGATGACGAAACTCTTTCCGTGATGGCTACCGGCGCAGACGGCATCATCAGCGTGGCTTCGAACGTCGCACCAAAGCAGATGGTACAGCTCGTCGAGGCAATGTGGAAGGCCGATCTGGAGGTCGCCCGCAAGCTTCATTTCAGCCTTCTGCCTCTCTTCAAGGCCTGCTTCGTGGAGAGCAACCCTATCCCGGCAAAAGCCGCAATGGCTCAGCTCGGACTTATGGAAAACAGCCTCCGTCTGCCTCTGGTAAAGGCCAGTGCCGCAACTGAGGAACTGATGTCAAACGTACTTAAGACCCTTTTCGAATAATATGACTGATCTCAAGAAATTCAACGCATTCTGCGCCGAACTTGAAAGCGGCCGCATCAGGGTTGCCGACAAGGTGGACGGCGTCTGGGAAGTACATCCCGAGGTAAAGGAAATGATACTTATGGGCTTCCGCCTCGGCAAGCTTGCCGATATGGGCGGCGATGCCCTCTCCTTCGTGGACAAGGACACCTATCCTGTCCGCCGCTTCGCTCCTGAGGACGGCGTACGCGTGGTTCCGGGTGGCAGTTCAGTCCGCCGCGGCGCCTTCCTGGCTCCGTCTGTGGTTATGATGCCTCCTGCATACGTCAACGTGGGCGCATACGTGGATGCCGGCACTATGATCGACTCCCACGCCCTCGTAGGCTCCTGTGCCCAGATCGGCAAGCACGTGCATCTCTCGGCAGCATCCCAGATCGGAGGCGTGCTCGAGCCTGTCGGTGCACTCCCTGTCATCATCGAGGACAATGTGTTCATCGGCGGCAACTGCGGCATCTATGAAGGCACCATCGTAAAGGAGAATGCAGTCATCGGTACCGGCGTCATCATCAACTCTTCGACTCCTATCTTCGACGCAGTCAAGGGCGAGTGGATACGCAAGAATGAGAAAGGTCAGATCGTCGTGCCCGAGGGCGCAGTGGTCGTTTCCGGAACCAGGCCTGTCACCAAGGGTGCGGGAAAGGAAGCCGGCATCCATCTCTACTGTCCTGTCATCGTGAAGTACAGGGATGACAAGACCGACACTTCAATCGTACTCGAAGACATCCTCCGCTAGTCTATGGAATACAAGGACAGATTCTCAGAGGACGTAGGCAACTTCTTCCGCTCTCCCGTCAGGGAGATCTTCAAGAGGGTGGACCTGAATGCGATATTCTCCTTCGCGGGAGGCTATCCGCACGCTTCCACCTTCCCTATGGAAGACATACGTGCCCTCTCCTCCGAGGTGATTGACAAATACGGCGCAAAGGCCTTTCAGTACGGAGCCACCCAGGGCGTGCCCGAACTGCGTCAGGCCGTTTCCGAGCGCTATGGAGTGGCCATCGAACGCGTCCAGATTACCACGTCTTCCCAGCAGGGCATAGACGTGTGCACCCGTGTGCTCGTGGATCCGGGCGATGTGGTCCTGACCTCCAATCCGACCTATCTCGGGGCGCTGCAGTCATTCAAGTCATATCGCGCCGACGTGCGTGCCGTGAAAGTGACCGAGGCTCCTGAAGCCGCCATCGAGGCCATTCTCGCAGAAGGCAAGAAGATAAAATTCTACTATATCATCCCGGATTTCCAGAATCCGTCAGGCGAGACAATGAGCCTGGAAGAGCGCAAGGTCCTCGTGGCCCTCGCGGAGAAATACGACTTCCTCATCGTAGAGGACAGCCCTTACCGCGAGCTCCGCTACGAAGGCGAGCCGGTGCAGACCATTTACAGCCTCGCGCCTGAGCGCACTCTCCACCTGGGCTCCTTCTCCAAGATATTCGCCCCGGGTTTCCGTCTGGGATGGATACTGGGCAACCCTGCACTGCTGGACTGCATCTATGTCTGCAAGCAGTCCCTGGACCTCTGCCCTCCTATGTTCGACCAGTATATGGCCGCCGAGTTCCTCTCCACCGGAAGGCTCGACGCCAACCTCGTGAAAAGCATAGAACTCTATCGAGGCAAGAGGGACCATCTCCTCTCCCTCCTGGAAAAATATATGCCTGAAGGCGTCAGCTGGACGCATCCTGAGGGTGGACTCTTCCTCTTCCTGACAATGCCGGAGGGTTTTGACAGCGTCAAGTTCTACGACACGGCCCTGGATGCCGGAGTTGCCTACGTGGCCGGCTCCTTCTTCCACGTGGACGGAAGCGGACTCAACACAATGAGAATGAACTTCTCCTTCCTCGCCACCGAAAGGATGGAAGAGGGGGTGCAGATACTCTCAGGCCTCATCCGTAAAGAATTGGAGAAACTATGAAAGCATACAAGTACAGCGGCGCCGGCAACACCTTCGTGGTAGTGGACGGCAGGACCGAGGACTGCTCAGCCCTCAAGGAGGCCCAGCGCATTTCGGAACTCTGCGGTGAGCATTCCACAGACGGTCTGATGATACTCGAGAACGAAGCCGGCTACGACTTCCGTATGCACTATTTCAATTCCGACGGCTCCGGAGGAATGATGTGCGGCAACGGTGGCCGCTGCATTGTGGCATTTGCCGATTTCCTCGGTGTGGTGCCATCCGACGGCTCCACCTACCGTTTCATTGCGGCAGATGGCGAGCACACCGGCGTAGTCACCGAAAAGAACGGAGCCCTCAAGACAGTCACCATCAGGATGATTGACGTCAAGGGAGCGACTCCTTACAGGTATCTGGATGGCATAGACGGCGTCGAGGGCTGGTTCCTCAACACCGGCACACGTCATTTCGTGACCTTCGTGAAGGATGTCGAGGCCGTGGACGTCGAGACTCTCGGAGCCCGCATCCGCCGTCATCCGGCCTTTGCTCCGGAGGGCACTAACGTCAATTTCGTGCAGCCTACAGCTGACGGTATCAAGGTCCGCACATTCGAGAAGGGATGCGAGTGTGAAACCCAGGCCTGTGGCACGGGTATTGTTGCATCGGCGCTGGCTTCTTTCGTGGCCCAGGCAGCTCCTGCGGTGACCCTGAAGCTCGGCGGCGTGCGCAACTGGAACTATGCAGTGCGCGCCCGCAGGGATGACCTGGCTGTGGATTTCAACGAGGGTGCTGACGGATGGCTTGCAAGCGACGTGCATCTCACAGGTCCGGCAGAGCAGGTCTGTGAGTTTGATATATAATATATATGTATACGATGAAGAAGATTTTACTCGCCGCGATGGCGGCAATGATGCTTACTTCCTGCCTGGACAACTCGAAGTATTATGCGAGTTCCCAGCTCGAGATAGTGTTTGACAATTTCCGCGATCTCGGAGGCTTTGACAGCGCAGACCAGGAAATCTGTGTCAGGCCTTTCTGCGTGGGCCCGATCTATTTTTACAATATCATCACCGATGACGTGGACCCGCAGTTCGTCGGCGGTACTGCAATAGCCAGGCTGGCTGACACCACTCTCTTCACCAGGACCACTCCGCTGCCTCATATGACCGTGTGGGGAAATCCGGCTGACAAGGAGAGCGTTGCCTATTCGAACTATTACGTCATCTACAGGGATGACTCCGACACTCTCAAGGTGCCTGTCTGCGCGTTCAACTACATCTATGCCCAGGTCGGAGCCTGTGCCATCAGTTCAGTTGAAGTCAACAACACCATCGAGAACGTTGCGAGCGCTATGGATGCCAACCCTAACTTCGCATACAACGACGGCGACTGGCTGAAGGTAAGCTTCACTACCTACCTGAAAGAGAAGTTCTACGAGCCTGTGGAGTTGTATCTCGTGGATTTCAGGGACTCTCAGAAGAAGGTAGTCACCGAGTGGACCAAGGTGGATCTTTCTGCTATGGGCAATATGGAATATATGAAGGTTGAGGTCACTTCCAATAGGGAAGACGCCCCTCGATATGTCTGCCTCGACAACATTCTCGGCAAATATTCCATCGGCAGCAGTGAATAATTGAAATATTATTTCTATTTTTGCACGCTTTCCTCGGGAAGGAAAGACAAGGTATTATAAATTAACACATTAAAACAGATTAACAATGGCTGTTAAAATTCGTCTCCAGCGCCACGGTAAGAAGAATTTCGCATTCTTCCACATTGTAGTGGCTGACTCTCGCGCACCTCGCGATGGTCGTTACATCGAGCAGCTCGGCTCTTACAACCCTAACACCAACCCTGCAACCATCGTTCTCAACAACGATCGCGCTCTTGCTTGGCTCAACGTTGGTGCAGAACCTTCACTCGTAGCTCGCAGGATCCTCTCTTACGAGGGTGTACTCCTCCGCAAGCACCTCCAGGGCGGCGTCGCTAAGGGCGCTCTCACCCAGGAGCAGGCTGATGCTAAGTTCGAGGCTTGGAAGGCTCAGAGGGACTCTAAGATCGATGCCAAGAAGGCAGGTCTGTCAAAGGACGCTGCTGCTAAGGCAAAGGCTGCAGTAGAGGCTGAGGCTAAGGTAAATCAGGAAAGGGCTGAGGCTCTTGCTGCCAAGAAGGCTGAGGCAGAGGCTGCTGCAAAGGCTGCCGCTGAGGAAGCTGCTGCAGAAGAGGCTCCAGCAGAGAACGTTGAGGCATAGTTTTCTATGGCCGAGACTGGTAATCTGATTCAGATCGCCAAGATTCTCAAGTCCAACGGTACGGACGGGGAGCTTGTAATGAGCTTTCTCACCGTAGATCCTGAGGAACTCAATTCTACGGAACCGGTGTTCATCTATTTCGATGGACTGCCGGTTCCCTTTTTTATCCAGTCCCTGGTCCGTCGTGGTTCCACGAAGGCCCTCGTCCACCTCAACGACATTGAGAGCGGGGAGGATGCCGAGGAGATAGTCGGCCAGGCAGTCTATGTCCGCGAGAGCGAGGATATGGAACTCGAGGAGGATGATTTTTCCTACCTCGTGGGCTGGACGCTCTACGACTGCAAGGGCGGTTCGAAGAGGAAGAGTGTCCTCGTGGGTTCCGTCTCTGATTTCATCGATATACCTGCAAATCCTTGCCTGGAGCTCTCCACGGGTGCAATCATCCCTCTTCACGAGGACTTGATAATTGCTGTCGATGAGCGAAAACAGGAGATATATATGGAATTGCCCGATGGATTGCTTTAAATTTCTCAAAAAAAAGTTTGCACTTTTAGAAATTCAGCGTATATTTGCAGTCCCAAATCACGCGGAAGTGGCGAAATGGTAGACGCGCTACTTTGAGGGGGTAGTGGGAGTTTTCCTGTGCGAGTTCGAGTCTCGCCTTCCGCACTAAGTCAGAATGAACCAAACAAGGGTCTTTCTGACTTTTTTTATTACCCAGTGGTTATGAACAGTTTTTCTTGTAATGGAAACTGCCACAGCTGCCCAATGATGGCATCAAAGGGTGATGCGAAGTGCATCAAAGTAGCCGTGGTAGGCGTTGACATCGATCTTGCCAGCGAAAGTTTTGTATTCAACGGATATTCAGTCCGTCTCATTGTCCTGCCGGAGATTTCCGCGATTCTGGACACTTCTCCCGATATAGTACTCAACCTCGTGGACGCGACGCGTCTGGAGGATACCTTATACCCTGTCACGAAGCTCATAGATATGGAACTCAAGGTCATTATGGCCATCCAGAACTATGACCGTCTGCTTGCGACGGGCCATTCCGTGGACGTGAAGCAGCTCTCCGTGATGCTCGGTATGCCTGTGCTCACGGCCGACTACGGCAGCGACCTGGGCCGTATGGCCATACTTGGCAAGATTGCCGAGGTCTATCAGTCTCCGATGGAGTCTTCAGTGAATGTCCCTTACGGACAGGATGTGGAAGAGTCCATCGCAGAGATTTCCGAGGTCATCCACAAGGGGCACACCCATCATTGGCAGCATTTCTCCGAGCGCTATCTCGCGGTGCGCCTGCTCGAACATCAGGACTATATTCTTCCTTATATCAACAGCCTGCCTAATGCGGAGGAGGTGCTGTCAGTGGCCCATCGCAGTCACGATGCCCTCGAGAAGGAATTCTCCGAGCAGTCTGAGGTGCTTGTGGCCAAGGCCAGGCGAGGCTTCGTTGCGGGTGCCCTCCAGGAGACATTGGTCCACGGCCACGACAATTCCGACCACACTCTCGCGCAGAAGGTCGATGCCCTGCTCACCAGCAAGTGGCTGGGCTTCCCGCTGATGATACTCATACTCTTCGGCGTGTTCCAGGCGACCTTCGCTTTGGGAGCCTACCCTCAGGCCTGGATCGAGGCGGGGGTGAACTGGCTCTGCTCCTGGCTGAGTTCGGTGATGAGTCACGGTTGGTTCACGAGCCTGCTGGTCGACGGTGTGATCCAAGGCGTCGGTGCGGTGCTTTCGTTCCTGCCGAACATCGTGATAATGTTCTTCTTCCTGTCCCTGCTTGAGGACTCCGGCTATATGTCCCGAGCTGCCTTCATTATGGACAAGATAATGCACCTTGTGGGCCTTCACGGCCGTTCGTTCGTGCCTATGCTCATAGGCTTCGGATGCAATGTGCCGGCGATAATGGCTGCCAAGAGCATAGAGAATAAGAAGGACCGTACTCTCACGATGCTGATGATTCCGTTTATGAGCTGCTCGGCCAGGCTGCCGGTCTATATGCTCTTCGTGTCTGCGTTCTTCTCCAAGTATAAGGCACTCGTTATGATGGCGATTTACGCCTTCGGCATCTGTCTGTCCATAATCTTCGCCTTCGTTATGAAGCACACCAAGTGGTTCCGCAAGAGTGACGAGGACTATGTGTCTGTGCTGCCCCCTTTCCGTCGTCCGACCTGGAGGAACACTGGTATGCATATCTGGGAGAGGGTTTCCGACTATCTCAAGAAGATTTCGACAGTCATCCTTGCCGCCTCGGTAATCATCTGGGCGCTTGAGTATTTCCCTGCCGACAGGACGAACAGGGGCGAGAATCCGGAGGAGTCCTGCCTGGCAATGGTAGGCAAGGGCATTTCGCCTGTGATGGCGCCTCTGGGCTTCGATTGGAAGATGAATGTAAGCCTGCTCACCGGCCTTCCTGCCAAGGAGGCCATAGTCAGCACTATGGGCATACTCTATCACGCCGATCCTGACGAGGCCGGCGAGAAGGGTCTTGCGGATGTACTGCGCGAGGAGAAGGTGTTCACGCCGGCTTCCAGCTGGGCCTTTATGCTCTTCGTGCTGCTCTATTTCCCTTGCATTGCGACAGTGGCCACCCTAAGGCGCGAAATAGGCGGCCGTTGGGCCGCCTTCACAGTTGTCAATTCGCTTGTTCTGGCCTGGGTAGTTGCCTTCCTGGCCTTCAGGCTGATCAGCCTGTTCTAGAATTACATCGTCATTCCTGACTTCCTGTACTCGAGGAGAGACTTGCCTGCAAGCCTCTTGAAATAGCG
This sequence comes from Bacteroidales bacterium UBA1745, assembly GCA_002314885.1. Classification (GTDB taxonomy): domain Bacteria; phylum Bacteroidota; class Bacteroidia; order Bacteroidales; family UBA932; genus Cryptobacteroides. Next base: position 18,966 of record DCHT01000060.1, on the reverse strand, counting down.
TCCGAGGTAGGACTGGTCCGGGAACCTGAGCTGGTCTGCGATCTGCTGCAGGGTCATATCGGAGAATGTGAGGAGAATCTTGATCTCCTGGACGATGTACATATCGATGATGTCCTTAGGGGACTGTCCGTTGATTTCGCGGGTGATGGTGCCCAGGTAGCGAGGGGAGATGTCGAGCCTGCCTGCATAGTACTCCACGTCGTGATGGTGGATACAGTGCTTGGTCACCTTCTCGATGAACTTGTCGTAAAGTTCTTCCTTCCTGTTCTTGCTCTGGCTCTTCTCCGGCTTGTCGATGTTGCGCTGAATCTTGTCGTATGCGTTGAGCAGGAGGTTCCTGAGCAGGTTGGTAACGATGATCCACTTGTAGCGGTTCTCTTCCTCGTAGGTGGTCCTGATCATATCGAAGCAGGCCTTGGTGGCAGTGCTGGTCTCACGGCTGTGCCTGTGGACCGGATGCTCGGCGATGTGCTTGAAGAAGAATGACTCGAACTTCCAGTGAGCCATAAGGAGCATATCCTGGCTGCAGTAGAAGAGAGTGGTCTTGAAATCGTCGCTGTGCTCTGGGATGAGAAGGCTGGTTCCAGTGAAGATCAGCATCTCGTATCCCGGCATGAATTCGTGGGGAACTCCGTTTATTACCAAGGTTGCTGAGCCTTTTTCGCAAAGGGCAATTGCACCTCCCTGGAGGATGAATGGTTTCTCATAGGCTACGGAAAGCCTGGATTCCTTGATAATAAAAGGATTGTCTTCGGTAAGGATGTCCGGTGTCATATATATATCTGCTATTTCCAAGTAAGAATGCAAATATACTAAAATATTCCGTTTGTGTACAAGATAATGTACTTTTATTGACTACAAATTGTGAAAATACAGTGCTTCGGCGGCAGTTACGGCGGCAGTTTCCGTCCTGAGGCGCGAATTTCCGAGATGGACGGGGATGAATCCTGCTTCCAAGGCCAGTCGGGCTTCCTCCTGTGAGAAGTCTCCTTCCGGGCCTATGAGCACCACCGAATGACGAGCCTTTTCAGCATTCTGTTCGAGCACCTGCCTGATGGACCTGCGAGGATGCTGTTCGTCCTCGAAGCAGTAGGCTATCATCTTCAGTGCGTCTTCCGGGGCGGATGCAATGTAGTCCTTCACGCTGACCGGCTCGCTGATCTGCGGGATCTTTGCCTTGAGAGACTGCTTGGTTGCGGACAGGGCGATCTTCTTTGCGCGTTCGGTCTTGTATACCTTTCTCTCCGAGTGGTCGCCGATTACAGGCGCAATCGCATCTACACCGACCTCCGTGGCCTTTTCCACGAACCATTCGTAGCGGTCGTTGTTCTTTGTCGGGCACACCGCCAGTTCCAGCACATAGTCGTGCGATCCCCAGCCCGCGAAGCTTTCCTCCACCTGGGCCTCGCAGCCCTTTGGAGAGTCGCTGATGAGGGTACAGCGGAACATTGTGCCGTTGCCATCGATGACATTGATACTCTCCCCGCAACGGTGACGGAGCACTTTGATGCAGTGGGCGGCCTCTTCGCCGTCCAGTCTGCAGACCCTTCCGTCGCAGTCGTATGAATAAAAGATTTCCATTGGTGCAAAGATAGTTAGAATTGTCAACATTTCTCCCTATCTTCGTATTATCACTGCACGCGTATTATGTTGATAGGTATCATATCCGACACTCACGGCACATTTGACGAGCCGTTCCGCAGGTTCCTCGAACCTGTGGACGAACTGTGGCACGCAGGCGACATTGGCGGTGGTCTTCGACTGGCTGCCCAGCTTGCCGAGTTCAAGCCTCTGGTCGGTGTTATAGGCAATATTGACGATCGCATCCTGAGCTACGATTATCCTCCTTACAAACTGTTTGAGAGGGAGGGAGTGAAGATTCTGATGACCCACATCGGAGGTTATCCCGGCCGCTATGATACTCAGGCCAGAAAACTGATTGACCAGTTCCAGCCGGACATTTTCGTCTGCGGACACTCCCACATCCTGAAGGTCGTGAATGACGCCAGGAGGAATATGCTGTGCATAAATCCGGGGGCAGCGGGCATCCAAGGCTTTCATATTGTAAGGACTGCTTTGCGCCTGAAGCTGGAAAATGGTAAAATTTCCGAACTGGAAGTGTTTGAATTGGATAAAAATTTATAACTTTGGGATAGTTATTCAATATTGTTTCACTACTAAATCCAAACTCAAAATGAAAAAGGTATTTATGTCTATGGCTGTCGTAGCTATGTTCGCTATGGCTGCTGCTTGCAACAACGCACCTAAGGCTGCTGAAGAGGCAGAAGAGGCTCCTGCAACTGAGGCTGCTGCTGCCGCTACTGAGGCTACTGAGGCTGAGGCTACTCTCGAGGAGACTGTAAAGGCTGCTGCTGAGGCTGTCGGTGACGCTGCTGCTGACGCTGCAAAGGACGCTGTCAATACTGCTGCTGACGCTGCTGTAAACGCAATCAAGGGCGCTAAGTAAGAGATTTTTAGCACTTTAGAAGAAAAAAAGGCGTTGTTTTACGAAACAATGCCTTTTTTTTACAAAAAAATGTTCAACAAGTAATTTTTTTACATACATTTGCGCCACTTTTAAAAACAATATTGTTTAACTCAAATTTTCAAACACAATGAAGAAGGTATTTATGTCTATGGCAGTTGTAGCCATGTTCGCTATGGCAGCTGCTTGCAACAACACCCCTAAGGCTGCTGAGGCTGCTGAGGAGGAGTGCGCTTGCTGTGGTCAGTGCGATTCTTGCGCTTGCTGCGGTGCAGACACTTGCGCTTGCTGCGACACTGTTGTTGCTGAGTAATTCCCGCACAACTGCGCACGTCGCCAGTCGACGTGAAATTAGACATTGTTCTCAAGGACAATGTCTTTTTTTTGTGTTTGTGTCAGTTCTTACTTGAACAGCGTCCTGCAGAGGGTGGCGATGTCACCGACCTTGATGACCTTGATGCCTTCCGGCGCGTTGTCCACTCCGCTGAATGAGGAGACGTAGATCTGCTTGAAGCCCAGGCGGGCAGCCTCCATCACGCGTCGTTCCGTCTGGCTGACCGGACGGATCTCTCCGCTGAGGCCCACTTCTCCGGCAAAGCAGATGTCCGATGGGATGCAGAAGTCGAAATTGGAGGAGAGCACTGCACACACGACCGCCAGATCGCAGGCCGGTTCAGTCACTTTGAGGCCTCCGGCCATATTCAGGAACACGTCCTTCATACTCAGCTTGAAGCCGGCCCTCTTCTCGAGCACGGCCAGGAGCATATTCAGACGACGTACGTCAAAGCCGGTCGCAGAACGCTGAGGTGTGCCATAGACGGCTGAACTTACCAGGGCCTGGACCTCGATGAGGAATGGCCTGGTGCCGTCCATAGTGGCGCTGACAGCCACTCCGCTGAGGCCCTCCGCGTGCATAGGGATGAGCATTTCGGAAGGGTTGCTCACTTCGCGCAGGCCCTTGCCCGTCATCTCGAATACGGCGAGCTCAGAGGTGGAACCGAAGCGGTTCTTGATGCTCCTGAGGAGCCTGTAGGTGCCGCGGTTGTCGCCTTCGAACTGGAGTACGACGTCGACGATGTGTTCCAATATCTTCGGTCCGGCGATGCTGCCTTCCTTGGTTATGTGTCCGATCAGGATGACAGGAATACCGGTCTCTTTCGCTAGCCTCAGAAGCTGTGCGGCCGTCTCCTTGATCTGGGAAACTGAACCAGGGGAGGACTCCACGGCCTGGGAGAACATAGTCTGGACTGAGTCCACGACCATCAGGTCCGGCTGTATTTCCTTCGCTTCTGCTATGATGTTCTCCATCAGGGTTTCGCTGTAGATGAGGCAGTTTTCCGCGCTTCCACCCAGCCTGTTTGCGCGCAGCTTGACCTGCTTTGCGCTTTCCTCGCCCGTGACATAGAGGGTCTTCAGGCTAGGGCATCCCAGCGGAATCTGGAGGCTGAGGGTGGACTTGCCTATGCCAGGTTCGCCGCCTATGAGTACCAGGGAACCTTCCACTATGCCACCTCCGAGGAGACGGTCCAGTTCGGCATTGTTGAGGGATATCCTCTGTTCGGCGGAGAAGTCGATTGACGACAGAGGCTCCGGCTTGCGTCCGCTCGAAACGGCTGCATTGGACTTCGGCCCTTCCTTCTTTCCCGTCGCGACGGTCTCCTCAACCATCGTATTCCATTCCCCGCACGCAGGGCAGCGGCCCATCCATTTCGGGCTTTCGTTGCCGCAGCTGGTGCAGAACCAGCTTGTCTTGCTCTTCTGTGTCGCCATATTCATTTCAACTATATAGGCAAAGTTAGAAAAGAATTTCGTACTTTTATCGCTATGAATATGAAGAAAGGACTGCTATATATTTTCCTCCCTCTGCTGCTGACGTTTTCGTTGTCTGAGGCAATGGCCCAGACCAGTCGTCAGAAGAAGGTCGAGGCCATAGTAAACGGATCTGAGACGCTCCGTGGCGCTGTCGTGGGCGTGATGGCAATGACGGCGGACGGGGACACTCTTGTGAACGTGGACTGCGACAGGATGCTGGTTACGGCTTCCACTATGAAGCTCATCAGCACGGGTACGGCCCTGCATCGTCTGGGAGGCGACTATGTCTATAAGACCCAGTTGGGCTACACGGGCGAGGTCTCGGAGGGGAAGCTGTCCGGGGACGTCATTATCCTCGGCCACGGTGACCCTACCCTTGGCTCCCGGGATTCCATTGCTGTTCCTTCCCAGCAGGTTTTCGCTGCCTGGAAGTCAATGCTCTACAAGGCGGGCATTCGCAGCCTGGGCGGTCGCGTCATAGGTGACGGCGGCGAGTTCGACGGAATGAGGGAGAGCCCGGCCTGGCAGTTCGAAGACATTGGCACTTATTACGGCACAGGCGGCACCGGCCTCAGTTACGGGGAGAATGTGATACGCTTCAGGGTACAGCCGGGTGCCACCCTCGGCAGCCCGGTCATCGCCCGTCAGCTGGAGCCGCGCACTCCGTGGCTGAATGTCAGGTATGAGGGCGTAACCGGCGAAGCAGGTACGGGTGACCAGCTTTATCTCTACACCACTGACTTTTCCAACCAGGCCATACTCCTGGGCACCTACGCTCTGGGCAAGGCCGCCAAGACCATCTTGTGCAGCAACAAGCAGCCGGAACTCACCTGCGCTACGGAGTTCGTGAAGTATCTGGGCCCGGCAGGCATCTCAGGCGGCAAGCCGGTGGGAGATCCCAAAGGTCTGCTCAAGGAGGATTTCCACCTTCTCGGCTCGACTTCTTCCCCAGCATTGCGTGATATTGCCCGAGTGACAAATTACGACAGCAACAATTTCTATGCTGAGACGCTCGCACGTACCCTCGGCAAGACTCTTACCGGCAGTGCTTGCTACGATTCTTCGACCGTCGCTGTGACCAAGGTTCTCGCAGACTTGGGGCTTTCCACCAAATATGGCGCTCACATCCAGGACGGCAGCGGCCTGTCCCGCAAGAACTATGTTTCCCCGGCTTTCTTCTGCAAGTATCTGGCTGCGATGATGGATTCCCCGGCTTGGGGTGATTTCTACGCCAGCATTCCTCAGCCGGGCGTCAACGGCACCGTGAAGGGAAATCTTCCGAGGTTGGATCCCGCCCTCCGGTCCGGTATCCGTATGAAGAGCGGATCGATGAACGGCATCCGCTGTTATTGTGGTTATTATATCCCTGCAGAGGGTCAGCCGGTGGTTTTCTCGGTTATGGTCAACAATTGCACCGCCAAGGATTCGGCCCTCAAGGCCACTCTCGACAGAATCATCACTGCGATAGTGCAATAATTTGCTATCTTTGTCTTCCCGTTTTCAAATTATATAAAATGAATATTCTTCTCACCGGAGGCGCCGGTTACATCGGCTCCCACACCATCATCGAACTTGACAAGGCCGGCCACAGCGTGGTCGTGGTTGACAATCTCTACAATTCCAAGAGGGAAGCCCTTCGCAGGGTTGAGTCCATCATCGGCAAGCCGGTTCCTTTCGTAGAGGCAGATATCCGCGACAGGGCCGCACTGGACAAGCTTTTCAGCGATTACAAGATCGATGCTGTCATCAATTTCGCAGGCCTCAAGGCCGTGGGAGAGTCAGTGGCGAAGCCTCTGGAGTACTATGAGAACAATATGAACGGCGTGTTCGTGCTGGTGGACGTGATGCGCAATCACGGCTGCAAGAACATAATTTTCTCTTCCAGCGCCACGGTTTACGGCGATCCTGCCATCATTCCTATCACCGAGGAGTGCCCTAAGGGCCAGTGCACCAATCCTTACGGCTGGACCAAGTCTATGCTCGAGCAGGTGCTCTCCGATGTCCAGAAGGCTGATCCTGAGTGGAATGTGGTCCTTCTCCGCTATTTCAATCCTATCGGCGCCCACGAGTCAGGCCTCATCGGCGAGAACCCTAACGGCATCCCTAACAACCTGATGCCTTACATCACCCAGACCGCTATCGGTATGCGCAAGGAACTCGGCGTCTTCGGCAACGACTATGACACTCCTGACGGAACTGGCGTGCGTGACTATATCCACGTGGTGGATCTCGCGAACGGCCACGTGTGTGCCCTCAAGGCCATTCAGGAGAACAAGGGTCTCGCAATCTACAACCTCGGCACCGGCCACGGCTACAGCGTCCTCGACGTGGTGAAGGCCTTCGAGAAGGCCAACGGCCTCAAGGTCCCTTATTCCATCAAGCCTCGCCGTCCGGGTGACATCGCCACCTGCTACTGCAACCCTGCAAAAGCAAAAGCCGAACTCGGCTGGGAAGCGAAGTTCGGCATTGAGGATATGTGTCGTGATTCCTGGAATTTCCAGAAGAACAATCCTAACGGATACGAGGACTAGAGTACTCGATTACTTGCTGATTGCTGCTGAAAGCTTTTCGCAGAGAGCGTCGATGCCTTCGAACATTTCCTTGCGGACAGCGGTGTAGAAAGCCTTGGTGTTGCCTTCTGGATGATTGACCTTGTCCTTGAGGTTGTTATAGAGATCTACGGCCTCGTCGATGATCTTGGCGATGGCGTCGGTGTCCTGGTTAGGGTTGAGGGCTACGAAAAGTGAGCAATCGTCAATGAATTCGCCGATGAAGTACTCAATGTCTTTCTTGATGACTCTAAGGTTCATAATTGTTGGATTTTATTGTTGTTTTTAAACGTTGGCGCAAATATACGAAAATTATTCAATAGGGAGATATTCCCTGTTCCTGACTTTCATATCCTGAATTTCTTCCGTGCTCAGTAGACGGCAGGCGCGGATGAGGTTTGGAGCATTCTTGTAGTAGTTCTCAGCTCCTTCGGTAAGTGAATTGATCCTTACCACGTGGGACGAATGTATGAACTCGCCGTTGCCTATGTACAGGCCCACGTGCGTGATTTTTTCCTTTTTGAGCAGTCCGCCCTTCTGGCCGAAGAAGATGAGGTCGCCCGCCTTGAGCTTGGTGAAATCACTCACTTCCACTCCGAGAGGAGCCTGCTGGGAGGCGTTCCTCGGAAGCACGACTCCGTTCATCAGATAGACCGTCCTGACGAAGCCGCTGCAGTCGAAGCCCTTGGTGCTCATTCCGCCCCAGAGATAAGGGATGCCCACATACTCCTTTGCTGTGGCGATGATGTTCTTGGCGTTGAGCTTGCGGCTGTCGGCCCATTTGCCCAGATCCATCAGGTCTGATGCCGGTACGTAACCTTCGCGTCCGTCAGGGAGCACGACTTTGGCCGAACCCTTCTTATCGATGTCGGCGACGCTGTTGCCTTTCTTGTCGGTCTTGTAGCCGACCCTGAGGATGTCGCCCTGGACGAGGTCGGAGATCATCTGGCCCTTGTTGCCGCGCTGATCGAGCACCTGGCTGTGGAAAGCCGTCACGATGTACTTCGGTGCAGCTTTGTAGGCGTCAATCTCTTCCTTGCTCATCTCCACGATGCCCATATCCGTGCACCAGGCAGTGTACGGCTGTGGACTCTTGACCTTGAGCCAATAGCTTTTTGCCTCCTGGATTTCCACGACTATGCCCATCAGTTCCTGTGTCTCGAGCGCAGATTCATAGTCCGGCTCGGCCCTGAGATAGCATACGGAAAAGTTGGTCACGCCGTAGCGCTGGGCGGCGGCGGAGATGGAGAGCAGCAGTGCAGCTGCGGCAATTATGTATTTTTTCATCTGTCCGTTTTTGTTGACATCGGCAAATTTAGATAATTTTGTGCCACAATGGAAAAGCGATACAATTCTTTCGTCGGATACTTCCGGGACAACTATGGCGAACGCCTTCAGAA
>DCHT01000060.1:8188-10522 GCA_002314885.1 Bacteroidales bacterium UBA1745 | reverse complement strand
TACTTCCAGTCCTTCTCAAACACATACGATACGGTTGAAAACCTGCACAGGCTCTATTCTGAGGCACTTTCTCACCCAGATGTCGTGGGCATAGTCGTGGGCACCAGGCCGGACTGCGTGGACGAGGAGAAACTGGATATGATGGCCGAGTTGGCCAAGGACCATATCGTGATCGTGGAGTACGGAATCGAGTCCTGCTATGACCGTACATTGGAGCGTATAAACAGAGGCCACGACTTCGAATGTGCCCGTCGCGCCTGTGCTATGACCGCCGAGCGCGGCCTGCCTATGGGAGCGCACTTCATTCTCGGACTTCCGGGGGAGAGCCGGCAGATGATGCTGGAGGAGTGTGCTATGATCAATGAGCTGCCGATACGCTCAGTGAAATTCCACCAGCTGCAATTCGTGAAGAATACTCCGATGGTTCTTGATTACGAACAGCATCCTGCTGATTTTGAGCGCTTTACGCTTGATGAATACTTGGATTTCTTCTGCGATATGCTGGAGCGTCTGCGCCCCGATCTCTATATCGAACGCTTTGCCGGAGAGGTGCCTCCGCGCTTCGTCACGGACACTCCGTGGGGACTGATACGCAATGCGGAACTGCTCCATCTGCTGGACCGTCGCCTGGAAGAACGCGACACCTGGCAGGGCCGTCTTTATTATGTTAAATAATAAATTGCTATATTTGCCATTCTATAATTAATTGGCGAAATGGGCATCCATCGTACTTTGCATATTTTCCTTGCCGCGGCAGCGCTTTTCTGCGTGTCGTCGTGCCGCTTCATATCCTCCGTGATTCACGACGAGGACGTGGTGGCCAAGGTGGGCAAACATAAGCTGTATCGCTCTGAATTGGAGTCCGTCATTCCGGTGGGTACGCCTTCGGAAGACAGCCTGAACCTGGCGAACCAGTACATCAAGGCCTGGGCTGCCGAGTTCATCTTCGACGATGCTGCCGCTGCCAGTCTGTCCAAGAAGGACATAGACGTCGCAGAGCAGATCGAGCAGTATCGCAGGGCCCTTGTGAAGTATCGCTATGAGGAACTCTACATCAACGAAAGGCTCGACACGGCGGTTTCCGCCATCGAGGTGCAGGCCTACTATGACGACAACAAGGAACGCTACACGCTGGATTTCCCTATCGTGAAGGTCCGTTTCGTAAGGCTCGGAGCCGAGTCTCCGGCCCTTGCTCAGATCAAGAAGCTGATCGCGTCCGACGACGAGGAAGACCTCTCCGAACTTGAGAACCTCGCTTCTACCGCTGCCGAGAAGTACACCGACTTCGGCGGAAAGTGGCTGGACATCACAGCTCTGGCTGATGAGTTCGGCACTGACTACGGCACCCTGCTCGCCCTGATGAGCCGTTCCGTGATTCAGTACACTGATGAAGCCGGCGTGCTCAACTACGCTTACATTGTGGATTATTTGAGGTCCGGAACAATTGCTCCGGTGGAATACTGCGAACCTAGGATCAAGGAAGTCATCGTCAACGCCAGGAAGCAGGAGCTCCTGACCAGTTTGGAACGGGACTTGCTAGACCAGGCACGCAGACAAGGTAATTTTGTAATTTATTAAACTCACAGATATGAAGAACATCCTGGCCGGTATCGCGGCAGTAGCCCTGATGGGCGTTTCCGTTGCCGCTTCAGCCCAGAAGTACCCGAACGGCATCATCGACAAGTCTGTCGCCGTCGTCGGAAACGAGATGATTATGCTTTCTACCATCGAGGAGGAAGTGCAGATGATGCGTGCGCAGGGAATTGCCTCCGACCGCAATATGCGCTGCGAGATCCTCGAGCAGATGCTGAACACCAAGCTTTTCCTGATGCAGTCAAGGCTTGACTCCCTCACCGTCAACAACGATATGGTTGAATCAAACCTCAGCCAGCGTATGGACGACATCCGTACCAGGCTCGGTGGTGACGAGGAGGTTGAGGCCTATTTCGGCAAGTCCCTCTACAAGCTCCGTCAGGAGTGGCGCTCCTCCCTTCAGGACCAGAGCCTCACCCAGCAGGAGCAGCAGCAGATCGCGAATGCCATCCCTGACCTCACTCCTTATGATGTACGCCAGTATGTCGATGCGTCGGATCCCGAGGACCTTCCTGTAGTGCCGGTGAAGTACCAGCTCCGCCAGATCTGCGTCTATCCGGACCGCGAGGCTGCGAATATGGCCGTAAAGGAGCGTCTGCTCGCCATCCGCAGCCGTATCATCAACGGCGAGAAGTTCTCCACCCTGGCCCGTCTCTATTCCCAGGATCCTGGCAGTTCCCGCCGTGGCGGTGAGCTCGGAATGGCTTCCAAGTCCATCTTCTGGCCTGTGTTCTCCGACGC
>DCHT01000060.1:3337-8028 GCA_002314885.1 Bacteroidales bacterium UBA1745 | reverse complement strand
CAGGAGAAGGCATTCCACCTTCTCGACAGTCTCAAGACTGAGCTCCAGAACGGCGCCGTGTCCTTCGAACTTGCAGCCAGGTTCTATTCCGAGGATCCTTCCACCAAGACCAACGGTGGCCAGATGGCAGACCCTAACACCGGTTCCTCATATTTCGAGATCGACCAGCTCAAGCCTCAGGACTACCAGGCCATCAAAGACCTCAAGGTGGGTGAGATTTCCGCTCCTGTGGAGTCTCTCGACAATGAGGGCCGCGACGGCAACCTCGTCTACAAGATCATCAAGGTGGACAAGATACTCGACGCCCACACCGCTTCTTTCGAGAATGACTACGACCTGCTGCTCAGCAGTGCGAAGAACGAGAAGCAGATGGAGGCCATCGACAAGTTCATCGACGAGAAGATAAAGACAACCTATATAATCATCGACCCTCTCTTCAAAGACTGTCCTTTCGAGAAGGAAGGCTGGGCAGAGAAGGTCCGTCAGTAATCAATCAATACTCTGCAGATGCGCTTCTGCAAGCATATAGTCATACTTATGGCAGCCTTGGTGCTGCCATTGTGTGCATCTGCCCAGAAGCCGAAGAAGGCCGCCAAGCCCGCTGAGAAGAAGGAGACCCAGGACAGTCTCGTCAGGCTCGTGAGCGCGGATTCGCTGCTCTTGATGCAGATCAACGGCGTATCCTACCGTAAGGTCGTGGGCAAGCCGGCCCGCTTCCTCCACAACAACACCTATCTCATCTGTGACACCGCCCTCTGGAATGTGGACGAGGGCATCATCAACGCGATGGGCAAGGTGAAGATCATCCAGGACCGCACCGAACTCAAGAGCGACCGTCTGAATTACTATGTGGACAAGGACCTTGCGGAGTTCCGCGGCACCCTCGTCCAGTTGAGCGACAAGGACAAGAATACCCTGAGGACCCACTACCTTGACTATAACACCAAGGACTCCGTGGCCGTGTTCCGAAACGGCGCTGCGATGCGCGACAAGGACGGCCAGCTGATAGAGAGCCTCGCGGGTACCTATGACTCGAAGATACAGACCTTCACCTTCACCGAGGATGTGAATATGTACACTGACTCGGTTTTCCTGAAGACCACCTACCTCAAGTACGAATCCAATCTCTCCCTCGCGACTTTCGGTTTCAACACCAACGCCTGGAGGGACGACAAGATGCTCAGTGCGAATGCCGGCACATACGACCGTTCCCGGGAGCTTTTCTTCTTCCGCAACAGCGTCCACGTGATGTCCGACACCCAGGAGGGCTGGAGCGACAGTCTCTATGTCAACCGGGCGACTATGGACGTAAAGATGCTGGGCAATGCTCAGGTGATGGATACGACCAGGAACGTAAGTGCGCTGGCGGGCTGTCTGTATTATGTGGATTCCCTGGCGACGCTGGAGCTCACCCGCAATCCTGCCATTGTCTCTGAAATCGATGACAAGCAGAACGGCAGGGACTCCGTCTGGTTCGGAGCCGACACCATCCGCTACTGGTCTGTGAAGAAGTGCGAAGTGGATTCCCTCGAGTCCGTGATGTCTGACGCAAGGCTCAAGTCCGTGGACACGGACCCTGTCGCGTCTTTGCGCAAACAGGCCGCTGAGGCTGCCGCAAAGGCCGCGGAGGAAGCCGCCGCCAACGACCCGAACAATGCAGCCAACGCAGCCAAGAAACAGGCGGAATACGCCAAGACGCACGGTGGTGGCGCCAATGGTGCCCCATCCGGATCGACCAAGAAGGAAATCGTCAAGCCGGCCAGGGTGACCGACCTGGCTTCTAAGATGCCAGGCGCTCAAACCAAGGTCGAGGAGCCGGAAGAGCCCGAACCTCCTGAGGAAGAGTCAGGAGACGAGCCTGAGGAGGAGCCTGAAGAGAATCCAGAAGAGGACTCTGGAGACGAGCCGACGGAAGAACCCAACGAAGAAACTGGCGACGAACCTACCGAAGAACCAGAGGAAATAGTTACCCCTGAGCCTCCGGCTGCACCGGAGGAAAAGGCATCTCCGGTTGCACCGGCTGCTCCAGTTGAGGAGCCAGAGGAGGAAACTCCTACCGTGGCCCCGGAGGAGACCCCTGCCCAGAAGGACAGCGTAGTGGTTGAGGCCGAGCCTCTCGACACCACCAAGATAGGCTTCCTGATGGCCAAGGGCAAGGTTAAGGTCTATCGTGAGACTATGCAGGTGCTCTGCGATTCCCTCCGCTACACCGATCTCGATTCTCTCGCCAGGCTTTACAAGGAGCCTAAGATATGGAACGAGACCACCCATCAGTATATTGCAGACAGCATTTACGTGCTCATTAAGAATGGTGCTATGGACAAGGCCAACCTGATGTCCAATTCCTTCATCCATATTCAGGAGGACTCCACTCATTTCGATCAGATTCGTGCGACGGAAATGACGGCATTCTTCGATGCTGATGCTCAGCTGTCCCGTTTCGATGCTCTCGGTGGCGCTCAGGCCCTGTTCTACATTCAGGAGAATGATGCGCTTGCGACTGTCAACAAGAAGGATTCCAAGATGCTTTCCGCCTTGTTCAAGGACGGTAGCATCCAGAAGATATACTATTTCCAGGATCCGAAGAGCGACGCATATCCGGTGGTTCAGATGAGCAAGGAAGACCAGACCATAAAGGGTTTTGCCTGGGCTCCTCAGGACAGGCCGAAGAGCCGCTTCGATGTTTCGACGCTTTCCCTCAGGAAGAGCCAGAGGACTAGGTATGAAAACGTGCCTCGGGGCAAGTTCCTCCAGACGGAGCTCTATTTCCCTGGGTATATGAAGGAACTGCACAGGCAACTGGAACTGGCGGATTCGCTCAAGGCCGTGAGGGCCCGTGAGCGTCGCCTTGCCAAGGCCAGGGAAGAGGCTCGCCGCGATTCTCTCGCAAGGGTGGATTCGCTTGTTGTGCCGTCAGATTCCCTCGCAGTGCCTTCAGATTCTGCTCTTGCTTCTCCGACGGATTCACTTGCCGCCGGACTTGATTCCCTTGTGAGCGTTGCCGATTCCCTCGGAATGACTGTGGACACGCTTGTGACATCGCTTGACAGCCTTGCTTCGGTAAGGGACAGCGTCGTCGCCCACGTACCGACTCCTGAAGAACTGAAAGCGCAAGCTGATGCAGAGAAGGCCGCCGCAAAGGCTGCTGCGAAAGCCGAGGCTCAGGCCCAGAAGGAGGCCAAGCGCAAGGAGCGTGAAGAAAAGAAGGCCGCCAAGCTGGCCGCCCAGGAAGAGCGCTGGGCCGAGAAGGACACGCGCGACGCCCTGAAACAGGCCGCCAAGGATGCCAGGAAAGCCGCCAAACTCCGAAAGAAGAAGGCCAAGGCCCTTGAAGCCAAGGCCCGTCAGGAGGCAAAGGAACAAGCCGCCATTGAGAAGTATATATATAAGTATGAAAAGAAGAAAGGAAAGACTAAGTAGCCTTTCCTTTCTTGTTATATACTCAGACTGAGAATCCCTAGGATGACCTTGCTGGCAGCTTCCATACTCTCAAGCGGCACGAACTCCAGCTTTCCGTGGAAATTGTGCCCGCCGGCAAAGATGTTAGGGCAAGGCAGACCCATAAATGAGAGGTTCGCTCCGTCTGTGCCGCCGCGGATAGGTTGAATCTTCGGCTTGATGCCATTCATTTCCATAGCCTTCACAGCCTTCTCCACGATGTGGAAATGCGGCTCCACCTGCTTGCGCATATTGTAGTACTGGTGCCTGATCTCGCAGGTCGCCGTGCCCTCGCCGTACTTCTGATTGATGAAGTCGGCGCACTGCTGCATCACCTGCTTGCGCTTCTCATAGAGACTCATATCGTGGTCGCGGATGATATATGAGAAGGTGGCTTCCTCCACGCTGCCCTTGAAGCTGATGAGGTGATAGAAGCCCTCGTAGCCCTCGGTGTATTCCGGACGCTGCTCCACGGGGAGAAGGGAATTGAACTCCATTCCGATGTGGATGGCATTCTTCATCTTGCCCTTCGCATAGCCTGGGTGGATATTGCTTCCCTGGATGTGGATAGTGGCGGCAGCGGCATTGAAATTCTCAAATTCCAGTTCGCCGATGGCACCGCCGTCCATAGTGTAGCCGAAGTCGGCGCCGAATTTCTTCACGTCGAACTTCACGACTCCGCGTCCGATCTCTTCGTCAGGAGTGAAGCCGATCTTGACCTCAGGGTGCTTGAACTCCGGATGCTCCACCATATACTGCACGGCATTCATTATCTCTGCCACACCGGCCTTGTCGTCGGCGCCAAGGAGCGTCGTGCCGTCGGTGGTGATGATGGTCTGGCCCTTGTAGGCAGCCATTTCAGGGAATTCAGCCACTCTGAGAGCGAGTCCTTCAACTCCCTTGAGCGCGATGTCGCCACCATCGTAATTCTCGATTATCTGAGGCTTGATGTCTGCACCGGATGCGTCAGGGGCGGTATCCACGTGAGCTATGAAGCCCACCTTTGCCTTTGCGTCGCAGTTTGCCGGGAGAGTTGCCATCACATAGCCCCACTCGTCGAGTTCGGCCTCGAGGCCCATTGCCTTGAGTTCGTCGCGGAGCATCTTCAGCAGATTGAGCTGCTTTGCAGTGCTCGGCTGTGACTCTGAATTCTCGTCGGACTGTGTGTCCACTGCTACATATCTGAGGAATCTGTCAAGTAATTTTTCCATATATCTGTGTATTTGATTTTATCTGCTGATCTGTCTTTCACG
>DCHT01000060.1:2084-3251 GCA_002314885.1 Bacteroidales bacterium UBA1745 | reverse complement strand
TCCACCGCGGTCACAGGGTTCACGAGGGCGATGGACAGTTTGTATTTCCACTGCACTTCGCCTGTCTCCGGGTTGAGGCCGAAGAGGTTGCCCTTGTCCGTCGGGATTATCAGGCTGCCGCCGCATTCGACGAGTTCGGTCGGGCTTATGTCATATCTGAGTCCGGTCTTCTGCCTCCATATTTCCGCTCCGTTCGCGGATGCGGCTGCTGCGTTGAAGGCGTAGGCCTCGTTGTGCATAGTCTTCGAATAGACTGTCCTGCCGTCCGGGGAAAGACCGATCGCTTCGCGGCCGCCTTCCAGATGGTAGTCCTCCTTGCCGGTGGCGGCATCTATGGAATATACCTTTCGGTCCGGAACTGCCACGAACACGCGTCCGTAGCTCTTCACTGGCCAACAGGCGGCCGGAGAGTACATCTTGGAACCTTTGTTCACAGTCCATTTCCACATCAGTTTTCCTGTCTCGGTCTCGAGGGAATAGAGACTGCGGTCCCAGGCTCCGAAGACCACCTGTGTGGCGTCCACCCAGGCCTTGCCTTCAACGAAACCTTCCACTCCGTCGTATATCCACAGGACCTTGCCCGTCCTGGCGTCGATAGCCCTGAACTTGCCGTCTGATGCGCCGCAGAATATCCTGCCGCCATAGACTGCAGGCGAGGCGAGGACCGATTTGTCGCTGTCCACTTTCCAGGCGAGTTTGCCGTTCTTTGCCTTGAACGCATATATTCCGCCGTCGGCGCAACCGACTACCACGAGGCCGTTTGTATAGACAGGAGTCGAGAAAATCCTGCCAGGAAGCTTCTTCTTCCAACTGCGCTTTCCGGCCGTGGAGATGCGTTTGAGTTCGCCTTCGCAGGTCGCGTAGAACAGGGACTTCTTGCCGTCGGATGCGAAGCCCGAGGCGATGTCGCTGTCCTCGGTGATGCTCCAGTTCTCGCTGACGTACCATTTGCCGCTGACTGGGGCCGTGTCGCTGTCGGAGTACCTCATCCACGGATAGTCCGCAGGCAGTCCGTCCGCGTCATTCCGCGGATCAGTGAGTTCCGGCTTGTCCATCTTGCGGCTGTACCAAGGCTGGAGAGTGGTGTCCGACGACGGGAAGACGCGCCTTTCGCAGACCTTCAGGCATCCGTCTTCTATTATACCTATATTATATCCGGCCGGGGTC
>DCHT01000060.1:633-2006 GCA_002314885.1 Bacteroidales bacterium UBA1745 | reverse complement strand
GTTCTTGTGCCAGTGGCCACCGAGGACTATACGGGTGTCGAGCCTCTTGAGTTCAGCCCTGATGGCGAAGTAGTTCAGCACAGAACTGTCCATCGGATAGTGGTTCACGAAGATGGTCTTTTCCGCGTCCTTTATATTGTGCAGCCACACCATATCGCTGCGCGGGATCAGGGCCGGCGCCATCCTCATATTCGGACCGCTGGCGCAGCCCAGGAAGCGGAATCCGCCCGCGGTGAAGTCGAACTGTTCGTAGCCGAAGGTCTTCACGAAAGTGTTGCAGCCGCTCTCGGACCACTTCGCATCGTGGTTGCCAGGCACTACGTAATATGGCATCGTGAGGGAATCGAGGATGCCCTTCACGCACGCGAGCTGTTCGTCTGAACCGAAGTCGGTGAGGTCACCGGTGACGAGGACGAAATCGGGTTTGGTCTCTTCGTTGAGGTCGCGTATGCAGAGCCTTAGGTCTGCCGCGGCCTTGGATTCCGAGTCTGAAACGTGGGTGTCAGTCAGCCATCCGAAACGGACCGGGGAGGACGAAGAAAGTATGATTGAAAGCGCCAGCAGCGCTGCCGTTTTTATACTATATAATATATATGGAGCCTTTCTCATATCGATTTCAAAGGTACTGAGAAAAAAAGTTGAAAAAAAGTCGCGAAAAATTTGGAGAGAAAGAAAAAGTGCGTATCTTTGCAGCCCGTTTGAGAAAGAACGGAACGAGATCATTGACAATATTGGAGAATAGATAACGAGGTAAAGAAGTAAAATGAGATTAGTCTTTATATAAATTATACGAGTTTTTTCGTTGAATATGAGGACTACAATTTCAAGGCAAACGAGTAAAATTATCGACAGTGTGTAAACATTGCCGGTGATTCACATACAAGAGAGAAGGTTACAAGAGCGAACGGTGGATGCCTAGGCTTCTGGAGGCGAAGAAGGACGTGGTAAGCTGCGAAAAGTCGCGGGGATCTGCAAACAGGAACTGATCCGCGAATATCCGAATGGGGCAACCCGGCTGGCTGAAGGCCAGTCACCAGCATAGCTGGAGCGAACGGGGGGAACTGAAACATCTAAGTACCCCCAGGAAAAGAAAGAAATCATCGATGTCCGGAGTAGTGGCGATCGAAACGGACAGAGCCCAAACCGGTGCTGTTACGGCAGTGCCGGGGTTGTAGGAGTTATCATAGGAATTCAGGGTCCGAACTAGAAAGTTCTGGAAAGTACTGCCAAAGAGGGTGACAGCCCCGTATTGGTAAGGAACCTGAGTCGAGATAACCACCTGAGTAGGGCGGGACACGTGGAATCCTGTCTGAATCCGTGGGGACCATCCCACAAGGCTAAATACTCCCAGAAGACCGATAGTGAACCAGTAC
>DCHT01000060.1:367-514 GCA_002314885.1 Bacteroidales bacterium UBA1745 | reverse complement strand
TTTGCATAATGAGCCTACGAGTTGTTTCTGTCCGGCGAGGTTAAGTTCTTCAGGAACGTGAGCCGAAGCGAGAGCGAGTCTGAACAGGGCGTTCAGTCGGACGGAACAGACGCGAAACCTAGTGATCTACCCTTGGCCAGGTTGAAG
>DCHT01000060.1:0-223 GCA_002314885.1 Bacteroidales bacterium UBA1745 | reverse complement strand
TAGGGACAGCCTCGACTTAGCTTCACGGAGGTAGAGCTACTGATAGGATGCGAGGGCTTCATCGCCTATCAAATCCTGACAAACTCCGAATGCCGTGAAGTGATGGTCGGGAGTGAGTCGCCGGGTGCTAATGTCCGGTGGCGAGAGGGTAAGAGCCCAGACCTTCGACTAAGGCCCTGAATCACAGTCTAAGTTTAGAGAACGAGGTGACATCGCAGAGACA
>DCHT01000068.1:14779-15796 GCA_002314885.1 Bacteroidales bacterium UBA1745 | reverse complement strand
TCAGTTCCACAGATTGAATGTGATCATCTTGTGAAGGGGCAGAGGATTGGATACAACTATTTATAAAAGCACGCCCAACGAGGTTATAACATTTTTGAATTTTCTACAGATTTGTTATAACTTTGTGTTATGACAGCTAACTCATCTATACTTAGAATCGGCAACAGTTGCGGAATCATCATTCCCGCAAAGATCCTGAAAGCTCTGTCGCTCTCGGAAAAGGACAGTGTGCGCATTACAGAAGCAGGA
Source organism: Bacteroidales bacterium UBA1745 (assembly GCA_002314885.1). Lineage (GTDB taxonomy): Bacteria > Bacteroidota > Bacteroidia > Bacteroidales > UBA932 > Cryptobacteroides. The sequence continues at coordinate 15,547 of DCHT01000068.1, read as the reverse complement.
GGAAGAATAACCATACAAAAGTGTGAATCATCAGAGGTCGAGACGCCATTTTCGGCGCTTGACCACTGGTGCGACGAGCGTGGTTACACCTCAGAAGATTCCATAGAGGATGCTCTGAAGTACGTGGAAAGTCTCCGTGCTGAAAGAAACGACAAAGACATCATTCAGTGGTAATGCAGGCACGATATCTACTTGACAGCGACATAATTGTTGCGATGCTCAGAGACAGAACAGACAAGAGCGGCCTTAGGCAGAAGGCTCTGAATGTAGGACTTGACAACTGCTACGTCAGCTCCATCACCCTCGCGGAACTGTCAGCAGGAGCACACAGAATGGCCTCAGAACGCGGATTGTTTGAAGTCGAGTTCATAAAAAGCATATTCACAATACACCCATTCGGGCTGAAAGACTCCAAAGACTACGAAGTATTTGGGCAGAACAAAGCTCTTCTATATGGGTCAGGCAGACCAATTGAAGATATGGACCTGCTGATAGGTTCATCCGCCCTCGCCGGCAACTTCATAATGGTAACCCACAACACCCGTCACTTCTCCCACATTCCGCACCTGAGCATAGAAGACTGGCTGGGATAAAAACAAAAATGCCACCCAGGGTACTGGATGACGGCATATGATGAAATATATGTAGATGCTTCGTCTATACCTGGCCTTGTGCTTTTTACGGCGTTATTCAAGGAGTCAATTATGAAGCTTAGTAGCGGGAGAAGGACTCGAACCTCCGGCCTCCGGGTTATGAGCCCGACGAGCT
>DCHT01000068.1:0-14773 GCA_002314885.1 Bacteroidales bacterium UBA1745 | reverse complement strand
ACCAACTGCTCTATCCCGCGATGTAGGATTGCAAAGGTACGACTATTTTTTTATTCTCCAAATTTATTTTCACTTTTTTTGCTAACAGTCATCAAATCAATGACTGTTGGAGCGTTTTTTTGCTAACAGTCATCGATTTGATGACTGTTGGAGAATTATTATATTTGTGAAAACAAAAAATATGGCAAATCTCGACTCAAATCCTTACTACCAGGCAGCTCTGGAGTACGCAAAGACCCACGATCTCAACGCGCTTGAGACGGGCAAGCACATCCTCGACGGGGAGAATCTCTTCCTCAACATCTGCGACTCAGCGATGAAAACTCCTCAGCAGGCACGCCTCGAGGTGCACGACCGCTACATCGACGTGCAGATTCCGCTCAGCAAGGATGAGACCTTCGGAGTGAAGGCACGCAGCGAGTGCACTCAGCCGGACGGAGAGATGAACACTGAGAAGGACATACTCTTCTACAACGACCCTGTCGAGGAGACCGTGACCGTCAAGGCAGGAGAAATCATCGTGTTCGAGCCACATCAGGCCCACGCCCCTCTCATCGGAGAAGGCACGATACGCAAAGCGATATTCAAGGTGAAGGCTTAAGCCAGAATCACTTCAGCACCTTGCTCAGCAAAGGCCTTGCAGGACTCCTCCGGCAAGGCTTTGTCTGTTATAAAGAGGTCCAGGGCAGCCATAGTGCAGATGCGGCCTGAACCGCAGCGGCCCAGCTTGCTGGAATCGCTCAGGAGGATGATGCGGCTGGCACGCCTCATCAGCTTGCGGGTGAAGAGGGCCTCTTCTATGGTGGAACAGCTTACGCTCCCATCCGGAGAGATGCCGTCGGCACCGAAGAAAAGCTTCACTCCGTCCATCGAATCCATCAGTTCGGGAGAATACTCTCCCCTGACGGAAACGGACTCACAATGAACGACTCCGCCGAACAGATGGACAGTATAGTTGGAATTGGACGCCAGCTTCGCAGCCACCTGCAGACAAGGAGTGAAGATGTTCAGCCTGTACTGCGGAGGCAGATTCTCGCTCAGGGCGGCCACGGTAGAACCGGCGGCCAGGAATATGGAATCCCCGTCCTGGATATGGCTCAGGGCCGCCAGGGCAATACGGCACTTCTCGTCGGAGCAGATGAGACTCTTGTCTCCCGTCGTGCGCTCCCGCGCGATGCTGCTGTTGGACATAGCCGAACCGTGGACACGGGTCAGTCTGCCCTCCTTCTCCATCGCAGAGAGATCGGTCCTGATCGTAGCCGTCGTCACCTCAAGCATCTTCGCAAGTTCCGCAACCTGGACATAGCCGCTGCGGTTGACCTTGTCGAGGATGATGTCACGTCTCTGATTTGCACTGATCATTTCCTGTCGCTTTTGATTTCGAACTTGTACATCACCGGATAGTGGTCGGATATCAGCTTGACGCCATAGTCCTCCCCATTGAGGGTCTTGAAGCAGATCGGAGTAGTATTCCTATAATATATATAGTCAATCACACTTCCCTTTCCGCCCCAGGCATTGTAGGTGTTTTCGCTGTCAGTCTCAGGAGAGTCCGCACGGGCATCGCCCAGGAAGGCCGTGTAGTGGTCGAGACACTCGGCAAGATTGGTATTCATATCGCCGACGATGATCTGAGGCTTGGTGTTGCCGCAGATGAGCTTCATCTGCTCCACATTGAGCTTCGCGCCCTCGATGCGGGCAGTCTTGCCGTCCACATCCAGATGAGTGTCGAAGAAATAGACTATGCTGCCCGTGGTCTTCTCCCTGACCTTGATCCAGGCGGTAGCACGCTGATTGGTGGCATCCCATCCCTTCGAAGCCTTGTTCGGGGTCTCGCTGAGCCAGTACACGGCGGTGCTGAGACAGTCCACGGTATTCCTGTTGTAGGCGATCACCTTGTTGTTGCCAGGGGCATAGAAGCCATAACCGGCGAGGTTTTCCTTGAGATAGGAGAGCTGCACGTCAGTGCACTCCTGGAAGCCCACGAAATCCGGGGCCTCCGTACTGAGCATATTGACGACGGCCGCCTTTCTGGCATCCCAGGCACGGTCTCCCACGTCGGAGGCCTCTCCGGTGTGGCGTATGTTGAAGGAAATGGCCTTCATAGTGGCCTTGGCTGCATATACGGGTTTGTCCCCTTCCGGCTTGGAGCAAGAGGCAAAAGCCAGAAGGGACATAGCTATTATGATGAATGTCTTTTTCATATCTATTTGCTTACTACTGTTACTTTGTCGAGCCACATACGGTTCTTGCTGCCCTGCTTCTCGCCGGCATCGCCGGAAGCAATGACTATCCTGGTGTTGGCAGTGGCGCCCTTGACGGTGAAAGTATGCGTTTCAACGGTCCAGCCGTTCTTCTCCAGAGGGCTCTTGTTGGTGAATGAGATCACGCCGTCGGTAGCACCTTCGATGCTGCCGTCAGAGCCGGCGTGGAGGGATGCGGAGCAAGTTGCGCCGTCCTGGATGGCCACGAGTTCGCCCGCAGCAGCAGTCGGGAGGGTATAAGGAACCACGTCGAAACTTACCACCACGTCAGTCGGATCGGAGAGCTTGGTCAGAGCCGGCAGCACGAGATAGCCGTTGAGGGAACCGGTACCATACTTCAGACAGCCGGCCGCAGGATAGATCCTGAACTGGGTGCCCGCCTCGGCGGAAGCCAGTTCGGAGCTCCATTCGCCGCCGTCGCTCCACTGCCTCCAATAGCTGTTGTAATAAGCCATCGGGTTGGTGGTCGTGAAGGCATTTCCGCTGGATCCCGGAGGATAGCAGATCACCTTGCAGGCCGCCATAGAAGTAGCCTCGTCCACGAACTTGGTGAGGTCGTAGTTGGTGCTGTAAGTGGTGTTCGGACCGAATGACAGATGGGCGAGGTCACCGCCTATCCACAGATTGTTGAAGTCCTCGTAGAAGACATAGGCCGCAGCGTTGATATCCGCCTCCGACTTGTAGGCAAGTATCGTCCAGTCGGAATCCTTGTACTGTGACGCATCGGTAGAGAGCCTGCGGACCGCAATCTGATAATTGGTTGAAACGGCGAGGTTCGCCAGGGTGAAGCGGCTGTAGTAGATGCCGCCGCTCTGGGCATAATTGCCCTTGAGATAACTTCTGAGGACGTTTCCGGAAGCATCCCTGAGCTCGAGGTCGAAGGTCCTGCTGCCGTCGAGTTCGCCTGCCTTGCCGGAGAATTCCACGATGGCAAGGGCGCGCTCGCTCTTGAATACAGTCACAGTAGGAGCGGTGAGCTTAGGCAGGTCGGAGAGGGTCTTGACGCTCAGGGCCTCAGTCTCCTCGGAGTTGAAGGACTCGTCCGGACCGTATATCGACTTGAGGGTCACGAGATATTCGGTATTGCCCGTCAGGCCGTCGAAGGTGGCCGAGGTCTTGTCCACGCGGATCACCTTCCTGTAGTCAGGGGCAGTCGCAACTGCGAAGGCCACTTCGTAGGCGGTAGCATTGGAAACCGGGCTCCAGCTCAGTTCCACGGAGGTCTCGGTGGACTTGCTGGTGATGCCCTCAGGCATTGCGAGAGGCTCCTTGAGCTGGTCCGCGAAAGTGATTTCGATATTGCTGATCAGGAAGCGGGCTCCGGAAGAAGTCAGATCGGTAGCCGCCCATTTGATCCTGGTCTGGGAAGTGGCGCCCAAGACGGTATAGTTGTATCGTATATATTCCTTGCCCGCGGTGGAGAGGACTCCGGCCGAGATTTCGCCTCCGTTGACAGCTGAGATGGTGACCTCCTTGGTGTCGCCGGACCAACGGACATAGTCGAACTGCACGGAGATGTCGCTCGTGCCTTCGATGCCGTCGAGGGCTGGGGTCATAAAATAGCCGCCGAGGGCGCTGGTGCCTATCTTGAGATAGCCGCCGTGCTCATAGACCTTGCTGCCCTCATAGCCGGTCAGGCCTCGGGCCGCCTTGAATTCCTCCATTCCGGAGCGGAAGAGGTCGGTCGTGCCAGGCTGGCCGGAAGTACAGGAAACGGTAGCGTCATCGACTGTCACGCCCACGGCCTCGCCCAGGTAGGAACGGATGCCGCCAGTACCCTCGAGATAGTGGCCGCCCCAAGGGAACCTGCTGGCAGGGAGAAGCAGCAGAGTCTTCTCGTCGAACACGTTGCCGGAAAGTTTCTTGGTGGAAACGGTCTCACCTTTATATATTACGCTGGCGTCGATGCTCACATCGCCCATCTTGACCGGAATGCCAGAGAACGGAGCGGACAACACGCCGCTGCCCGCATTTGCGATGACGCCCTTGTATTCCACGAACTTGAGGCCTTCGGAAGCCTCGCCTGAGAGGACGGCCCTCACAATGACCTCCTCACCGCCCTGAGCCTTGGTATATGGCACATTGACAGTTGCACCCGGAGCCGAATTGAGGCGGAATGAGCCTGCGAGAGTAGGAGCTCCTATCTCGAAGAATCCTGATTCCTGAGTGGCCGTGATCTCGAGGCAGATTCCGTCCGCGGACTCGAGATAGATGGTGCCGACCCTCTGTTCGGCAGTGTTGGCTTCCGCAGTAACGGTCACCACTGTATAATCGACTCCATTGCCCTCGCCCGATGCAGGGTCGAAACTGAGCCAGGATTCATCTGACCTGACGGTCCAAGGAGTGACGCTCCTGACCGTGAATGTAGTCGTAGAATTATTATATGCAAGGCTGATCCTGTCGGTGTCGCGGGTAAGAGTTCCCACCTTCTCGACAAGTTCCTGCTGACAGGACATCAGAAGGACTGAAACCAGCGCCAATGCAAAATAAATTTTCGTTCGCATTATGGTTTTCTTTTGTGATACAGACGCAAAAGCGAGTGCAGGACCCAGGTCCTCACTCCAGATGGTTTCCGAATTGCTTGCAATGCAAAATTATTGAAAAGAAAAACGAAAAAGAATAAAAATAAACGAAAATTTACGAAAAATTATACCTATATTTGGAGCAAGAATCAATACAAACCAGATACAGGAAGGCCAAAAGCCTGCGTACACGCCAGTTTGGTTCATTTTTGCTTGCACAAACACTAATTAACCAGCAGAAAATGAAACCAAAATATGCATTTCTAATAACGCTCCTGACACTGGTTCCTTTCTTTGCATACGCACAGAATCCAGTCACTGGAGTCGTCAGAGACAAAGCCGGAGAAGCTCTTCCCGGAGTTGTGATCACGGTGCAGGGACAGACTGGCGGAACGATAACGGACCTCGACGGAAACTTCACGACCAATGCGAAGGAATCCGACAGGATCAGTGTCAGCTGCCTGGGCTACAAGAGCCAGACCGTCACCGTTCCGGCGTCCGGACAGATCGTCATCGTCCTCGATGAAGATTTCACCACCCTCGACGAATCGGTCGTAGTGGGCTATGGAGTCCAGAAGCGCCGCGACATCGTCGGAGCAATCGAGACCCTCGGCGGCGATGTGCTCTCAGACCGTAAGACCTCCAATGTTTCCCGTTCCCTCCAGGGACAGATCCCGGGCGTCACGCTCACCTTCACCGACGGCAAGCCGACTACGAACGCTTCCATCAGGATTCGAGGCAACGCCACCTCCATCGGCTCAGGCGGCAGCGCACTCGTGCTCGTCGATGGAATGGAGACCGATATGAACACGGTCAACCCCGATGATATCGAGTCCATCTCCGTCCTCAAGGATGCCTCTTCCGCAGCCGTATATGGAGCGAAAGGCACCTTCGGCGTGATCCTCATCACCACCAAGGCCGCCAAGGACGAGAATGTCCACGTGTCCTATGACGGCAGCTTCTCCATCCTCTCCAGGACAGTGAAGCCTCAGACCGTGACCAATGGTCTGAAGTGGTTCGAGGAATACCGCGAGGCCTATTTCAGCCGCTATCAGTCCTACTCCAACAGCATCAGCAACGCCCTTCCGTCCTACACCGCAGACTGGTACGAGGAACTGCAGAAGCGCGATGCCGACCCGTCTTACGAGAAATGGAGAGTGAACTCGAACGGTCTCTACGAATATTTCGGAAACTACGACTGGCACGACATCGTATTCCGCAATGCGACCACTGCCACCCAGCATAACATCTCGGTCAGCGGCGGCGGCCAGAAAGTCCGCTTCCTCCTGTCGGGACGCTACCAGGGCCAGGACGGCATCTACAACTACGGCAACGAGAAGTTCCAGCAGTACAATGTGCGCGCTAAGATTGATGCCCAGATCTTCAAATGGCTCAAATTCTCCAACAACCTGTCCTATATGAGGAGGGTCAACCATCAGCCTAGAGTTGCCGAAGGCAGCCAGACCGTACAGAGGCAGATGGAGATCGTAGGCTCCCCTCTCATCGGCCCGAAGAACCCGGACGGCACCTGGACTCACGCCGCCACTTACATTGGCATCGCCGGCTTTGCCGAGGATTCCAGCTGGTGGCAGTACAACAAGAACGACGTCAGGGAGAAGGCCGAACTCACCGGCACCTTCTTCGACGGACAGCTCACCGTGACTGCGGATTTCACATATTTCTACAATTTCACGAACCGTCAGAACTGCCGTAACATCCTGACTTACTACACGGGCCCGAACACTACCGGCACCCAGCCGTCCACCTCCTTCCTCTACGACTATGACTACAACGAGACGCGCTGGACGACCACTGAGACCGTGACCTACGTTCCGAAACTGCCAGAGAAGCATCACCTCACCGTGATGGGCGGCTTCAACGCAGAGGACGAGACCTATCTCAAGACCGTCACCTACCGCGACAACATACTCTTCGCCGACAAGGTGAACCCTAGCTTCATCGAGGGTGAGAACTTCACCTGGAAGGACAACGGTTCCTATTCAGCCTCCCTCGCAGGCTTCTTCTTCAGAGGACATTACAACTTCGACGACAGGTATCTCGCCGAGTTCAGCGGCCGCTACGACGGCAACTCCAAGTTCCCTGCAAGCCAGCGCTGGGGTTTCTTCCCTTCCGGTTCCATAGCCTGGAGACTTTCCGAAGAACCGTTTATGAAGTCCACCAAGAGCTGGCTGGACAATGCCAAGATACGTCTTTCAGTGGGTACGGCAGGCAACGGCCTCATCAGCAATGCCTACGCCTACCTGTCCACAATGGGCCTCTACGACTCCACTATTGCCGACGGCGGTGACAAGTTCAAATATACCAACGCCCCTACCCCTGTGCCTGACGGCCTGACCTGGGAGCGCAACACCACCTACAACCTCGGCGTGGACCTCGAGTTCCTCAACGGCCGCCTCAATTTCTGTGCTGATGTCTATCGCAAGAACACCACCGATATGTACGTGGTAGGTGCCGAGCTGCCTGCCGTATATGGCAACTCCGCCCCTAAGGGCAACTACGCGGATATGAAGACCAACGGATGGGAACTCAGCATAGGATGGCGCGACGCCTTCAAGGCCGGTGGACACGACTTCACCTACGGCATCAAGGCTATGCTCTGGGACAGCCGCAGCTTCATCACCCGCTACACGTCCAAGACCGGAAAACTCCCGACCATCTACAGCACCGCCTACTACGAGGGTATGGAACTGGGCGAGATCTGGGGCTATAGGATTGAAGGTCTCTTCACCAGCATAGATGACGTCGCCGAGCACGCAGACCAGTCCAAGTTCAAGTACTTCACCGGTTCCTGGGAACCGGGCGACCTCAAGATCGAGGACGTGGACCACAGCACTGTCATCGACAATGGTGCCAACACCATCGACAACCACGGCGACCTCGTCAAGATAGGCAACTCGCTTCCTCGCTACTGCTACTCCATCAGCCTCAACGCCGGCTGGAACGGTATAGGCCTGAGCGTGATGCTGCAGGGTGTGGGCAAGCGTGACTGGTATCCTGAGGGCGGTTCCGGCTACTTCTACGGTATGTACAACCGTGCCTACGGATTCTGCCTGCCTTGGCAGACTTCCGAGTACCGCTATTCCGACGACAACCCTGACCCTTACGCATATTGGCCTAAGATGAGGGGCTATCAGAGCCAGTACAGCGGCGGCATTATGTTCCACGCCAACGACCGTTTCCTCCAGAACGCTTCCTACCTGCGCGTGAAGAATGTGACCCTGGACTACACCATTCCGTCCAAGATCACCCGCAAGGCTCATATCGAGAAACTCCGTTTCTATGTCACCGGAGAGAATCTCCTGACCTTCACTCCGCTGAAGAAGCACGCGGCCAACTTCGATCCTGAGGCCATCAGCCTCGGCGACAGCGAGTTCGGCATCACCACAAGCGCGGGCAGCAACGCCAACTCCGCCCAGGGCGCCGGCTACAGCTACCCTGTGATGCGCACCGTGACCTTCGGCGTGAACGTAACCTTCTAATATATATTAGGTATGAAAAAGATATTCAACGCAATAATCATAGCCTTTACGCTCTGTTCCCTGAGTGCCTGCGACGCCTTCCTGACGAAAGACACCATCGCAAGCATCAATTCGGACACCTTCTTCACCGATGAGACTTCGCTGAAACTCTATGCGAACGGTTTCATCCAGAATATGATGCCGGCCGCAGCGGACATAGCGGAGAGCAACGACAGCTACACTGACGTCTGCGCCACCCGCAACGGCCTGAGCCTGTTCACGACAACCTGGACTTCATCCTCCCAGAGCGGCTGGTCCTATTCCAACTGGACCAACCTCTACCGCATCAACTACTTCATCGCCCACATAGGCGACACGAAGGGCGTGAGCGAGGGAAAGATGAGGCACTACGAGGGCATTGCCAGGTTCTGGAGGGCGTTCTTCTATTTTTACAAGATGCGCACCTTCGGAGACGTGCCTTGGTATGACGAGCCTATCGACCAGAACGACACCCTGGCCCTCTACAAGGCACGCGATTCCCGCGAACTCGTGGCCAGGAAGATACTCGAAGACCTGGACTACGCAGCCGAGAACTGCGAGGTGAATGTCAACACCCAGCAGGCCGACAAATGGAAGGCACTGGCCCTGAAGGCCCGTTTCTGCCTCTATGAGGGCACCTATCGCAAGTATCACCACGTGAATCCGTCCACCGGACAGGCCTGGACTGCGGACGAGAGCGCCTTCTACCTTCAGGAGTGCGTGAAAGCCTGTGAGGAGATCATAGGCAGCGGTCCGTTCAAGCTCAACGAGAGCGTGTCCAAGACCAACTACAGGGCTCTCTTCACTTCCGAGAGCGTCAACCGTTCCGAGGTGATCTGGGAGAGGGAGTACAGCGCCGACCTGAACTTCGGCCACGAGGTGAGCTGGAACTACTGGAACCAGAATTCCCAGCGCTGGTCGATGACCAGGATTATGGCCGATATGTACCTCAGGCTCGACGGCAGCCGCTACACAGAGAGCAAGAATTACGGCAAGGACCTCTTCCCTGTCGAGGTGGCCGACCGCGACTATCGTATGGCCCAGACCATCATCACTCCGGGCTACACAAGGGAAGTGAACGGCATCGTGGGCTCCTACGCCCCGAACGCATACGGCACCCTCACCGGCTACCAAATCATCAAGTACAGCTATGACGACGACAGGCATATGAACGGCAACAATGCTACCTGCATCCCTGTCATACGCCTCGCGGAAGTGCTCCTCGCCTACGCCGAGGCCAGCTGCGAACTCGACCCAGCCCAGAAGCTCTCCGACGCAATCTGGGACAAGACCATACGTCCTCTCCGCGTGAGGGCAGGCGTGGTGGGCACCAAGCCGGCCACCATCGACCCTCTGCTCTCGACCTACTACGGTCTGAGCAGCTCAGATCTCATCGAGATACGCAGGGAAAGGGCCGTGGAACTCTTTATGGAAGACAGCCGTTGGAACGACCTGATGCGCTGGCATCTGGGTAATTACTGCATCAAGCCTTGGGAAGGCATCTACGTCCCAGGTCAGGGCGTCCTGATGGACCTCGATGACAACGGCACCCCGGACACCTGCTTCGGCAGCGGCAAGCAGGATGGAATCACCTACTTTGACCCTACCCAGGGTGCATACGGCATCAGCGGCAACAGTCGACTGCTCTACCACGTGGACCGCAACTGGGACGACAAGATGTATCTCCGCCCTATTCCACGCACAGCCAACGCGATCAATCCGGCCCTCGGCCAGAACTACGGCTGGAGCGATTAGCCCGCCGGACGCACGGACGCACCCAAAAAGTGGTGCAGAAGTAGTGGCACTACTTCTGCACCACTTTTTTGCTGGTCACCACCATAAAGCTGATGGCGGCCATCGTTATGATTATGCCGGCCGCGATCCAGCCAGTGAAAGGTTCGCGGAATACTATGGTGCCGACGACGATGGCGGTCACGGGCTCGAAAACGCCTAATACAGAGGCTTTTGCGGCCCCGATTATGCGGGTGGACGCCGCCAGGGTGGCTGTGGAGATGATGGTCGGGAACACAGCCAGACCGATCAGGCAGAGCCAGCGGGACCACATAGGCATAGACCCTGTCGGGGCAGCGGACGGCATAAGCCCAGCAGTCAATGACTGTCCCTTCAGCAAGGTCATACTCAGGAAGATGAAAGTACCCACCAGCAAGGTATAGAAAGTCAGGACGGTGCTCGAGACGGTACGCATCCTGGTGCTTCTGTTGACTATCACTATGAAGAAGGCATAGACCAGGGCAGACGCCGCAGCGAAGAGCAGGCCGCTCATACGGAAGCCCTCACTGGCATCTGAATGGCTCAGGAAGGCTACTCCTACGAAGGTCAGAAGTATGGAAAGCCACACCTGCCAGGTCGGGTAAACCTTCAGGAAGACCATAATCAGAGCCACGAATACGGGATAGAGGAAGACTATGGTCGTCGCCACGCCGGACGATATATAATTATAGGAATAGAAGAGGAAGATGCTGCTGCAGGTGTACAGCACGCCCAGAATCAGCAGTCGCAAGGCCTGCTTGGCGCTGACCCGGAAAGACTGCCGCGACAGCAGTATGGTAATGGCCAGCAGGACGACTGAAATGGCATAGCGATAGAACAGGATGGTGTCGATCGGAACGCCCTGCTGCATCAGAGGCTTGGCGAACAAAGGGTTGAGGCCATACGCCACACCAGTGATGATGCCGGCCGCATAGCCCCAGAAAGTCTTGAAATTGTGGTGCAGAAGTAGTGGCACTAGTTCTGCGCCAAAATGAATTCGAGCATTGCCTCGACATCCGCCTTGGAGAAGGACTTCTGCTCGCCGGATGAGAGGTTCTTGATGTTGATGACGCCGGCAGCGGCCTCGGTCTCACCTACGATGGAGAGGAAAGGAATGGCCTTGCGGTCGGCGTAGTCGAACTGCTTCTTGAGCTTGGTCTGGTCAGGATAGATTTCGCAAGCCACACCAGCATCGCGAAGAGCCTTCACGACTGGAAGGAGGTAAGCGGCCTCGCCCATATTGGCGAAGAGCACCCTCGTGGAGGACTTGACCTCTGAAGGGAACTTGTTCAGGCCCTGAAGCACGTCATAGATGCGGTCAGCACCGAAGGAGATACCCACGCCTGACATACCTGGAAGGCCGAAGATGCCGGTGAGGTTGTCGTAGCGGCCACCACCGCAGATGCTGCCTATCTGGAAGTCGAGAGCCTTCACCTCGAAGATGGCTCCGGTGTAATAGTTCAGGCCACGGGCGAGGGAAAGGTCGATCTCAACCTCGTTCTTGATATCCGCAGCAGCGATGAAGCCGAAGAGTTCCTCGAGTTCGTCGAGTCCCTTGAGACCGGTCTCAGAAACGATGCCGGAAGCTGACTTGCCGTTCATCAGATCGCGCATAACGGCGATCTTCTCAGCAGCGCTGCCAGTGAGGGTGAGCACAGGCTCGATGACTGAGACAGCCTCCTGGCTCAGTCCCCTTTCCATCATCTCAGCCTCGACCGCCTCGAGACCTATCTTGTCAATCTTGTCGATTGCGACGGTAATGTCCACCACCTTGTCAGGGAAGCCGCAGATCTCAGCGAGACCGGTGAGCACCTTGCGGTTGTTGATCTTCACGCAGACGCGCACGTCGAACTTCTGGAAGACGGTGTCCACGATCTGCACGAGCTCGAGTTCGTTGATCTGGGAAGTGGAGCCGATGACATCGGCGTCACACTGATAGAACTCGCGGTAGCGGCCCTTCTGAGGACGGTCAGCACGCCATACAGGCTGGATCTGGAACCTCTTGAAAGGGAAGGTGATGTCGTTCTGATGCTGCACCACGAAGCGTGCAAAAGGCACGGTCAGGTCGTAGCGGAGACCCTTCTCGCAGACCTTGAGGGAGAGTTTCTTGCTGTCGTAAGCACCCTCTTCCTCGAGTTTATACTGGCCATAATCGATGCCGGAGAAAGCGTCACCCGAATTCAGGATACGGAAGAGGAGCTTGTCGCCCTCGTCGCCGTACTTACCCAGCAGGGTGCTGAGGTTCTCAGTGGCAGGAGTCTCGATCTGAGCAAAGCCATAGGCCTTATAGACACCACGTATGGTGTCGAAAATATAGTTGCGACCCGCCATCTCAGCAGGTCCGAAATCCCTTGTTCCCTTTGGAATTGATGGTTTCTGTGCCATTATCGTCTCTTACTTGTTTTCTTTTGGTTCAGCAGCCTGATCCTGAGGCACGTCCTGTCCGTCCGGAAGGTTCACATAGCCCTTGGAAGTCGGCGCAGGTCCGTACATCACCACATTCTCATAATCCGGTCCGTACATAGGAGCCGGTCCGTACATATCGACTGGACCGTCGCACTTGGAGGCGGTCAGTGTGCCAAAGCCCAGCATCACCAGCAGGGCCCTGCAGAATCTAGCTTTTCTACTCATAGATCTTCTTGAGGTTACATTGTATCAGATTGCCGTCGTCGTCGCGCAGATGCATACCGTTGCCTTCGCAGTAACGGAACCACTTGCATTCGCCGCACTCCCCCTTACGCATCCACTCGCGGTCGCGATAAGGCTGGAAACGGTTTTCCCAGACGTCGACAAAATCGTCCTTGTAAATATTTCCCTGATGGTAGTTGCCTCTGACGCTGGTGCAGGCCGAAATGGAACCGTCGATGAGGACGGAACCCACGGACACACCGGCCTGGCAGTGGTAGAGATAGTCGCGCACGCGGCCCTCGTACTCACCCACGAAGCCTTCGCAGCAATAACTTGCATTGATGCGGCCCTCCTCGCGGGTACGGACGATGAAATCCATCAGCTGACGCACTTCCCCGCCCTGCAGTATAAGTTCCGGATCGTTCTTGGCCCTGCCCATAGGCACGACGGAGAACAACCTCCAGCCCTTCACGCCGCAGGAAACCAGGAACTCCTTGATCTCGTCCAGCTTTCCAAGGGTACGCCTGTTCACGCAGGTCACCACGTCGAAGGCGAGATCGGGATCCTTGGCGAGCATACGCACCGCCTCGGAAGCATATTGGAAGGAATCCTCGGTGCCGCGCATCCAGTTGTGGTCCTCCTCGAGTCCGTCGAGGCTGACAGTGATGGAACGCAGTCCGCTGCGCTTGAGCTCGTCAAGCTTGCTGCGGCTCAGGAGCCTGCCGTTGGTAACCATACCCCACGGGAACTCCAGTTCGTAGATGCGCCTTCCACACTCCGCAAGGTCCTGCCTCATAAGAGGCTCGCCTCCGGAGATGACTACCATAATATGGTGGGAATCATAGACTTCCTTCACCCTCCTGAGCACCTTCTCGAAATCTTCGAAAAGCATATCAGGAGAGAGGGAGTCCATCTTGCAGTCACTGCCGCAATGACGGCAGCGCATATTGCATCGGAGCGTACTCTCCCAGAACAGCTGCTGCAGAGGATGCCTCTCCACCCTGTCCTTGATGATCTGGCGGTTAAGTTCCAGCGCAAGACGCTGTCTGAGAGAAATACCCTTCATTGCTTAGAGTGTCTTGAGATATTCGTCGATGGCAGCGGCAGCCTTGCGGCCTGCACCCATCGCGAGGATTACGGTTGCGGCACCGGTAACGGCATCACCGCCGGCAAACACGCCCTTGCGGGTAGTAGCACCCACCTCGTCAGCAACGAGACAGCCGCGGCGGTTGGTCTCCAGACCCTTGGTAGTCCTGGCAATCAGCGGGTTAGGAGAAGTACCGAGGGACATAATCACGGTCTCGGTCTCAATCTCGAACTCAGAACCAGGTATCTCGATAGGACTGCGACGGCCGCTTGCATCAGGCTCGCCGAGCTCCATACGGATGCACCTTACAGCCTTTACCCAGCCGTTCTCATCTCCGAGAATCTCCACAGGATTGGTAAGCATAGCGAACTGCACACCCTCCTCGTGAGCGTGGTGAACCTCCTCCTTACGTGCAGGAAGCTCATTCTCGGTACGACGATATACGATAGTAGTCTCAGCACCAAGCCTCAGAGCAGTACGTGCAGCATCCATAGCGACATTGCCGCCACCGACCACAACGCACTTCTTACCAGCGTGGATAGGAGTCAGATAATCCTCCTTGAAAGCCTTCATCAGGTTATTCCTGGTCAGGAACTCATTCGCTGAGAACACACCGTTGAGGTTCTCTCCCGGAATGCCCATAAACTTAGGCAGACCGGCACCAGAACCCACGAACACTGCATCGAAGCCCTCCTCGTCGAGGAGACTGTCAATGGTAATCGTACGGCCGGCCACGACATCAGTCTCGATCTTCACACCGAGCTTCTTCACGGCCTCAACCTCATACGCCACAACCTCATCCTTAGGAAGGCGGAACTCAGGAATGCCATAAACCAGCACTCCACCAGCCTTATGCAGAGCCTCGAAAATAGTCACATCGTAACCCATCTTCGCCAAATCGCTCGCGCAAGCCAGTCCGGAAGGACCGGAGCCGATCACGGCTACTCTCCTCCTCTGTGAGGAGCTCTCTTGCACGTCGGCAGA
>DCHT01000017.1:80961-89010 GCA_002314885.1 Bacteroidales bacterium UBA1745 | reverse complement strand
CTTGCCGTCCACGTCGGTGCCTTCCGTAACCGGTACATAGCCGCCGAGCCAGTAATCGATCAGGTACACGCCCTCCGACGGATTCACCTCAGGCACGAACGGGAAGGAATAAAGCACGGAAATATGCGCCTTCGTCTGCTTATTATCTATATAATAGGTGAACGGAGTGTTCATACAGGCGTCGATATAGCCTATGACCAGTTCGTCCGGATCGTCCAGGCAGACTATGTTGCCCACCACGTCGCTAGGGTTCGGAGAGAAGAGGCTGCCGGTGAAATTGGACGTCAGCTTGAGGTTCGCAAGGTAGCGGTAGGCGTCCGCCGAGATGCAGCGCACGTTCACAGTCATCTTGTAGCGGTCCATCAGCCTGTCGTCCGTACGGCTGATCTCCTTGAATTTGTGATCAATAAGCCTGTCCTCCACAAGGTCGCTGGTGGCGCAGAGGTCCACCTCACTGGAAGAAGCCTCCGCAAAGCACCAGTAGGTGGAATAGTCGGTCTCCTCGAAAGCCACTTCGGTCGAATCCGTGGTATCGAAATAATAGTCCCTCGGATATGCTGCGTGGAAGCGCCAGATCTCGTCGTAGGTCCACCTGAAATACTGGCCTCCATCCACGGAATGTGCACTCAGCTTGACGGCGAGATTCTTCTCCCCAACGGAGTAGGAAAGGCTGTCCACAACCGGAGCCTTGTTGACTGTCAGCCAGGAACTTACGTATTCCTTGCCGGTCTTCTTGATCTTCACGTGGAGACGGTATCTGCGGTCAGCAGGAGCATTCTTGGTGTTGATGTTGAACACGCTCAGTCCTGCCGCCGGAACGGTCTTGTTATGCTTGTACACGGTGCCCTGCTCGTCCTCGAAATATGCGTCGCCTAGAGGAGGGCTCTGAATGTCGGTGGTAGTCGCATTGAGGGGGTACATATAACTCAGGCGCACCTGGGACATCTCTCCCACTATCATATCGCCCTCGATCACGAGACGGTCCGCAACGCCTTCCACATTGGCGTCGAAAGGATATATGCAGGAGGCTGCTGCCAATATTGAGGCTGCAAACGCCGCGATTCTGTATATTGTTCTCATCTCTAGAATTTCAAATTAAAGCTGACATAAGGAATAGGGCAGGCAAAGACGGATATCTTGTAGCCCTGGATGCTGGTGCCGCCGTTGGTCGTGTAGTAGACTGAGTAGGCATTCTTCCTGGCCGTGACGTTGTAGCAGCCGAAGGTCATCGAGAAGTGAGCGAGCTTCTTCAGGTTGTGGCTAGGCTCCACTATGCAGGCGAGGTCCATCCTGAAATAGTCCGGAATCCTGTAGGCATTGCGCTGGGAATAGGCCAGGCGATAGCCGCCGCCATAGTAATAGACGCCCACAGGGATGGTCACAGGACGGCCCGTGGAGTAATCGATGTTGCAGGAGACGCTCAGCCTGTGGGTGATCTTGTAATTGCCCACCAGCTTGAAGTCGTGAGGCTTGTCGTGAGGGGCATTGTACCAGTCGCCGTTGTTGATGGTGGCCAGTCCCCTGTCCTGGGACTCCTTGAGCTTGGCCCTTGCGTAGGTGTAGCTGACCCAGCCGGTAAGCTTGCCCGTGGTCTTTCTCGCCATGAATTCCACTCCCCAGGATCGTCCCGTAGTCTCCACGAGTTCGTCCGGAAGGTTAGGATTCATCACGAGAGTCGCGCCGGACATATAGTCGAGGTAGCGGTAAGTGCGCTTGTAATAGCCCTCGAGAGAGAGGTCCACCCTGCCGTCGAATACGGTCCAATATACGCCTGCAGCGGCCTGGAAGCCTATCTGAGGGCGTATCTTGTCGGAACTCAGCTGCCAGGTGTCCATAGGCGAGATGGCCGCGGAGTTGGAGATCAGGTGGATATACTGGGTCATAGTGTTGAAACCGGCCTTGATGGACAGGTTGGACAGCGGAGAGTACTTCGCCGAAATGCGGGCCTCAGGGTAGATGTAGAACCTGGTGGAGTCGCCCATAGCCACGAACGAGGACAGCCTCAGACCGTAGTCCACAGAGAACTGGCTGCCCATCTTCCACTCGTCGCTGACATAGAGGGAAGGCTGCAGACCACGCTGGATGCGGAGATGGTTCTCAGCCACGAGGGACGAGTCCGAGTAAGGCATCCTGCTGCCCGGATCCAGGTTGTAGAAAATCACATCGGCGCCGTAGCTCATCGTGTGCTTCTCATTGAAGACAGTCTTGAAATTGGCCTTCAGGAAGCCTTCCTGGATGAGGGTGGAGTACTTGTAGGCGTTGTAGAAATTCTCGTACTGGTCCATCGCATTCTGATAGCGGTCATAGCCACCGGTGAGGGTCAGGCTGGACTTCTCATCTATGGTATGACGCCACTTCAGCGAGGTCGATGCGTTGCTGTAGCGGAAGGTAGTGTCGCCGCTGAAGGAATAGCGGTCGCGGGACCAATAGCCGAAGGCGTGGATGGAGTTGCGGTCGTTGAATTTGTGGGAAATACCGGCGTTGATGTCGCTGAAAGAAGCACGTCCGCCTGCATAGCCGCTGTTCTCAGGAAGGAGTTTCAGCAGCCAGTTGGAATAGGTCGTACGCCCACCCAGCACGAAAGTCGTGTTCTCGCTGGCGATAGGACCTTCCAGCTCCAGATGGCTGGTCAGCAGGCCTATGCCCACGCTGCCGCTGAACTTCTTGGAGTTGCCCGTCCTGCCCTTGATGTCGAGGACTGAGGAAATTCGTCCGCCGAACTCGGTCGGAATGGAACTCTTGTAGAGGTCGGCTGTGCTGATCACATCCGTATCGAAGGCAGACATCACGCCGAACATATGGCTAGGATTGTAGATGGTGCCGTCGTTGAAGAGTATGAGGTTCTGGTCCACGGAGCCGCCGCGCACGTTGAAGCCGCTGGAGGCCTCGCCCACTGTCTTCACGCCCGGCAGAGTCATCACCGCACGGAGGACGTCGGCCTCACCGAAGGCGGCCGGAATGGTCTTCACGAAGCTGGCATTGATGCGTTCCACGCCCATCTGAGGGCGTATGTGGTTGGAAACCCTCTCGCCGGAAACTACCGCGCCCTTGAGGGAAATGACGGTCTCCTTCATCAGGACGTCGAGGTCGCCGTCGCCATAGACGAGCAGTTTCAGGGCCAACTCGTCGAGGGAATAGCCGCTGAAGGTCAGGGTATTCTCGCCTATTGGCAGGGACACGGTGTAATAGCCGTAGGCATCGGTCATCGTGTAGGACTTGGAGTTGCCGCCAATGACGGTCACGCCCACCAGAGGCTCGCCGTTGGCCACATTTCTCACATAGCCCCTGACATAGCCGCTGCCGCTGGTCCTGCGGTTGAGCTTGTCGCCTATCTCGTATATCTTGTTCTGGAAATTGGCCACTGCGTTGCGGTCCTCCACGAACTTGAGCAGGTCGTCGGAGGTCGCAGATCCGGCCTCGGAGAAATAGCCGCCCGGAAGGTCGGTGGCCAGGCCCTGTCCGTGCAGGACGAAGTAACATCCGTCATACTCGTCCACGGCATATCCCTTGGAACACAGTTCGGCAAGGGCAGACTCGACGAACTTGGAATCCGTGGCCTTGACGGTCAGGAGGGTCTTGTCGTCATCGTCCTTGGAATAATATATCTGCTGGCCATAACTGTGCCTCAGGAAGCACACCAGGGAATCGGTCGGAACCATACGCAACTCCACGACGGACTGGGCTGCGACGCGCGTGGAAAGCAGGGCGGAAAGCACCAGGAACAGCCCCAGAATCAGTTTCTTCCTCATAGAGCACCTCCTTGATTCATCAGATTCTGCTCCCTGTAGGCGAGAACTCTCTTGGCATAGTCCACAAAGCTCACGCCCGCATCATTGAGCTGGTTCTTGCTGGCATATTTGCGCATCGCCTTGGCAGTAGGCTTGTCGAACAGCTTCAGAAGCGCAGCGCGCGTCTTCACCTGTACAGCCCTGCCGTCGATGACAAGATAGTATTTCACGGAATACGCAAAATATGTGTTCAGCCTGGTGTCGTGTCCCGCAACCTTCACATATTCCTTGTAGTTCGGGTCAGTATAACCTATGTCCGCGCCGTTGTGGTAGGCATCATCGGAAGTAAGGGTCTTCACTACCAGGGCATAGAAACTGACGTCTCCCTCAAACTCTGAACTGCAGAAGCCCTTGGGAGCATCCTTGATCCTGCCCTCGAAAGAGAGGTTGACATACTTGACGCCGTCTATGAAGGCATATTCCACATACTGGGGATCGGTGGCGGAAATCAGGTTTGCCTTCACCACGAGAAGCTGCTTGTAGGCGTCGATGTTGAGAAGCACGTCCGTGTAGAGACGGCCGTTGTAGAGGACCTCGCCTTTCTTGAAGTCCCTGGACGCCGCATAGCAGTGCCCATTATACTGGAATCTGTACTCCGGAGCCAGGCGTCCTCTGTAGAGGAGGGATTTCTCCTGGGCCGAAGCCATATAGGCGGCGTTGTCGTCGTAGCGATAGTGCTGCGTCTGCGCCTTTGCCCATTCTGAAGCGGCCGCCACAATGACCAAAGTCAGGAGCGTCGCCTTGATCAGTCGTTTCATATATATATAATAGTCATACAAAGATACTACTTCCTCTTAAAAATGAAACCCGGTCAATTCACATCGTCCGGGTTTCTGCTCTAACCTATTTAACCATATCGGGGGATTTACCCCCTTTTTTATCTCTGATTATTTTGTTTAAAACGATTGTTAGACACAGATAGGACGGTGAAGTTTAATATAGACACAAAAAAAAGTAGGCTAACTTCACAGCCAACCTACCCGATCAGAAAAAATTAGAATTGAAAGTGTATTGTGTGCAGAAAGAATTTGTAATTCTTCCGAAGGCAAATGTAGTTACAATATTCATTAATTCCTAACATTTTTGCACAATTTTATATCAAATAGTACCTATTATGTCAAAAAATCACTATATTTGAGTCATAAAGTTGATATAAAATTGCTCTCGCCTATGAAATTACAGACATTTTTGAACACGTCAGAACGAGGGGTTGCCTTCGCGCAGGAACTGACCGTCAACGGATGGATGAATCCTGGAGACTACGCCCTGATGCTTCTATGTATCAGTGGTTCAGCGAGATTCATAAGCGAGGGCGTGGACGAAATCATATCCAAGAACACCGGAATAATGGTCGGATCCTTCAAGTACAGGATAATTGAGAGGAGTTCCGATTTTTGTATGGTAGTGTGCGTCCAGACCTACGATTCAATGAATCAGATGTACGATGGGAAGACTCTCTTCCAGTTCAAGAAGATGATGTACAGGCCCCGTTTCTTCCCTATGGAAGAGAAGATGGCAGTAGGTTGCAGATTCCTCCTGGAGAGGGCCAGCCGTGCGGCAAACGACAAGGATTCACTGTACGGCGACGAAATCGCATCCTGCTACATAAAGGCCGTACTCTACAATGCAATGGACATCTGGGAGCAGCAGCACAAGAACAATTCGATTTCGGAAAAGCGCGAGACCGCCATTTCCGACCAGTTCATCACCCTGGTGCACGAGCATCATTGCAAGACCAGGAAAGTGAAAGATTATGCAGATATGATGCATATTACTCCAAAATATCTGGCTGCGAACGTGCTCAATGCGACGAAGAGACACGCCACGGAATGGATTGACGACTACACGGTCAGGGAGATCAAATTCCGTCTGAGAAGCACCGGAGATACGGTGCAGCAGATCAGCACGGACCTGAATTTCTCCACGCCTAGCCACCTGACGAAGTTTTTCAGGGACAAGGTGGGCACGACTCCCCTCGCCTACAGGAAGAACGCTCAGGACTAGCGAAGAATTATATCGGATGAAGGGACCTTCGACCACGAGAAGAGTGGGAGGAGGTCCTTTGCCGTACAGGCCTCCCCTTCCGGAACCAGGCCCGCGAGATGCCCCAGGCGGCCTATGATCTGCTCGGGAGTGAAATTGCTGCGAAGGCAGCCCATATCCAGGCTGCTGTCCCTCTTGCAGAGCCGGTCCCCGGAGGCGGAGCAAAGCAGCGGAAGGTGTATGAACTCAGGGATCTCAAAGTCCAGACGTTCGTAGAGATATATCTGCTGGGCAGCGGACAGCAGCAGGTCGCGGCCGCGCACGACCTCGGTCACGCCCATCAGGGCATCGTCTGCCACGACGGCCAGCTGATAGGCCCAGGCACCGTCTCCGCGCCTGAGGACAAAGTCCCCGCAATGTTCTGTCAGATTGACTTTCTGCGGGCCGTAATGACCGTCGATGAAACTGATGTCGCAGTCGGGCACCATTATCCTGGTCGCCGGCTTGCGACCGCCTTCCAGAGCCTTCTGAACGGGATTTCCAGGCCTGCAGGTACCTGCATAGACTATCCTGCCGTCGCTTTCGTGAGGAGCCTGAGTGGCCATAATGTCCGCGCGGGTGCACCAGCAGGGATAGAGCAGTCCCTGAGCCTCCAATCGGTCCAGCTGGCTCTGGTAGATCTCTCCCCTGCGGCTCTGGCAATAAGTGTCCAAAGGACCTTTCGCATCCAGTCCGCCCTCGTCCCATTCGAGACCGAGCCAGAGCAGGTCTTCCTCCAGCTGACGGGCAAAATCAAGTCTGCTCCTGCCAGGGTCGAGGTCCTCTATCCTGAGCAGCCAGTCACCGCCCTTGCTCTTGGCTGACAGCCACGAGAGCAGGGCGCTATAGACATTGCCCAGGTGCATCCTGCCCGTCGGGGAAGGAGCAAATCGGCCTTTGACTTTTGCGGGAGCCGCCATCGGCTATTCCTTTGGAAGCTGACGGGTGAGCCAGTCCTGGAGAGTCGCCTCGAACTGAGGACGGCAAGGGGCGAACTTGTCCTTGCCCACACCCTTGTACTCTTCAGAGGAGAAGCCCCAGCCGTGACCGCCTACAGGGAAGATGTGCACCTCCACCGGCACCTTGTACTCGAGCAGTTTGCCATAGTACGGAAGGAAATTGGTGGCAGGCACTGAATTGTCATTTGCGCTCAGTACTATATAGGTAGGAGGAGTCTGGGCGTTGACGTGAGTGTCCGGTGAATAATATTCAAGAAGACGGAGATGCTCGTCCACATTGTCGTCCCACTCGGAATCCTTGCCGAGAAGGTTCTCCTTGGTGTCGCAGAGTTCTCCCCTGCGAAGGGTGATGCGAGGATAGATGAGCACTGCGAAGTCAGGTCTGGTGATCTCGTCCACCCACATTGTGGAGGCACAGGAGGAGAGGTGTCCGCCTGCGGATCCGCCCATCACGCCTATCTGCTTCACGCCCCATTCAGCGGCGTGATAGCGGCAGTAGCGGAAGGCATTCTGCACGTCGTCCAGCGGCACTGTGTGATGCTTGTTAGGCATTCTGTACTTGAGAACAGCAACTGATATTCCCCTGTCAGTCAGCCACTTGGCGCCATAGACACCCTCATTGTAGGTGGAAAGGTGACTGTATCCGCCGCCCGGGGTATATACCACCATCTGACCGTTCGGAACCGGCGCGAAGTAGATGTCTATGCGTGCATCGTCGCCCACGTTCCTGCGGGATCCGCTGGCCGAGCAGGTTTCCGGTCCGCGAAGCCCGTTGTCCTCCTGAGGTCCGTTGGTGACTTGTACGCCGTTCTCGACTATGCCCTTTCCGGCAGCCTGTCCTTCCGGATAGAGCAGCACGGTCATAGAAGGCCTGATGTCACATTTTGGAAGTCCGTCGGCAGGAGATTCCACATACTGAGCCTTTGCGGCAATGGATGCGACGACGAGGGTCGCGAGAAGTATCAGATGCTTTTTCATACTTACAAATATAGTCAGTTGATTGATAAAAAGCCATTTTTAGTTTATATTTGCGAGTTATCATATAATGATAAGTAGAGAATATACGGAAATCAAGAACAATAAAATATGAAAATCGAAGACAAGAAGGTTGTATACCTCACATACGAACTCATCGTGGACGGACAGCTCGTGGACCAGTGTACGGAGGAAAGGCCGCTGGATTTTATCCAGGGTACAGGCTCCCTCCTGCCTAAGTTCGAGGAGAACATCGCAGGGCTGGAGCCGGGCGAGACTTTCGCCTTCTCCCTCTCCCCTGAGGA
>DCHT01000017.1:80554-80841 GCA_002314885.1 Bacteroidales bacterium UBA1745 | reverse complement strand
TGGACGGTCACGGACGAGTTGTTCCGGGCATAGTCCTCGAAGTCAGCGAACTCTGGGTGAAGATCGACGTCAACAGCCCTATGGCCGGCAAGACTCTCAACTTCAGCGGCAAGATCGTCGAAGTGCGTGAAGCCACCGAGCAGGAACTCGCAGAAGGCCTGCACGGCGAACTCGCACATCACGGCTGCGGACATTGCAAGGGCAACTGTGGCGGACACGGACACGGTGACGGCGGCTGCGGTGACGGCGGTTGCGGCGGTGGCTGTGGCGAAGGTGGCTGTGAAGGC
>DCHT01000017.1:47778-80539 GCA_002314885.1 Bacteroidales bacterium UBA1745 | reverse complement strand
CTGCAACTGCGGAGAATAATATAAGATGAAGACAGCGGTCGTCATACTGAACTGGAACGGAAAGGACTTCCTCGGGAAGTTCCTCCCGGGCCTCGTGGCGTCGCTGGAAGGCCTGGATGCCGAAGTTGTCATAGCAGACAACGCCTCGACAGACGGCTCTATGGAATTCCTCCAGGAGAACTTCCCTGATCTGAAAACAGTCGTATTCGACAAGAATTATGGCTTTACGGGCGGCTACAACAAGGCTTTCGAGGCCCTGAAGGAAGATGCACCGAAGTATTTCCTGCTGATAAATTCCGACATAGAAGTGGCTCCTGACTGGTTCATTCCGCTTGAAGAATGGATGGACCTCCACGAAGACTGCGCTGCCTGCGCGCCTAAGCTCCACGCCTGGCAGGAAGGCAGCCGCGACCGCTTCGAATACGCCGGAGCGGCGGGAGGATGGCTGGACCATTTCGGCTATCCGTTCTGTCGCGGACGCGTGATGAAGCGCACCGAAATCGACGAAGGTCAGTACGACAATCCTGAGGACGTGCTCTGGGCGACCGGAGCCTGCCTGATGTTCCGCAGCAAGGTCTGGGAAGAACTGGGAGGCCTCGACGAGAGGTTCTTCGCGCATATGGAAGAAATCGACCTATGCTGGCGCGCCAGGCTGGCCGGATATCGCGTGAACGTGGTTCCGCGCAGCCTCGTGTACCACGTGGGAGGCGGCACCCTGCCGCAGGACTCCCCTTTCAAACTCTTCCTGAACTTCCGCAACAACCTGCTGATGCTCTCCAACAACCTCGCCTACACCGAGGCGCTCAGGGACGTTTACGACGTGCTGGCAGCAGTGGCTCCGGAGACGGCGGTGAGGACAGACGACGTGCTCAACTGCCTCGAGGCGATGGAAGACACCGACGACAGCTTCAAGGATCATCTCGTGTCCACCTGCGCCTCAGACGCGCTCCGAAGGGCCAAGGGACGCATACGATTCAGGATGACACTGGACGGGGCCTCAGCCCTCGTCTACCTGTTCAGCGGCAGGAAGGATTACTTCAAGGCCGTACTGAAGGCACACAAGGAATACAGGAAACTGGCGACTATGCCGACGAAGAAGGAAGTGGAGGACTACATCGTGTCCGACATACTCTCTGACGGCGCAATAGCCTCCAAACTGCTTGACATAGACATAAACCGGAAGCGCAGCGAACGCGTGCTCGTCAAAGGCATACTGGACGAGTCCATAGTCCTGCTGAACTATTCGGCAAAAGACAGGATATTCGAATATCTGAGAGAAAGACTCTAAAATTATAAGACAATGAAAATCGTAATTTCAGGAGCCGGAGAGGTCGGTTCACACCTCGCCAAGATGCTCAGCGGTGAAGCCAACAACAACGACATCACCGTCATCGACAGCAACCCGGACAGGCTTGCAACGCTCACGGAATGCGCAGATGTCATCACAGTCTGCGGCAATCCTGCGTCCATTGAGACGCTCAAGCGCGCAGGCACGGACAAGGCGGACCTCTTCATAGCTGTGAATCCATCCACTTCCCAGAACGTCAACATCGTATGTTCCGTCCTGGCCAAGAGGCTCGGCAGCAAGAAGGTGACCTGCAGGATCAACAACGAGGAGTACCTGGCCTACGACAACAAGTATCTCTTCTCCGAGATGGGCATAGACCTGCTCTTCTATCCAGAGAAGATCGCCGCCGGCGAAATCGTGGACCTGCTCAAGCGCACAGCCTCAACCGAAGCAATGGAATTCGGACGCGGCAAACTGCAGATCTCTGTCTATAAGCTGGAGGAGGACTCCCCTATCATAGACAAGACCCTGCTCGAATTCAGCCGCGACTTCGAGGCGCAGGAACTCAAGTTCCGCGTGGTGGCCATCTCCAGGAACAACGAGACCATCATCCCTAAGGTCGACACCAAGTTCAGGTATCACGACCTCGTGTTCATCATTTCCCGCCGCGACGGCACCGCCCCGCTTATGGAGTACCTGGGCAAGAAGGACATCGAGATCAACAGTCTGATGATAGTCGGAGGCGGACCTGTGGCCGAAATGGTAGCCAAGCAGATGTGCCATCAGCTCGACAGGATCAAGATAATCGAGGAAGACAAGAAGCGCTGCGTCGAACTCTCCGACAAACTGGAGAACAACGTGGCAGTGGTCAACGGAGACGGACGCAACACCGACCTGCTCATAGAGGAGGCCATCAGGAGCTTCGACGCCTTCGTGGCCCTCACAGAGAGCAGCGAGACCAACATACTCACCTGCGTGGCAGCGAAGAAGATGGGCATCAGCCGCACAATCGCAGAGGTCGAGAACCTCGAATACATACGCCTCGCCGAGGATATGGGAGTGGATGCAGTCATCAACAAGAAACTCATCACCGCCGGCCGCATATTCAAGTTCACCCTCAGCGACAAGGTCCGTTTCGTGAAGTATATGAGCGGAACCAACGCGGAAGTGCTCGAATACATCGTCGCCCCGAATACCAAGATCACACAGAGCCCTCTCAAGGAAATCAGTTTCCCTAAGGACGCAGTCATAGGCGGCGTCATCCGCGGCAACGACTCTTTCATCGCCGTCGGCGACACCGTCATCGAGGCCTACGACCGTGTGGCCGTATTCGCCCTGCCTCAGGCAGTCAAGGAAGTGGACAAATTCTTCAAATAATATTATCTAACATTTAAAACTATTACATCTATGGTAGCTTTATTAGTTTTCCTCGCGCTTGTCGCAGCATTGGTATTCTGGTTCATCTCAGTTCAGAGGAACCTCGTTTCAAAGGATGAGAACTGCAAGAACGCACTCAGCCAGATCGGCGTGCAGCAGAGCAGCCGCTGGGACGCCCTCACCGCCCTCGTGGAACTCGTGAAGTCCTACAATGAGCACGAGTACAACACCCTAAAGGAAGTCATCGGAATGCGCGCCAACACCAATGGCAACAGCAGCACAGCCGAGGTCGAGGCACAGGAAAAGGCTATTTCCAATGCAGTCAAGGCCATCAACGTAGTCGTAGAGCAGTATCCTCAGCTCAAGGCAAACGAGAACTACGCAAAGGCAATGGACAGCGTGAACCTCTACGAGAACCAGGTACGTCTCAGCAGGATGGTCTACAACGACTCCGTCACCATCTACAACAAGCTCGTGCGTATGTTCCCTAGCTCATTCGTAGCAAGTATGCTCCACTTCGATCTCCGCCAGAACCTCGAGACCGTAGAGGCCAAGGCCGAGATGCCTTCAATGAAGATCTGATACCGATGAAAAGGTTCTTCATCCTTCTGGCGGCTCTCCTCTGTTGGACTACCGCCTCTGCGGACGAAGCTGCCATCCGAAACATCAAGATAGGCTGTGTGCTGGATTCCCTCGGAACGGCACATATAACCGAATGGTGGGACGTGACGGCAGTCCGGGGCACCGAATGGTACCTCGTGCGTGAAAACCTCGGAGACATCAAGATCGAAAGTCTCTCCGTAAGTGACGAAACCGGCAAAGTCTACGAGAACATAGGCTCCTGGAATACGGGTGCCAGTTTCAACGACAAGGCGGGCCGCTGCGGAATCAACAAGACCGGCAAGGGATGCGAACTCTGCTGGGGTCTGGGCAGTTACGGCGACCACGTCTACGAAGTGAAATACAAGATGACCAATGCGGCAAAGTCCCTCAACGACTACGATATGCTGCATCTGCAGTTCATTTCCGACGAGCTCTCCTCACAGCCTGAGCACTTCAAGCTGGTGCTCCAGATACCGAACGTCCAGCTTGACACCACAATTGCCAGGATATGGGGATTCGGCTACGTGGGCCAAGTATGGTTCGAAAAGGGCTGCGTCGTGATGGAATCCACCGAACAGTTCAGCTACGACAGTTCCGTCATACTCTTGATGAAGCTGAACAAGGGCATCATCAAACCTCAGAGCACATTGGACATCGACTTCGACAGCCACCTCAAACAGGCTATGAAGAACTCCGACTGGGAGGATCAGGCACCAAAGTCCGGATTCGAGAGGTTCGTGGAGGGCGTCATCAATGCCGTCGCCGCAATTCTCGCCGTCCTCTATATGGGAGGCTGGGTACCGCTTGTACTGATTCTGGCCTGGTTCGGGAACATCGCAACCAAAAAGAGATGGCTCGGCACCACCAAGAAGAGCAAGGTGCCGTGGAAACGCGAAGTCCCGTTCGAAGGCGATATGTACTGCGCCAACTACGTCATCAACAAGCTTGAAACCGGCAACGGCAAGGCTAAGATAGCAGCGGCTATGATCCTGAAAATGATTCAGATCGGAGCACTGAGCGTCAGGAAAGACGAGAATGGAAAGATTGAAATCAGCTTCAAGGACCGCAGCGCCATCGACGACAGCGACAGCGGAATGGTCAAGCTCTTCCAGATGATGAAAGAGGCATCCGGCTCCGACCATATCCTGCAGGAAAACGAATTCAAGAAATGGTCTGACGCCAACAAGAAGAAGGTTTCCGACTGGGTGAACGAGGTCAAGAGATCCTCCGAATCCAATATGAAGATGAAGAGGTATCTCTCCGGCAGCATACCATCAGCAGAAGGAACGAAAGAGACAAGAAAGCTCTATGGTCTGAGGAATTTCCTCAAGGAATTCACGATGGTCGACGTAAGGGAAAGCCAGGAGGTACTGCTGTGGCAGGACTATCTGGTCTATGCCGCAATGTTCGGCATTGCGGACCGCGTTTCCAAGGAACTCAAGGAAATCGACCCTAAGGCCTTCGAAGAGATAAACATCGATCCAAGCAGCCTCACCCGCACCATCTATGTGGCCGACAGGCTCGCTAGTTCCATAACCTCAGCCAAGTCAGCTTACGAAGCCAGCCAGAGGTCATCCTCCTATGGCGGAAGCGGCTATTCAGGCGGCGGCGGACACTCCTCATTCGGCGGTGGCGGCGGCTTCTCAGGAGGCGGCCACGGCGGCGGATGCCGATAAAAAGTTTTGGAAAACCCCGACATATCACTATCTTTGCAGTGTAATCGGGGTACTAGCTCAGTTGGTAGAGCGTTTGAATGGCATTCAAAAGGTCAGGAGTTCGATTCTCCTGTGCTCCACATAAAAAAGACGGCTTTTCGAAGCCGTCTTTTTTTGTGCCTTATAATGTACTTATTCTATTATAATAAGTATCGAATCCGTCCTGAACGGGCGGGATCTGTCATCGGTGGACATCTCCAGAATCTTTTCCTCCCCCGCCTTCAGGTCGTAGGAGCCCAAGCAATACCAGTCGCCTTTGGTCTGTCCCTGGACGGAGAATGACTTTCTGTCGAACGATATCTGCTGCACCGAGTCGCCCAAGCGCAGGGTGAAGTTCGCACTGTAGGCAAGATGATCCGCCGTGTGTTGATAGGAGTAGATGGTCACTTTGCCGTCCAATTCTGCTGGCAGAGTGTAAGTGACCTTCTGACCTGCGGGTTGCTTGGCCTCGAGCCAAGACGGACCGTAGCCACCACGTCCTGTGCGGCGGATAAAGCCGTCCGAGTAAGTTACGGCAGCGTTGTCGTCATCGATGAGAATCTCGGCCGGAGTGCCGTCCAGATATGAATCGGAGGCCATAAGATCCTGTATCGCACTGACATCCACTTTCTGCACTACGCAACGCCTGGAGGCACATTTTGCAGCAGCGATGCCAGCTGCCTGGGAAGTCGCCATAAAGACCGGTTCCATCCTGATGGAGCCGTAGGCAATGTGACTTGCGCTCAGACAGACGGGCACCAGGAGGTTGGTGCACTCTTCCCTCTTCGGAGTGAGGCTGCGGTAGGAAACCGGGTACGGCAGACCGCCGCGTATCTCCACGTCGCCCTCGTTCTTGACCATCTTGCGTCCGTCCTTCTCGATGACTACGCGTTCGGTGTTGTGAGAGTCCATAGTGTAGGCCGCGATGGCTATGCCGTCTTCCAATGAAGTACGGCTCTCGCAGTCGGCCTGAGTTGCGACGTATTCGCCCACCATCCTGCGGGCCTCGCGTACATACAGCTGAGGCGTCCAATGCCCAGTCTTCACGTATTCGTCCTTCGGATAGCCCCAGCGGAGCATTTCGTGGCGCAGTTCCACAGGCACGCGGGTGTCGTGTCCGAAGAACCAGAGCAAGCCTATGGTATAGTCCTTATGGGCCTGGATAATCTCTTCCCTCTCTTCCCAGGAAGCCTCCGGATAGGCGTGATTCATACCTATCATATCAGTGGAGAAGCCGCCACGGTTGTTGACATCGGTCTTGCGACCCGGCATCAGGCTCCAGATGAAATAGTCGTTGAGGGACTTCTTGGATGGCTGAGCCGCCATAAGACGTACCAACAATTCATACACGGCAGGGTCGTAATTGTCCGGCTTCTCGATCGGAATCATATTGTCGGGATCGTCCGTGAGGCATATCCTATAATTATATGCCTGCACATAATCGTCCCCGCAGCCCTCGGCCTTGAGCATCCAAGGCTGTATGCCCCAAAGGAGGCCGCTGGTGCTGTCTCCAGGCACCACAAATGGATCCACGCCGTCCGGGAACTGATGGTCCTTCATCACGTGGGAGCCGTTCCAGCATTCGCCATAGACGGAGGAATCCTCACGTCCGACCACATAGCTGACGCCAGATGCAGCCATCAGGTCACCCTCGTAGCTGCAGTCTATCCACTGCCTGGCCTTGACGATGAGACCGCCGCTGAAACTGGCCTTGCGTATCGCAGTACCCTTGCGGACGACGCTCTCCAGGCGAGTGTTCATCACCAGGGTGATATTCGGATGCGACGCATAGGACTCAATGATTTCCTGTGCCACGTGAGGCTCGAATACCCACTGTTCCAATTTGCCGTAATGGTCGCCCAACCTGCGGTAGAACTGCTTTGCGATACCCAATACCGCCTGTTTGTTGCCTATGTCGGTGAAACCTAGACCGCCGGTGGTCATTCCGCCCAATACCGGCTCCGGAGCTACCAGAATGACATTTGCGCCCATCTGCGCAGCCGAATAGGCCGCAACTACGCCTGCAGCCGTGCCGCCATAGACGCATATATCAAATTGCCTGGCCTTGCCCTGCAATGAAAGCAGAGCAAAGGCACAGGCAATGAGGAGAAATCTTTTCAACTTGGTTTACTTAAGCGCAGGAACACTGCCGCTGAGATCCCAGATGGTCTCGTCCCAACCGAGCCTCTTGGCTACCTGGGAAGCAGTTTCGCCTTCCGCAGCAACCTTGCCATTGTATGGAGCATAGTACTTGTCATCAGTTGCATTTGTAAACGCGCGTGCAAGAGGGTTCTCAGCATTTGCATTCTCGTGGTCGACAAGCACATCATATTTTGTGTCAGGGAAGCATTCAAATACCATATCAGGCCTTCTGACGCAATCTTCCAAAGTATTGAGCAGACCGCTGAAGCCTACGACTGCACCAGTGCTGTAACCAGTTGCTGGGGCGGTCTTCTTGGTGGAAGTCATTGACGGATTCCAGGCGATGCAACCCTTGATGGTGTTGTTGGTGCTGACTGAAAGATTGGTGCCGATGTTCTGGCCATTGCAGCAGCGAGCGATGATGCCGCCGAATGAATATGCGCCAACCAGAGTGTTCAGAGCGATGGAGTTGGTGATTGAGCTGCCCTTGCTGTTGATACCTGAGAGACCGCCCATATCCATATTTCCGCCAGTGATGGTACCTTCTGCGATACAGTTGGAGATGGCCACAACGGAGTTGTTGTCCCTGCCGATGATGCCACCGAGCTGAGACCCGGTACCAGTGATGTTACCGTTGTAGTGGCACCTGTCGATCTTCACGCTTGTAACAGCTGCATTGCCCTGACCGAACATTCCGCCGATATAGCCCACTCCGTTGAACTCCATAGTGGAAGAACACTTGGTAATCTCAAGTGAACCACCGTTGTTGGTGTAGGCGATCATACCTGCGAGGAATGATGCAGAACCCTTGATGGAGCCCTTGGATGTACAGTTTGTGATGGTGATCTTGGAAGCGGACTGGCCGATGATGCCGGCACTTACGTTCGCATTGGTAGCGAGGACGATGTCGCCGTCATACTGACAGTTATCGATGACAACCTCGGAACCGCTGGTTGAGTATCCGATGATACCACCGCTGTAGCCATAGTTGGAAGAAGCATTCTTGCTGACATTGAGGGTCATAGTGGATGAGCAGCCAGTCACGTTGCCGCCGCCTATCCAGGCTGCGATGCCTCCGATGAGGTCACGGGTACTGGTGATGATGCCGTCGGACTTGCAGTTCTTGAACTCAGGAACCGCCACAACAGTACCTTCCGCGTTCTTCTTCCATTCAGCCTTGCCGCAGATACCGCCGATATTGCGGCTGCCGTTTGAGTTGATGAGGCCCTGGAATGAACAGTTCTCGAATACACAGGCTACATATGAATGGCCGCAGATACCGCCGGCAGCACCTTCTGCATTCGCATTAGTCTCATTGAGTTCACCCTGGAATGAGCAGTTCTTGAAAGTAGTGCCGCCTGCATTTCCGCAGAGGCCGCCGACAGTCGCATTGGAGCCGTTTGCAGCCGCATCGGACTGAACCATACAGTTGGTGCAAGTCACGTTCTCGAGGGTAGCGGTAAGAGAAGCGTTGTTGTTGCCCATCCAGCCACCGATGATACCCGCAGAAGATCCACCGGTGCCAGTGGAAGTACAGCTGTCGAACTTGATGTTCTTGAGACCACCGGTGAGAAGGCCTACGAAGCCGGCATACTTGGTGCCGGAGACTTTCATATTGCTGATAGTGTGGTTCTGGCCATCGAGATAGAGCCTGTAGTCAAGGTTCTCGACAGTGAGAGGAACCCAAGGATCGTACTCCTTGAGGTCGATGTCGGCTCCGAGCTTGAAATAGCTGTGACGGGTGGTATCGAGCACGTCCCTCACCCTGTTGAGCTGAGCAGCGTCCATAATCACCCAAGGGTCAGCCTCGGTGCCTGAACCTGAAGCAAAACGCTTTCCAGGATTCTGAGTAACGGTCACTGTCTTGAGATCACCCTTTGATGGGGAGATGGTGATAGTACCTGTGCGCGGAGCATCGAAGCCATCGTAGGCAGCCACATTGAACACCAGATTGTCGGTCTTCACGGCCTTGGTCTCTGCCCTGGTGATCCAAGCCTCTGAGATGCTCACCTCATAAGCCAGGTTGGCCTCCACCTTCACGGTAATCTGTCCGCCGGCAGCTTCAAGTGTAGCGCCCTCGCCGACTTCGAAGACCTTGTCCTCTCCAAACTGATGGACTTCGATAGTTTCCTGAAGAACGCCTGCTGATACGGTAATAGTAGCATAACGATCTTCCGACTTCTGGCCTTCCGGAGCAATGTTATCGTCGATAGTAATGGTGAACTCGCCGCTTCCGGTACCGAAGGCTGGATTGACGGTGATCCAATCCACATCAGTGGTGATAGCCCAGTCCAGATTTGACAGAATTGACACTGTCTCCACTTTGACATCTTTACAGCCGACGCCCATAGTGGAGATTCCGACCTCCAGAGTCGGCTCTGGCTTGCAGGCAACTGCGAGGATTGCCATTGCAAACGCAACAAGAGTAAGTTTGATTGTTTTCATTGTTATTGATTAGTGATAGTATAAGGCGGTTGATGTCCTCAAATATAGCAAAAATTGCTTATATTTGTAAATATATGGCATCTTACCTCGAAATACAGAACATATCCAAGTCCTACGGCCCGAAAATCCTTTTCGAGCATATCGGCTTCAACATCAACGAGGGAGACAAGATCGCCCTGATTGCGCCGAACGGAACGGGCAAGACTTCCCTGATGAGGATACTCGCAGGCAAGGACAAGAGCGATTCCGGCGGCAGGATTATGTTCCTCCGCGACGTGCGCATCGCCTTTCTCGAACAGGAATACGAGTTCGATCCCGACAAGAGCATATTCGACCAGATAATGGATTCCAGCACGGAATTCACTGCCAGCCTGGACCAGGAGCATCTCTGGGAATATGAACGCAGGGTGAAGGAATTCCTGACCAGTTTCAAGCTCGGAGACTATTCCAAGAAGATGTGCGAACTTTCCGGAGGCGAGGTGAAGCGCGTGGCGCTGTCTCAGATGCTGTCCACGGAGGCTGACTTCTTCATAATGGACGAGCCCACCAACCACCTGGACATAGATGCCATCGAATATCTCGAATCCTATCTGAGCCGCTCCAGGTGTACCCTGTTTATGGTCACCCACGACCGCTACTTCCTCGACCGCGTCTGCAACACGGTGATGGAGATGGACCGCGGTCAGGTGTTCATCTACAAGGGCAACTATCAGAACTTCCTGGAGAAGCGCGAGGAACGCATTGCAAACTACAACGCCGAGACTGACAAAGTGCGCAACATCCTGCGCCGCGAACTGGAGTGGATCCACGCAACGCCTTGCGCCCGTACCGGCAAGGCGAAGTACCGCATCGACGCCTTTCACGAACTCAAGGACCGCGCCGAGCAAGTCTACAAGACCAAGCAACTGGACCTCAGCGATATGAAGACCGTCAGCGGCAACCGCCTGGGTACCAAGATCATAGACTGCAAGGACCTGTGTTTCTACTACGAGAACAAATGCTATCTCGACCACTTCACATATAACTTCCAGAGATATGAGAAGGTAGGCATTGTGGGGGCCAACGGAGCCGGCAAGACCACCTTCATAAACCTGCTTACAGGCAATCCGACCGGCGGAGAGACCACCGGCGTCATAGAGCGCGGCGAGTCCATAAAAGTGGGCTACTACCGCCAGGAAGGTATGAGTTTCGACGAGGACCAGACCGTCCTCGAGACCATCAACGACACCTATCTGCTGGGACGCTTTATGTTCCCTCACGATATGTACAACAGCAAGGTGCGCGTGCTCAGCGGCGGCGAAAAGAGGCGCCTGTACCTGCTCACCATACTCAAGGAGCAGCCGAATATGCTCATTATGGACGAGCCCACCAACGACCTGGACATCGTCACCCTCAACGTGCTGGAGGAGTACCTTAAGGAATTCAAGGGCACACTCATCATAGTTTCCCACGACCGTCACTTCCTCGACCGTCTCGTAGACCACCTCTTCGTGTTCTGCGGCAACGGAGTCGTGAAGGACTTCATAGGCAACTACAGCGAATACAGATCCTTCATCAAGGACTATCAGAAGGAGCAGGCCGCAAAGGAGAAACAGGCCGCCCAGAAGGCCGCAGCCCCAGATGCAGGCGTGAAAGTCAAGACCGAAAAAACCCGCAAGCTCTCCTGGAAGGAACAGCGCGAACTCGAGAGTCTGGAGGCGGAAATAGCCGAACTCACACGCGAGAAACAGGAACTCGAGGCCGCCCTCAGCAGCGGAAGCCTGCCAATGGACGAACTTCAGAAGGCTTCCGAGCGCTTCGGCGAAGTCCGGGACCTCATCGACGAGAAGGAAATGCGCTGGTTGGAACTTACAATAGACCTTTAATATATATGGGCCGTAGAAGACTCAAGAAGAAATACAGGAGAGCCCTCTGGGCCATACTTGGTGGAATCGTAGCGATCATCCTCATCAGCACCTGCGCAAAGCACTGCAAGAGGGTCGAACCGGAGCCGGAGCCCATCATCCCGTCCAACTACTTCCCTACCATACGCAATCTCAAGGGACAGTTCAACGACCTCAATCCGCTCCACGTGGAGGCCGGCCTCAAATACGGCCTCAAGGAAGCCCCGAAGGACAGGGAGGAAGTCAAGGCAGACAAGCTCGTGCTCATCGAGGACAACAAATACTACGTGGTGGACGAACTCACCCATTCAGTTCCATACCTCTGCAAGAGCGGCTCCCTGCTGCTTGACGAACTGGGCAGAAACTTCTGTGACTCATTGAAAGCCAAGAACATACTGCCGGTGCGCTTCAAGGTCACCTCAGTCCTCAGGACTAAGGCGGACGTGGAGAAACTGCGCCGTGCAGGCAATGTGAACGCCTCTCCGAATTCCTCCCACTGCTACGGCTGCACCTTCGACATAGCCTGGGCATCCTGGGACCTCCCGGAGCGCTACAACGCCACCTGGGATCAGTACCGAGGCGTCCTCGCCGAAGTTCTCAGGGACGAGCAGAAGGCCGGCAGGTGCTACGTCAAATACGAGTACAAGGAAAGTTGCTTCCACATCACCAGCAGAATCGACCCAAGACATCCGGACAGATAATGGCAGACAAAGCACTCAGCGGAACATTGACCTTCGGGGATGCACAGCGCATCTCCGGACCTCGCGCGTTCAATCTGATGATCAAGCCGGCAGGTTCCCTCTGCAACCTGGACTGCCACTACTGCTACTATCTCGACAAGGCTGAAATCTACGGCGGCAAGGAGCCTAAGATGAGCCTCGAGATGCTCGAGACCTGCATCCGCAAGTATATCGAGTCCAACGAGGTGCCCGAAATCTGCTTCAACTGGCACGGCGGTGAACCCCTTGTGATGGGCCTGGATTTCTATCGCAAGGCCATCGAACTCGAGCAGAAATACGGCAAGGACAAGAAGATACTCAACACCCTGCAGACCAATGGTACCCTGCTTACCCAGGAATGGGCCAACTTCCTGAAGGACAATAACTTCCTAGTGGGAGTATCAGTTGACGGCCCCGCCATCGTCCACGACAGATACCGTCGCGACAAAGGCGGCAACCCAACCCTCCAGAAGGTCATCCGCGGCATAGAACTGCTCTACCGCACAGGAGTTCAGTACAATACGATGACCACGGTCAACAAGTCCAGCGAGGGCCACGGCCTCGAGGTCTACAACTTTATGAAGTCCCTCGGCAGTCAGTATATGCAGTTTATGCCTGTCGTCGAGCATATAAAATACCCGCTTACAGCCGCCGGCAAACCGAACAAAGGCGCCCGTCCATTCATAGTCGATCCCGCCACCGAAGGCGCCCAACTGGCTCCTTGGTCCGTTTCCGCCATCGGATATGGCAAGTTTATGAACGAAATATTCGACTACTGGGTGCGCAACGACGTCGGCAGGTATTTCGTCAATCTCTTCGATTCAACCCTCGCCGGTTGGGTAGGCGCCCAGCCTGGCACCTGCGTCTATGCCGAGACCTGCGGCGGCAACAGCATCATCGAGCACAACGGCGACGTCTATTGCTGCGACCATTTCGTATATCCGAAGTATAAAATAGGCAACATCGCCACCGACAGCCTCGCCGAGATGATGGACTCTCCCGCCCAGACCAAATTCGGCATCGAAAAGCGTAACTCATTGCCTCACAAATGCTTGAAGTGCCAATGGTTCAAGGCCTGCCACGGCGAATGCCCTAAGCACAGATTCAATCTGACCGAGTCGGGCGAGACCGGCCTCAACACCCTCTGCGACGGCTACAGACTCTTCTTCAGCCACGTCGCTCCGTATATGGATTTTATGAAGGACTGCCTGCTGAAAGAGACCGCTCCCGCAGCCGTTATGGCGTGGGCGCGAATGAAATAGAAAAATTTTCAGTACTTTGGCACTCCCATTGCATTATACACAGTCAGAAACATTTTAAAACCCGAAATACTATGAAAGAAATGATCCGTCTGGCGCTCATCGCCACAATGGCGACCGCCCTTGCAGCAGTTCCTGCAACATCTTTCGCTCAATCACGCGGAGGTTCATCAAGTTCGGGCTCACACAGCTCTACCTCATCCTCTTCACGCGGTGGCTCATCCTACTCAGGTGGCGGCCACAGCAGTTCCTCTTATTCCGGCGGCAGCCACAGCTCTTCCAGCTATAGCCGCTCAAGCTCAAGTTCAAGCTCAAGCAGCACACGCTCCAGCAGCAGCTACTCACCTAGCCGCTCAAGCTCAAGTTCAAGCTCAAGCCGCAGCAGCTACACACCTAGCCGATCAAGCTCGACTCCGAGCCACAGCAGCTCAAGCGCCCGCCCAAGCAGCGGCAGTTCATCTTCTTACGGAAGGTCCACTGCAACGACTCCTAGCAGGTCCACAACCGCTACTCCTAGCAGATCCACCGCTACGACTCCGAGCCGTCCTGTAACGACTACTCCTAGCAGACCTGCGACTAGCAGCGTAACTCCTGGACGCACCACCACTCCTGCTCCTGGCAGAAGCACTGCGACTGTACCTTCAGCTGGTACCAGAAGCACCGCTACCGTTCCTGGCGGAAGGGTAACAACAGCTCCGGCCACTACTCCTGCAAACGCAGGCGGCAGGTCAACTGCAGCTACAAGCTCAATGACCAGAGGCGGACAGGGCGTAAGGCCTAACGACGCCGGTACTCCTGGTACTGGAACTCCTGGTGCAGGCGCTCCTGGCGCAGTAAAGCCTAGCAACTCCAGCAGCCGCTACAGCGGAAACCCTGATCCTGACAGGATGCGTCCTGCAGGAATGTCCAACAACCATCGCGAGCCAAGGGTTGCGCCTCACGACAGGCCAGCAATCCGCCACGATGCTCCGTCAAGGTTCCACCACCGTGGTCCTCACTACTACGGATACCACATCGATATGCTGCCTCACGGCTGCATCCATCACCGCTACTGGGGCCACGACTACTGGTACTACGACGGTCTCTACTACAGATATTGGGATGGTTACTACTACGTTTGCCGCCCACCTTACGGCACCTGGATCGACAGGGACCTCTATGAGCTCGAGCTTATGGAAGTAAGGATGGCATACTACAACACCGTCAACAATACCAACCAGGTAATCAACGAGAACTACGCTACCATCCAGGAGCAGAACGCTATCATCGCCCAGAACAATGCGACCATCGCGGCCCAGAATTCAGCGATCAGCGCCGGCACCGCCAAGGCAGCAGGTTCATCCAGCCTCGCAGCCAGCCTCGGACTCATCCAGAGCTACGCTGACGCGAACGTTACCTACTACTACAACGACGGCACCTTCTACGTTCTCCAGAACGGACAGTACGTCACCATCGTACCTCCAGCAGGCGCGATTGTAGAGACACTTCCTGACGACTACGAGACCATCAATCTCGGTGGCCACGACTACTACAAGGTAGATGACACAGTCTATCGTATGAGCATCGTCGACGGCAAGCCAGTATTCGAGGTTCTCGGCCAGCTGCCAGCATAAAATGGTACAAATCGGAGCAAAAAAGCGTAGAAAGTTTTGGTAGTTCAAAAATTAGCGCTATATTTGCATCCGCTTTCCGAAAGAAAGTGACCGATTGGTGCGGTAGTTCAGTCGGTTAGAATACCGGCCTGTCACGCCGGGGGTCGCGAGTTCGAGTCTCGTCCGCACCGCAAGAGTCAGCAGAAATGCTGACTCTTTTTGTTTTTATAAAGCCCCTCTGCCGAGGGACTTTTCCTGGGAAAAGTGGTGCAGTACTAGTGCCACTACTTCTGCACCACTTCTGCACTACTTCTGAACCACTTTCGACTACTTTCGACTACTTTCACACTACTTTCACACTACTTTCACACTACCTCAACTCGCAAATCGTCAACCGGAATCAATGAGAAGCCCAACTCGCAAATCGTTGAGCACAAGAAAATGGTCCAGATAGCGCGTATAGGCAATCAGTGTGCTCAACGCGGTCTTTTCGTGGTAGTTGAGCACACAAAAATGGCACTGGAGACAGTAGGAGGCACATTAGCGTGCTCAACGAAAATCACGTTGCAAATACCTGAACACTTTACTACCTTTGTAACAAGCCGCTGTGTGTTAAAGGTATGTGTATGGAGATTTCGAAAAAGCTGCTTGCCCAGGTTGAATTGGACCTTGGCCTGAATCAGCCCTTCATCAAAGGGCAGACAATCACCGTTAAAAATTGCTGGCATTTCTACACCGATGGGAAGACGGTTGAAGAAATGTATTACGACGAATCGGACTTTATTGACGGAATGAACCGTATTTACGTCGTGTGTTCCAAGTATAAAGTCATCATTTTGGCTTTTGTACTGATGGACACTCACGTTCATTTTATTCTGTACGGAGAGTATTCTGAGTGTAACCGGTTTATGCACGACTATGTTCAACGTACTTCGAGATACTTCTTTCTAAAGTATAAAGAGAACAACAAGTTGAGCGAGATAACTATCAGTCACCAAAAAATAGGAACAGACACCTATCTGAAAACGGCAATATGCTATACACTGCGAAATCCGACAATCGGCGGGATACGATGTATGCCTCAGACATACCCGTGGTCCAGCGGAGCACTGTATTTCGCCTCTGATTGTCCAGTTTGGTCAAGACCAAGTTGGGTCGAATCACTAAAAACAGCAGATACTCTCGGCGATAAAGGTGTGAGGCAGATACGAAATCTGACAAAGTCGAGATATCATCTGGCAACTGATGTGCGGGTTATTAACGGAATGATCTTCCCCGGCGACTATGTGGCATCTACACTGGTCGAAAGGATATTCAAATCGGTAAAAAGCTTCAACTACTTTATGGGGCAGAACAAAGAAGAGGAAATCGAGGCCCGCGGAGGCAGCATCTCAAATTTGCTGCTTCCAATGCAAGAAATGCGTCAACATAAGAACGAGATGTGCCTGTCGATGTTCGGATGCAAGACCGTAAAAACATTGGACACCTGGCAAAGGGTACGCCTGGCAAAATCCCTGAAATCCAAGTACAACTCATCTTTGAAGCAGATCTGCAGGCTTTGCGGAATTTCCTATTCCGAAGTTGCCGATCTGATCTAAGAACCAGGAAGACTACTATCAGCAACTCGCAAATCGTTGAGCACCGGGAAGT
This sequence comes from Bacteroidales bacterium UBA1745, assembly GCA_002314885.1. Lineage (GTDB taxonomy): Bacteria > Bacteroidota > Bacteroidia > Bacteroidales > UBA932 > Cryptobacteroides. The sequence goes on along the minus strand of DCHT01000017.1, from coordinate 63,887 downwards.
GGCACAGATAGCGCATAAGGGCAATCAGCGTGCTCAATTCGGTCTTTTCGTGGTAGTTGAGCACACAAAAATGGCACTGGAGGCGACAGAAGGCACATTGACGTGCTCAACGAAAATCGGGTTCAAAGCAGTCCCAGCAAGGAGCAACAGCAACAAGGCAAAAGCAGTCCCGGCAAGGAGCAACAGCAACAAGGCAAAAAGCAGCCCCAGCAAGCAACTATCTCATCAACTTGGAGAAGGCCTTTGGGCGCTCGACGGTTTCGGTCCAGGAGCGGCCGAAGGAGTCAGTGACGGTGACTTCGAGAGTGCTGTCGGCGCTGGAGGCCTGCACCCAGAACATATACTCCTGGGCTGGGGACTTGGAGATCTTGGTCGGCCAGAGATCGCGCCAGTTGGCCTTAGGGAGGCTGTTGGAGAGGGTGTACTGAGGGTTCTCGGCCGTCCTATACGCGACAGGCAGTTCTTGACGAGCGAGAAGAGAGCCTTCCACTCCGATTTCGTAGACTTTGAGCGTCCAGTCGGGCTGCCAGGCCCAGACGTTGATCATCACGAGGTTGTCGCCCTCCAGGGAAGCGTAATCGCGGAAATCGGGATGGTGACGGACAAAGGCCTTCATTGCGTTGTTGCTGCGGTAGAAATCGCGCACGCAGTTCATATCAAAGACACGGAACTGCTTCTGAGCCCCGTCGTCGCCCGAAACGAAATACCACGAGAGGCCGCTGCCGTCCACATTGAAGACCTCGAAGCCGGCTGGAGCACCGTCCGGGGCCAGCTGCAGGCCGCCGTATGCGCCCGTGTGCCACCAAGTGCCGCTGCCGCTGGTGATATTGTGATCCACCACATTATATATATAAGGATAGACGGAAGTGTCATCCGCGCCCCGGCAGAAACGGTTCTTGTGGATATGTCCGGTGACGTAATGCACCTGTTCGAAGTCCTTGAACTTGGCAGTGAAGACATTCAGGAGACTGTCCGCGTCACATTCGTCGAAACGGATCTTGTTCACTATGCTTTTGCCCTTGTACACGAAGAGCGGTGAATGCATTCCCACTACAACCGGAGTTGAAGGAGCGACAGTTGCAAGGTCCTTGTCCAGCCAGGCGAGCTCCTCGTCGTTGAACCACATCTGGTAGTCGCGTCTGCCAGCCACACCCTCGCAGTCGTCGATGCGGCCCGGAGAATTGCGGTAGATGATGTTGTCCAGCATCACATAATGGATGTCCCCCAGGTTGAAGGAATACCAGGTCGGGCCCATCACTTCGCGATATCGGGCCTCGGCCATACGATCGGCGTCCGGGCCGGATGGGGTGGCCGGATCGTTGTCGTGGTTGCCCATAACAGTGAAAACCGGATAGTCGAAGCCGCTGCGACGCATAGTCTCGCGCCAGTCGGCGATGTCGAAGTCGTCCTCGTACCAGTAGCGGTCGTAGCTGCTGTCGCCGAGATTGAGCCCATAGACCGCCTCTCCCCTTTCCCTGGCGGCAGCCACTTCAGATTTGAGCTGTCCCTGGAAGAGGGCATCCAACTGCCTCTCGTCGTCGAAGATATTGGCCAGATGCAGGTCCGTGAAGGCAACGACGGTATATTTGCCTGACGCCATACGACGCAGGCTGAAATCGTGACGTTCCGCCGCCGTATCCGTGCCCAGATGCTGCCAGGACTGCGGTACGCCTGCGTCCGAGTCCACGTCATAACCCGAAGGGAATATCACGAATACGCTGCCCAGATGCTTGTCTGAGCGGAGGAAATACCATCCGTTCCTGTCCGTCCTGACTATGTCCGTTCCGTCCGACACCAAAACATCAGCAAGGGCCGCGCCCTCGGACGTGATCTGTCCGTAGATGGTGCAGCCCTTAGGCAGTTTCGGCGTTTTCGGGGTCTTTGCAGAAGCCTGGATGCTGAGAATGCTCAGCGAAAGGACGATGATACCGGCAAGAAAACGTCTCATATTTCTGTACAAGGATTATAAGATTATGACTATCTTAGACACAAATATATTCAAAATATGAGATTATTTACATCTGATTATACCGAAGGCGCACATCCACGGATAATGGAGCGCCTGATTGAGACCAACCTCGAACAGACTATAGGCTATGGAGAGGACCCTCATTGCGCCAGGGCACGCGAGCTTGTGAAGGCAGCGATTCAGGCCCCAGATGCCGACGTGCATTTCCTCGTAGGCGGCACTCAGACCAATGCGACCGTCATTTCATCGGTTCTGAGGCCATATCAGGGCGTTCTCTGCGCCAGCACTGGCCATATCAACGCACACGAGACTGGTGCAATCGAGCACGGCGGGCATAAGGTGCTCAGCCTACCGACCACCGACGGCAAGATCAGCGCAGCTCAGATACGCGACTATGTGGACGCCCACTTCGCAGACGAAAGCTTCGAGCACACGGTGCAGCCTGGTATGGTCTATATTTCCTTCCCGACCGAGCTGGGTACCATTTATTCCCTCGCCGAATTGGAGGAAATCAGTGCAGTCTGCCACGAAAAGGGGCTGCCGCTGTTCCTGGACGGCGCACGTCTGGGCTACGGACTGATTGCGTCCGAGATGGTGGAGGGTGCTGATGCAGTTACTCTGCCAGATCTCGCCCGCCTCTGCGACGTGTTCTACATTGGCGGCACCAAGCAGGGAGCGCTCTTCGGAGAGGCCGTGGTCATCACCAACGAGGCTCTGAAGAAGGACTTCCGCTACAACATCAAGCAGGGTGGCGGAATGCTCGCCAAGGGCCGTCTGCTGGGTGTGCAGTACGAGGTGATGTTCGAGGGGGCTGATGCTGGCGAGATTCTGTATCTGGCTATGGCCCGTAACGCCATTGTACAGGCCGAGAAGATACGCGCCGCCATCGTGGCCAAAGGCTACCCTTTCCTTGCCGAGAATCCTACCAACCAGGTATTCCCTATCCTTCCGGACGCCGAAATCGCGCGTCTGCGCCCTCTGGTGGGCTTCGAAGGCTGGGGTCGCGTGGACGCCGAGCACAGTGCCATCCGTTTCGTGACCAGTTGGGCCACCACGGATGAAGCCGTTGAGGAACTGATTTCACTGCTGTAAATGATATGAAAAAAATCCGTTTTATATTGCCTCTGATCCTGATTCTATGCTCCTGCGAACGTATCGAGCTGCATAGATATGGAGAGCTGATTCTCAGTGACGGGCCGTATAAGACCCAAAGTTCCGTGATACTGCTGCAGAAATATGACAATGGCAGCAAGACTTACAGGATCGACGTCAAGTTCACGGCAAAGGAAGACATCGACAGCGCCGTGCTGATGCTGGGGTTCAAGCCCCAAGAGGAGACTACCTGGTGGATGATGCCGGCCGTGTCCTACAACGGAAATGACTGGGGCCGAGGTAATGAGCCGAAAGGTTACAAGCAGGACGGTCAGATGCGCACGTATTCCTACCTGCGCTCCCCTATCCCTTGCGCGACCTATTCCGAGGGCGACAAATATGCCGTCGCGACCTGGACCGACAAGCCGTCTGAGGCAGACGAGGCCAAGTCTTACGGCTTCGACGGAAATGCGCATTACATCTTCTGGCCTGAGCAGGAAGAACCCGTAACTTATTGTGGCAGAGATAGGTTCGCGGACGGATGGGCTCGACTTGGCAGTATGGCCGCCGGAGAAAACAGGCGTCTGACGATGTATGTGAACGTGTCAAAGACCGAGACGGAGCATCGCAGCATACGCCACTTCCTTAAAGTCGCCTGGAAAATGATGGCGGACAAGGAAATCAAGAATTACAAACAGAAGGATGTCATTCCACTCAATGCTGTCTGGGATCTCGGCGTTCAGTTTGTCAAGGAAAGCCTGTGGGTCGAAGAGGGTTCGTTCAAGGGCTTCAGCATAGGCCTCCGCCCGAATTCAGACGACCTGGGCTGGCATCAACGTGAACGCGGCAAATATGAGGCCGGCTGGTGCGGACAGAACATCAGCCTGTGCAATTCGCTGATGACGGATTATCTGCGAGGTGTCGACTCTGCCGATGCCGACGACGTCTCCGACGCCATCGATTCCCGTGACAAGGCTATTACCTGCCTGGACTGCTGGGCGAGGAACTGCCGTCTGCCGAATGGACTCTTCGTGTGTCATTTCGACGACGTGCTGGCCGGGAATGTGCCTTCCAAATATGCTCCCGGCACTCCGATCGTCGGCAAAGTTCACACTGTGGACGCCTGCAACCTGGGCATCAGCTGCTGCAATTTCATCGAGGCATACAAGCTCGCCGGACGCTGCGGTTTCGACCGACCTGAATACCTTGAACTGGCCCTGGATGCACTCGATTTCGTGATTTCCGATCAGCAGGAGGACGGCTGCTATGGCCGCGGATGGGCCTGGGACGGCGAATGCGTGGTACGCGACGGAACCGTCGGAGCCTTCCTCATTCCGGCAATGATAGCCGCATACGAACAGAACAGCGAAGAAAAATACCTGGAATCCGCAAAGAAGGCATATACCTATTATATGACGCAGTTGCGCGAGGACGGATACACGACTGCCGGTGCCCTCGACACCTGGTGCATAGACAAGGAATCGGCGATTTCGCTGCTGAGAGCGGCAATGAGACTGCGTTCTATTGAAGAGGCTGAATCTTACCTGGCTGACGCCGTGCAGATTTCCAATTATCTGTCGACCTGGATGTGGCATTATGATGGCGTCTATGACGCTGACGACGCCTTCGTGCAGGAGGGCTTTCACACTTTCGGAGCCACGAGCGTCTCCGTGCAGCATCATCACCTGGATTTCTATGCAAGCCTCTGGGTACCGGAATGGTATGAACTGAGCCAGCTGACGGGAGATTCGCAGTGGAGCGAAAAGGCGCAGGTAATTATGCGCAACAGCACCCAGCTCATCTCCGATGGAGAACTGATCCTCAACGGTCGCTTACGCCCAGCCGGCAGCCAGAACGAAGCCTGGTTCCAATGTTCCTGGGGCTTCTATAACGATGGTTCCGACTATGCCTGCCCTCCTATCTCGCGCGACGACCGCATCAACGACTGGCTCGTCGCCTGGCCGACCGCCTTCCGCCTCGAGACGATGCGAAGGGAGTTTTTTCAGTAGATGATAGATAATCCATGTCTCTTTATTGTCGGACGTAAAAAAATGCATATATTTGCATTAGAATGAGAGTTGCATATAGGCGCGACATTATCAAGCTCCGCAACCGTTCTTTTATAAAGCCGTAGCATTCCGCTACGGCTTTATTGTGTTTAGCTCAGCTTCGATCATTCTTCTAGTCTGGAAACTGGCATTGACCATAACGGCTTTACCACAAAAAACAACATAACAACAATCAATATCGCCATTGTCAAAATCAGCTTTTCTCCTTGAAATGTATTTAGATAATTCAAAGGGACGCAAGAGGGACACGTGTTCATCAAGATCAATGACGACAATCTTGCATCCCTGTTTTTTTGCAGACTTGAAACCGGCAGTAATGCCTTTTTCGCTCATTATTCCCTTTCGATCGCCTAGTTTTCCATCAATTGTATATTCAGGATTCTTATGACCAAGAATATATGTATGCTTATTTATTACAATATAAGTATCCGGAAATGACCTTATGATGGCTTTTGCGGCTCTAACATTACTAGCCAACTCTCTTTTATCTGCTTCTATGCTGATTAGGAGACTGCTTCCAAACTCCTCATCCGACAGATATCCCTGTTCCTCCATCATCGCATTTTCAGTAGCAGTACCCCTCCTGGTCGTAGCCTTTGTGGTGCTTGTGGATCATATCTACAAGGAACTGGACACGTGGGTCTGAAATGGGCATATTGCCGAAGCGAGCAAGCTGGTCGTCATAACGGCTTCGGCTGCCGTGGGCAAGACGCTGATCGGCATCTGAGGGGATGAAGAACTCGGCACGTTTGCCTATTGGCTTATGAAACTCATTGAGGAAGATGTGGACTCCGGCCAGATCGAGGTCTCCGAAATGAAGGTAGCGGTTTGGGATGCCCTTCAACCATTCCACTAGGTCCTTCGACTGGGGGTATCTCGACACGAAGAGGACCGAGGCACACAGATGGTCGAACAGATATCGCTGCGAGCGTACCATACGGAAATTTTCCATATTCTCCACCCCGACCACGACGACATTGGGAGCGATCGAGAATGCCTCCCAGTCACAAATGAACGTGAAACTGCCCTCCTCGGGAGCAATGACGATATTCCTTCCGGCAAGAGTCGCCGGGAGAGGCTCGTAAGTGTTGACGGGGAAACCCGGGCAGGACCTGATTCTGACAGTCTTGGAGTCGCCAGTCAGGGCCACCAGTTCTGCTCTGGAAGCCTCGGACAGATGTTCTGTCGCAAGTTCCTTCTCAAAGGCACTTGCAACGGATTGCGTTGAAATTGCCCTGTAGGACACCCTGCTGCCGTGAACAGCGGCTACGACTAGATGTTCTTGAAGGAGCCTCGCCAGCAATTTCCCCTGCAGTCTCGAGCCGCCTACGCTGTTTCCCTGCGCCAGATCGCGAATTGCGTCCAAGTCGGATTTTCTCATCATCTGAGCTCCGCCTCCTTACGGGATATAAGTGCCGTCACAAGCGTCTTGGAAGCGCTGTTCTTGCTTAACAGATAGGTGTAACGGTAGTCTGAGACATTGTAGGTCGTCGGGGAACTGTTGATGAGCAGTATGTTTCGGCTATTGGCAAAATCGAGTATACCCTTCACATTCGATGGGTGGAGTTTCCCTATCTCATCCATCATACAATGGATACGGAATTCTCCGAACTTGCGGGAGACCTTTTCCTTGAAGACGTTGATCAGCATAATGTTCACCATTGCCTTCACGAGAATGTCAGTGCCGTCAGAGCCGACATTGGCAATTTTCTCCACCCAGCCGGTGTCATTGTCATTCTCCACGACCCTGAACTGCAACTGGAAAGTATCGGACAGCGAGAGGAACTGACTTGACGCATATTCGTTCAGGCAGTTCATAAAGTCCTGGAGGTAGCGCACGGCTGCCCTATTGATCTCAGCCCCTGCTCCAGTGTCGCTGAACAAGTTGATTCCGCCCAGACGGAACTGATTGTCGTCACTGAATTCCTTGATCCTCAGAAGCAATTGAACCATCTTGTCACCGGAATCCGTACGACGTATCTCAATACTCTTTATGGCTCCGACGAAGTTCTTTTCCTTGAAATCGTAGTTGATGTCACGTATGGTCTTTTCGACCTCGGAGCCGTGACGCATTATCTCGCCCATCTCACGGGATACACGTGTCAATATTTCCATATACCTGTCGCTGGTGCGTCCCCGATAGTCCTCGATCTTGTTCTGCCCGACAAATTCCTCAAGTCCAGCGGCATACTCGATATATTCGTCATCGACAGTGATATTGGTCTTGAATTTAAAGGTATTGCCCGACCCGAAATTGGCCTTGAACAGGTTCACTGCCTGCTTGAACTTGTCCATCAAGTCGCTGCGTTCGAAAATCGCATTCTTGAGTTCGTCCACAAGGCCGATGGCAGAGGACAAGGTGGTATGCTCCACGACGGAGGACAGGTAGGCAGGGAACAAGGTCTCGCTGGTCTGGAATTCCTCCGTCTTGCGGACGCCCTCGCGGCATTCCTGGATGTCGGCACGAAGCAATTCGAGGGAACTCCGAGCACTCACCTTCTGCTCCTCGAATTTGCGACCACGTATCCTGAATTTGTCCAACAGCTGCTCGTGCCTTGTCTCCAGGCCCTTTTTCTCATCTTTCAGTTCGTCCTCCCTGTCGAAGAGTTCGGTCTTATCATTTTCGTATATCGCACAGACGCTGCGTTTTTCCTCTATATATTTCAGTTCGGCCTTCACTTCGCGTATACTGTTTTCGCATTCCTTCAACGCAAGAGTATCCACGCCGGCGCCCTTCATTTCCGCATCCCTGCGCAGCATCAGGTCCGATAGTTCCTTTTCCATTGTCATCCTGTGCTTTTCGATATCCTGCAGAATGAAACCAATCTTAGTATCCCGCCCGGTCTGTACGGAAATAGTGGAATCCGCATATTCCTTCTGCAAAAGTTTCAACTTCCTGTCTCTTGCCTCGAGGAGCGCCTTGCGAACCTTCTCTATTTCGACTTTCTCTGCGCTCAGTTGGAGTTTTCTCTGCTTCAGTTCCTGCAACCTCTGCCTGAGAATATCCTTTTCCCTGTCCTCCAGGCCTGCTATCCTGACTTCCAATTCCTTGATCTGAGCGGGCAGGGCGGCGATCTTTGCCTCGCAGACGCTCTTCTTCTCCCTGAGGGCCTTTATCTGAGGCGAGGTCTTCACCGTGAGCGCTTCAATGTCCTTCTCGCATTGAGCAATGCGCTCCTTCTGATGCTGCCTTATGTCAAATATGGCATTCTCATACATCTCCTTGTCCTTCTTCAGCGACGTCGGAGTCCTGACTTCCGATTCGATGGACGACAGGTCCAGGCTGATGCCAAAAATGGTATCGCAAGGGGCATTTGTGGCTGTGGGCTTAAGTTCCTTGCTATAGAGGACCTTCTTCTCATCCAGGACCTTTCCGAAGTTGTTTTCCCAGCCTTTCCTATGCTCATCGAGCCATTCGTAGAGAGAGCCAGAGGCCGCTGAGAGCAGATGATCTATTTCCGCCATTTCCCCCTGAAGGCGGCCGACTTCCCTCTCAAGTTCCTTGACAGCCTCATCGCGAGTGCGTTCGAACAGTGCCGTCTCCGCATCAAATCTATCAGTCTGAACGTCTATCTCAAGTCCTATGCTCCTTGATTCCGCCCTTAGAGAAGCCTCACTGACACGGAGATTTCTGAGGCTTTCCTTTTCGGCCTCTATCTTGTCCGCAAGCGGATGGAAATAGTTCATCCTCACGAGTTCCTTGTCCAAGTCCCGCTCCCTCAGTTCCTGTTCCCGAGCCTTTTCGTCGATTACTGCACTGGCATCAGCGTGTTCCCTTTCAATTGAAGTGCGCGCCCTCTCACGCTGCTCCGAAACACGTTCCAGTTCCTTGAACGCCACATCTTTCAACTGTGATATCTTTTCCTTTGAAAGACCTTCGTAGGCCTTGAATTCGCTTTTCAGGGTGTTCTCCAGTACCTCGTATTTGCCGGACAGGCTCTGAAACTGCATTGTGAGGGCATCGCGCGTCTTGCACAGGCTTTCCAATCTGGTCCTGACCATTTCCTCCGCACCGACACGTGCGAGAATGTCCTCGATCTTGATTTCCTGATAATGCTTTCGCTTGTTTCTGATTTCTTTGAGCTTGGCTTCGACCGCGCCGAGCATCTTGTTGATTTCAGCGTTTTCCTTGTCGAATTTCTGCTTTTCCTCGGAAATGAGGCGTTCCAACTTGCTGATATCGGCCAGGACCTTCTGCTCTTTCTGCTCCAGAAGAGGGATGCGCTCCCGGGCAATCCTCAATGCGTAGAGCAAGTCGGCATAGAGCGCGATGATCCTCTCCCTATGGTAGAGCAGTTGCTGATAGTAGGTGACGACACGGTCTGCCTGAGTCCGGACGAGGACCTCTCCCTTCGCATTAGGTCTGAACCAGATGCTGATGTCGTGGTACTCCTGCGCGAATTCGGCCACCTGACGGCGATAGTAGCCCAAGTCGATGAAGACCTCGTCGTCGCTCATTGAACGAATTATGATTTCCTTGATGAAATCCGCATCGACCCTGGAGTTGAGGAATACGTTCTGAAGGCTGCGGGGGATGTTCTGGTACTTCGGGCTCTCCATAAAGGCGAATCTGTAGAATTCCCTGTCGGTGGCATTGTGATTACCATATATTATATTCCTGTACTCGTCGTATTTATCCACGATACGGCTCATATATTTGCCCTCCAGACGCCTTCGGATGACGGTATATTCGCTGGTGACGTCGCCGGACAGTTCGTCCACCAGCCAGGTCCTCTCGAACGGAGCGTCGATGAAACGGAAGCAGGCACGGCCCTGGCTACGGAAGACGAGGACACAGAACGGACCGTGTTCGTGCGCCACCTCATATACTATATACGAATTGGAATGGGGCAGGTAGAAATCATCGAAGCCCTTCTTTTCCTTTGGAATACCCAGTTTGAGCTTGTCTCCGTTGTAAAAGAACAGTATCGCACGCAAAAGCGTGCTCTTTCCAACGCCCTGAGTGCCTATGAAATGGACATTGCCATCCAGGCGCACCTCCGCGTATGGAGTATTTGCGCTGTTTACGAACACCACTTTATTCAGATATCTCATTTTCCACCTCCTCTGATATTATCAGACTGTCTACCAATTCTTCTATATAATGAAAGGCACTGGTGACTTTCCAGATGCCGTCAATGTCGTTTTCCAACTCGATGAATCCAAGTTTTTCGAGGTCGTCGACAAGTTTCTCAACGACTTCCTCCAATGAGAGTTTTTCCTTGTACAGTTTCGACGCCTTTTCCTTGAGTTCTATGTCCGAAGCCATCTGTTCCATTATGTTGAAACGGCTGAAGCTGAAGCCAGGGCTGAATGCGCTGTTGAAGGTTTTCAGGAAGTCCAGCCTGTCAATCCAGCGGGAAAAGCGTTCCAGTTTGTCGGCCAGTTCCACTTTGGACTCGGCGCGGGTAAAATAGAAGTAGCCGTTCCCCATTTCCAGTTGGAAACCTATCCCTTCATAATACTCCCGATATTGCTGATAAGCGTCCTCAATGGCGTCATACCACCGTTTTGCGCTCTGCCGGACGCTATTGGAGCAGATAAACCCGCCTCTGCTGAGCGAGTCAAATATTTCTTTTGTATACTTCATAGTCTATGCTGGGAAAATAAGCGGGTATTCGATGTCGTTGTCGAGCGCGAAGTTGTCGCAGACGTTCAGTTCGGGCAGATACTGGGAGGCAATCTGGCAGAAAAGCACGAGCTTGGCCTCCCGCTCCAAGGTCTTATGATAGTTGTAATTCCGAATGAAGGTGTAGAGGTCCTCTCCCGAGGCGAGGAAGGCATTCTTCATTTCAAGGGTATTCACGGAATCCAAGACCTTTTCCGCCCTGTCCATAAACTCGGAAGTCAGAGGCTCAGCCTTGCGCTTGGAAGCGACGACTCCGGTTTTGATTCTGGCGGACAGTGCCTTGAGTGCATCCAGGCCTTCGTCGGTGTTACGCAGGAAGTCCACCGAAAGTTTGAGAGTGTATTTCGGGCGGTTCTCCATCCAAAGCGGCGAGATGGAGTTCAGGACCTGATTGACGTTTGTCTGGCTTTCCATCACCATCTGGTCACGGAGATACTTCACCCGGCGGAGCTTCTTCAGAAGGCGGTTCTGATATTCGATCAGGTTCAGATAATCTATGATCTGACGGTCCAGTTCTATGAGATTGTGATAGGCATCGGTCAGTTGGAGCTTCACGTCCCTTACCGTGTTGTTGAGACCGACATCCATCGCAAGTTTGAAGAAACCTGGCTGCCTCTCATCGATCAATATCTCCGTCTGCCTGATCATCTCTGCAATGCCTAGCCGTTTCTCGTCCAATTTCTTTAGTTTCTCCTTCTTGATGGCATAGTTAGGCTCGTTCTTGTAGGTGTTGTCGATGTTCCGTTTGAGATCGATTACGTTCTTGAATGTGGTCTGGGCAATGTTCCGAAGTATCTTGCGGACATGCTTCAGATAATCATACTTGCGCTGCTCGGAATTCTCGAGCAGATAATAGTCTATGGCCGAATTGAGTGAATCGATGCTTTCCTTGACGCTGGCGACGTTAATCTGTTCGCTGACATTGAGCACCTCCTCGAAAAAATACAGATATACGTCTTCCATTTCGAAGAAATCGCCGCTGTCGTGGATGACACCATGGTCGATGAGATACAATATACGCTCCTCCTTGTACTCTACGAGTTCGCGAGCCGTGTCGTAGCGAACGTTAAGGTTCTTTCTGTTGGCGAACATATGCTTCAGCAGAGCCTTCTCCCTGCTGAGCATACGTATCAGTTCATCTATATTATTAAACGCAGCCATATTCTCCGGACTTATACAAACGCAAAAAGCAAGAACATAATACACCCCTGCGGACAGGGTATAATTATATTCTTGCTTGCTATTTCTGCAAATGTACGGAAAGATGGGTTATTTCCTAACTGATACTGCTATTTTTTTAAATAATTATTTGTCCACAACAACCACGGCAGGTCGAGTCCGGCCGCGAGCGAGGTCCTGAGGCCGCCGCTGAAGCGCGGGTTGCATTCGAGGAAGTATGCTTTGCGGAAATCCAGTCCGCAGACGCCGTTGTAGTCGACCGAATCCAATATCCTGCGTGCGTAATCGATGAGCTGAGGCCGTCTGACCCTGATTCTGACTTTTGATATGCCCTTGCCGACCGGCCACAGGGTGCGATAGGCGATGGCTTCGAAATGGACTTCGCCGTCTTTTGCCCACCTGAAGGCGTCCACAGAGACATTGTAACCCTTAATATAGTCCATTATCAGGTGAGGGCGGACTATCTCCGGACGGCGCGACGTCGCAGGGATAATGCAAGATCGAATCAAATTGTCGAGAGCCTTCCGGTCCTTCGGAAAATAGACGGACGAACCGCTCAGACCGCGTGCACGCTTGAAGACGACGGGCCACTTCCCTATCGCCTCCACCTCCTCGTCCTTGTACATCCTCGGCTGCGGGATGCCGAGATCTTTTACCAAGTCCGAGCACGTGACCTTGTCATCGAGCAAAGCTATCTTCTCCGCCGACTCGCAGAGCAGTGGCGCAGAAGTAGTGCCACTAGTTCTGCACCACTCTCTCGCCAAGCACTCTCCCCTGAAGATCGGCATCACTGCGGCAGGCTGCAGCTCCGAAATTGCCTTGCGCAGCTCCCTCAAGTAGCCCATTTCGTCTTTTCCGAAGCGTGAATCGTCGAAAATGGCCACCTCCAGCCCGTGCTTCCGCAGAGACTTCGCCACCACCTCGGCGATTTTTCCGCCGAGTTCCGGAATCAATATGTCGGTTTTTGTTGCCAAAGTTGACGCAGAAGTAGTGCCACTAGTTCTGCACAAAGATAAGCAGTGTTACGAATTATTAGTAACTTTGGAAATCACATAAAAAGACAAGAATGAAAAAAGTCATTGCTTCCCCATTGGCACCGGCAGCGATCGGTCCTTATTCCCAGGCCATTATGGCAGACAACACCCTCTATGTTTCCGGTCAGCTTCCGGTAAATCCTGCCACTGGCAGCATTCCAGAGGGCATTGAGGCTCAGACACGTCAGTCCCTGACCAACATCGGCAACATCCTTGCGGAGGCAGGCCTCGGCTTCAACGACGTAGTAAAGACCTGCGTCCTGCTCGACGACATCGCTGAATTCGGCGCTATGAATTCGATATATGCTGAGTTTTTCACGGAGGACAAGCCAGCCCGAGTGTGCTACCAGGTTGCGGCTCTTCCGAAGGGAGCGAAGGTCGAAATCGACGCTATAGCGGTCTACAACGCGCCTGAGAGCGAGTCGGCTGGCGAATAGTGGCGCAGAAGTAGTGGCACTAGTAATGCACCAAAAATATGGCAAAGATCAAAATTTCAACGCCTAAGGGCGATATCGTTGCGAGGCTCTATGACGAGACCCCGCTTCACCGCGACAATATCATCAAGCTCGCGAAGGAAGGCTACTATGACGGGACCCTTTTCCATAGGGTGATCAAGGACTTTATGATCCAGGGCGGAGACCCGAACAGCAAGGGGGCCGCGAAGGGTCAGCAGCTCGGCAGCGGAGGTCCAGGATATACGATTCCGGCCGAAATCAAGCCTGAACTCTTCCACAAGAGAGGCGCTCTTGCAGCAGCAAGACTGGGCGACGAAGCCAACCCTCAGCGCAGGAGCAGCGGATCGCAGTTCTACATCTGCTGGGGCCAGGTTTACAACCCTGGACAGCTCGGACAGCTTGAAAAACAGTCACTTATGCAGGCACAGCAGAGTGTGTTCAACGGACTTGCAGCAGAGAGACGCGGCCAGATTATGGAACTGCGTCGCAACCGTGACCGTGCAGGTCTTCAGGCGCTCCAGGACGAACTCGTAGCAATGACCGAGGCCATCGTCAAGGACAAGGGACTTGGCAAACTCTCAGCAGCCCAGAAGGAAGCCTACACCACAGTCGGAGGCGTACCGTTCCTCGACGGACAGTACACGGTATTCGGCGAAGTGGAGAGCGGACTCGAAGTCATCGATGCGATACAGCAATCTGTAACCGACAGGTCAGACAGACCGGTTGAGGACGTGACGATGACGGTCAGCGTGGTCGAGTAGGCGCGGAAACAGCAGCAAAAAGTGGCGCAGAAGTAGTGGCACTAGTTCTGCGTTAAAACAGCGCTGTCTTGGTCTTCTCAGCGGCGGTCTGCAGGGTGGCAGGCACGTTGGTGAAGAAATCGAGTCCGGTTGCAGCCTCAACAGCGTCGATGGTGGTGATCCAGTTAGTGTAGTTCGTGTTCGATGAGGCATCGTTGCCCGGGGTGAGGTAAGCCACACCGACGGCCTTGGTCATCGTGCCCGAAGAGTTGAAGGTACACTTCATCAGACACTTGTAGTACTTGCTAGGAATCGGACACGCTACGCTGGAGGCGTCAGTCGTGGTCGAGTAGCCGCTCTCGAATACCGGGCCAGTTACCATATAGAGGGTATCGAGTCCGGAACAAGTTGCTGCATAAGTCTGGACCTTGTTCTCGAGAGTAGCCCATTGTCCCTGGTTGAGGGTGCTGTACTGAGGGGTCATATTCGAGTAGTAGAAGGTCTGATTGTTCTGCAACACAGTAGTCTGACGGTCGTTGGAAGCCACCTGGTGTCCCCTGTCGTAGGAACCGGAATACGTTTTGCTCAGATTAGGCTGGATGCTCTGAGAAAGCGCCGGATCGTAGCCCCAGTTTTCATTTCGGCTGACATTGTTGTCCTTCCAGACATCGTTGTTATAGACCGTTGACACCCAGAGCGCGCACCTCTTGTCGGCATCGAAGAGCATAGAATAGTTGCGCAGGGTCTTGCTGTTATACTGGAACCTGTGCACCACGTAGGTCTGCTTGGAATTGGTCGTATTCGCGGTCAGCCAATAGTCTCCATACGTAGAGTTGGTGCCCTTCGTAGAATATGCCTTGTTCGAAGTGGAAGCCGTGAAAGCCGGCATCTCATAGCAAGTAGAGTAAGCCACTATGACATCAGAAGGATCGACAGGATCAACCGGATCAACTGTCGTAGAGGATGGAATGCTCACCGCGAACTTGGAAACCTTGCCCTTCTCGAACGCGAGAGCCTTCTTGGAAATGGTCACTTCCTTGGTATATGTGGTGCCATCAGTATCAGTCACCACGATAGTCAGCGCATCGCCCACAGCCACCGTCGTCGGCGCCAGACCGAACCAGAACACGTTATCAGCGACATTGGTGGCATTCAGGGTAATAGTAGTCGTGTTGTTGGAATTCGTATAGTTTCCAAGCGAGCCATCGGCGAAATAGTACCAGAACGAAGTACCGGCCACGTTGGACGGGAAGGTGATGGCCACAGTCGCAATGCTGCGATTGAAATCCTTGATGGTCATCTTACCGTATGCGATCACGTGTTCGAAGTCCATATCGATATACTCCGGCAGGCCATCGTCAAAGGCATATCGAGCAGCAATAATATGTGCTCGCTCGTCGACCGAATTGGCAAGAGGAGTCTGGGTCGCAGGAATACAGAGATAGATATCATTGTACTTGGCGGCATTGGCAGCAGTGATAGTCGTAAAGCCGCCAGCGGCCGCATCCTTGTAGGAACCGGTGTAATAAGGCGCAAAAGCGTAGAGGGTACCGGAAGTCGCGGTAGCAGAAAAACTGACGTCAAGCGAGGTAGACTTGCCGCTGCCATTGGCTGTAGTAGAAGCCACCTCAGTCGTATTCAACATAAACGCAACCTGCTCATTACCAGACCAATAGGACTCATATCCGCCGCCATCGAGCAGCCCGAAACCGGACTTGGTCTCGTCGGACACGGTACCGGCATTCACGTGGATGGTATAAGACGGCAGACTGGCAGGTGCCGGATCGTCGAGTTCAGCCTTGGAACAGGCGAAAAGAGCCGTAAGGGCAAAGGCGGCACAGAGGACGCGCAGGTATGATCTAAAGGTCTCCATAATCGTCCTCGTCTATTTTACCTATGTTATTGTAACCGCTGTCAGTCAGCACAGGCCTCTCGGCCTTCA
>DCHT01000017.1:38564-47633 GCA_002314885.1 Bacteroidales bacterium UBA1745 | reverse complement strand
GCGTGGATGCGGTCCACGAGGCGGCCATCCGTGTAAAGTTCGACGGTGCCGACGCCGTTACCGCCGTTCCAGAGGCGATTGTGGCGTTTGCAGCCATCCGGCGACTCATAGTTCACAAGAAGCATATCGGCCTTCTGACAAGTAATGTCAGTGACCATACGGTGGCGCCAGGTGCGCTGATCCACGTGCCAGATGATCTGATCCTCGGTCTCACGGCAGTCGAACTTGGTGCGGCAGCAGGTCCAGAACTTCGAGAAATTGAACTCGTAGCCACGCCCCTCGTACCAGAAAGCGGACAGCAGCTTGCGGCTGAGGGCCACGAACCAGACCTTAGGACGTCCGCCGCCTATGTCAAACACCGAATCCTCGAGCTTGCGGCCACTGATCTCGCTGGTGAGATTGTTGGAGGAAAGCCACACCCAAGGCGATGTGAAGCCTTTGCCCCAGTTCTTGTCGGCATAGCCATAACTGGTCTCCGGACTGACATTGTAGAGGCGTCCGTTCCAGCGAACCGTGCCACTGTAACGGCTCTTCATACCCTCGGCGTGCCAGAACATCTCGAAGGCCTGCAGCCACCTCATAGGACGGCTGGCGCCATAGCCCACATTGAAGGCGGTGACTTTCTCTATCTGCAGATCCCACTCCAAGTCGCCGGAGCCGCACATCCACTCAGGATGGGCCGCAGCCTCTTCCGCCGAAATGCAGATACGGCCACGGGAATGAGTCTCATCCAGTTCGAAGACAGGACTGTCGGAAACCGGAGCCTTGACCGAGAACGGACAGCCGAAATCGACTTCTATCTCGCCCCAAGGCAGGAATTTATGCAGCTGGGTGGCATCCTTGCCCCAAGTTCCGGCCTTGACCATCAGATAGGACGGACGACGTCCGGAAGGACGGATAGCACCGGGAAGGCCTGACGGGTCCGCCTCCTGTCCGAAAACAGGACTCTCAGCCGCCAGTTCAGGATTGCAAAGGAAAAACTCGAAGAAGAAAGGCTTCTCCTCCCCTGTCTCGGCGTCGCGGGCAGTGAATGAATGCCACCACCAGTCGTAACCGAGATTAGCCTGTCCGCCGAAAAGCTGGCAGGTGTTGCGTGAAATATCGTGTCTGTTGAAACTCATTTATCTTCCGGTTAATCTCTTCAGTCTCTTCTGTGCATATCTCTGCATAATGAAGAAGAATACGAAGAACATAAGTGTAAGTATTGCGGATATTCCGACGTGTTCAGATGCGCTGGAAACCATCAGAATGGCGTCGAAAATGGCGTGGAGAGCCACTGGCAGCGCGATCATCAGGATGCCGTTGAGCAGTCGGCGGCCGCCGAAATGATAGCAGGAATAATAGAAGCCCATAGCAACGGCGAAAGCATAGTGGCCAGGAACGGAGATAAGGCCTCTGGTGATACCGAGGTTCACCCAATATTCGCCGGCCTGGGCCAGATAGCCTATGTTTTCGGCAAAAGCGAAGCCCATACCCACGCACACGGCATAGACGATTCCGTCGAAGCTTTCGTCGAAGTACTTGTTACGACGAAGAACCAGCCAGAGCATAAACAGCTTGGCCAGTTCTTCAGGAAGCGCGGCTCCGAAAAGTGCGACTGCGATGTGTCCGCCAACGGTGACAGGCTCGGTCGGATACAGGCCAAAGAGGCTGGCCGGCACGGACATAGTCAGGCTGACGAGAGTGGAAAGGATACCGAAGAAAAACGCCTTGAGCAGCATTTTCGGTGGTTCCGGAGACAGTCGGTCCTTGAAGCACACATAGCCTATGAGGACCAGAGACGGCAGCGCCGCCGCAATAATCAGAGTAATCAACATTGAGGAACTTACTTAGTTCCCCAAATATAGTGATTATATGTCGTAGGATAGCAAGACATCATCAAAGTAAGCTTGCTGGAGTTCAATTCTACCTCTACGAGACCGTCAGTGTAGACATAGCAGCTGAGAGTTCCGTCAGAGATGTCAGCGGAGGACTTCTGAGTCACCATATAGAGTACGCAGTATGCCACGGAGAAAGCCCAGGTATCGCTGTCTATCCTGTCCTTGCTCAGATCCACCTGGCGACCTACTATGGTCTCAGGGAAATCAGCTGAGAAATAGGTGTGGGCCTTGTCACCCTTGCATTTGTCGAGGTTGACGAGTTCATCAGTAGTGGCCACGAAATTGTAGCCGCCGTTGACTGTGTCGTGGAATACACCGCAGTTAGCAACAGTCTGGGCGCCCAGGATGCCGATGATGGCAAAGTTGCCGTGACATTTCACCACAATGTGCTTGGTACTGAGGACATTACCATTCTCATCCGCGAGGGAGAGGGTAAGATGTGCCTTGCCGTTCTTCTTTGCATAGATTACGAGTGAACCGGCATTGTTACCGGAGCCCTCATACGAAGAAACGATATCAGTAGCATCGTTTTCTGTGCAGGAAATGTAATACTTGCCAAAAGCGCTGGAAAGTTCCTCACCATTGATCTGAAGAGGGATGACGGTTATTTCGTCCTCGATCTCGATGGTCTCAGCGATCTTTGACAGAGGAGTTGTCCCAACACCGAAGCCACAGATGTCACTTACGAGATCATCAGCAGCGGAAGAGTGGCCGACGACGGTGAACTCGCAGACTTCGTATGAAGTGTTGGATGCGATTTCAAGCACGGTAACCTTCACAGTCACAGTCGCACCAGCGCCAAGGTCCATCTCGGAGATAACCTCACGCGCCTTCATCATCTGAGAGCGTACGAGGGTGTTGTGGGAATTGAGATTCTCTACTGAATCATAGAATTTGAGAACGTCATTCTCCTTGTCATACCATCCCTTGTCCTGAGATGAGACAGCCTTCATATTGCTGCGGATCACATCAATGACCTCGTTCATCTTGGCGGTGGACATACCGGTGATGGTAGGTTGGAACTGATAAGACATTGTTGCGACGCCCTTTGGCTCTTTTTCGCAACTTGCGGTCGCAAGCATCACTGCTGCAGCGGCCAGAATCATAAGAATTTTTCTAGTATACATATTGAATTAATTAGAGCATTCACAAATACACGGTTGAATAGATGCACGATTCAGCCGTAACGTTGCTCAATTATTCAAAAAAATTACAAAGTGAGAACCAGCACGAAACTGCGGTGATTGCCGTGGCCCTTGCGGTTGGATAGGTCGATGACTGCCTTGCGGCCGGAGGCGGTGGAAAGATCCCAGACTGTACCCTGGCTGGAGAGGCCGTTGTTGATGGCGAACTTGCTGAATTCGCCGTCGAAAGTCTCGAGGCCATCGCCGTATTTCGCGTCATATTTCGCCTTCAATGCCTTATAGCTTTCGGCCTCCTCGAAACGGATATCCGCACAGTTGCAAGTGTCGTTGCGAAGAGTCAAAGAGATGAGGTGGCCGTCGTCGGAGAGTACGAATATCGCATCGAGCCAAGTGTAGCCGCCATAATATATCTTACTGAATTTCAAGGCATTGCCCGTGTCGCCCAACATTCCACGGACGACATTGCTGCCTTTGAAAGTGCCCTGTCTGCCGACGGCCGCGCGTATCTGCTCCTCGCTGGTGAGATCGCCCAGATGCAGGCCGTAGATGCTCTCGTCGAAGGCAGGAGCCTTCTTCTCGGCAATGGCTTTGTCGAGGACCGCGTCCAAAGACGTAGTGTCCGCAACTTGGGCGAACGCTGCCGTCGAAAGTGTCGCAAATAGAAGATATATGAGCAGTCTGAGTCTCATCCCTAGGAGAGATAGAATTCCTTGTACCACTGAGCGAACTTCCTGAGGCCTTCGCGGAGGCTGGTGCTAGGCTTGAAGCCGAAGTCGGCCTCGAGAGCGCTGGTGTCCGCGTATGTCACAGGCACGTCGCCGGCCTGCATAGGCACGAGTTCCTTGTGTGCCTCGAAGTCGTAGTCAGCAGGCAGGACGCCGGCGGCGATGAGTTCCTCCTGGAGTATGGTCACGAAGTCGAGCAGGTTCTCAGGCGAGTTGTTGCCGATGTTGTAGACCTTATAAGGCGGAATCGGCAGGCCGTCCTCGCCTGTCTGCTTGGCTGGAGCCTTGGCCATTACCCTGAGCACGCCCTCCACGATGTCGTCGACGTAGGTGAAATCGCGCTTGCAGTTGCCGTAGTTGAATATCTGGATGGTCTTGCCCTCAAGCAGCTTGTTGGTAAAGCCGAAGTAGGCCATATCCGGACGGCCGGCAGGACCGTAAACCGTGAAGAAACGGAGGCCGGTGGACGGGATATTGTAAAGTTTGCTGTAGGCGTGGGCCATCAGTTCGTTGCTCTTCTTAGTCGCCGCATAGAGGCTGACAGGATTGTCCACCTTGTCGTCCGTGCTGTATGGCACCTTCTTGTTGGAGCCATAGACGCTGGAACTGCTGGCATAGACGAGGTGCTCCACCTCATTGTGACGACAGGCCTCAAGTATGTTGTAGAAGCCGATGAGGTTGCTCTCGATGTAGGCGTCCGGATTGGTGATGGAATAGCGCACACCTGCCTGGGCGGCGAGGTTCACGACGATCTGAGGCTTGTGCTCCGTGAAGATATTCTCGATGAGAGCCTTGTCGGCGATGTTGCCTTCCACAAACGTCCAGGCCACTTTTCCGCCGCGGGAGGCCACGATTGAGTCTATCTGCTGAAGGCGCCAGTGCTTGATCCTGACGTCATAGTATTCGTTGAGGTTGTCGATGCCGATGACCTTGATGTCATCATTCTCCCTGAGGAGACGCATCACGAGATTGCTGCCGATGAAGCCGGCAGCGCCGGTGACAATTATTGTCTTACTGCTAAACTGTGTCATTTGTTTCATAAAAAAGTGGTGCATAAATAGTGGCACTACTTGTGCGCCAAAATTCCTGGGTAGTCGCGCTGGACCTGTTCGTAGCTGGCGAGGTTGCCGATGTCGTAGCGCTTGCCGGGCATTTCCATCGCGTGGACTTCGGTCTGGGTGCAGAGCCAGGCCACATAACTGCCGGGAGCATCGACTCCGCAGCCGTCTGCAATGCCCTTTTCCACGAGCTGGGCGTCCTTCTGGGTGTAGTAGTAGAAAGGCGGACAGCACCAGTTGCTCTTAGGCTCGGCCGGTTTCTCTTCCATTCCGAGCACCTTGTCGGAGGCGTCCACCTCGAGGATTCCGCTCTTGCGGCAGCGTGCGATGTCAGGCTCGAAGTAGCGCATAATCGCGCTGGTCTTCTTCTGCGCCGCATAATTCACAAAAAGCTGAAGGCTGAAGTCGAGCACATTGTCGCCCGCGATCACGAGGAGGCCGTCAGCAGGCACTTCCTCCAGGCTGTCGATGGCTAGCTGAATGTCGCGTACGGCACCCAGGCGGGTTTCGTTGCTGGAAGTGCCGTCGTCCACGACACTGATCCTCGACACCTGGCCGGATTCGTTGTTGAGACGGGCCCAGTCCTCGAAATGGTGGGCAAACTTGTGGTTGCTGACTACTATATATTCGTCCACGAGGCCGCTGCCGTCGATGTCTTCGATGAGCCAGTCCAAGATCGGCTTGTCCTGCACTTTGAGCAGCGGTTTGGGGAAATTCTCAGTCAGTGGATACAGTCTGGTCGCGTAACCGGCTGCTATGATGATGCACTTCATATATACTATTTGATTGTAGTTACACCTTCGGCCGAATGGCAGAGGTGGAATGAATATTTGCCTTCAAGTTCAGGGAACTGCTTCAGGTACTCGGCAGTCACACTGCGCTCTATCTGCTCCGCGTATGCAGGATCGATGAGAGCCATACAGCAGCCCTTGAAGCCAGCCCCGCTGAAACGTCCGCCGTAGATGCCCTCCGTGTGAGTCATTATCTCGTAAAGGGCCTTGAGCTCAGGAGAACCTGTTTCCCAGTTATAGATGCTGGACCAGCCGCTCTCGAAGCTGAGCTTGCCGTAGCCCTCGAGGTCGCCGCGACGCCAAGCCTCCGCACCACGCTGAACACGGTCGAATTCGGTGTACCAATGTTCGGCACGCCTGCGCCAAGTCTCCGGCAACTGGGCCTTGTACTGCTCATAAACCTCACGTGGAACCTCGCGGAGATTGGTCTCGGAGAATTTGCCGTATTCCATTCCGGAGAGGGCCTTGAGGGCGTATGCCGCACTGCGAGCCTCATCCACGCGCATATTGAATTTACTGCCGGCGAGAGTACGCTCCACACCGGAGAAGAAGATTCCAAATGCCAATTTTGAATCCAGGACCTCCTGGCCACCGCCGAATTCGATGAGCTCGAAGTTGTCGTCCTTGGTGTCCAGATAGAGGAGACGGTCCTTAGCGGAATAGACCTCGCAGCTCTGGTCGAGCTTGCCGCTGTTCACACCCACGTATTTATTCTCGGTCAGGACGGAAATCTCAATCATCTCGGAAGGCTCGAGTTCGAGGCTGTTCACGTCGCAGAGAGCCTGCAGGAAGGACAGCGCCACAGCTGCGGAGGAACTGAGTCCACCGATTGGCAGACTGCCCTCGATGACGCCGCTGAGGCCCTTCTTGAGCGGATATCGCTCTCCAAGCAGCATAGTCACGCCGCGGAGATAGTCAGCCCAGTCGCCCTGCTTTTTGGCAGGAACCTGCAGTATGTGCCACTGCGCACGCTTTTCAAACTGGAGGGAACAGAGTTCGACGACGCCGTTCTGCTTAGGCGAATATGCGATATGGATGCCCTTGTCTATGGCAAAGCCGGTGATCTTGCCGAGGTTGTGGTCTGAATGGGCGCCGATCGGGCAGACCCTGTACGGGCAGAACGCGAGGCCTTCGGGCGACTTGCGGTAGAGTTCGAGGAATTTGTCTTGACAAAGCATAGGTTTGGGTATATGTGGTGTGTAAATTTAATCAGAAATGAGTGAAGCCGTGAAAGTCGCGGTCAGTATTGAGCCAGGTGAGTTGGCAAGCAGAGCTGGCACCAGTAATGCGACCTATTACATAAAAGCGCAGCCCCTTTGCCTTAAGCGCCTCAACTGCAGCCGGAGTAGCCGTAAACAGCAGCTGATAGTCCTCTCCCCCGTCGAGAGCGAAGGTCAGCGGGTCGCAATCATCGGTGGACTGTTCTGAGCAGAACTGAATAAGTTCCTTTGAGAGCGGTATGGAATTGACATCGACTTCGGCACTGACTTCAGAAGCCTTGAGAATGTGCCTGAGGTCTGAACCGATGCCGTCGGATATGTCCATCATTGCGTGCACTTCAGGAGTTGCGGACAATACAAGCCCGGCCTCAACCTGAGGAATAGGGCGATAGTGGCGTTCGCGGAGAATCGCGGCAGCAGAGGAGGACGGACAGTTAGAGGCACTGGAATTGCCAGCACTGTCAAGCACGGCCTTCAGGCCGGCAGCGGAATCGCCGAGGTTGCCGGTGACACAGATAAGGTCCCCGCTGCGGGCGTCGGAGCGCCTCCTTGCTGAGCCTGGAGTCCAAGCCTGACCAGGCAGTTGTTTCACTGACGAACCCAGCACGGTCACACTTATGCAAAGTCGGTCGAGCGAGGAAGTAGTATCGCCTCCCAGCAGAGGACAGGCAAAGCGGTCGCAGAGGGCCTTGAAGCCGTCAATGAACTGCAGCAACCAATTATCATTCAAAGTCTTAGGCAGAGCAAAGGAAAGGAAGCAACCCTCAGGTCGTCCTCCCATTCCGGCTATGTCACTGACGTTGACAGCAGCTGATTTCCAACCCAAGTCGTATGGGGAAACATCGTCCATCAGGAAGTGCACACCCTCCATCAGCATATCCGTAGAGACGAGCGTCTCACGGTCCGAATGCTGTGGAAGTATGGCGCAATCGTCGCCAATTCCCGTCACCCCATCAGGGGTCGGGAAGCGCTTCTTGATTTCGTCGATCAGATTGAATTCCCCTAACATCAAAGTATAGTTCCGAGATTCTTCAGTTCTTCAACAAGGGCCTGAGTATCAATGTTCTGGACTGAGCATCCGGCTGCGACGCTCTGTGCTGCAGCGACGCCGGCGGCCTGTCCCGTACCCATACAGCTGGCCTGCACACGCAGGGAAGCCAGGGCCTGGCGGTCGGTGGAAATGCACCTTCCGGCGCAGAGCAGGTTTGGATAATCCGGAGCTATCAGGGCTCGGTATGGCACGTATGCAGGCTGATCCAGGTCTATGCGGAACTGGCCGGAGCCCTTGGACGCGTGAAGGTCGATAGGATGTATACCGCGGCTGATGCTGTCCTCGTAGTGATATGCGTTCACGTACTCGTCTGCAGTGACGGTATGCACGCCAAGGATGCGGCGGGACTCGCGTATGCCTGCCTGAGGAGCCGTGGAGGCCACATAGCAATTCTTGAATTCAGGGAAGTTCTCCTTCAGCAACTGGGTGAAGGTGAAGATATCCTCGCGCAGCTGGCACTCAGTGTCGGTGAAGTTGCGGTTGTCGGTGGAATCAGCGGCGCGGCGGGTGATGTTCACGGCCACGCAACCCTTGTGGAGGACATTGTTGAACCAAGGTCCGCCGAAGTCAGGGATAGGAGCGCCGGCTTCTTTGAGCGCGAGCAGCTTCTCGCGTACAGGCTTGCACTGGCTAGGGCCGTTGATGCCGTTGTGGTACATACACTTGTTGAGCAGATCGCTCTCTGTGTCCACGTCGGCGAGGATGAAGCAGAAGGAACAAGGCTGCACTTCCCCGTCAGGATTCTCCTGCATAGGGACGCCGGCCATCCAGGCGAGGTCTCCGTCTCCGGTGCAATCAATGAAAACTTTGCCGGAGAGGGTTTCCAGACCGTTTTTGTTCTCAATCACCACGCTCCTGACTGTCTTGCCTTCCATCTCGCAGCCGATGAGGGAAGAATGCATATACATCTTCACGCCGGCTTCGAGGACCATCCTCTGGCAGCAGAGTTTGTAGAGTTCGACATCGAAGTCGATATTCGCCTTCGGCCACTCGATGAAGGCTCCTCCCATAGACTCGAGCCTCTTTACGAATTCCCAAGGAATACCGCCTATGACGAGTTCGTTCTTGAGGGCGAATACGCTCAGAGGGGCCACATAGCCCATAGTCGCCATACCGCCGAGGAAGCCGTATTTCTCTATGATCGCAACCTTTGCGCCCTGACGGGCCGCTGATATGGCCGCGATGAAGCCGGCAGGGCC
>DCHT01000017.1:0-38451 GCA_002314885.1 Bacteroidales bacterium UBA1745 | reverse complement strand
ATGCCTTCCTTCAAAAACAATCTCCTGGATATCTCTGCCATATTTTTTATATATCTATATATAATCAGCACGAATGTAAAAAATTTTTCTCAAAGGACTTGCATTTACCGTTTCAATTCGCAAACTTTGTAAACGAAATGATGACATTCAACGCATATTGGTGGTGGCGCCTGTTACAACTTAAGTAGTCGTAAGAGGTTTCAAAGCCGTATGTATAAGAAGATACAGATGGAGCTCAGCCGGGATACGACTAAGCTCCATTCTTTTTTTTTGAAACAAAACACAACAAATTCATATAAACAACTTAATTTTTTAAAAGCTATGGAAGAAAAGAAGATTCCTTACAAGATTTATCTGGAAGAGAATGAAATCCCTACCCAGTGGTACAACGTACGTGCGGATATGAAGGTAAAGCCTGCACCGCTCCTCAACCCAGGTACTCTCCAGCCGCTCAAGGCAGAGGAACTCGAACCGATTTTCTGCAAGGAACTCGTAAAGCAGGAGCTCGATGACGACACCAAGTACATCGACATCCCTGAAGAGGTGCTCAACTTCTACAAGATGTACCGTCCTTCACCGCTCGTTCACGCTGAATTCCTCGAGAAGGCTCTCGGCACCCCAGCCAAGATCTACTACAAATTCGAGGGCAACAACACTTCAGGCAGCCACAAGCTCAACTCCGCAATCGCGCAGGTTTACTACGCAAAGAAGCAGGGTCTCAAGGGCGTGACTACCGAGACAGGCGCCGGCCAGTGGGGCACCGCTCTTTCTATGGCTTGCCAGTATTTCGGACTCGACTGCAAGGTATATATGGTAAAGTGCTCCTACGAGCAGAAGCCTTTCCGCCGCGAAGTTATGCGTACCTACGGTGCGACCGTGACCCCATCTCCTAGCGACACCACAGAGGTAGGACGCCGCATCCTCGCCGAGCACCCAGGCACCACCGGTTCCCTCGGCTGCGCCATCTCAGAGGCCGTAGAGGCTGCCGTAACCAACGAAGGCTACCGCTATGAGCTCGGTTCAGTGCTCAACCAGGTGCTCCTCCACCAGACCGTGATCGGCCTCGAGGTTCAGAAGGCCTGCCAGAAGTACGGCATCAAGCCGGACATCCTCATCGGCTGCACCGGTGGCGGATCAAACCTCGGCGGTTTCGCTACCCCATTCATCGGTGAGATGCTCCGTGGTGAGGCCAACTACAAGATCATCGCTGCTGAGCCTGCATCCTGCCCTTCTTTCACCAAGGGTAAGTTCGCATACGACTTCTGCGACACAGGCCGTATCTGCCCTCTCGCAAAGATGTACACCCTCGGAAGCCAGTTCATCCCTTCTGCAAACCACGCAGGCGGTCTCCGCTTCCACGGTATGTCCACCATCCTCTCCCAGCTCTATCACGACGGCGTTTTCGAGTGCCGCGCAGTTGAGCAGACCGAGGTGTTCAAGGCTGCTGTGACCTTCGCTCGCGCAGAGGGTATCCTCCCTGCTCCTGAGTCAAGCCACGCAATCAAGATTGCCATCGACGAGGCTCTCAAGTGCAAGGAGACCGGCGAGGAGAAGACCATCATCTTCAACCTCTCAGGTACAGGTTACTTCGACCTCGTGGCTTACGGCCAGTACAACGACAAGACTATGACCGACGGACTCCCTACCGAAGAGGAGCTCGAGTCATACTTCGCACAGCTTCCTAAGACTGAGTAAAAGTCTATTTGAAAATAGCGACCAGGAGGGCCTGAGGCTGAATCATAGAAGTCTCAGGCCCTCCTTCTGGTGTGTCGACAAAGCTTGGCTTGCGGCCGTTGAGGGTCAGAGAATAAGAGGCTGGAGCATCCGCAGATGTGTTCCAGAGCACTACAGCACTGTATGACTTGTCCTTTGCCTCGAATACTTTGGCAAGGACAGGTCCGTCAGACTCGAGAGCAATGCCGACATTGTCCTTGAAAGTGCCTTCCAGGAGCGCCTCGCTGTACTTCACGCGGAGACCGAGCACCTGCTTCGAGTAGATTCGCATAGCCACCGGATCCTCGTTGATCACGAGATTGAGGTCAGGCTTGGTCGTGACGTTGCCATAATCTTCCACCACCGGGATATGGTCCTCGAGCAGATATCTGCGGTCAGCGGCATACCTGGTTTCAATCTCGTGCTTGAAGCCGAAGATGGTGCCGTAATTGAGCAGGTTGCGGCTGCTGACAGGACTAGGATGGCGCACCGTGCATTCTATCTGAGGGAGGGTGTATTTCAGCATTTGAGGGAAGGCGTGACAAGGCAGCAGGTCCTTGTCCACAAGGCTTGCAGTCTCAGCAGGATTCGGGTCATAGACCCCGTAGGTACAGCCGTGGAACATATCTATAGCAGTCATTTCGGCGTCGTCAGTACCCTCTGTCATCACGATGAACTCAGGGTTGATCTTCGTCATCTCGGTCTGAACATATTCGAGGTTGGACTGACGGTCCTGCTCATAGACGATTGCAGGGACTGCGTGGCCGTGGTTCGGATTGTAGCAGAACATAGGCACCCTGTTGCCGAGCTGGTCGAAGATGATGCCGTCGGCCCCGAGGTCCTCAGCCATCATTGCGAGACGGAGCATACGCTGACGCCATACATCGCAACTGTGGCATACCAGGCCGTGGGTACGTGCAGGAGCGTCATAGTATTTGTGCCAGGTCTCGTATGCGAGGCTGCCGTCTGCCTTGGTGGTCGTGACAAAGCGTCCTGTGTCAGCCCAATACTTTGTGCCGTTCTGGTCCAGAAGCTGCCCGTTCACATATATGACTGAACGCATTCCGCGGTCGCGTATCTCCTTGAGGGACTTGCGCAGATTCTCTTCGCCTCCCATCTTGTCGCAGATATCGTATTCCGGATAGAAGCGATCGTGGCCTCCCACGGTCCAGCCATAGAGGCCTACAATGTCGAGTCCGCGCGCCTCAGCCACATCCGCCAGAGTGCCGGAAAGGTCGCCGTATGGCCAGATGATTTCGTCATTCTGCTGCTTGAGTATGGCCAGGAGCCAACCTGTGGACTTTTTGAGCCAAGTCGGAGCAGCGGGAGTCTTCTTCACCGAATTGAACCACTCGCGATAGATGTCCGCTGCCTTGTGCCAGTCGCCTTTATATGCGATGAAAGAAGCGGTCGGATAGGTCCAGCTTTCCCCGGTAAAGAGGATGTGGAAGGACCTGAGGCCGAATCTGCAGAGGTCTTCGCCAGGATAGTAGCGGACGTTGTACTGCTTGAATGTGAAGTCCGGATCGTGGGTGGCGATGTAGAGTCCATCCTGAGCCCCCGCAAAGGCGAGCCACTGCATAGTCATCTTCCTGCAAGGGGTGGACGGCACGCTGGAGGCATCGCATATTTCGAAGTATTTGCCTTTGTCCTTCCAGAACATCGCCTTTGTGTAATTGGCCTTGGTGAACTCGGGTTCGGCCTTTGGGGTCTGAGTAAATATTTCACCGAAACCGTTAGGTATCAGGATGTTATAGTCTTCAATCTTCTTGTCAATAGGAACGAGCGGACCTATGATCGACCTGACGAAGCAGCCTTCCTTGGTATTGGTGACGGTCGGAGTGACTTCCATTCCATTGCGCACGCCCTTCCATCTGATGACGACGGTGGCGTCTTCGTTGGTGTACTTGAATTCTCCCCTTCCGAGCTTCTCGAAAGCAAAGTCGTCGATGTCGGCATTGATGACCTTGCCAGGTTCGTCAGATGCTTCGAACTGTACGGACCATCTGTAGGCCTGCAGTTCTTCGTCCACAGGAAGGTTATTGTTGCAGGCCACTGCTGCCAGTGCCGCAAGAATGATTGAAAGTTTCTTCATTTATGCAGTAATTAGAATAATCAGTCCACTTATACCTATATATCCATATACGACGTATTTGAATATGCGGTTCGGCAGATGGTTGAAGGCCAGACGTCCGAGGCTGCCGCCGATCGCGACGCCGACTATGCCATATAGGTAGTCGAGGCCGACGGTGCGGGTCACGAATCCGTTCTTGGCGCGAACCAGAGTCATTATGACGTTGCCCAGACAGAGATAGACCTGAATCATTGCGAGATAATGGTCCTTGTCGGGCTCAGAAGTCACGAAGTAAAGCACCGCCGGCGGTCCCTGCATCCCGAAGAATCCGCCCATCAGGCCGCTTATGGCACCAGCCCCGACCTGAGTTGGCATATTCTGCCTCAGGCGAATGCGGGTACTGAAGAATGCGAAGTAGATGGCCACCAGAATGAGCATCACTCCCAGGATGCGTCGCAGCAGCACATCGTCCATACGCTTGAGCAGGCAGATACATAGTGCTGAAGTCACCGCAAAGGTGAGCAGCATAGGCCACAGCCGCTTCCAGCTGACGAATTTGCGCATCCGTATGCTCACGGCAACCGACATCGACAACGCCAGCAGTCCGCTCAGGGCCGTCGCCTCGCCATAGGATGGCATCAGATACGGCAGCACCGTCATAATGAAGAT
The DNA here is from genome assembly GCA_002314885.1 of Bacteroidales bacterium UBA1745. Lineage (GTDB taxonomy): Bacteria > Bacteroidota > Bacteroidia > Bacteroidales > UBA932 > Cryptobacteroides. The sequence continues at coordinate 33,995 of DCHT01000017.1, read as the reverse complement.
CCCGAATCCGAAACCCGTCATCCTGAATACGAAACTCGCCCCGATACACAGCGCGAATATGCTCAAAGCCGTCTGCCAGTCCATAACGCAAAGATACGAAAAATGGCGCAGAACTAGTGCCACTAGTTCTGCGCCATTTTTTCTCGAAGCGGACGGGTTATTCCTCGTTAGTGAAGATTACCTTGGAAACCCAGACAACTCCATTTGACGACTTCTTGCAATCAAATTCCAACTTATAATAACTATTCAAAGCTGGATTTGGAATATTAAATGTCACATCACCTGATTGGGAAGGAACATCTACACTTATCGTCTGAACATTTGTTGTAAAACTTTCATCAGAAGCAACGTAAAGTTTGATAGAGTTCACGTTAGAAGAAGTAATACCTGCGATTGAAACTATCACCCTCTCAATATCTTCCGCAATAGGAGAGGCCGTCGTAATCGCACCAACTAAAGCATAATTCTTGCTTCCAGCTTTTACAAAGTTCCAAGCGTTGCTATAATTATTCCAGTTGGTCATATTCAGGCTGAATGTACCACTGGTAGCAGTCCAATTGTTTTGGTAAGAATTAGTACTTTCCATATTGTCTGGAACAAACTCCATCGTATAAGTCTTCAGCACGCGGTTGCTCTTGTTATCCTGACTAAGCGTGAAGGTAGCGGAAGCAGTGCCTCTGGTGGTGCCCATAACGATGTCGCGGCCGGTTACAGTTACAGTCACGGTGGTGCTCCACTCGGAACCGTCGAGTTCAGGACAGGTGATCGTCATAGTCTCGTAGTTGTCGCTGAACGTGCAGGTAAGACCGGAAGGAACGGTTGAGCTGTAGGTGACAGTAGGCTCCACCCTGTTATTGGCGTGGAAGTTAGTCCAAGCGAGGCTGACATCAGCGGTGCCACCTGGGGCGTGGAATGCAACAGTCTTAGGATCGATGCCGAGGTCAAACTTGAAGTAGTGGATGGTAACTATGTAAGATACGGTCCTAGCCTCATACAGCTCAGTCTCAGCAAGGTCAGCGGTGATGGTGCCGGTCTCGGTCTGTGCGGAACCTATGCTCTTGAAGCCTGAGACGGTACCATCAGTTGCAACGGTGAAGAACTCACAGTCCGAACGATAGTTGCTTGCGCCTGCGAGGGTCTGACCGGTGAATGACTCGCCGGTAACGCCGAGTGCACAGTCAGCCTGGAACTGGCCACTCTCATAGATGTGCACATTGTAAACAGCGAAGCTTGCAGGGTTGTAGCCCTTGGTGACGGTGATCTTACAAGTTGCGGATGCAGCTGGATTTGTGTCAGTTGCAGCAACCTTCACGGTAACAGTTGCCTCACCTACGCCAGTCGTGGTAATCTTACCGTCGCTGGCAACAGTAACCACCTTCGTATTGGAGCTGCTGTAAGTTACTGCGCCAGTAGAGTTAGTGGTGTAGATAATCGACTTGGAGGTTGATCCATACGCAATTGTCTGGTCCTCAGCGGTAAGCTCGGTGCTGCCGGACATTACACTGAGGTTCTTGACTTCGAGGGTAGGGGCAGAGGTCTGACCTACTGAGTTGTACACAAGTGCAATCTTGATCTGCTTGCCGCAGTATGAAGTAAGGTCGATGCTATTGGACAGGAAGGTCCAAGAAGTACCATCTGAGAAATTAGACACACTATGCTTTGTCCAATTTGTTCCATCATACACGTTCACATAGAACACCTCACCATACTTGGTCTTGTCGCCATACCTCGAAGCAACGTCAAAAGTGAGAACTGCACCGGAAACAGATGTGAGGTCAAGTGTTGGGGTGACGATCTGGCTGTTGGCCTCATAGTTCGTCGAGCTGACATAAGCAGAAGCCTTCATACACTTGTTAGTTGAATCGAGCTTCCAAACATAGGAAAGAGCTGAAGGCAGGGTCACATTCTCAATTGTACAGTTTCCAAGGCCTGTTGAGAATGCTTCAGAATATGGCAGACTGACTACGCCCGCTACAACTGTAAGTGTGTATGACGCAGAACCAGCGCGATATGCAGCAGTTTCTGCGGCAGTTGCAGTGATAGTGGTGGTGCCAGGAGCGACCAAAGTGATTGCGCCAGTTGATGCGTCAACAGTTGCAGCGGCGGTGTTGCTTGAAGAGTAAGTAACAGCAGTCTGTGCACCGGAGAGAACAGGAGCGGTGAAGCTTTCGCCCATCCTGGCACTGTAAGCTGCCTGAGGGAATGAAAGGGTCTGAGCCTCTTTCTCTGTCTGGGTGTATGCAACAATTACCTTGTCGATGATGATTCGTTTTGCACTTGAAGCGATCTTGAGTTCGTCAACACCTGCGACCTTCGTGAATGTGAATGAGTTTGCAAATACAAAGTCTGCTGGACTGTAAACATCCGAGGTAGAAGTGATTGCCGGGTTTGCCGGAGTTGCACTCTTTTTCTCTCCGTTGTATGTTACGTCCAATGTGTTGATATCCGTATTCCAAGCAGCTGCATATACGTAAACCGTGAATTCTACATCAGCATTCACATTGGAGAGAATGGAAGTATTGCTTACATATCCTGTAGCACTGCTTGAGCCAAGTTTGATTCCATTTTTGAATACAGAGCCCTTATCGCAGCTCCAGACATAGTCAAAATCTGAGCGGTTAGCCGCTGTAGTGAGATATGTGCTGCAGTCATATTGATTTGAAGTAGCCTTACTTGAAGAAAAGTTCTCAGTGAGTCCTTCCGGAACCACTGGAGCAGCCCATTCGATAGACTTGCTAGCCTTGTAGAGCTTGCCGGCAGCGTAGGAGCCTGCAGACTTCTTGGTAAGGGTTGCGACCTTGCCGTCCACATCCACGAGGGTGAGCTTCAGGTTGCTGTAAGAACAAGGAATGACGTTGAACCAGAGTGTTGCATCAGCGGCATTGACCTCGCTAGGGGTCAGAAGGATGGAATTAAGACTCTTGCCTTCTGCCAGAACGAGTTCATCGTTTTCGATGGTTACGGATTCGGATGCTATTACACCTTCCTCAGTGGAAAGGATAGCATACTTCACGGCAGAGGTATTCTCGCTGGTAAGATGATAATAGAGCACAGCAGTTGGGCGAGTCATCTGGAAAACGATTGGGTTACCAGACTCGTCACAACCGGCAGCGGCTGATGTATATGAAGGTTCATCTGCAGAAGCAACGAACAGTCCGTCATAGCGGCTCATAATGGCATCGCCTGTCTGAACACGGCTACCACCGAGGTAGAGTATGTTGTCAGTGCTGTGCGCAAAGATATTTGAATACTTCCAAGCACCAGTTGCCTCAGGGAGACTTGCGGTGAAACGGCCGGATGAATAGGTTGCCTGGACGTTTCCGGTAGTGCCGTCTGGAGCGGTATAGTCGAAAGTAATCACATCGCCTTCTTCCCAAGAGCAGGTGAAGACGTCTTCGCCTGGAGTGATGGTGGTCTTGGTGTCTGGAGTGACAACTTCCGCATAAATCTCGACCTCAGTGAAGTTTGCCGGAGCGGTTTCAGGCTTATTGGCCTTCTTGTCACAGGATACGACAGCAATTGCTGCAAGAGCTGCCGTGAAAAGGATTGAAATCTTTCTCATAGTAGCATCTTTTTATTCGTAATCATCAGAATCATCGATGAGTCTGTCATCTTTGAAGTCTGGAAGGCCGTTACTGCCAGTGCAGATTCCTTCCGGGCGAATCTCCATCAGTTCAGCGAGAGGAGATTCGTAGTGAATGTTGTTTTTAATCATTTTATTGTGTGTTATATTACTTGCAATTTGCGCCGCGAAAATAGTCAATCACAGCCAATTACGCAAAAAAAACCTTATCTTAGCAAAGCTAAACCCATATCAGATGGACAGAAGAGACTTCATAAAGCATTCAGCGGCACTTGCGGCTATGACGGCAGTACCGGCGTTGGCAAAGGCGGAAACGACGCAGGAGATAGAGGACCACAGCGGGAAACTCATCATCTCAGCCCCGATGCTGCAGAATTATGCGGCTACGAGCATAGGCATCGCATTCGCCGTCAGCGACCTGGCGAACGGATATGTGGAATACTCCGAGAAGAAGGACCTCAAGGACGCCAGGAAGGTCAAATGCGGAGGCTACAGAGTCACTGACATCAACGACAAGGTGATGCTGGTGAGGCTGACTGGACTCAAGGAAGCGACCAAATACTACTATCGCATCGGAGCCGACCGCATACGTTACGGCGGGGCCTATGATATGGAGATAACGGGCAGCGAAAGCGACCCTCAGATATACAGTTTCACCACGGCGGGAGCTAAGGCAAAGGCACATTTCTGCGTAATCAACGACACCCACGCCAAATTCGTCCCGTTCGCCGGACTTTGCACGAAACTCGCCGAACTGAAGCCATCCTGCGTCATCTGGAACGGGGATACGGCCTCCAAGAATGAGGTGATCGACACGCTCAGGGAGACCATCATAATGCCTCCGGGATCGGATGGATTCGCAGCGGAGACACCGTACCTGCTCTGCCCCGGCAACCACGATTCCAGGGGTATGGCCAACCGACATTTCGAAAAGGTCTGGATGTTCCGTCAGCCGGAAGAGAGACCTTCACGCGACTGGGACCTGGGACGCAATTTCGCGGTCAGGATGGGAGATGTGGCAATGATTGGACTGGACACCGCCGAGGACAAGTTGGATACCAATCCACGCTTTGCGGGAATCTTTACGAGCGAGCCATATCGCGAGGCTCAGGCCGTATGGCTGGCCGACGCCCTGAAGCAGCCGGAAATAGCTTCTGCACCGTTCCTGGTGGCATTCTGCCATATTCCGTTATTTGATCCGAGACCGGATGCGAACCCTGGAGACTGCTACCCTGCCGATATCGATCCACGCTACAAGAAGGACTATGCCGCCTGGCAGAGGACCTGTGCGAATCTCTGGACTCCCCTGCTCGCCGAGGCCGGCTGTCAGCTGATCATTACGGGCCATCAGCACAAATACCGCTACGACGCACCCGAGGGCGAAAGGACCTGGGCTCAGATTGTCGGAGGCGGCCCAGTGGACAACCCTACCATCATAGAAGGCTGCGTACGCAAGGGTAAACTGAAAATCACCGTCCACGACAATGCAGCCGGAACGGTGATCGAAGAATTCAGTTTCAACAGACGCTAGTTCTTGTGAGCGTAGGCGTCGATCGCAGCCACAGCGGCCACATTCACGATTTCACGTACTGAACAGTCGAAGTCCACAAAGTGGATAGGCTTGTTCAGACCCATCTGTACAGGGCCGATGATCTCGGTCTCAGGCTCCAGGCACTGCAGGAGCTTGTAGGATGAACGGGCACTGGTGAGGTTAGGGAATACGAGGGTATTCACATCCTTGCCGCAGAGTTTGCTGAAAGGCCACTTGGAGTCGCGGAGTTCGCGGTTGAGGGCATAGCCGATCTGCATTTCACCGTCCACGGTCATATCCGGATATTTCGCCTGAAGTTCGGCCACTGCATTGTGCACCTTCACGCAGCCAGGGTTGTTGTCGCTACCGAAGTTGGAGTAGCTGATCAGAGCGATGTTCGGATCGTCGTTGAAGAAACGCACTGCATCGTGGGCAAGTTTGGTGAGTTCCACGAGCTTCTCCGTGTCCGGATCGTTATTTATCAGAGTATCAGCGAGATAGAGCGTACCTTTCTTGGTATTGACAAGGTTCATAGTGCCAAAAGTCGAGAAGCCATCGCGGATTCCGATGACCTCCTTGGCCACCTTCACGGTGTTGCTGTAGCGGGTGTAGAGACCTGTGATGAAGGCGTCTGCCTCCCCTGTCTCGACCATCATCATACCGAAGTAGTTGCGTTCGAACATCTTGTCGTTCGCCTCCTGGAAGGTGTACCCCTCGCGGCAACGCTTCTTGGAAAGGATGTCAGCATACCTTTCGCGGCGTTCCCTCTCACGGTCGTGACGCAGATTGACGATCTCGATGCCATCGAGGCTGAGGTCGAGGCTCTTGGCGAGTTTCTCGATCATCTCGTCGTTACCCAGCAGGATAGGCTGGCAGAGTCCCTCCTCCTTGGCCGTGACAGCGGCCTTGAGCATAGTCGGATGGATGCCCTCCGCGAAGACCACCTTCTGCTGATGTGCACGGGCGGAATCGTAGAGCTTCTGGGTGAGTTTGGTCTCCTGGCCGAGGAGCTGACGCAGATGCTTGCGATATGCCTCCCAGTCGGTGATAGGATGACGGGCCACGCCGCTGTCCATAGCCGCCTTTGCGACAGCCATACTAACCTCGGTGATGAGCCTTGGGTCGATAGGCTTAGGTATGAAATATTCGCGGCCGAAGCTGAGTTTGTTTACCTTATATACATCGTTGACGACGTCAGGCACAGGCATCTTGGCGATGGAGGCGATGGCCTTTGCGGCAGCCAGCTTCATCTCCTCGTTGATGGCGGTGGCGTGAACGTCGAGGGCGCCCCTGAATATGTATGGGAAGCCGATGACGTTGTTGATCTGGTTAGGATAATCGGAGCGGCCGGTGCTCATCAGCACATCCGGGCGGCTGGCCATCGCATCCTCGTAACTGATCTCAGGAACAGGGTTTGCGAGAGCGAATACGATAGGATCCTTGGCCATTGAGCGGACCATATCCTGAGTGAGGACATTGCCCTTTGAGAGGCCCAGGAACACGTCTGCGTCCTTGACTGCCTCCGCGAGGGTGTGTATGTCGGTCCTGGCAGTGGCAAATGCCTTCTTCTGCTCGTTGAGGTCGGTGCGGGCCACGGAGATGACGCCCTTTGAGTCAAGCATCACCACATTCTCCTGCTTCACGCCGAGCTTCACATATAGTTTGGTACAGCTGATTGCAGCCGCACCTGCGCCGTTTACGACCACCTTGACCTCGTCGATCTTCTTGCCTATGACCTCGAGGGCATTCATAAGGCCGGCCGCCGAAATGATGGCCGTACCGTGCTGGTCGTCGTGCATCACAGGGATGTCGAGGTTCTTCTTGAGCCTCTCCTCGATGTAGAAGCACTCAGGAGCCTTGATATCCTCCAGGTTGATGCCGCCGAAGGTCGGAGCAATGCGTTCCACTGCCTCGCAGAACTTCTCCGGATCCTTCTCGGCCACCTCGATGTCGAATACGTCGATGCCGCCGTATATCTTGAAGAGAAGGCCCTTGCCTTCCATCACCGGCTTGCCGCTGAGGGCCCCGATATCGCCAAGTCCGAGGACCGCGGTACCGTTGCTTATGACAGCGACGAGGTTGCCCTTGTCGGTATACTTGTATGCGTCGGACGGTCTCTCCTGTATCTCAAGACAAGGATACGCCACGCCTGGGGAATAAGCGAGCGAAAGGTCCGTCTGGGTGTGGTAGGCCTTGGTCGGCCTGACCTCGATTTTGCCTGGTCTGGTACCCTCGTGGTACTCCAGGGCTCTGTTTTTGTCAATGTTCGCCATATTTACTTATTTTTTTGGTGCAGAAGTAGTGCCACTAGTTCTGCGCCACTTTTTCCTTAGGAAGAATGAGATTGAGGAGCACTGCGAGCACGAATACTACAGCGACACAGTTCTCAGCGAAGATGGTCTTGATGATCTGTGGGAAGATATCGAACATCTGGGATGCTGACGTGAAGCCGAGGCCGATGCTCAGTGCAATGCTGACTATCACCATATTACGGTTGTTGAAGCCGCATTTTGCCATCATTCCGAAGCCAGCGAAGAGGATGCTGCCGAACATCATAATGGTGCAGCCTCCGAGGACAGCCTGAGGGATGGTCGTGAGGACTACGCCAACTGCTGGGAAGACGCCGCCGAGTATCATAATGACGGCACCTGATGCGATTGCAAAGCGGTTTACGACGCCGCTCATCGCTGCGAGGCCGACATTCTGGCTGAATGAAGTGATAGGAGTACAGCCGAAGAGGCCGGCGATGGAGCTCACGAAACCGTCGCAGGCAAGGCTGCCGCCGAGTTCACGGTTGGTGACAGGGCGTTTGAGGGCGCCGGCACAGAGGGCACTGGTGTCACCGATGGTCTCAGTAGCACTCACCAGAAAGATGGCGATGACTGAGAGGATGGCTCCGAGATTGAACTCAGGCTTGAAAGGCAGGAACTTAGGCAGTGAGAGTATACCCACTCCGTGGAGGGCACTGAAGTCCACCATACCCATACAGAGGGAAAGGATGTAACCCACTACGAGGCCCACGAGGACGGAGAGAGAACGGAGGAAACCGCGTCCGAAAACCTGGCAAAGAAGGCAGGCAAGCAAGGTCACTGAACCCACGATCCAGTTGTGTGCAGCACCGAAATCAGCCGCGCCTACACCGCCTGCAAAGCTGTTTGCGCCCACTGGAAGGAGGGAGAATCCGATTGCAGTCACAACGGTGGCAGTCACGATAGGCGGTACGAACTTGATCCAATATTTCACGAAGAAACCAAGTACGCCCTCAACGACGCCGCCTATGATCACGGCACCCATCAGAGTGCCCATTCCGTAGGTTGTACCGATGAAGATAGCCAGCGAAAGGAAAGTGAAGCTGATGCCCATCACGATAGGCAGTTTGGCGCCTACCCTCCAGATCGGGAAGAGCTGGATGAGGGTGCCGATGCCGGCGATGATCATACAGTTCTGGATGAGTGCACCCTGGAGCGCAGAATCGACGCCGACTATGCCGGCGAGGATGATGATAGGGGTGATGTTGCTCACAAACATTGCAAGCACGTGCTGGAGGCCGAATGGGATGGCCTGAGCTACAGGAACTCTTCCGTCAAGCTCATAGATGCTGGTTTTCTGCATATTATCTGAAATTAATAGTCTGTGAATCACTGTCCATATCGTCGATTATGGCGATAGACTCGAGATGATAGCCGGCCTCGCGCAGGAGCGAGCCGCCCTTCTGCTGTCCCTTCTCGATGGCCACGCCAAGGCCCACGACCTCTGCGCCGGCCTGCTTCACGATGTCCGTGAGCGCGAGCATTGCCTGACCGTCAGCGAGGAAATCGTCCACGATGAGGACCTTCTCGCCCGCATTGAGATATGGTTTTGACACAAATACGTTGTTCATCCTCTTGTGAGTGAAGGAATAGGCCTGGGACACATACTTGTCGTCGGTGCTGTTGGCGGTCTCCCCCTTCTTGGCGAATACCACAGGCACGTCGTAGAGGTCCGCAAGCATAGTCGCGATGGCAATGCCGCTGGCCTCGATGGTCAGGATCTTGGTCACCTGCTCCCCACGGAAGCGGCGCTTGAACTCATAGGCCACCTGCCTCATAATGTCGATGTCGATCTGATGGTTGAGGAAATTGTCAACCTTGAGGATGTTGCCGGCTTTGATCACTCCGTCAGCAAGGATTTTTTCTTCGAGAAAGTTCATATTGGGTTACTTTTTGGTGCATAACTAGTGCCACTACTTCTGCGCCAACTTCACCAAGTCCCGGAAGTCGTCCAAGGTGAAAGTCGGGCCTGCCGTAGCAAGCGTCGCTCGGTCGTGGTTGCCATAGGTCACAGCGCAGGTTCGGCACCCTGCCCTGTTCCCCATTTCTATATCGTAAGTGGTGTCGCCGACAACTAATGTTTCATCTGCCGAAACGCCCATTCTGTCAAGCAGGGTGAGCACCATTTCGGGCTCCGGCTTGGGGGCCAGATGATCGCTGTTGGTGACGTAGGTTTCGAAGCAGTCAGACACTCCGTTGTTAGCAATGATTGTTTCCAGCGAAGGGGCATTTCGTGAGGTTGCAATAGCCATTCTGATGCCCTCAGCCTTAAGAATCGCAAGAGTTTCAGCAACGCCAGGAAAGAGGGAAACGCGGTTCACTCCCCTCTCCAGAAAGACCTTTTTATAGTACTCCGTTGCTGCGATTGACTCTTCGTCAGAAAGACCTCCCAACTGCTTGAGCGCGAAGAGAAGTTTCATCCCGATTGTGCGCCTCATATCAGCCTCGGCCGGCACGGGTTTTCCCATCGCCTGAAAGGTGCTGGTCATAGTGGCGACTATCTCCGTGGCGGTGTCTGCGAGAGTGCCGTCAAAGTCGAAGATGATGCTGGTGATTGATGCCATATTCGGGGTTTCAAAGGGTAAAGTTACTGCATTTAGGACTGAAATGCAACAAAAAGTGGTGCAGTACTAGTGGCACTACTTCTGCACCACTCTTGCATTTACCAAATGGAATTCCTACCTTCGCAGAACCAACGAAAATTGAAGTTGTCTGTGTGCACCCTTGACGGGCCCGACAGACGACTTTTTTGTTTGTAGATTGATACACCACACATACACGAATAAGATGAAAACGACAGCTGTGAAAGCCCTGGAAAAGGGCTACGAGAGCCCGTGGATGCAGGTTCTCGAGACCGAGAGCAATGCTATGCTCTGCACTTCACCGAACTCCGTTGAGAGCGTCAAGGAGGGAGACACCAGCAATTGGTTCATTCAGAACAATTAAATTCCCATAGCCCCGTATCATATATTATCCTTGACGACGAGGCCGACGCTATACCGAGCCTCGAGGGTGCGACGCATATTCGCTATACCCGTGCCGCGAAGTATATGAAAGGTATGATTTCCGTATGTCTGCCGTTCGGTCTCGAGCCGTCGATGCTGCCTGGCAGCGGCTGCAAACTGATGATCTACAACAGCTGCACAGTGGAAGGCAACACCACCAAAGTGAAGCTCGAGGAGGTGAAGACAGTGCCTGCGGGCGTGCCTTGCTTCATCCAGTTGGACGCGGAGAGCGAAAACAAGGACTGGACTATCGAAGTCAACACCAGCGTTCTCAAGAGCACAGTGGTCAACCCTGACGGCGGTAAAGCCGGAATCTATGGAACGTTCAGCACAGTGACCACCGGCGAAGGCCGATACAAGCTCAACGCCGACGGAACTGCCCTGTTGAAAACGACTTCCAGCAGCCATTGCTATCCTTATCGTGCATACCTCGTGCTGCCTGCGGGAGGCTCCACCAAGGTATCGATAGGCGAATGATAGATTTGGAAAAAGACTGATTAGATTGTACCTTTACGCAAATCAAATCAGAAAACCAATGAAAAAAACACTGCTCATCGCAGCCATCATCATTCCAGTAATCAGCAGCTGCACGGAAAAAATCGCCAAAGACGTCATTAAAGGAGACGCAACAGTAGAGGAAGCAACAGCCTATATTGAGAAGCAAACCAGCGCAATTCCAGAGAAAGACCAGACCTGCGAATTCGACAAATACGCCGTGGACCTCGGCCTGAGCGTGTATTGGTCAGCGATAGATCTGGGAGCTGAGAGCGTCGGAAAGTTAGGTAAGTTCTTCTTATGGGGAGATATACAGACATTTGACGAACAAGTAAAAAAGCAGGATGCTTGGATATTCTGGGACAGTGCCAACAAGACGACCAATTCGAAGTACGACGAGATTGACGGGCTTTCCGGAGAATATGACCAGGCCGTTACCCTCATCGGCAATGGCTGGAGGCTGCCAACTCAGCAGGAAGCATACGAACTCAGGAATGCTTCAATTGAAGTCGTTACGTACAATGGACAGATCGGCAGAGTAGTCTGGACTACAAAGGGAGTCCTGTTCTTCCCAGGTTACGGTGGAAACAGCAAAGAGAACTACTACGGATGGACCTCCGACAAGTCGAGCAATCCGACCTACAATGGTACACAGATGTACGTGCTTTCCGGCAGTATGGGAGCAGGCAACACTTATGGCTACCTCAGTGCGCTAGTCAGGCCGGTGATGGACAAAGTGGCGCAGAAGTAGTGCCACTAGTACTGCACCAAATGGACAGACGAAACTTCCTCAAGATCGGCACCGCAATCGGTGCTGCGGCCGTGGTCGGCACCCAGCTGGCGGCGGCAAAATCCAACGAATCTGCCACCAAGGCACGCAAGGAACTGAAGCCTAAGGGCAAGGTACGTGCGCGAATCGGCGTGCTGAGCGACATACATATCATTGAAAAGGAGAGCACCGACTGGTTCGAAAAGGCCCTCAGATGGTTCCGCGACCGTGGCGTCGACGGCGTCATCGTGGCGGGCGATATGGCAGACTGGGGCACGGACGATCAGTTATCCTACGTCCAGGACGCCTGGAACAGGGTTTTCCCTTCGATAAACGGTGGTTCGGACGGACTCGGCGCAGACGGCAAACCGGTCGCAAAACTATTCGTTACCGGCAACCACGACCTGACCGCAGTCGACAACAAGCGAGTGGTAAATCTCGGCATTCCACACGATCAGTTCATAATCAATCACATAGAGGAATCGTGGGAGCGCGCCTTCCACGAGCCATATTCGCCTATATGGAAAAAGGAAGTCTGCGGCTTCACTTTCATTGGTGCACATTACTACAATAAAGAAAACATACCTGGTCTGGCAGAGTTTATGGCCACGGCCGGAGTGGGAGGCGACAAACCCTTCTTCTACATACAGCATACGCATCCGAAAGATACCTGTTCGGCACCTTGGGCGTGGGGTCAGGACGACGGGACAACAACTTCTATCCTCTCCCGTTTCCCGAACTGCATAGCCTTCTCAGGCCACTCTCATACGTCCCTGACCGATGACCGCACCCTGTGGCAGGGAGCTTTTACGAGCATAGGCACCGCATCGCTGAGATATATCATCCCATTCGGCGGACGCGAGAACACAATGGTCTGCAACAGCAAGGAAAAAGTGCCGTCCCAGATGCCTGTGGAGCAGTTCAAGGACGGACAGCAAGGCCAATATATGACCATTTACGACAATTGCATCGTGCTCGAGAAACACGATTTCCACTACGATGCCTGCCTCGGAGAATGGCGTATTCCGCTGCCGCTGAGCAAGCGTCCGCTGACTTTTGAGGCGAGAGATGCTGAAAGCGTGGCGCCGCAGTTCGGTGCTGCCAGTGCTGCCGTCAAGGTTACGGAGGCCGATGGCTGCGACCGATATGGAGTGCCTCGCCACCAGTTTACCGTCCACTTCCCTACCGCCTTAGAGCCACAGGCCTTCGACTATGAGGTCTGCGCAGAGATTCTGGACGTCGACACCGCAAAGACGATTTGCACCAAGCGCGTGATGTCGAAGGGCTACCACCTGAGCGCAGCCAATGACAAGGCCGAAGTCACCTGCGTATTCGCCGATTTCGAACTGCGCGACCGCGAGGCTTACCACAATTCCAAGAAGGATTTCTGCGAACTACGCCCAGTACGCTTCGCCATCCGTCCCGTAAACTGCTACGGCAAAAAAGGCGAAGCGCTCTACAGCCCTGTGATCGAACTGTAGAGCGCCTTGCTCAGTTGTTGGCGCAGAAGTAGTGCCACTAGTTCTGCACCACTTTTTCGCTAAAAGTTGGTCTTGTGCACCTCGAAATAAGCCTGAGGATGTGCGCAGACTGGGCATTTCTCAGGAGCCTTGGTACCGACTACGATGTGACCGCAGTTGCGGCACTCCCACACCTTGACCTCTGATTTTTCGAATACCTGTGCGGTCTCGATGTTCTTAAGAAGGGCGCGATAACGCTCCTCGTGGCGCTTTTCGATGGCTGCAACGCCGCGGAACTTCTCTGCAAGCTCAGGGAAACCTTCCTCATCAGCGGTCTTTGCGAACTCTGCGTACATATCAGTCCACTCGTAGTTCTCGCCTGCAGCGGCTGCTGCGAGGTTCTCAGTGGTGCTGCCGATGCCGTTGAGCTCCTTGAACCAGAGCTTTGCGTGCTCCTTCTCGTTGTCAGCAGTCTCGAGGAAAAGGGCTGCGATCTGCTCGAAGCCGTCCTTCTTTGCCTTGGATGCGAAATATGTGTACTTGTTGCGTGCCTGACTTTCGCCGGCAAATGCTGTTTCCAGATTCTTTTCAGTCTGGGTACCTGAATACTTAGTGCTCATAGTTATTGATGTTTTTTATTTTCGGCGAAGGTATGAAATAATATAATTGAGTGTTACTCAAATTTGAATTATTTTAATTTAAATATTTTTGGAGAAAAGCAACCGTAGGGAGAACCGCGGCCGGACGATCCTTGCGGAAACTATGGTCATTATCCTCCAGTGAAATGAGTTCTGCATTCGGCATCACCTCGAGATACTTCTCAGAATAGAAATATGGTACAGTCTTGTCGTCATAAGCGTGGACGAGCAGCGTCGGTTTCGTAAATTTGGCCGCCTCTTCCCATATTGGCAGGTTCTGAGCGGTCTTGATATATGCAATGCCGAAGTCCTTTTTCCAGAAATTGATGATTGCCGGAGGATTGGCCGGGTCGAAAGACTCGCCCAGGAAATTGCCGCTGCGGGAGCCATCGAGAATGACGGCACCCGGGGCCATCAACACGAGGCACTCCAGGTCCGCTGTTACCCAAGAGGCAAAAAGACCGCAGACCAAACCACCCTGTGAGTGTCCCAGAAGGGCGATTTTGCCTGTAAACGGCAGCGACTTGACATACTTGAATATCTCGTATGTGTCCTCAACTTCATTGACCACAGTCATTTTGCTGAAGTCGCCTTCGCTCTCGCCGTGGGCGTTGTAGTCGAAGCGAACCGCCGCAATGCCGACGTGCTCGAGACTGTCCGCAACAGCTGCTATGAGTTTGCTGTTCTTGCTGCCAGTCAGACCGTGGCACAGAATCGCCACCGGACAAGTTTCGCCCGGTGCAGTGTAGATCCTTTCCGCCACGACCGAGTCCACCTTGACCGCATCCGGAACGTGTACGATGCCGACAAGATTGCCTACCGCACCTCTGATATTGACCTTATACTGACGTGCAGACGCCTGGTGCGAAAAGGCAAACATTCCAACAATGAGAATGAGCGGGATAAGTTTGAAAGAGTGTTTCATAATTCATCTGTTTTTTACAAAAAGTGGTGCAGTACTAGTGCCACTACTTCTGCACCAAAATTTCGCGTTTTTCGGGTGGGAATTTTTCTATAGCGTATCGAAGCATCGTGCGTGGGAGGACGTCCTTATTTGCCAAAATATACGCTTCCAGACGCACCTGGTCGCGTTTTCCGGCCTCGCGAAGTAGCCATCCGCAGGCCTTTTGGAGCAAATCGTGCATCTTGCCTTCCGTCCTCGTAGATGTCGCATCATTGATCACCTCTCCGATAGCGGGCTTTGAAAGGAAAATATCGCAGATGGCGTATGTGTCATCCAACTGACCTTTGCGGAGAAATGCCATAGTGCTGACAATACCGATGCGGCGTTCCCATATCGTGCGTCCAGACGTTGCCAAGTCATAGAGCAACTGACGTCTTTCCGGTTTGTCAAGGAGCCATTGTCCGATGATTTCGTAGCAGCTGAGATCCACCAGGTCCCAGTTGTTTATAAACCTAGTATTATCGAGATAAAAGGCAACACAGCGCTCTCGGAGGGCTTTTTCGTGTTTATACACTTGGATCAGAGCCAAGAGCGCAGCGAGTCTTACTTCGTGATATTCGCTGGCAATGCTTGAATTGAGATCATCAAAAACCATCTCGCGGCCATCATCGGTCTTCATCAAGGAAGCCACCTCCGTCCAGTATTCCTTTACAATGGTTCTAGTCACAGGTACCTTGATGCCGAGGAACTTATCACCTTCGCCATACTGTCCAGGCCCCGTTCTGAAAAAACGGGACAAGCCTTCCACCTGCGACGGGTCCGCTGCAGCGAGAATTCTCGCTGAAAGTTGGTGCAGTACTAGTGCCACTACTTCTGCACCACTTTTAAGATCTGCTCAGCGTGAATCTTCGTCTTTATCTCCTTTGGAGTGAAGATTTTCTCGATCACGCCTTCCTCATTGACGAGGTATGTCGTACGCAGGATACCGATGGTTCTGTGGCCACAAGCGACCTTCTCCCCCCAGGCTCCGAGCTCCTGGAGGAGAGTAGTTTCGGTGTCTGCAATCAACGGAAATTCGAGGCCGTAATTGTCCGCGAATTTCTTCTGATTTGCCACCTTGTCCTTGCTGATACCTATTATCTCATAGCCCTCAGCGGCCAATTCCGCTTTGTGAGCCTGCAATGAACAAGCCTCCGCAGTACAGCCGGAAGTATTGGCCTTCGGATATGTGTAAAGTACGATTTTGCGGCCTCTGTAGTCGCTGCTTTTGATCTCCTTACCGTCCTGGTCAACGCCGAGGAACTCAGGAATTTTGTCACCGATGTTCATACGCACAAATATAAGAAATGGCGCAGAACTAGTGGCACTACTTCTGCGCCATTTTTTTCAATTTCCTAAGAATTGAACTTGCTGGAATATCGAATAAACGGGCCAGTTGCCTCGATGATGCGTTCGAATATCGCTTTTTCAAGATAAAAACAGCCTGATACCTCTGGTCGATCGTCATTTGTGGTATTGAAAGACAACCTAAATCATTCAGATAATTAACAAGCGCAGCGTCTTTTACACGGGCCGAACCAGCACAGCACCGTCTGTCGGATTCCTCTCCCCCTTCACTCTCACGTCTAGTGACATTCTGAAGCTGTCGCAAATAGTTTTCTTTTGTGCCAAATAAAGCTTCAACCTTGTCGGCTCTGAATACCTCCGAAGGTGGCACAATTCGACCATCCTTCATCATCAGCCATCCTTTCGGAAGGTCGTGAGGAGAAGGCAGGACACGTTCCAACAGGCTTTTCGGGGCAGTTTCTCTAGTGTAACATTGACTAAGGTCGGTCATATCAAACACAAATTTAGCTGTGCTGAATTCCCAATTCAGGAAGTCCTCCGTTATCCCGTGATGAAACGGGTTTCTGATATGATAGCAGATCAAGTCGCGCTGATCTTCACCGCCATCATATTCTATTGGACGCACCTCAGCATTGCCATAGGATTTGGCGCCCAAAGATCCATTGACACCATTCTTATGATTATAGTATAAACTGAGACTCATCCTTAAAGAGCGCATAAACGAAGTAACGCCCTCGAGAAAGCGTCCACTCACTTTGCGCGCACCAGGGTCAGCCCCTGTATGAAAATGTGAATTAAGTATTACCAGCGACACTATTTCCGTTCCGGTCGCTGCTGCTGAAAGAAAGAAACGGTTCCAAGCTGAAATCAGATCCTGTTTTTCATAGAACATATCTGTCCTATGGTTTCCACGTGCATAAATATGTTTCATTCGCCACATTCCATCGCCTCCATTTATGTCAGCAAGGATTGGGTGCTAATGTAGGTATTCAATTATTGAAAAGCAAGAAAAAAAGTGACGCATAAATAGTGGCACTACTTCTGCGCCAAAAATCCTTCACATCCAGCGGAAATATCGGCAAAAGTAGCCTCAAAGTCGCCGGTATACCAAGGATCCGCGACGTCTCGGGAAGTACCTGCATACTCCATCATAAGATGAATTTTGCCCTCTGGATCATCGGGAATAATCCACTTGATGAGACGCAGGTTGCTGCGGTCCATACAGATGATATAATCGAATCGATCATAGTCGGATCGACGTACCTGACGAGCAGTCTTTTCAGGGTCAAAATACACGCCGTGGGCCATCAGGCAGCGTTTTGCAGGAGGATAGATGTGGTTTCCGATCTCCTCTGTACTGACCGCTGCGGACTCGATATAGTACTGATCAGAAAGGCCACGGGCGGCAACGAGGGACTTCAGGATGAACTCCCCCATCGGGCTTCGGCAGATGTTGCCGTGACAAACAAAAAGAACTTTAGTCATATAAAAAGTGGTGCAGTACTAGTGGCACTACTTCTGCGCCAAATGATAGCAATTCGTGTCGTAGCGCTCGAAGCCAAGGGACTGATAGAGAGCATTGGCGGCGGTGCGACGTGGATTTGAAGTCAGATGGAGACTTGATACGCCAAGGCGGCGGGCATCATCGAGCAGATACTGCATCAGACTGCGGCCCAGACCACGTCCGCGGCAGGATTCGAGCACTGCCACAGCCTCAACACTTCCGATAGTCATCTCCGGAGTACGCATAACGCAGAGCGTAGCGCAGCCGACTATATGGCCCTCTACATCCGAAGACGAACCGAGGCTACCATCTGGCTCCACAGCCACATACAAATGACTGTCTGGAGAATTCATTACCTCCTGGAGTCGTTCTGCCGTGCAATTGCTTGACGGGCTGAGCTGATGTATAAGAACATCGAGGTCCGCCAGCTGAGTGTCAGAAAATGATGTAAGTTCAAATATCATATCAGAAGTTATTCGGCATATATTATAAGTACTATCGACGCTGATATGCCATACGCGGCGAACCGTCCGCAACATAGATGACGCCGCAATAGACGAAACCGCTGCGTTCGAGTATGTGGCGCATAATATGGTTGTTTTCGTGGGTATCGATTCTGATTTCAGCGAACTTTGAAAAGGCAAAATCGAGGATGGAGGCCATTATACCGTGGTTTTCGGGGCCACTTGCAATACGGTGAATGACGCCATAAGGCTCATCGTCAAGCCACGCTCCCTCTATATACGAATACGTCGGATCAGGCGATGGAATCAACGCAAAATAGGCAACAGGATCAGCGGATGCCGAAATAGCCACAGGATCGGCAGAAGAACGTACCAGGACGTAGCCAACCCCGGCATCAATATCTCGAAGCACGGCCGGAGCATCCGGATAGCCACCCGCCCACTGGGTCAGATTGCCGTCGGAACGCATAATAGCGCGGGCCTGGTCGAAGAGGCCAAGCACGGCCTCAACATCAGAGGCAGCAGCAAGTCGGACTTGAAAGGGTTGAAGCATAGCAGAAAGTCGAAAAAGTGGTGCAGAAGTAGTGGCACTAGTTCTGCGCCATTTCCAGCGCCTCGGCCTCGCCACCCCAGATGTCGAGGAAGCGGAGGAAGTCGTCTTTGGAGATGACTACCGTGGCGGTGTTGTCGCAAGGATGGAAGCTCACGGAAGAAGCCTTCAGCAGGTCGCTGTCATAAAAGAACTTTACGCGATGACCGTTCTCAAAAAGTTCCTTTGGATCAGCATCGGTCAAGTCCATATCGTGGATCAGACCGAACATCCCGACGGAGCCAGGCTTCACGCCCAAACAGCGTTCCAGACGCTCTGGTGAGCCGAAAGACAGCTTGCCCTGATGGAGCATATGCTCGAGAGAATGGATGTCAAGCTGCTTGTGACACTCGTAGGAAACCAGGTAGTGACGGTTGCCCTTGTGGTTGCGCATAAACAGATTCTTGCAGTGCGTAGGACCGGTTCCGTCAGTGTGGCTGGCATCTATTTTTGCCCAATACTCCAGCGCCTCTTCGATCGTAAAGAGAGCAGGATGGGTGTAGATTTCGTAGGGGATGTCGTGCGCAGACAGGAAGTCGAGCACGGCTTTAATAGTGGGATTCATCTGCAAAAAGCGAAAAAAGTGGTGCAGAAGTAGTGGCACTAGTTCTGCGCCAACCTGTCGTAGAAGCAAGGCCAGACGCCCTTGATGGCGTCGGAGGTCTTGTTGACGTTTTCGGTGATGACGATGACGGCGTCAATGTCAGGGCAGATGATGGACCACTGGCCGTGAGCACCATCGAGACGGGCGCCGCCGTGCTGGCATACCCACATCTGATAGCCGTAGCCGAGGGCCTTGTCGTCGCCTTCGACAGGCTCGCCCTTCTGGTAGATCTGGGCGCTCATCGCCTGCTCGATCCACTCTTCATTGAGCAGCTGCTTGCCGTTCCACTTACCCTTCTGGAGGAAGAACTGTCCCATCTTGGCGAGGCTCTCAGTGGTGATATAGAGGCCCCAGCCACCCATACAGTAGCCTTCAGCACTCATATCCCAATGGTAGTTGCGTATGCCCATAGGCTCGAAAAGCTTCTCCTTGAGGTAGTCAGGAACCTGCTTGCCGGTCACCAAAGTAACCATCACTCCAAGGAGATAGGTGTTGTGGCTGTTGTACTTGTACATATCGCCAGGCGCGAAGATGAATCCACCCTCAAGGGTAGTGCGGGTCGGAGTCTTACACTTCAGGGAACCGGTAGGACCGATAGGGTCAAGCCTCAGGCCGGAAGACATACGGAGGAGGTTGTAGACGTCGAGTGAAGCGAGGGTATCGCTGATAACTTCAGGGAGCATATCCTCAGGCAGCACGTCCACAAGTTTGGTGTCGAGGCTCAGGAGACCGTCCTGCACGGCGAAACCGACTGCCGTGGCGGTGAAGGTCTTGCTGGCTGACCAGCAGATGTTGCGGAAGTCAGGACCATAGCAGTTGTCGTAGTATTCGGTGACGATCTTTCCGTGCTGGAGCACCATCACTGAATTGAGTTCATTGGTGCTGCCAAGGTCGCGCACCAGCTGCAGATACTCCTGCACACCCTCATCGAGAGCGCCGAAGTTGTCAGCCTTCTGGAAATGCTGGGTATCCTTGACGCCGCAGCAGCAGGAGGACAGAATAACGGAAAGGGTCGCAACAACGGCAACCAGACTGAAAATACGTTTCATATTACTTAAATAAACAATAACTCAATCGAGTGAAGCTGACAGGATTATTTGTCAAGCACCTGATACTTGCTCACCTGGCTACGGAATTCAGGAACGATTTCCTTCATTACCTTCACAACGGCCATATCGTCGAAGGAATAGGAAGCCTCGAGGAGACGGTCCTCGTTGGCGCAGGCGTCTGCATAGTCGTATTCGCGCACCTTCGCAACCATAATCTTAGGATGGATGGTAGGTACGGAATTCTCCTTGTCGGACAGCACTTCCTCATATAGTTTCTCGCCGTCGCGCAGGCCGGTGAACTGAATCTCAATGTTCTTGGCACCGGAAAGTTTGATCATTCGGCGGGCGAGGTCGACGATCTTGACCGGTTTGCCCATATCAAAGACGAAAATTTCGCCTCCATTGCCCATTGTGCCGGCCTCAAGCACAAGTTTGCAGGCCTCGGAGATGAGCATAAAGAAGCGTATGATGTCAGGGTGGGTCACAGTGATAGGACCGCCCTTGGCAATCTGTTCGCGGAAGATAGGAATCACGGAACCATTGGAGCCGAGCACGTTGCCGAAACGCGTAGTCACGAACTGAGTGACACCCTGCACCTTGCCTTCCACGATAGCCTGGTTGAGGGACTGGCAGTAGATTTCGCAGATACGCTTGCTGCAGCCCATCACATTGGTAGGGTTCACGGCCTTGTCCGTGGAAATCATCACGAACTTCTTAGTGCCGTACTTGACGGCGAGGTCTGCGATGATACGGGTGCCTCGGACGTTGTTCTGTATGGCTTCGGACGGATTGTCCTCCATCATAGGCACGTGCTTGTAAGCCGCTGCGTGGAAAACATAATCAGGAGTATTGTTCCTGAAGATGGCCTCCATACGTTCGGCATTGGTGATGCTGGTCACGATAGTGTCGCAATCCACATACGCATATTTGCGTGCCATCATAAGGCGCACATCGTGCATAGGCGTCTCCGCCTGGTCCACGAGAATCAGCTTCTTAGGCTTGTAGGACGCCACCTGACGGACCATCTCAGAACCGATGGAGCCGGCCGCACCGGTGATCAGCACGACCTTGTCGGACAGCAGGGCGCCTATCTTCTCCATATCCACCTCGATGGTATCCCTCGGAAGGAGGTCCTCGATCTTGACCGGACGTATGGTCTCAGCCTTGAGGTCGGACTTGCCGTCCCATTCCTCGGTCTCGCCCACTACTTCAATGTGAACGCCCTTTGCTATGAGTTCGTTGACCAGTTCCTCCCTCTGAGTGAAGTGGCTGGCCTGGAGCGGAGATACGATTATTGCCTGGATTCGGTTCTTGACAATGGCATCAATGAGTTTGTCGTCGTCCTTATAGACCTTGACGCCCATCAGCCAGTCGACATAACCGCTATCGTCCGGGGCGATGAAGCCTTTGAGGACAAACTTGACCGGATCCGCGTTCCTGATGGCCTTGGCGATGCCGATACCGCCGGTTTTGATACCATAGACAAAGGCGGTCTTGGAATTCTCGTTGATCCTGAAAACGTCATAGAGAGTCTTCACGACAACCCTGGCCACGACCATAAGCATCGCAGACATCACGCCCACCAGAAACATTCCGACGAAGGAGCGGAGTATGAAATGCACGGACGACACCCCGGAAATCCTTATCACAATGACGCAGAATACCATTGTCAATGTGCCGCAGAGGCAGGCCACGCCTATCCTCCACAGGTCCACGAACGAAGAATAGCGCACGACGCCGCTATAGGTGTGGAATATCTTGAAGAACACTGCGAAAACCAAGGCAGTCAATAAGGAATCAGCACATAGCCTCCAGAAATGGTTTGCAACAGCATCTCCGCCGTTCAAGATATAATAGGACACCAAACAGGTAAAGAACACAATGGCACAATCCATAGCCAGAATGCACCAATAAGGCAGTGCATTCTTGGAAAAATACCAACGGCTAACCTTCTCGAAGAATTTCATCAGTCAGAGCTTAATATGGAAATATCTACTTTATCTTTTTCTCGCGTACCAGTACGCCTGGCATAATCTTACCGGTCTTTTCAGTTACCTTGAATGTCGTACCGGTGAGGAGGGCGTTGCCGCTCGCTCCGTCTTCGCTTGCATCATCAATGGTCTTACCCTGAGCCTGGGCATCGAGGGCCTCATCAAGTGCGCCGAAGCGGTTGTCCCAGATCTTGCCCTTCACAGGGGCGAGGGTACCTATATGCTGGTATCTGACGTGGCCGTCATTGGCCTGGATGGCCATAAGCACTTCATAGCGGGAATGTTCAGTCACACCTTCCTTGAGTCCGATGGCGACCTCGACGGTGCCGTCCTCATTCACCTTGGTGATAGGCACGTTGACCTTGAATTCATCAAACTCCCTCTGAAGGGAAACGATGGAGTGGTCAACTGCACGGGCGCAGGTGCGCAGCATCTGCTGGCTCTTGCTGTACTTCGAGAAGCTCTTTGAAGAGGTGTTCTGCGCGGTACTGGTAGCCTTGCCCACATACTGGAGCCTGAAGATGTCGGAGTTCTCGAACGCAGCCTTTCTCTCAGGATCGGAAGATCCAGGGTTGATCCAGTACTGGGTGTACATCATTCCGGCACAGTCATCAGTCCAGACGAGGCGGTAGAGGTAGGTGGTGATGTTCACGGTGAAACCGTCGATCTCATTCACGCCGGCCGCAACAGCATCACCGACGTCAGCGAGCGCATCGGAACCGGTGACAGCAGCGGCCAGACGACCGATGATGGAGAATGCAACGGCAGCCTTCTGGGAGTTTTCACCCTTGTCCACGAATGTGATGTCGTTGACGATCATAAAGGTCTTGCCGATGAGATCCTCGCCGGCATCGCCGAGAGCGGCTATGCTCCTTGTGGAAAGGGTTGCTGCGTTGATGTCTGCCTGTGACGCGTCATAGAAACCTCTTTCCTGGATAAGTTCCATATCGAATGCGCCGGTATACGGATCCCTGTTGAACCACTTTGCAACCATTTCCCTGGCTATGTGGTTCTCCTGAATGAAGTTCCTGATGTCCGCTTCATTCGTCTCATCTTTCTTCTTTCCCCCCTTCTTCATCTTATCGGCATTGGAGACGATAGCCCTGACGCCCAGATTATGGTCGTTGAACTTATCCGGCATAGGCATAGCAAAGAATGCCGAATCGATTGCCTCTCCGTATGGGAAGGTCGGATGCTCGATGATCACTGAAAACAGCGAACTGCGGCGATATTTGAGAATGGAGCCGTCATCGGCACGGCCATCCGCGCTGGCCTTTTCTTCGACTGCCTGCTCTTCAACGGAAATTGCTGATGCAGTTGTATCAGCAATTTCCTGAGAGTAAGCAACGAAAGGGATAATCAGTGCGATGAGAACTGGAACAATCCTTTTCATTGGTATTAGGTTTTAATATTAGACGGAGATTATCTCCACTGCCAGGATTCCCTGTAAGTGACAGGCTGCTGGTGGTTACCGTATGCAACACCAACTTCCTTCCAGGCCTTGATCTGTGCCATATTGGCCTCGTGTGCCTGAGCATTGTCCCTGGCCTCGATTGCCCTGTAGTAGTCGATGTCGCTCTTTACGCGAGCCTTCATCTCATTGGAGAGGGCAACTGCGTCGTTGTAGTACTTGGAATCTGGGAGGATCTGTGCGAGATACTCACCTGCCTCGGAAGCGGCGATCGCGTCCTGGCCTGCAGCCCAGATGCTCCTTGCCTGAGCAAGGTTCTTGGCAGCCTGGTCGTCGATGTACTTAGCGTAGATCTCGTTTGCAGCCTCGAGCACCTTGCCGTATGAAGGGCAGCACTCAGGGAAGAGTGAAAGCTCGAAGAGACCCTGCTCATACTGATATGCCTTGGCAGCACTCTGAGCCTTTGCTATGATCTGGTCAACCTTTGACTCATAGTAAGTGATGATCTGGTCGTTGGTCTTGTTGAGGAACTTCGCAAAAGCGTCGGAACTTGGCTGGAATGCCTTGAAGCACTCGAGGTAAGCCTTCTCCTCGCTGTTGCCCACACCCTGTACGGAGAGAGTGTAGGAATTGAAGATCCTGTTTGCAAAAGCGTCCACAACATAGAAGTTGAGGTCCATCTTCTGGAAATACTTGGTAGGGCTGCCTGCAACGACATATTTGTCAGTCTCGGTTGGGAGGCAGGTGATATAGAACTGAGTGTACTCAGCAGCTGCCATACTGTTCTTTGCGGTGGCAGTGTTCATCTTGCGGGTGAGAGTCTGCACGCCGGAAAGAGGAAGGTTGTCGATATCTTCCGGATAGTAAACGGCAAGACCAGCCTTCGTCGCAGCGTTTTCCTGTGCGAATGCCACGCAGCCTGCTGCAATGGCGATTATAGTGAGAAATATCTTCTTCATAATATTACTTGTTACCGATGATCAATGTTGCTTTGCCCTGGCCCTGGTTCATAGCCTTGACCTTTGCGATCGTACAAGGAGCACCCTTGAGGTACTTCACGAGATCACGTGCGAAGTTGTTGGCTGCGATTGGCCTTCCCTTCTCGTCATAGAGAGGAATGCGTACTTCGTCGAAGTTCATATAGTACTCGTTGTCATCAGCGAGGTGATATCTGTGGGAAACGGTGTTGTCGCAGATCCAGTCTTCGATGATTTCCCTGAGTTCCTTGCCGTCGAATTCGCTCTCGAGGTCGATGTCGTCATCATTCTCGAACACGTTGATTGCCAGAGCAACCTCACGTCCGTTCTCGAAAAGGTCGTCGAAGTGAGCCTGGAGGCGGTCGCAGAATTCGTCGATATGCTGGCTTACGGCCTCGGAGAGGAGGACTGCGGTCTCAGCGGTGAATGAAGGAGTACCGGTACCGGTGGAAGTGGCGATTTCCTTGCTGGTGTAGGAGTCGAGGCCCTGCATAGTGTAGGTCACTGAGCGCTTAGGACCGACGGTGTTGACAGTCCAGGTAATCTGGATGATGATGTCGGCATTGGCCCTCTGCCTGAGCTGCATAAGAGGGTTGGTCTGGATTCCGCCGCCGTCCTTGCTGGTAACGGCTGCCATCTCCGCTGAATTCTGGCTGATTGCCTTGATTTCAGACTCGAGGTTCTTGAGTGGGAATCCCCTGTCAGCCATAAGGCCGTTGATCTGTGAGATTACAGGAAGAAGTTCGTCGCTGCTGATGAGCGCCATTCTATAATTAGGGATTGGTTCTTCAACGCCCTGGTTGTCGTAGATTTCCATGAAGCCGTTCTTGTTGCACCAGAGGTCGCTAGGCATAACCATAATGGTAGGCTTCTTTGCCTGAGCCATCGCCGCGATTGACATCACCGCGAAGATAATGGCAAGAATGATCTTTTTCATATAAGATGTGTTATTTGATAATTTCATTTTCCTTGAGATACTGTGCAAGTTCCGGACGGAGGAGCCTTACAGTAGTAGTCACCTTAGCCTGGATCTTGTTGCGGTTCTTCCTGTTGGAGAGGATCTTCTTGTCTGCGGAAGATACGAACTGCTCGTATGCGCCGCCATCCACGAAGAATGCGTTGAGGAAGTCAGCATATTTCTCTTCAGCGTTTACTGTGGTGATGAGCGGCTTTGAGATGTATGCGTTGCCAGGTACGTTGATGCCCTTGAACATCATCTCCCTGAGGGCGTTCTTCTTGGCCTGATCGATGGCATCGTAGCGGTTGCGGCCGCTGCCGGTGGCACGAACGGTGATTGAACCGTCAGCCTCGTTGTTGAGGTAAACAACGCTCTCAGCGGCATAGAAAGACGCATCAGTCTTCTTAACCGTAGAGCAGGATGACGCAATCATAAGGACTGCAGCCATCGCGATGAACATTAATTTCTTCATAAAGTCTGTCTGGTTATTTATTAAAATCCTGAACTGAGGCCTCTGATGATGCCAGCGCTCTCAAGAGCCTTGCGGAGGGCCTTCTTGTTGACATAGATCGTCTCGGAAACCTTGAATTCCTTGCCGACCTTCATATAAGTCGCACTCTCGGACTGAACTGCGGTAACATACTGCCTGTAGCCGCCATTGTCAGCGAAGAATGCCTTGTAGAAATCAGCGTGAGCAGCCTCGCCACCCGGTTCCTTGGAAAGAGCAGACTGAGCGGATCCGCCGCCTGCATAACCCTTGAATATCACACCGTGAACTGCATTCTTGGTGCACTGCTCGAGAGCAACTGCCTGCTTCTTTGCATAAGATGCGACCCTGACTTCCACGATGCCGTCACCGGCAGTCTTGACATATTCGATGTCATAACGGTAAGCCTGCGTGTCCTTGTCAGCCTTCTTGCCGGAAGTCAATACCGCTGCTGCAGATAATGCGATTGCGCATACTGCGATGAAAGAAAAGATTTTTTTCATGTAAAAAGTTTTATGTGATTTTGTAATTATATCCAATAACGAACAAATATAAATATTTGTAGGCACAATTCAAAGCAATGACTATATTTGCATAGACAGAAAAACCAAAACAGCTATATGAAAAGAATTACTTTAGCAGCTCTTGCTCTGCTCTTCATCATTCCTGCACAGGCCCAGATACTCGTCAAAAGCAACATTTACAGGAACGCAGGCCCTGCGAAACTGGAGGAACTCGGCGCCACCTGGAAGAACCGCGAGAACGCATTCTACTATAGATTCAGGGAAAACGTCAGCGAGGACCTCAAGCCGAGCAAGATTGCGAAGGCTCTCGAACTTGTCTGCACAATTGCAGAGAAAAATGAGGACGGCACTTACCTCGCACTGTGGCGCACTCCGCTCGGCGACGAATGCGTCTGGAAGGATTACGTCGTGGCACTCTACGACAAGAAGAAAAAGCTCCAGTTTGAGGTCAATGTCTCAAACTATGCCGGTTTCGAGGACTGCGAAGTACAGGACGTGCGCTACAAGGACGGTCTGGTCTATTTCAATATGGCCTATATCACCTATTCCAGCCAAGTCAACGGCCAGTGCAGCAAGCTCTACTGCTTCGACCCGAAGACTGAGGAGGTGGAGTGGTGCAGCCCATATCTATGCAGCAACGGCATCTTCATCGTCGAAGAGGACTATGTAGTCTGCGGATATGGCTTTACCGACGAGCCGGACTTTGTATATCTGCTCTCCAGGAAAGACGGCGAAGTGCTCTGCGAAATGCCCGTACAGTCGTCTCCGGTCTACTACGAGTTCAACGATGACGGCGAGCTGCTCGTAATGGACTACAATGAGACTGTGTATCTTATGACTCTACAGAACGACGGTCTCAAGGTGACCGGTCGCGGCGTGCGCCTTCGTACCGAGCCATCCCTCGAGGGCGAGATCTTCTGCGAGAAGGAGGATGGCCGTCCGACCTATGCGATGAAGGGCGACATACTCACCTATATGGGCGAAGAAGGCGACTTCTACCACATCATCTACAACGGACACAGCGTCTATATCTACAAGCAGTACGGAGAGATAGTGCACGCCTTCTAAGCGGCTCTATTTCACGAGATTGAGGAATTCGTTGCGAGTTTTCTCATCCTTCAGGAAGATACCTGAGAAGGCCGATGTCGTGGTGACGGCATTGGCCTTCTGTACGCCTCTGAGGGTCATACAGGTGTGGCTGGCCTCGATTACGACGGCTACTCCCATAGGGTTCAACGCCTCCTGGATACAGTCGCGGATCTGGACTGTCAGCCTTTCCTGCACCTGCAGGCGGCGGGCATAGCACTCCACCACGCGGGCAATCTTGCTCAGACCCGTAATCGTGCCGTCGGGAATGTATGCGACGTGGCACTTGCCGATGAATGGCATCACGTGGTGCTCACAGGTGGAATAGAGCTCGATGTCCTTCACCAGCACCATCTGCTTGTATTCCTCCTTGAACAGAGCACTCTGCAGAATGGCCTGGCCGTCCTGCTCGTACCCCTGGGTGAGGAACTGCAGCGCCTTGGCAACCCTCTCCGGGGTCTTCACAAGCCCTTCCCTCTCAGGATCCTCTCCGAGAAGTTTCAGGATTTCCTTGTAATGACCGGCAATCTGCTCCGTTACGGCGTCATCGTATATATCTTCCTTGTGGTATGCCATTTGTAAACATTTTTGCGTTGGAACGACAAAAATAAAGAAAAGAAATATGTTTTAATGAATTTTTGTCTATATTTGCCGCCCCATAAAAGGGCAATAAAGGTTAAACGACTGAAAAATAATAAATTACGATAAAATTATGTACTGGACATTGGAATTAGCTTACAGGCTGGAGGACGCTCCCTGGCCTGCAACAAAAGATGAATTGATTGACTACGCCAACCGCAGCGGCGCCCCTCTCGAGGTAGTCGAGAACCTTGAGGAACTCGAGGACGACGGCGAGATCTACGAATCCATCGAAGACATCTGGCCTGACTACCCTACCAAGGAAGACTTTTTCTTCAACGAAGAGGAGTATTAACAGTCAACTCACGGACAGATTATAAGGCGGAGCATCATCGCGGTGCTTCGCCTTTTCTTTGCCACAGAAGCACTCTCTGCAAACTGCGCAAAAAATGCTACCTTTGCGATATGGAATACCTATCAAAGGAACGCTACGACGAAATTGCCGCTGAGCTTGAGGATCTCATCAGCGTGCAGTATCCCAAACTCAGGGATGATCTTGCCGAGGCACGCGCACAGGGCGACCTCAGCGAGAATTTCGGCTATCGTGCGGCCAGGAGGGCACAGGCGAAGATGATCAGCCGGATCAACTTCCTCCAGAAGGTGCTGAAGTACGCCAGGGTCATCGACCCGAAGAACCTTCCCACGGATGAAGTCACGCTGCTGAGCAAGGTGGAATTCACCAACCTGGCCACCAACGCAAAGATGAGTTTCCAGATCGTAAGTCCTCATGAAATGAATCTTCAGGAAGGAAAAATCTCCCTGAAATCCCCTATCGGGCACGCTCTGATGGGCCATAAGGCCGGCGAGGTCGTGGAAGTGAAAGCCCCGGCATCGACCTTCAGAATCAGGATCGACAGCGTGACGATGTAGTTCCTACTCCTTGTACAGACCGCAACGGCAATAGCCGGTGGTACGATACTCCTTGCAAGGGCAGATTGTGTCCTCACTGTGGGCTAGAGGCATTACGCACGGGCAATAACCTGCACCGAAGCGCTGTGTCTTGATCTCTATGCCCTTACGGACTCTTGCGACGGCCTCAGGGTCGTCGACAAGTATGTATTTCGCAACTTCCTGTTCCATATCAGAATGCGTAATGAATTAATTTCCAAGAGATTGAGCCAGGCTGAGGAGAAACTGGAATCTGGTCTTTAGGGAACCAGCGGGCCTCGGATATCTCGTCTTCCTGAACTTTGATTTCGCCGCTCTTCCAGTCGGCATAGAAGGCCACCATCAGCTGGTCCGGGAAAGGCCAGGACTGGGAGCCCATATACCTTATGTTATCCACCTCGAGACCAGTTTCCTCGCGTATCTCGCGACGTAGGCCGTGCTCGAGCGACTCCCCTACTTCGATGAAGCCGGCCAGGCAGCACCAGAGGTCCTGATTGCGCAGTTTGTGACGCAGGAGAAGTATCTTGTCGTCCTTCTCGACTATGGTGATTATGCAGGGCTCCACCCTCGGATAATGCACCTTACCGCAGTTCGGGCAGCGCAGTGCAGTCTCCTTTGTGTCATCTTCCAGGGCAGTACCACAGACTGGGCAGAAGCGGGTGGACATCTTCCATCCGAGCAAGCCCTTCATCCTGGCAACTATGGACGAAGCATCATCGTCGTGGGAGGCAAAATACTCGCGAATGAGAGTAAAGCCGTAGCCTTCCGGGGCGGAATAACCGGCATTGGCCTCAACGGCCGTCAGACCGTTACCCTTGTCCGAAACCTGCCCTACAACGCACTCTGCAGGCACTTTTATGTCCGCATAATTTCCTGTCAGAGTATCCGTCAGGATTTCCTTGCCACGAAAAATCAACATAGTGCAAAGATACGATTATTTCAGCTTGCTTATCACCCTCTGCAGGTCAACTGCGAGGGATGTGTTGTAGCCCTGGGAGAAATACACAATCCTGCCGAAACTGTCGCAGATGGTCACAACTGGAAGGGTCGTGGAAGTGCTTTCGCAGCCATTGGTCAGCATAGTCACGATGCTGCCGTCGGGATCGTTTTCACGGCCCAGAATGAGGGCCGGACGTCCCCAGGCTTCGAGGTCGGAGGCAATGGACTGCAGGTCGAGGCTGGCGTGGACGCTAGGCTCATCCTTCTCACCGAGGACTGCAAGCAGGAAATAGCCGCGTCCCGTGGTGCTGAGGATCGATTTCCGTTCTCCGGAATCCGTCTGATAGATGGCCTCCGGATCCATTGAACCGAGGACTGCGACCTCCGTGTCGGATTCACGCATCACAACGGGCAGAGTCACCGTCTCCCCTGCTACAATATTGAAGAATTCCACGTGCGAGAGAACACTTCCGTCGGCCATACGGCTGCCGGTGGTAAGCATATAACAGCCTGGTTCGAGTTCCACTCCGTCGGCGAATTCGGAGACGGGAGTAGTGTCCGCGTCGGTGCCGAATTCGAGCAGTCGGTCGCGCCCGTCACCATTGATGCGGGCAATAGTGAAATGCCTGTAATACAATGGAGTACGAGGACAATCCGTGTACAGTTTGAGGGTCCCCTTCGGGCTATCAGTCGCTATTTCCTCGACGCCTTCATCGAATTTGACATCCACCCATTGAGAGCCTCGGCGATACTGCGTGTTGCCGGTTACCTCGTCTATGCGGGCCGGGATGGCGTAGGTGCGGCAGAGAGCCACGAAGAGCATATTCCTGGCCGATTCATCCGCTGTTTTGCTGCGCCATACTGAACGAGGCGGAATCGCCAGATGCTGAGGATTGCGGCCTTCGACTATCCTGATGCTGTCGCGAACCCAGGTCCTGAGAGCCTCCGCTCTGGCATCCACGCTTCCGAGCTTATCCAGGCCCAGCCTCTCGCCGAGGCCGGATGCGAGCACTTCCCTTCTGATCGGAAGGAGATTTTCGTAGGCAATACGCGGACTGAGCACGAACGGATCCGTGGATGCCGTATTTGCAAGCACATCCTCGACCACAGCCTCAGTGATGTCCGTGCGATCTTTTACGCAGAGGCCGCCGAGCAGGGCCGGAGAAAGTCTATCTGACCTGGTTGCAAGTTTGAAGATAGCCGGATTGGAATGGTCGTGAGCCGCGCGAATGAGGTCCTCAGCGGCAAAACGCTCGGCATTGCGGGCTATTTCCTCTTCGCTGGCGCTGGACGGTATCGGATTCTCGACCGGCGGAACCAGGTCCACATCGGCGGAGAAAACCTCGCCGAAACGGTGGTTGAGAACTATCTTGGTATTCTCGGAAGAAGCCACTCCGAAGCCGAACATATCGTCCTTGACGGCCCAGATGAACACGTCGCCACAGCCTGTGTTGAGGGCAGTGCGTCCCTTGCGGTCCGTCTTGTACCAGGCGACAGGATAGTATTCAGCGTAATTGTAGATCTTGAAGCCTACGGTCGCATCGGCGACTTTGCGGCCCTTGCTGTCAACTACGGTAACCGCAGTACGGCGGGCATTCACATAGCCTCGGATGACATTTATTTCAGTGTATGCGGAAGTCTGGGAAATCACATCCTCGTCGCCTTCATAATTTCCGAAAACCTTGGTATGCAGCAACATAGCCCTTGACACAGGGGCATTGAACCAGGCCATATCGAGTTTCGGCTCCGGTTCGCAGGCACCCATAAAATGCCATTTTCCATCCACCCAGACCTCTACCCAGGCGTGGTTGTCGTCGGTGTGGGCCCAACGCGGAGTGTAAACCTGACGGGCCGGGATTCCGGCTGCCCTGAGGGCTGCGACGCCCAGGACGGATTCCTCGCCGCATCGGCCCAGACCGCGGCGCACAGTCGCCATAGGAGCGGATGTACGGGCGTCAGACGGCTGATAAGTCGCCTGCTCGTGGCACCAGTGATTGATCTCGATCGCGGCTTCCTGCAGGGACATTCCGGCCACGCGGGCACAGAGTGTGTCTGCATAGACGGTGCGGAAGTCGTCCAATATTTCGTTGTTGGCTCGCAGAGGCAGCACGAAGTGGCGGAATTCACGTTCCGGAATGTTCCATCCCATCCTCTCGCGGACTTCGAGGGTCTTTGAGACATTTGCGGTCCAATAGTCCCTGTCGTAATTGAGGCTGTCTGCAAGCGACATATTCTCATATAGCCAATCCACATATTCTGCCGTCTTGGAGTCGTCTGGCATTGTCAGTTTCACGACTATATCTACCTCAGAGAGTTCCGGAAGGGTGATATTCAGCTTACCATTCTTATATGTATAAGCCACTGCTGTCCCGTCTGACAGCAGGCTTGCCGACACAGGTGCCGTAGCCAGTTCTATCTTTTTAAGTTTCTGAGCGTCAGTGATATGCAGATAGACCACATTGTCTTTGGCAGTGCTGTATCCCCATTCCACGTCCTTGACCGGACCGGCCTGAGTGCCATAGATTGACTCGCCGTATACCGCAAGCCAGCGGCCCATTGCCTCCAGCCTTTCAATGGCCTCATCCGGCAGGGTGCCATCGGGTCTAGGGCCTATGTTCAGGAGCAGATTGGCCCCTTTTGCGGCGGTGGAAACGAGATAGCGAATGAGATCGTCGGCGGACTTGTAGTCCTTGTCGGTGACGCGGTAGCCCCAGCTCCAGTTCATAGTCTGGCAGGTCTCCAAAGGCAGACGGGATATTTCCTGACCGGAGAGACCGTAACTGTTCTCGCCCGGCACGTCGCGCTCGAATATCTGTATGTCCTCGCCCTCAAAAGGCAGCAGATGGTGGTTGTTGCCCACCAGACACGCCGGCTGAAGACGGTGAATCAGGTCGTACTGATGCCTGAGATTCCATATCTCCGGCTGAGCCTCGCGAGGCTGATCGTCCTTGTCCCAGATGCCGTCGAACCAGATGGCTCCGATCGGACCGTAATTGGTCAGGAGTTCGGTGAGCTGGACATCCATAAAGTCCAGATAGTGCTTCCACGGGGTGTTCAGGCTGTCGCTGCAGTCAGGTTCAGGACGGCCGGTGCCGTGTCCGGTGCGGCCCAGCGGATAGTAGTCCGGGCGGCCCCAGTCGAGGTGGGAGTAGTAGAAATGCAGGCGTATGCCTTCCTTGGCGCAGGCCTTTGCCAGTTCGGCAAGCACGTCGCGGCCGAAAGGAGTCGCATCGACCACGTTGAAGTCCGTGGCCTTGCTGTGGAACATAGAGAATCCGTCGTGGTGACGGGACGTTATCGTGATATATTTCGCACCGCTGCCCTTGATGGCCTTGACCCACTGCGTGGCGTCGAACTTGGACGGGCAGAAGCCGTCTGCGAGATGCGCATATTCCTTATAATTCAGATCCTTGACCTGCTGCACCCACTCCCCCTGTCCGAGCATCGAGTAGATGCCCCAGTGGATGAAAATGCCGAAACGATCAGCGTCGAAAGCCTGCCTGGCGGCAAGATTCTCGGGTGTCGGAGTATATGGTTCCTCAGGGACGATTGCAGGAGATGGCTGGCTCTTGCAGGAGCTGAAAAGCAGCAAGACAAAGCAGGAAAGGGCGAGAATTGACTTCTTCATTTCAAAAGGGATATGCATATATGCAAATATATTATCTTTGCGCGTGGAAATCAAAAAAGACATAATGAACTATTTTCTGGAGAGCTGCTGCACGAGCGTGGCCGAGGTTCTGGAAGCCCAGAGCCGCGGGGCCAGTCGCATAGAGCTGTGCGAAGACCTGAGCGTCGGTGGAGTTACCCCTTCACGCGAACTGCTGGAGGCCGTGCTGGCGGTGGC
>DCHT01000038.1 GCA_002314885.1 Bacteroidales bacterium UBA1745 | reverse complement strand
AGTGGCACTACTTCTGCGCCAAAACAGGGTTTGACGAGGCTGAGAAGCAAGAAGAGCCAGGGCACAAGGCCCCGGCTCTCTAGTTTTGCGAGAAAAAGTGGTGCAGTACTAGTGGCACTACTTCTGCGCCAACCTCTCTACGATATTCAACATCTTGAGCGTGGCTTTGATGGCGGCCTCGGTCTGGTCGGAGTCGACGCCGCGGGTGCGGAAATGATGGTTTCCGTCGACCCAGGAGATGGAGGTGACGACGAGAGCGTCGGTCTTGCCGCCTGCAGGGATGGAAACGTCGTAGTCAGCGAGGACAGGCAGTTTCCTGCCGAGTCCAGCGTAGATCTTGCGCACGGTCTTCACGAATGCATCGTACTGACCGTCGCCGACGCAGGAGTCTTCATACTGTTTGCCGTGGATCTCGAGACGCACAACTGCCACAGGATGCATACCCTTGGCGAGCTGGAGACTGTAGTTGATGATGTGGACGTTGTCCTCAACTGCAGAATAACCACCCTTGAGCACGTCGGCGATGATGAATGGAAGGTCCTCCTTGGTGAGGTTCTCCTTCTTGTCACCGAGTTCCACTACCCTGTCGGTCACGAGCTTGATCTGCTCAGGAGTGAGCGTAATGCCCAGTTCCTCGAGGTTGGCCGCGATGTTGGCCTTGCCGCTGGTCTTGCCCAGGGCATACTCCCTGGTGCGACCGAAGCGCTCAGGAAGCAGAGGATTCATATAGAGTTTGTCCTTGCGGTCGCCATCTGCGTGAACGCCGCTGCTCTGAGTGAACACAGCGCCGCCCACAAGAGGCTTGTTGTCCGGAATCCTGATGCCGGAAATGCTCTCCACATACTTGCAGACGTGGAAAAGCTTGCTCTCATCAAGAGTGTTGGCGCACTTCGCGTGGTCGTTCAGCACTGCCACAACGCTTGCGAGCGGAGTATTTCCGGTACGTTCGCCGAGACCGTTGATGGTCGTATGGAGACCGGAGAAACCGGCGATCGCGGCCATATAGGCATTGGCGGCGGCAAAGTCGTAGTCATTGTGACCGTGGAAATCGAAATGCAGGTCCGGATAGCGGGCAACCATCTTCGAGCAATACTCGAAAGTCTGGTTAGGATTCAGGATGCCCAGAGTGTCAGGACACATAAATCTCTTGATGCCGCTGTCCTTGAGGCCGTCCACGAGTTCGAAGACATAGTCCGGAGAGGAAATCATTCCGTTGGACCAGTCCTCAAGGTAAATATTGCAGGACAGGCCCTTGGAAGTCGCATATTCCACAACCGCAAGGATGTCGGAAATATGCTCCTGAGGAGTTTTGCGCAGTTGTTTGGTGACGTGGCGGAGACTGCCCTTCGCCAGGACGTTGATCACACGGCCGCCGCAGGAAGCGATCCAGTCGACGGACTGAGTGCCGTCCACGAATCCGAGGGCCTCAACGCAATCGATATAGCCATTGGCCGAAGCCCAGGAGCATATCTTCTCCATAGCCTCCCTCTCGCCTTTTGAGACGCGGGCGGAAGCCACTTCGATGCGGTTGACCTTCAGGTCGCAGAGCAACAGGCGCGCGATGGCGAGTTTCTCGTCCGAGTTGAACGAGATACCCGCCGTCTGCTCGCCGTCACGCAGCGTCGTGTCAAGTATTTCTACCGACTGACGCATTATTACTTCTTGAGGTTCTCAGGACGGAGTTCGCGAACCACAGCGCCAGTGCGCCACATTTCGCTCTCACGGAGTGCCTTGAGTTCCCTTTCGAGACCCTCACGGTAGTCTGGCTTGGAGTTGGCGTCGATGGAGATCTGAGCCTCGTTACCAGTCTTAACTGAGTTGTAGAGCTTCTCAACTACAGGCTTGCAAGCATCGTGGAAAGGACCCATCCAGTCGAGGGCACCACGCTGTGCGGTAGTAGAGCAGTTTGCATACATCCAGTCCATACCCTTCTTTGCGAAGAGAGGCATAAGGGACTGAGTGAGTTCCTCAACGGTCTCGTTGAATGCCTCGGATGGAGAGTGACCGTTCTCACGGAGCACCTCATACTGAGCGAGGAGGAGACCCTGGATGGCACCCATAAGGGAACCACGCTCACCGGTAAGGTCAGAAGTAGCCTCACGCTGGAAAGTAGTCTCGAACATATAACCGGAACCGATACCGATACCGAGGGCGAGGGTGTTCTCAAGAGCCTTGCCACTTACGTCCTGATAAACTGCGAATGAAGAGTTGATGCCGCGGCCCTCGAGGAAGAGGGAACGTACGGTTGTACCTGAGCCCTTAGGAGCCACCATAATAACGTCGATGTCAGTTGGAGGAACGCAGCCGGTGCGGTCGCTCCAGGTGATTGCGAAACCGTGGGAGAAATAGAGGGTCTTGCCAGGAGTGAGGTATGGCTTCATAGTAGGCCATACGGACATAACTGCTGCGTCAGAAAGGAGGCACATAACGATGGTGCCCTTAGCGCAAGCCTCCTCGATGCCGAAGAGAGTCTCACCTGGTACCCAGCCGTCAGCGACAGCCTTCTCGTAAGTCTTGCCAGGACGCTGGCCAACGATTACGTTGAAGCCATTGTCGCGGAGGTTGAGAGCCTGTCCAGGGCCCTGTACGCCGTAACCGATGACGGCGATAACCTGGTCCTTGAGGATTTCACGTGCCTTTTCTACAGGAATTTCTTCGCGGGTAACGACGGTCTCGTCGACTCCGCCAAAATTGATTGTTGCCATAGTTCTTTTGTTTTATATGTTTATTTGTCTCTATATTCGAAAAATGCGCTGTCGTGAGTGTAGGTCGCAGATATCACGTCAATCTGCTTCTCAATCTGCTTTACGACGCACTGGATTGCGTGTTCGTCACAATCTACGACCACAATGGCGATGCGATGGACACCCTGTACAGGAGTGGCGCTGGCCACGAGGTTCCAGATGCTGATGCCTCGACGGGTGAAGAGGCTGCAGATTGTTACGAGGAGACCGATCTGGTCCTTGGTGAAGATGGTCACCGTAAACTGTGTCTTAATTGTTTCCATTCTTGTACCATTCTTCAGTGTTCAACATAATCTCGTCCACGCTCTTTCCAGGAGGAATCATCGGGAATACCATTCCTTCCTCAGTCACGTGTACATTGAGCAGGTATGCATCGTCGTTGGAAAGCATCTCGCGAACGGCCTCATCGAGTTCCTCACGGGTCTCCACGATGCGGTTCTTGATGCCGTATGCCTCTGCGATGGCGTTGAAATCAGGGTTGATCATCCTCGTGCAGGAATATCTTTCCTGCCAGAAGAGCTGCTGCCACTGACGCACGTTGCCGAGCCAGTTGTTGTTCATAAGGATGACCTTCACACCGAGCCTCTCCTGCATAATCACGCCGAATTCCTCAATGGTCATCTGAATGCCACCGTCACCGAGGAAGAGGCATACAGGACGCTCAGGGGCAGCCACCTTGGCACCGATGGCGGCAGGAATGCCGAAGCCCATAGTGCCGAGACCGCCTGAGCTGAGGAAACTGCGGCTCTGAACGAAACGGGAGTAGCGAGCGCCTATCATCTGGTTCTGACCGACGTCGGTAACGACCACGGCCTTGCCACCTGACACTTCTGCTACCTTGGCGACAACCTCGCCCATATTGATCGTGCCTTCGCCGCGTTCGGCTTCTGGCTTGATTACCTTCTCGTATTCCACATCGTAGCATTCCTTGACGTCCTGCTCCCAACCATTGTCAGCCTTGCGGCTCACGAGCGGAATGAGCTTGACGAGCGCATCCTTGGCGTCGGAAACGATGCCGAGGTCCACTGGAATGATCTTGTTGATCTCAACAGGATCGATGTCGATATGTATCTTCTTGGCCTGGGAAGCATATTCGCTCACCTTGCCGGTCACGCGGTCGTCGAAGCGCATACCTATTGATATAAGAAGGTCGCACTTCTGAGTGAGGGCGTTAGGGGCGACATTGCCGTGCATTCCGAGCATACCCGTGTACTGAGGGCAGTTGGACGGAAGGGCGCTGAGGCCGAGAAGAGTCGAGCCAGCAGGAATGTTGGTCTTGGCCAGGAATTCCTCCAGTTCCTTCTCTGCGTGGGATATAATGATGCCCTGGCCATAAACCACGAATGGATATCTGGCCTCTGCAATCATCTGTGCAGCCAACGCAATCTTGTTGTCAGATGCAACCGGATGCGGCTGATATGTGTTGATGAACTCGCACTTCTTGTACTCGAATTCGGTCATACCCACCTGCGCGTCCCTTGTGAGGACGACAACCACAGGACCGGGACGGCCGGAATTCGCGATGAAGAATGCCCTGGCGATGGTTGCGGCGATGTCATCGGGAGACTTCACCTGGCAGGACCACTTGGTCACCGGCAGGGTGATTCCGAGGAAGTCGGCCTCCTGGAAGGCATCGGTACCGAGCATAGCATTGCCCACCTGGCCTGCGATGACCACCAGAGGGGTGGAATCCATCATAGCGTCCACGATGCCGGTCACGACATTGGTGGCGCCTGGGCCGGAAGTTACCATACATACACCTGGGACGCCTTTCTCGCGGGCATAGCCCTGAGCGGCGTGGACAGCTCCCTGCTCGTGACGCACGAGGATGTGACGGAGCCTTCCCTGATAGTCATAGAGAGCGTCATATACAGGCATAATCTGTCCGCCCGGATAGCCGAAGATGGTCTCAACACCTTCAGCGAGCATAGACTCGAGGAGAGCCTGTGAACCAGTCATTTTCTTACCCATATATATCAGTCTTCTATGATTCTTACTGCGCCCTTGTCGGCAGAACTTACCATTGCGGCGTATGCCCTGAGGCTCTTGGACACTACCCTCTCGCGGAATGGAGGGGTGAACGCCTTGCGGCCCTTTGCCATTTCCTCTGCACGTCTTGCCTCAAGCTCCTCGTCGCTAAGACGTACGCTGATGCTACGTGCCGGGATGTCGATCTCAATGATGTCGCCCTCGCGTACGAGGCCGATGTTGCCGCCGGCTGCAGCCTCAGGAGAGATATGTCCTATGCTGAGGCCGGATGTGCCGCCGCTGAAGCGTCCGTCAGTGATGAGGGCGCATTCCTTGCCGAGATGGCGGGATTTGATATAGGAAGTCGGATAGAGCATCTCCTGCATACCAGGACCGCCCTTAGGACCTTCGAATGTGATCACAACCACGTCACCGCTCTGGACCTTGCCGTCGAGGATGCCGTCGCAGGCAGCCTCCTGGGAGTCGAATACCTTTGCAGGACCGGCGAACTTCCAGATGCTCTCGTCCACGCCTGCAGTCTTCACGATGCAGCCGTCGAGGGCGATGTTGCCCTTGAGGACAGCCAGACCGCCGTCCTTGGTGTAGGCGTGATCCACGCTCCTGATGCAGCCTGCCTCGCGGTCGGTGTCAAGAGTCTCATACCAGGTGGTCTGGGAAGCCATTACGTTGCTGAACCTGCCAGCAGGAGCGCAATGATAGATCTTCGTGCACTCTGCATCTGCAGTAGGCTCGGTGATTGCGTATTTTGCGATTTCCTCGGCGAGGGTCATTCCGTCCACTCTCCTGAGGGAAGTATCCACGAGTCCGGCCTTGGCGAGTTCGTTCATAATGGAAACGATGCCGCCGGCACGGTTCACGTCGCAGATATGGTATTTCTGGGTGTTAGGAGAAACCTTGCACACGCAAGGAACCTTGCGGGAAAGGGCGTCGATGTCGCTCATAGTGAAGTTCACGCCAGCCTCGTTTGCAACTGCGAGCAGATGCAGCACGGTGTTGGTGGAACCGCCCATAGCGATGTCGAGGGTCATTGCGTTGAGGAAGGCCTCACGGGTGGCGATGCTCTTAGGAAGCACGCTCTCGTCGTTGTCGCGGTAGTACTTGTAGGCGTTCTCCACGATGAGCTTCGCAGCCTTCACGAAAAGCTGTTCGCGCTCGGTGTGGGTGGCGAGGATGGTGCCGTTGCCAGGAAGGCTGAGTCCTATGGCCTCGGTGAGGCAGTTCATAGAATTCGCAGTGAACATACCTGAACAGCAGCCGCAGCCAGGGCAGGCGTGCTCCTCGATCTGAGCCACGTCCTCGTCGCTCATAGAGGTGTCAGCCGACTTGATCATTGCGTCGATGAGGTCGAGCCTTGCGGCGCCCTCGACAGCCTTGCCGGCCTTGTCGCGAAGTATGCCCGGCTCCATTGGGCCGCCTGAGACGAACACTGTAGGGATGTTCAGACGCATTGCTGCGATGAGCATACCCGGAGTGATCTTGTCACAGTTGCTGATGCACACGAGTGCGTCCGCCTTATGGGCGTTGCACATATACTCGACGCTGTCTGCGATGATGTCTCTTGAAGGGAGGGAATAAAGCATTCCGTCGTGTCCCATAGCGATGCCGTCGTCGACGGCGATGGTATCGAATTCCGCGGCATAGCAGCCGAGCTTCTCGATCTCTGCCTTCACCTTCTGACCGATTTCGTGAAGGTGGGTGTGGCCAGGGACGAACTGAGTGAAGGAATTGGCGATGGCAATGACAGGCTTACCCATCTGGGCAGGCTTCATTCCATTGGCGACCCAGAGGGCTCTGGCGCCCGCCATCCTACGTCCTTGTGTTGTTATATCACTTCTGAGTTTCATAGTCAAAAATGAGGGGATTTTCAAAAAGGTGTGGAATACAAAAATATACATTTATTCTTAAAATTCCCAATTTTCTTGACTATATTTGGATTTCAAACCACAAAAAACACCCGTATGAGAAGAATACTCTGCGTAGCAGCCTTCATTTTTCCTCTGATTTCCCTCTTCGCCCAGCCTTGTCAGGGTACATTGGATGCCGATTGGATCAAGGAGAAATATTCAAAACGCGAAGTAATGATAGCAATGCGCGACGGCATCAGCCTTAGCACAGCCATATACGAACCGAAGCAAGCACCGAAGGGAGGCTCCCCTATTATGATGACCAGGACACCATACGGACTCTGGCCCTACGGAGAGGAGTTCGCAGGCGATCTGGGAGTGGCGTTCAAGAACTATGTGGCAAACGGCTATATAATTGTGTATCAGAGCGTTCGTGGCACAAATCTGAGCGAAGGAGAATTCATCCAAATACGTCCGGTGACAAGCGATTCCGACAGTTCGGCAGCCGACGACGCATCGGACACATACGACACCATCGAATGGCTGCTCAACAACACGAAATCCAACGGAAAAGTCGGCATCAAAGGCGTCTCATATCCCGGCTTCTACTCCACCGTCGCGGCCCTCTGCGGACATCCGGCCCTGAAGGCCTCTTCCCCTCAGGCACCAGTCTGCGACTGGTTCATAGGCGATGATTTCCACCATAACGGCAACCTGATGATGGCCGATTTCAACTCCTTCACCGGCTACCTCTGTCCTCGCCGCTTCATTGCCGAAAACGGTGGGAAATACCCTCTGGAGGCCACCAGAGTGGAGGGTAATATCTACGAACACTTCCTCGGAAGGGGCATAGGAGAGATCTTTTCCTGCCTCGCCGACAGCATAGCATTCTGGAACGAAGTCAAGGCCCATCCGGACTACGACGAGTTCTGGGAAGCCTGCGAACCGACCTCCCATTTCCACGCCGGAATGCCGGCTATGATGGTAGTCGGAGGCCTCTACGACGCCGAGGATTTCTACGGCCCTTACCGCACCTACAGGCAGATGCTCAAAGTACGCAAGGAAGACGTCTATTTCGTGGAGGGACCTTGGTATCACGGCTCCTGGAGGAATATGTCCTACAACCATATGGACGAGGCCTGGTTCGGCAACAATTCCACCGAATATTACCTCAACAACATAGAGTATCCTTTCTTCGCCTACTACCTCGAGGGAAAGGGCGAAAAACCGGCTCCTGTGTATCTGCTCACTTCGGGTGAAACCGCCCCTGAACTGATGTCAGAGCGTGAATCCGAGGAGTTCTGGGAGACTCTTGAGGCCTGGCCTTCCCTCAACGCGAAAGGCCTGAAAATGAACCTCAACGCAGCCGACAGCAGCATCACCGTGAAAGGTCGCGTACTGGGCAGCGGACGCAAGGCAGCGAAGGCGGTTTCCGCACGTCGCAACTACGTCTCCGACCCATCCGATCCGGTGCCATATTACCACGAGGCAAGCAAGCAGAGAAGACGCGACCGCGACTATATGGTAGGCGATCAGAGAGGCCTCGAAGAACGCGCCGACGTGCTGACTTATTACGCTGATACACAAGAAGATACGCTTCATTTCCTGGGACCCGTCAAAGTGCGTTTGAGACTCAGGCAGACCCGTCCTGACGCCGACTACATAGTCAAGCTCATAGACGAGAGGCCGGACGGTTATCAGATGCTCGTAAGGGCCGACGTGATGCCTGCCCGCTACCGCAAGGGATTCTATGCATCCAAGTATCTCAAAGTGCGCAGGAACGGCTGGACAAGAGCCTTCACACTCAAGTTCACGATGCCGGACATCGCCCACAACCTGATGCCTGGCCACCGCCTCCTGATACAGGTCCAGAGCAGCTGGTTCCCGCTCGTGGCGATGAACCCTCAGAACGAAGTTTCCTACTACGACGCACAGTGGGAAGACTATAAGAGCGCCGAAATCTGTGTCCTCGGCGGCAGCGTCACCGTTCCAATCAGATAATACTACTTATATAATGAAACGCATAATCCTCATACTCCTGGCCTCCGTTGCCACCATAGCCGCAAGTGCGAAAATAGGCCTCCCATCCGTTCTCAGCGACAATATGGTCATCCAGCGGGACACTAAGGCCGCCATCTGGGGCACGGCAAAACCCGGCGCTAAAGTGACTGTCAGCACGACCTGGTCGAAGCAGAAATACGTGGTCACGGCCGACTCTCAGACCGGAAAATGGAGCACCCGCATACAGACTCCGGCCGCCGGTGGACCATACGAGATCAAGATCAGCGACGGCGAGGCAGTGACTCTTAAGAACGTGCTCTCAGGCGACGTCTGGTACTGCGGCGGACAGTCGAATATGCAGATGCCTATGAAGGGCTTCAATAGCCAGCCAATCAAGGGTGCGGCCGAGATGATTGCCCGTGCAAAGGCCTCCAGGCCTATACGTATGTGCACGATCGAGAGGCGCTCCTCCCCTGTCGTACTCGAATCCACCGTCGGCAGCTGGAAGGAGTCAAATCCGGAAACCGTAGCCAACACCAGTGCAGTCGCCTACTACTTTGCAGAACTGCTTCAGGACGCAATAGAAGTGCCTGTAGGCCTGCTTATCTGCGAATGGGGCGGCAGCTCCATCGAGACCTGGCTCACCCGCGAAGTAATCGAGAGCCAGTTCGCCGGAGAATTCGATCTGAGTCACCTTGCAGAGGGCGCAGAGGTGAAGAAGAACGACAATCACAGCGCCTGCCTGCTCTACAACGGACAGGTCGCCGCACTCGTGCCTTTCACCTTCAAGGGAATGCTCTGGTACCAGGGCGAGACCAACCGCGACCGCTGCGAGCAGTACGTGCGTCTGCAGACCGCCTACGCCGCTATGATGAGGGAACTTTTCCAGGTGCCTGACGCACCGTTCTATTTCGTGCAGATCGCCCCATACGAATATGGAGATGAGAGCCGCTTCGACAGCGGATACTTCTATGAGGCACAGGCCAAGACCCTCGATATCATCCCGAATTCAGGTATGGCCGTGACCTGCGACGTGGGCGAATGGAACACCATACACCCTTGTCAGAAAGAGCCTGTGGGCCATCGCCTTGCCTTCCTGGCCCTCAAGCACACATACGGATTTGAAGGATTCTCCGCCGATGCCCCTCGCTACAGGAGCGTGGAATTCAAAGACGGCAAGGCCATAGTCACCGTGGACACCTTCGATTGGGAAGGACTCGCTCCGAGGAACCTTGAGTTAGCCGGTTTCGAAGTTGCCGGCGCCGACAGAGTATTCCACCCTGCCACCGGCCGCT
The DNA here is from genome assembly GCA_002314885.1 of Bacteroidales bacterium UBA1745. Lineage (GTDB taxonomy): Bacteria > Bacteroidota > Bacteroidia > Bacteroidales > UBA932 > Cryptobacteroides. The sequence goes on along the minus strand of DCHT01000038.1, from coordinate 51,479 downwards.
GTGACGCAAGAGGTTGGGAAGGACGCAACGAAATCCTCGTCAGCTGCCCAGAAGTCGCAGAACCGGTAGCTGTACGCTACGCCTTCCGCAACTACCAGCCGGGCACAGTCTTCAACTGCAGCGGAATTCCGCTCGCCCCTTTCCGCACAGACGACTGGGACGATATACAGAAGTAGATCAGCGCACAGGCACGCTGTAGGAGTTCTTCACCTCGCCCATCACGAATGAGCTGTTGAGACCTCCGATGCAGTCCAGCTCGCCCAGAATCCTCAGCACGAACTGCTGATATTCCTTCATACTGGAGACATACACCTTCATCAGGAAGTCGTAGTCTCCGGAAATGTTATAGCATTCGCCCACCTCGTCGAGCCTCTGAACCGCATCCATAAACGTGCGCGCGTTATCAAAGGTATGCTGCTTCATCTTGATGTAGCAGAAGGCCACGAATGAGCAACCCAGTTTCTCCTGGTCCAGCACTGCCGCCACCTTCTTTATATAACCCTCGGCCTTGAGCCTCTTGATCCTCTCGAATACAGGTGTAGCCGAGAGGTGCACGCGCTGTGCAATCTGCCTTGTGGTGAGCTCTGCATCCTCCTGAAGTATGCGGAGAATTGCGATGTCTGTTGCGTCGAGTCCAGTCATAAGAAAAATATTCTGCCAAATGGGCAAATTTGAGCGTTTTCTACAATTAAAATCTACTAATTCAGCAAATATAGAATATTTATCCAATTTTTCAAAAGTCTTTGGAATAATATTTTTACCCCTCTACCTTTGCAAATGTAAACCAACCCGAATCAGAAACAAGAAACAATTAATTTAAACGAACAATATTATGGCACAGAAGAAACTTCATCTCGAGACTCTCGCTCTCCACGTAGGACAGGAAACCCCAGACCCAGCATCAGACGCACGCGCAGTTCCTATCTACCAGACTACATCATACGTATTCCGCAACAGCCAGCACGCTGCCGACCGCTTCGGTCTCCGTGACGCCGGCAACATCTACGGCCGTCTCACCAACTCCACCCAGGGTGTGTTCGAAGACCGCGTGGCAGCCCTCGAAGGCGGCGTAGCAGGTCTCGCAGTCGCTTCAGGCGCAGCTGCAGTCACCTACGCTCTCCAGAACATCGTGCAGGCCGGTGACCACATCGTGGCAGCCGACAACCTCTACGGCGGTTCCTTCAACCTGATCACCCATACCCTCGCAACCCAGGGTATTACCAATACCATAGTGAAAGTCAATGACCTTCAAGCACTTGAGGCTGCTATCCAGCCAAACACAAAGGTCATCTACGCCGAGACTTTCGGCAACCCTAACTCCGACGTGACCAACCTCGAAGGCATAGCAGAAGTCGCTCACCGTCACGGCATCGTCTTCATCGTGGACAACACCTTCGCACCTATCCTCATCCGTCCTCTCGAGCACGGAGCAGACGTAGTGGTACATTCAGCAACCAAGTTCATCGGCGGCCACGGCTCATCCCTCGGCGGAGTGATCGTAGACGGCGGAAAATTCGACTGGAAGAAGTATGCGGACAAGTACCCAACCCTGGCAAAACCGGATCCTAGCTACCACGGTGCCATCTTCGCAGACGTCGCAGGCGCTGCAGCCTTCGTGACCCGCATCCGCGCCGTCATCCTCCGCGACACCGGAGCCTGCATCAGCCCATTCAATGCCTGGATTCTCCTCCAGGGCGTGGAATCTCTGCCTCTGAGGATCGAGCGTCACGTGGAGAATGCCCTCAAGGTCGTGAAGTTCCTCGAGAACCATCCAAAGGTAGCCAAGGTCAACCACCCTGCAGTGGAGAGCCATCCAGACCACGAACTTTACAAGAAATACTTCGCCAACGGCGGCGGTTCAATCTTCACCTTCGAGATCAAGGGCACACAGGAAGACGCCTGGAAGTTCATTGACAGCCTCCAGATCTTCTCACTCCTCGCCAATGTCGCTGACGTGAAGAGCCTCGTGATCCACCCTTACACCACGACTCACTCCCAGATGACTCCGGAGGAGCTCGAGCAGCAGCACATCACTCCTACCACAGTCCGTCTGTCAATCGGTGTGGAGCATATAGATGATATCATCGACGACCTCGCACAGGCCTTCGACCAGATATAAAAAAATTAATTGTTTCCAAGACCAACGGGGTTATTCAGAACTGGGACCTGCTTATCAGAAAGGCCTAACAGTTCGATTAACCCCTTGTTGTTCATAATACCGCGAGGTACGGTACAGAAACCGGCGGAAGCGCAGAAAATATTGATGTTCTCAGAGACGATTCCGGCATCGCAGTAAACCATCATCTTGGCGTGATCGGATTCAGATCCGTATTTCTCGAAGTCGGCCACCATCAGCAGACAGACAGGAGCCGTCTTTGCAAAAGCCTGAGGGCCGGCGATCAGACCGCGATGGTCGCCACCAGTTACTGACACGAGAGTGTGGTTGTCGTGGTTATAGAGGGAAACACCGTCCTTGGTGAATACATAAAGACGAATCTCCTGGCGGTTGCGCGCAGTCGGAGAGGTCATCCTGCCATCCTCACGATTCTTGCCCTGAGCGGCCCAGAGCAGGTCTGAAATGTCCTGTAGAGTGAGTTCCTGGTCGGAATACGCACGTACGGATTTCCTGTTCTGAAGCGTCTCCATCACAGTGAGAGTCTGCCTGTTCAAGTCCGGCGCCGGTAGTTCAGTCACCGTCTGTGCGGAAAGGCCGGCAGAAGCCAGCAATACCGCAAACGAAAAGAAAAACTTCTTCATATCTAGAATAGTTAAAATCAGATTCCGCCGCCGTCATTGAAAGACGGTACCTGTACGGCACGTGCCTGGAGTATCTTTGAACCCGCAGGAACGTCGTGAGTGAGCCAGAGGTTACCACCGATGACGGAATCGTGGCCTATGGTCACGCGACCGAGTATCGAAGTATTCGAATAGACAGTCACATTGTCCTCGAGGATAGGATGACGAGGCTTGTCCACAGGTCGGCCCTGCTCGTCATAGCTGAAATTCTTCGCTCCGAGGGTCACGCCCTGATAGAGCATACAGTGGCGGCCGATGATGCTGGTCGCACCGATGACGACGCCCGTGCCGTGGTCGATGGCGAAGTACTCCCCTATCTGCGCCGCCGGATGAATGTCGATTCCAGTGGCGCTGTGTGCCATCTCGGAAAGCATACGCGGAATGCGTGCTACACCGAGCTGGAAGAGTCTGTGTGCGGTGCGGTAATGGAGCATCACCTTGACGACAGGATAGCAGAGAATGACCTCTCCCAGGTCACGTACTGCGGGATCGTTGTGGGCCACAGCCTCCACGTCAGTGTGCAGCAGACGGCTGATCTCAGGCAGCGAAGTCACGAATTCGTCCGCTATCGAGGCCGGCGCATCCACAGTCGCCAGCTGAGCCAAAAGAATGTCGTGGATGGCAGAAGGGCCATCCGTCCAGGTAGGAATATCAGAAAAATCAGGGAAGACGACGTACTTCACAAGGTCCATCATCTTCCCTAATTCATTAATGCTTGGTGCTCTAAACATAGTTTTTCTCCAACAGTCATCGATTTGATGACTGTTAATTGATTTTTTGCGTAACAGTCATCGTTTTGATGACTGTTGGCGCCAAATTTAAGCAAAAATTCCGGTAGAAAGGTAACGTTCGCCAGTATCCGGAAGCAGAGCTACGATCAGCTTGCCTGCATTTTCAGGCTTGCGGGCAAGTTCCACTGCTGCGTGGAAGGACGCGCCGGAGGAAATGCCGACGAGCAGACCGCGCTGCTTGGCGAGGAAACGGGTGCCTGCGAAAGCGTCTTCGTCAGCCACAGGGAAAATGGCATCTACTACATCCGGAGCGTATGTTGCAGGTACGAAGCCGGCGCCGATGCCCTGAATCTTGTGCTTGCCCGGCACACCTGTGGAGAGGACTGCGGAAGAAGCTGGTTCCACTGCTACGACCTGAACGGCCGGATTGTGCTTCTTGAGAGCCTTGCCAGTACCACTGACGGTTCCGCCAGTACCCACGCCGGCCACGAAGATGTCCACCTGGCCTTCAGTATCAGCCCAGATCTCTTCACCGGTAGTGGCCTCGTGCTTTGCCGGATTGGCCGGATTCACGAACTGGCCGAGTATCACTGCCCCAGGGATGCTGTCGCGAAGTTCCTCTGCCTTACGGATTGCGCCCTTCATACCCTCAGCGCCAGGAGTGAGCTCGAGAGTGGCACCGTATGCCTGCAGCAGGTTGCGGCGCTCCAGACTCATCGTATCCGGCATAGTCAGGATGGTCTTGTAGCCCTTTGCGACTCCCACCCAGGCGAGACCGACACCAGTGTTGCCGCTGGTAGGCTCAATGATGGTGGCACCCGGCTTAAGGATACCCTTTGCCTCAGCATCTTCGATCATCGCAAGAGCGATTCTGTCCTTGACGCTTCCTCCAGGATTGAAGAATTCAACCTTGACTGCGATTCTTGCCTGCTGTCCTTCGATTCCCTCGATTTCTACGAGCGGTGTGCGACCAATGAGGTCAGTGAGATTTTTGTAGATCATAGTTCGTTATATTATATAAGGTAAAACATTCAAAAAAAGCGACCCGCCATCTGGATTGGCAGGTCGCTGTGCTATATATACTTCGTGTACTTACTACATAGCCAAGCTTCCGCACCAATCCATTGGTCCGGTACAACAGCAACAGCAGCAAGTATTGAAGTTAAAAGTCATATTCTCGTCGTTTGACATAGCAAATTTGGAAAAATTTCTTTAAAAAAGCAATATGGCCCAAAAAATTTTTCAAAAAATCCGAAATAATTTGAAAAAAATTGAAAATAAATGAGCTTGTGCAGCAGTATGGCACAAGCTCACTCTACCTTTGTAACATCAAAAACAAAGAAGTATGAAAAATCTTGATTCAACCAGCCTCAGCGACCTCTTCTCTTCAGAGAACACTTTCGACGTCCTCACCGATATGATCAACGACCTCGGTCTCGAACTCGTAAGCGTAACCTACGAAGACTAGTCCCCTGCTGGCAGTATTGACAACTACTCGCCCTTGCGGCGCATGTGGTACTTGTAGTTGTTATCGATGATCACCTGTGGAAGGAGGTCACCATATACAGTCTTGCTGCCGGAAACCCTAGCCCCGACGAAGTCCATCATCATAAGGCCGATAGGACCTGGAGCTGCAAGCCACTCCTCACCCGTAAGGAACTCATAGATGGCAGGGTTACATCCAGCCGCGTTGTCACGATATCCTTCGAGAGATACGGCAGAACTGGTATAACCGGAAGTATGATTGATGGTCCAGCTTCTGTAGTCAGTCTTAGCGGCAGACTTTCTCAGCATTGACTTAACTGCATTGATCTTGGTCTGAGAAACCATTATTCCATTTACAGACTCTGCTGTCTCAATGCAATCATAGTAGTCCTGTACATCTATCGAACAAGTTGAACCATCTGGACCTGTAGCTGTTGCTACTGCACCCTCTGGACCAAATCCCCATCCAGTCATATATCCACCAATAGGACCATTGTCATATTGATCGCGGCTAAGGACGAGAATCTTGCCCCTGCAATCACCTACAGTGAGGTCTGGGCGGAACATCACAAGTTTATCCTTAATGCTATTCAGAGACGTGTACATCAATGAGGTCCACTTGCTTTGGTTCTGGCCGATAACAGGAAGGTCACCGATCTCTGATTCATGCCTCATAATTACTATGGCAAACTCACCTGGATGAGCATTCAACTTCTGGACAAGGAGGTTCATCGCTGCATCGAAGGAGATGTTGATACGAACCACACCGTGATACATCTGAAGCCTAGTGGAAGAAAACAAAGGATTATACTGTGCAGGCCTGAAGTCAAAAGCGCGTATGCCCATATCCCACTGATCACTTACTGACTCCGTCTGAGTCTTTGCAAGGCCATTAGTAATACCCTCATAGGAAAGGCCTTCGGAAGTACAAGCATCGTGAGTACCAGGAATTGAAAGCTGGCTTACATAGACATTGTCATCAAGAGGAGTGATCCAGTTATTACCATCCTTCTCAGTTGGAAGTTCAGGAAGCTTCACAATGCGCTTTGAAGCAGGCCTGATGGTATTCCTGGCAGTAACACTTTTTGCACCGATAGAACCCGTAGAATGTACCCTAATCTTAACGGGATTATCTTCGTTGATGAGCACAGGAGGAATGAAAGCCTCGAGTGTAATAGTCTCACCAGCACCAAGTTCAATGCCGTTAACGCCACTTGAGTAACTACCGGATATATTGTCTGAGTCATTGATAGTCACGAAGATAGGTTCGTTTGCCCAATATTCGGAGCTAACAATTGCGAGTGAATCAAGTGAATAGTGGAAAGTACCATTCACAGTTGAAGGAATCAGCGTGGTGACACTCACACCGGTAATGAACTGTGCTGCACCATTGTCCTCCGGACCGCGAACCGTGATCTTCAAGGTTGTCATCACCGGGTCGAAAGTAAGACCTACGACATTGGTAGTCTGAGGATCGACCTCGAGATGCTTTGCAACCATATAAGCATTGCTCATATCGCAGGAAGTCGTATAGTTGCTGCCTTCCTTTGCCTTCACCTTCACGACCTGATGGTTGTTGGTCGAGAACTCAACGATGTGATTCTCCTGATCGAAGTTGATGAGCTTTGAGTCATTCGGATACACCGCATAGAAGTCGTGGAGTTGCTCGGTGTCGCCCCACTGGATGCCGGCGGCCTCGGTCTTCTCGAGGGCCTTGACATCAGCGTGAACGAGGTATGGAGCCTCTTTGACGGAGGCCTGCTCGCAATATACGCGAACCTGGTCGCCTTCTACCCAGAGGAGGTCCCAGGCGTCACCGTTGCCGGCGATGTCGTCCTCATCCGCATAGATGGTCTTTGTCAATGTACTGGCTTTGGATACGCCGAACTGAACTTCGTCACCACTGACTGCAGGGATGACCGGTTCTATTTCCTTGTGGCAGGAAACAAGGATTGAGAGGATTACTGCTGCCGAAAAGAGTTTCTTCATACGCTTAATCCCAACTGTCAAAGGTTATTTCCGTCTCGTCGAAGCCTTTCTGACGGCTGATTTCGATGGTCTCGTCCTTGGCCACCTCCATTGAGGCAGACAAAAACGCAGACTCTGCTATGATTCTCTCCACAAAAGTGGAGGGTGCCTGATAACACATAATTCTAATTCAATTCACACAATACGCGGCAAAAATACACCTTTTTCTCAAAATAGCAAAAATTACAGCACAAAATGCGAATAGGGAATTTCCCCTATATCCTAGTTTTGCTGATTGTTGGACAAACGAAGGAAAGTGATTACCTTTGTAGAGTTGTATTAGAAACTAATAAATAACCGAATATGGCACTCATTGACAACATCATCGCGCGTGCAAAATCCAACAAGCAGCGCATCGTACTCCCAGAGTCTCTCGAGGAGCGCACAATCAAGGCAGCAGACCTCGCCCTCAGGGACGAACTCGCTGAGATCATCCTCATCGGCAACCGCGACGAAATCCTCGCAAAGGCTGCTGAATATGGTCTCCAGAACATCGAGAAGGCTACGATCATCGACCCTGCAACCTCAGAGAAGACCCCTGAATACATCAATCTCCTCTATGAGCTCCGCAAGAACAAAGGTATGACCCCAGAGCAGGCTGAGAAGCTCGTGCTGAACAACACCCTCTACTTCGGCTGCCTCATCATCAAGAGCGGCGACGCAGACGGTCAGATCAGCGGCGCCCTCTCAACCACAGGCGACACTCTCCGCCCTGCCCTCCAGATCATCAAGTGTGCACCTGGCATCTCCTGCGTCAGCGGCGCTATGCTCCTCATCACCCAGACTCCTCAGTACGGTGAGGAAGGCGTCCTCGTAATGGGCGACGTGGCAGTTACTCCTGTTCCTGATGCAGCTCAGCTCGCACAGATCGCTGTCTGCACCGCTCAGACCGCCAAGAGCGTGGCCGGTTTCGCTGACCCACGCGTGGCAATGCTCTCCTTCTCAACCAAAGGTTCTGCAAAGCACGAGGCTGTGGACAAAGTCGTAGAGGCAACCCGTCTGGCAAAGGAACTCGCTCCTGAGCTCAAGATCGACGGCGAACTCCAGGCAGACGCCGCTCTCGTCCCTTCAGTAGGTACCAAGAAGGCTCCTGGTTCAGAGATCGCCGGCAAGGCAAACGTACTCGTTGCACCTTGCCTCGAGGTCGGAAACATCGCATACAAGCTCGTTCAGCGCCTCGGCAACGCCGACGCCATCGGCCCTATCCTCCAGGGTATCGCACGTCCGGTGAACGACCTCAGCCGCGGCTGCTCAGTTGACGACATCTACAAGATGGTCGCCATCACCGCCTGCCAGGCAATGGACGCGAAATAATCGCCGATGGGACGAATAGACAACGAAAAAGTCACCGTTGGACATATGATAGAGATTTGGTGCCGTCATCATCACGGCACCATTCTTTGTTCAAAGGCGTCTGAGAAAGGACTTTGCCCAGACTGCAAGGCCCTGCTGGACTATTCACTCGCACGTCTGGACCACTGCAAATTCGGCAACGACAAAACCAAATGTCACAAGTGCCCGATTCACTGCTACAAACCCGATATGCGCGAGCAGATACGGGCAGTGATGCGCTTTTCCGGTCCCAGGATGCTGTTCTACCATCCTATTGAAGCCATACGATATCTGATAGAAAAATGAAACTTATGTTCCCGGAACTGACGGCGACTCTGATTCTGCTGATCCTGGTCTGCCTGGTACTTCTGATTCTCGATCTGAGCATCAGCGGAGTGCTGGCATTGGCCACTTCCCTTCCGTTCAAGAAATGCTTCTGCTGGGGGCTGCTGTCCCTGGCGATTCCCCCGCTGGCTATGCTCTACGGCACTCTCATCGAGAGAAACTGCGCACAGGTGAAACAGGTTGAACTGCATTTCAGTGAGCTTCCGGAGGCATTCGACGGCTATCGCATCGTCCAGCTGTCCGATATTCATTCCCGTTCCTTCGAGGGCCGTCTGAAATGCCTCGGACGCTTCGTCGACAAAGTCAATTCCCTCGATGCAGACCTGATCGCCTTCACCGGCGACGTCATCACCCTGCATCCGTCCGAACTCGAAAAGACCGCGCCCGTGCTGTCCAAACTGAGCGCCCGCGACGGCGTCGTTTCCGTCCTCGGCAACCACGACTACGGAGTCTATTCGCAAAGGACCGACGAGGCAATAGAGCTCGAAGAATGCATTGCCGCAGTGGCCGACAAAGAAAGGCAGATGGGATGGCAAATCCTTATGGATGAGAGCGTTACGATAAAACAAAGCAATACCGACGGAACGATCGGCAGCATTGCCGTAATCGGTGTCGAGAACACCACTCCGTCGCCACACTTCGACTCACGCGGCACTCTCGCCAAAGCCTCCGAAGGCACCGACGGAATGTTCCGCATCCTCCTCAGCCACGACCCTATGCACTGGGATATGGAGGTCGTCGGCAAAGACTATCCCCTCACCCTCTCCGGCCACACCCACGCCATTCAATTCTCCCTCTTCGGCTGGTGTCCGAGCCGCTACCTCTTCAAACAATATCGCGGCCTGTATGAGGCCGCCTCCGACGACCTGGCTTCCGCTCAGAAACTGTACGTAAACATCGGGCTAGGCGAAACCATCTTCCCTGCCCGCATCGGCACCCCACCGGAGATCACCCTGATCACCCTGCGGAGATAGGCCGTGAGTTCCCCTGCGCGGGGGAAGGGTACGGACCGACGACTCTCTCAAGCACAAAACAGGCGGTTTTTGTGCACGAAAATCGGGTAGGCAAAATCTCAAGCGCAAAACAGGCGGTTTTTGTGCACGAAAATCGAGCAAGCGAAATCTCAAGCACAAAACAAGCGGTTTTTGTGCACGAAAACTGAGTGCGCCGAAGTGCCCTGAATAGGGGCATTGATAATCTCAAATCTCAAAATCGTGAAAACTTTTTTGAGATGTACGATTTACACGATTTTGAAGAAAATAAGCCTTAGATTGCGTGAAAAAAGAAAACGCTATGGGGCTAAACACAGACTTTTTTGACAGGGAGAGCGATTGTGAGTATAGGTTCAAAAGGAATGCTCCTTTCTGGCACATCTGCACACCTGGTGAGAACCAAACCATTATTTTTCAGAGCAACGAGGACTATCACTACGGCATCACGGCACTCGGGTTAGCCAAGGCCAAATTCCATGATGTAGAGATATACACGTATGCATTGATGAGCAACCATCTGCACCTTATTCTATCTGGTACTAAGGAGCAATGCATCCAATTCATCCAATATTACAAAAGACTACTGATGATCTACTTCAGCCGGACTAAGCAACTACGCAATCTGGCTTCGTTTGATGAGGCGCAGTGCATAGCAATCACTGATCTTCGAATGCTGCGAAACGAGATTGCCTATGTGAACAGGAACGGCTTCGTAGAGTATGTCTGTCCCACGCCATTCGCATACGAGTGGGGCTGCGGACGATACTATTTCACAATTCCACAACCCGTCAACAGGGAGTTCAATACACTGACCATCAGAGAAAAAAGAGCTATTCTCCACAAGTCAGACGTCACACTGCCAGACAATTACACCGTAGACGAGAAGTATCTAGATCCACGTTCATTCTGCAATTTCCATAAGGGAGAACTGTATTACAACCCAGAACAGCAGTATTTCATAATGCTGAGCAGAAATTTCGAGGCATTTAGCGCAATTGCCGAACGTCTTGGAGACCAGAATTTCCTGACAGACAACGAAATATACCCAGCGGCCTGTATGATCAGCAATTCCGAATTTGGGGTAAAGACTCCGTCTCTACTGCCATCCGAAGACAAAATCAAACTAGTTCGCATACTGCACGATAAATATCACGCCTCCAACAAGCAGATTGCCAGGGTTGTGAGCATTCCGGTCGCAACCATCAATCAGCTGTATCCACTCGCGGCAAATGGAAAGCAAGGCAAACCAGGTTCAGGGGTATAATCAATCTGGTTCAGGGTACGATCAAGCTAGTTCAGGGTACGATCAAGCTAGTTCAGGGTACGATCAAGCTAGTTCAGGCAAAATCTCAAGCACAAAACGGGCGGTATTTGTGCACGAAAATCGGGCAGGCAAAATCTCAAGCACAAAACGGGCGGTATTTGTGCACGAAAATCGGTCAGTCAAAATCTCAAGCACAAAACAAGCGGTTTTTGTGCACGGAAATCGGGCAGACTAGGATGAGCGCCCAAACAACGCCGAACGGAGGCAAAAAGGCACATCCGAGCCACGGCGAACGGGCGGCCGTGGTCGCCCGTGACCTCGTGAACGGGTACCGACAAGAAAAAAAGTCCACTGAAGCTTGCTTCAAAGTGGACTTTTTAATTGTCGGGGGGATGAGCGCAGCGAAGCCGCCCGTTCGCCGTGGCGAGGAGCTGCCAAGCAGTGGCGAGGAGCTGCCAAGCAGTGGCGAGGAGCTGCCAAGCCGTGGCAAGGAGCTGCCAAGCAGTGTCGAGCCCCTACTTCAACTTCGCCAGGCAGTCGGCGACGTTGCGCTCCATCTGCTCAGGAGTGTATTCGGCGCGGTCGAAGGACTCGCCGACGATCTTCTCGTAGAGCTCGACGTAGCGGTCGGTGATGCCGGCAACGACCTCCGGGGTCATCTCAGGCACCTTCTGGCCTTCCTGGCCCATAAAGCCGCCGGCCATCAGCCATTCGCGGACGAACTCCTTGCTGAGCTGCTTCTGGCGCTCACCTTTGGCGAGGCGCTCTTCGTAGCCCTCAGCATAGAAATAGCGTGAGGAGTCTGGGGTGTGAACCTCGTCCATAAGGTAGATCTGGTCGCCGATCTTGCCGAACTCGTACTTGGTGTCCACGAGGATGAGGCCCTGCTTTGCGGCGATCTCGGTGCCACGCTGGAAGATGGCGCGGGTGTACTTCTCGAGCATTGCGTAATCCTCCGCGGAAACGAGTCCGCTGGCGATGATCTCCTCGCGGGAGATGTCCTCGTCGTGGCCCTCAGCGGCCTTTGAGGTAGGAGTGATGAGTGGCTCTGGGAACTTCTGGTTCTCGACCATACCCTCAGGCATCTCGCAGCCGCAGATGGTGCGCTTGCCGGCCTTGTACTCTCTCCAGGCGTGGCCTGAGAGGTAGCCGCGGATGACCATCTCAACCTTGAAAGGCTGACACTTGAGGCCCACGGTCACAGCTGGATCCGGGCAGGCCACCTTCCAGTTAGGAAGGATGTCGGAAGTGGCGTCGAGGAACTTCTCGGCAATGCGGTTCAGCACCTGACCCTTGTAAGGGATGCCCTCGGGGAGAACGACGTCAAATGCTGAAATACGGTCGGATACGACCATCACGAGGTACTTGTCGTTGATGTCATAGACGTCGCGGACCTTGCCCACGTACTTTGATTTCTGACCTTCGAAATGGAAGTCGGTAGAAACGATTGCTTTCATATCTTTATTTTACTTTGCTTTCACAATATACGCAGTGGAGTTCGCCGTTCTCGTCGAGGCGGAACAGATGGTCCACATTCTCAGCGTTGGAAATACACTTGCGATTAGGACATACATACTGGCCTACAATAGCGTCTGCAGGGCCGTTGAAATGCACGGAAGGATCCTGCTTTGCCCATTCGAGGAGCTTGACTATCAATGCCATACGGACGAACTTGCCGTTCTCGACCTGACGGAAGTAAGCGGCACGCGGATCGCTGTCGACCTCCTTGAGGATCTCGTTCACGCGTGGGAGCGGATGGAGCACCACCATAGACTGCTTGGCGAGTTCCATCTTGGCTGCATCGAGCACGAAGCTGTCCTTGACTCTCTCGAATTCGGCCTCATCGAGGAACCTCTCCTTCTGGACGCGGGTCATATAGAGCACGTCGAGTTCAGGCATTACGGATTCCATATTGTCCACCTCGCGATAGTCGATGCCGTAGCGGTCGCAGACCTCATACTTCATATAACCAGGCAGCTGGAGTTCCTCAGGTGCGATGAGCACGACCTTCACACCCTGATAGCGGGACAGAGCCTTGATGAGGGAATGCACGGTGCGGCCGAACTTGAGGTCACCGCAGAAACCGATGGTGAAATTGTCCAGACGGCCGAGTTCACGCTTGATGGTGAGGAGGTCGGTGAGAGTCTGGGTAGGATGGGCGTGGCTGCCGTCGCCTGCGTTGATGACAGGGATGGTAGAAACCCTGGTCGCATTCAGAGGCGCACCCTCGATAGGATGGCGCATAGCGATGATGTCAGCGAAACAGCTGATCACACGGGTAGTGTCCTCGATGGTCTCACCCTTGGATACGGAAGTGTTGCGGGCATCTGAGAAGCCGATTACGTTGCCGCCGAGTTCCATCATAGCCGCCGTGAAGCTCAGGCGGGTACGGGTGGAAGGCTCATAGAACAGAGTTGCCAGTTTCTTGCCTTTGCAGGCACCTGCATACCTGTCGCGGTGAGCGACGATGTCCTCGCCGAGAGCAACGATTTCGTCGATTTCGCTCTTGCTGAGGTCAAATGGATCGATGAGATGTTTCATATACTGTACAGATTACTTTATCCAACTTTCGTCTGAAGGATTGTCGCGGAATGCGAGGATGCGCTCGGCCCAACCTTCTGCAATGTACTTCTGCTCCTCTGCCACTGCAACGAGTGCGTCGAGGTCTGAAAGTGAAGTATTCCTGGTGTTGGCAGCGGCGATGCGCTCGATGCCCTTCTTCATACCGTAGGTGAAGATGCTCACGATTCCGAGCACTTCCGCACCAGCCTCGCGGAGGGCGTCAACCACCTCGATGCAGCTGCCGCCGGTGGAGATGAGGTCCTCGATTACGACTACTTTGGTGCCAGGTTCCATCTTGCCCTCGATGCGGTTGGTACGGCCGTGGTCCTTGGCGCTGCCGCGGACATAGCCCATAGGCATATTGAGCAGCGTAGCGGTGATCGCAGCGTGTGCGATGCCGGCGGTGCTGGTACCCATAAGCATCTGAGCCTCAGGATATTCCTCCTTGACTACAGCGGCGAGGGACTCCTCGATCACGTCTCTGACTGCAGGGGCTGAAAGGGTGAGCCTGTTGTCGCAATAGATAGGACTCTTGATGCCGCTGGCCCAGGTGAAAGGCTGCTCGGGACGAAGGAAAACTGCTCCGATGGAGAGGAGGTTGGAAGCGATTTCGCGCTTGTCGTGTCTGGTCATATATTTATTCTGCTAAAAATTCTCTTACACATCTTTCGTATGCGGCCACAGGGTCTGCGGCTGCAGTGATAGGGCGGCCGACCACGATGTAGTCGGAACCGATTTCGCGGGCCTTTGCAGGGGTGGTGATACGCACCTGGTCGTCCGCAGCGGCGTCTGCGAAGCGTATGCCAGGGGTCACGGCCATAAACTCAGCACCGCAGCGCTCCTTCACGAGGGCTGCCTCCAGCGGAGAGCAGACCACACCGTCGAGTCCGGCAGCAGCGGCATTTGCAGCATATTGGGAAATGGTATCCTGGATGGTGGCGTTGATGAGGAGTTCGTTCTGCATACGCTCCTGGCTGGTGGAAGTCAGCTGGGTTACGGCGATGAGCAGAGGACGGGTGCCGTCAGGCCTGGTGAGGCCTTCGAGGGCAGCCTTCATCATATCGATGGTACCGGCTGCGTGCACGTTGGTCATATCCACGTCGAGTTCGCGGAGCACGGACATAGCCTTGCGTACGGTGTTAGGAATGTCGTGGAGCTTGAGGTCGAGGAATATCTGATGACCGCGCTTCTTGATCTCACGCACGATATCGGGCCCGGCTGCATAGTAGAGTTCCATACCAATCTTCACGAAAGGCTTGCGGCCCTGGAACTTGTCCAGGAACTCGAGGGTTGCCGCTGCACTGCTGAAATCGCAGGCTATGATGACGTCTTTTGCCATATCTATATATTATTTTACTATTCCAATTATATCGGAGAGGCTGTCTATGCCGAGCCTTTCCATCTCCGCAGGCAGGGCCTCGATGATCTCCTTGCAGGCGAACGGGTTGCGAAGGTTCTCCGCACCCACCTGTACTGCAGTTGCGCCCGCCATCATCATTTCAATGACATCGGAAGCAGTGGCAACTCCGCCGCAGCCCATCACAGGGACCTGGCAGGCGTTGGCCACCTGATAGACCATCCTGAGGGCTACAGGGAACACTGCCCTGCCGCTGAATCCACCCATCTTGTTGGCGATCACCGGACGGCGCCTGGCAGTGTCTATCCTCATTCCGAGGAGAGTATTTATCAACGTGATTCCATCCGCGCCGGCATCCTCCACTGCACGTGCGATGGATACGATGTCGGTCACGTTCGGACTGAGTTTCACGAATACCGGCTTGTGGGTGACGGCCTTCACTTCCCTGGTCACCTCGGCCGCAGCCTCGCAGGAAGTGCCGAAAGCCATACCTCCGTTGTGGACATTAGGGCAGGACACGTTGACCTCGATGATGTCCACGTCGTCTACCTTGTCCATCTTGGAGCAGCATTCCACATATTCGTCAATTCCGAAACCGCTCACATTGGCGATAATCGGTTTGCGATATACCTTCCGGAGTTCCGGGATTTCCTCTGCGATCACGGCATCGACACCAGGATTCTGGAGGCCGACTGAATTGATCATACCGGCTTCACACTCAGCGATGCGAGGAGTAGGGTTGCCGAAACGAGGGTCGCGGGTAGTGCCCTTGATGGAAATCGCGCCCAGGACATTGATATCATATACATCGGCCATCTCAAGGCCGAAACCGAAGGTGCCGCTCGCAGGAACGACAGGATTGTCAAGCTTAACGCCGCAGAGATTTACTTCGAGATTCTTCATAAGGCGATTTCGTCAAGAGTGAATACAGGGCCGTCCTTGCATACGCGTTTCGCTCCGAGGAGGGTCTTGCAGGTGCATCCCATACAGATTCCTGTGCCGCAACCCATTCTCTCCTCGAGGCTCAGCTGGCCCTTGGACGTAACCGCAGGAGCGAGCGCGCGGAGCATAGGCATAGGACCGCAGGTGTAGAAGTAGTCATATTCGAGCTCCGGCAGAGCATTGGTCACGAAGCCTTTGATTCCGCAGCTTCCGTCCACAGTCGTAACGAGAGTCTGAAGACCGAGAGCCTCGAACTCGTCTTTGAGTATCACTTCAGAGGCAGTGTTGAAGCCGAGTATCACTGAAGGCTTCACTCCCTTTGCGAGGAGTTCCTTCGCAAGCAGATAGAGAGGGGCGACTCCGATGCCGCCGCCGATGAGAACGGGCTTTGCGCAGTTCACGCTGAGATCGAAGCCGTTGCCAAGGCCGGTGAGCACGTCGAGGCACTCCCCTGCCTTCATCTCGGCCATCTGAGCGGTGCCACGGCCTACTACCTTATATAAAAGAGTGAGTACGCCGTCCTTCCAGTCGTTGACCGAAATAGGCCTGCGGAGGAATTTGCCCTCGAGGGCTATGTTCACGAACTGACCGGGCTTCTGGACATCGTCGCAGCCTGAGAGCTTCATCTCCCAGACCTTGTCCACCACCATACGGTTGGATTCTATCTTCAGTGTCTGCTTCTTCATACTATTCGGAGTAGACGACCTTGCCGTCCTTTATTGTCATTACGCAATGGCCCTGGACCTGCCATCCGTCGAATGGAGTGCTGTGGCCCATAGAGGCGAACTTGCTGCTGTCTATCGTGAATTCGCTGTCCAAGTCGAACACAGCCACGTCGGCCTTCTGGCCTTCCGCAAGGGCGCCGCCGAAGCCGAAGATGCGGCGAGGATTGTCGCACATCAGCTCGAAAAGCTTCTCAAGGCTGATCCTGCCTGTCTTCACGAGTTTGGTATACATCACAGGGAAAGCGGTCTCGAGGCCCACGATTCCCATCAGACTGTTGTCATATCCGCGGCTCTTCTCATCAGCCGTATGAGGGGCGTGGTCAGTCGCAAGGACTTCCACGGTGCCGTCCTGAATGCCGGCAATGAGGGCTTCGCGGTCGTCTGCCTCGCGAAGAGGCGGATTCATCCTGAAGCGGCCGCCGTCGGCAAGGGTGGCTGCAGGGTCGTTGAGGTCGACACGGTCGGCCTGAATCAGAGTAAGGTAGTGAGGACCGGTCTCGCAGGTCACGCTCGCTCCGGCGGCCTTTGCCTTGCGTATGGCCTCCACGCTCTCCTTGGTGGACACGTGGCATACGTGGTAGCGGCAGCCGATTTCCGCAGCCATAATGGCGTCGCGCTCAACCTGCCTGTATTCGCTGGATGCGCTGAAAGGTGGTTCGTCCATATCCTCGCAATGTGCGGATATGATGCAGTCGTTGGCCTTTGCAAGCTTCATAGCCTCACGCATAACCTCGGCAGTCTGCACTCCGCTGCCGTCATCCGAGAAACCGGCCACGTATGGCTTGAGGGCAGCCATATCCACGACTGCACCGCCGGCACGCCTCTGAGTGATGGTGGCGAAAGGCAGCACGTCCACCGTGGCCTGAGCCTTTATGAGGTCCAGCTGCACGCCGAGGGTCTCGAGGCTGTCAGGAGCCGGTTTGAGGTTAGGCATAGGGCACACGAGGGTGTATCCTCCGCGGGCAGCGGCAGCCGAACCTGTGGCAATGGTTTCCTTGGCGCTGAAGCCAGGCTCCCTGAAATGGACGTGGACATCGACCAGGCCATAGCTGACTACGCGACCGGTGATGTCCACAACTTTCATATCGCCTTCCGGAACGATGTCCTGGGCAATACGGGAAATAATGCCGTCGGAAAACAGAATATCTGAGTCAATGAATTTGCCCTGGGCAAAAAGACGCCCACCTTTGAGAAGAATCCTGTTTCCTGACATAGCCATATTCCTATAATATCTTTACTTCTAATTTATTGTAGGCTCGTTCCGCCTTTGCGAGAGCCTTTTCCACTGTTTCGTCGGTGGCGAGGATGACTCCGAACCTGCGATGTCCGTGGACTTCAGGCTTTCCGAAGAGACGTATCTGGACGCCTTCCTCCTCCAGCACCTTGTCGAGGTTTCCGAACACCACCTTGTCGGTGTCGCCTTCCACCACTATCGCCTTGCTGGCGCTCGGGCCGAAGAACCTGACTGAAGGTATCGGGAGTCCGAGCAGAGCCCTTGCGTGGAGCGCGAACTCGGAGAGGTCCTGGGAAATCATAGTCACCATACCGGTGTCGTGAGGTCTTGGGGAAACTTCGCTGAAGATGACCTCGTCGCCCTTGATGAACATCTCCACTCCGAAGATGCCATAGCCGCCGAGCGCATCCGTGATCTTCTTCGCGATGTCGTGAGCCTTCTCGATGGCCTTAGGGGACATCGCCTGAGGCTGCCAGGACTCGCGGTAGTCACCGTCCACCTGATGGTGTCCCACCGGCTGCAGCATCGTGGTGCCAGCGCTGTGGCGTACGGTCAGGAGGGTTATCTCATAGTCGAAGTTCACGAAGCCTTCCACGATCACGCGGCCTGCACCGGCGCGTCCGCCTTCCTGGGAAATGTGCCAGGCCTTCTCGATGTCTGCCTCAGTCTTCACGACGCTCTGGCCGTGTCCTGAGGAACTCATCACAGGCTTCACGACGCAAGGAATGCCTACGGTCTCGACTCCCTTGCGGAAGTCCTCGTAATTGTCAGCAAACACATATTTGCTGGTCGGGAGGCCGAGAGTTTCGGCTGCAAGGCGCCTGATGCCCTCACGGTTCATCGTCAGCAGGGCTGCGGAGGCAGTCGGAGTGACGTGATAACCTTCCTTCTCGAGTTGCACGAGAGTCGGAGTCGCAATTGCCTCGACTTCAGGGATGATATGATCGGGCTTCTCCTGCTCGATGACGGCGCGGAGAGCCTCACCGTCCAGCATTGAGAACACGTGGGAACGGTGAGCAACCTGCATTGCAGGCGCATTTTCATATCTGTCACAGGCAATGACTTCGACCCCATATCGCTGAAGTTCAATAGCGACTTCCTTTCCAAGTTCACCAGAGCCGCAGAGGAGAGCCCTCTTGGCAACGGTTGAAAGCGGGGTTCCGATTTCAGTCATAAGTTCGAATGGTTTATTTTACCGCCCGCAAAGTTAGCACTTCGCAACGAGATTAGAAACAAATTGCGGATAATGACGACAAAGAATTTTCCAACAATTTCCGAGTTCCGATTGTTGATAACTTTTTGTACAAAGTTTCTTGAAATTATCCGACGTTGGAGTAACTTTGCGTGCAAATGAAAAAGGTAGCTATCATTATGGGGTCTACAAGCGACTGGGGAACGATGTCAGCCGCCGCCGAAACCCTCACCGAATTCGGCATCGAAAATGAAGTGAGCATCATCAGCGCTCACAGGACACCTGACCTGGCAGCCGACTTTGCCAAAAACGCAAAGGCCAACGGCGTCAGCGTAATCATCGCCGGAGCGGGCGGAGCAGCCCACCTCGCAGGTGTCATCGCAGCTATGACCACAGTCCCTGTCATAGGCGTACCAATCAAGTCAAAGGCGCTCAACGGAATGGATTCCCTCCTCTCCATCGTGCAGATGCCATCCGGCATCCCTGTCGCCACAATGGCCATCGACGGAGCAAAGAACGCTGCCCTCTACGCAGTGCAGATCCTCGCCCTCGGTGACGACGCCCTTTCAGCGAAGCTCGACGAGTTCCGCAGAAAGCAGACCCAGAAGGTACTTGACGCGAAAATTGAACTTTAACATATTATGAACACCAGACTATTTGTCGAGAAGAAGGCCTCCTTCAGAATTGAAGCTGAGAGCCTTCTTAAGGAGCTTTCAGAGAACCTCCAGATCAAATTGGGCAGCCTTAGGCTCGTCAATGTCTATGACCTCTTCGGATTCACTCCCGAACTGGTTGAGAAATGTCGTTACAAAGTCTTCGGAGAAGTCGTCACCGACAACGTGACCGACGACTGCAATCTCGAAGGCAGCAGATGGTTCGCCATCGAATCCCTCCCTGGCCAGTTTGACCAGAGGGCATCCTCAGCTGTCGACTGCGTCAAGCTCATCGACCCGAATGCAGACATACGCATCAAGAGCGCAAGGCTGCTGATCTTCGATGAGGCACTCACAGACAAGCAGCTCGAGGCCATCAAGAAGTACAGCATCAACCACGTGGAGTGCCGCGAGAAGGATATGTCCAAGCTCGTCGAGAACGAAATCGCAGACGTCAAGCCTCTGCAGGACCTCACAGGCTTCACCGCTATGAAGGAAGAGGACCTCGCACCATTCTGCAAGGCAAACGGACTTGCTATGAACGCCGACGACCTCCGCGAAGTCGTGAACTACTTCAAGGCAGAGGGACGCGAGCCTAGCGAGACCGAACTCCGCATCCTCGACACCTACTGGAGCGACCACTGCCGCCACACGACCTTCACCACCGAACTCACCGAGATCAACATCGAAGAGTCCTTCATCAAGGCGGACATCGAGGGTACCTATAATATGTATCTGAAGATGCGCGAGGACCTCGGCCGCAGCAAGAAGGGCCTCAACCTTATGGATATGGCGACCATCGGCGCCCGCTACCTCAAGGCAAACGGCATCCTCGACGATATGGAAGTCAGCGAGGAGAACAACGCCTGCAGCATCTACGTGGACGTGGACGTCGACGGCAAGATCGAGAAATGGCTCCTCCAGTTCAAGAACGAAACCCACAACCACCCTACCGAGATCGAGCCTTTCGGCGGTGCTGCAACCTGTCTGGGCGGCGCAATCCGTGACCCTCTTTCAGGCCGTGCATACGTCTATCAGGCAATGCGCGTGACCGGCGCAGGCGACATCTGGAAGGAAGTGGCCGACACCATCCCCGGCAAGCTTCCTCAGAAGGTCATCTCCAAGAAGGCAGCCGCCGGCTATTCCAGCTACGGCAACCAGATCGGCCTTGCAACCACTCTCGTGAAGGAAATCTACCATCCGGGCTATGTGGCCAAGCGTCTTGAGATCGGTGCAGTCGTGGGAGCAGTCAAGGCTGAGAACGTACGCCGCGAATCCCCTGCCCCTGGCGACGTGATACTGATGTTCGGCGGCAAGACCGGACGCGACGGCATCGGCGGCGCAACCGGTTCCTCCAAGGAGCACAACGAGGCTTCCCTCGAGACCTGCGGCAGCGAGGTTCAGAAGGGAAACGCCCCTGAGGAAAGGAAGATCCAGAGACTCTTCAGGCGTCCTGAGGTCACCAGACTCATCAAGAAATCCAACGACTTCGGTGCAGGCGGTGTCTGCGTTGCCATCGGCGAACTTACCGACGGCCTCGACATCTACCTCGACCGAGTTCCAACCAAATACAGCGGCCTCAACTCCACCGAACTCGCAATCAGCGAGTCCCAGGAGCGTATGTCCGTGGTCGTAGAGGCCAAGGACCAGGCAGAATTCGAGAAATACTGCCGTGAGGAGAACATCGAGATCACACACGTGGCCGATGTGACCGACCGCGGCCGTATGAGGATGTTCAACAAGGGCGTTTGCGTATGCGACCTCGCCCGCAGCTTCATCGACAGCGCCGGTGCAACCCATTATGCAAAGGCCACCATCAACCCTGTAACCCAGGAATATCCTCGCAACCGCTACCGCAGCACCAACCTCCCTGCCAAGTTCAAGGAGATGCTCGCAAGCCCTAACCTCTGCTCTCAGAAGGGTCTCGTGGAGATGTTCGATGCCACCATCGGCCGCTCCACCGTCCTTATGCCATACGGCGGAAAGCGCCAGGCCAGCGAGGAGCAGGTTTCCGTACAGAAACTCCCTGTGGACGGCTACACCGACACTGCAAGTATGATGGCCTTCGGCTTCAACCCTGTCATCAGCAGCTGGAGCCCATATCACGGAGCAGCCTACGCAGTCGTAGATGCCTGCGCGAAGGTTGTCGCAGCCGGCGGCCGCTACGAGAGGATGCGCTTCTCATATCAGGAGTACTTCGAGAGGATGACCTCAGACCCTCACAGCTGGGGCAAGCCTATGAGCGCCCTCCTTGGAGCCCTCAAGATGCAGATAGCCCTCGGCCTCCCTTCAATCGGCGGCAAGGACTCTATGAGCGGCACCTTCGAGCACATCAGCGTGCCTCCTACCCTCGTGGCATTCGGCATCACCACCGTCAATGCCAACAACGTGATCTCATCCGATTTCAAGAAGGCAGGCGACAAGCTCTATGTCGTAAGGCACAACTATCAGAGAAACTATATGCCTGACACCGACCAGCTCGCCCAGAACTGGAAGGCAATCGAGGCCGGCATCGCTTCAGGCAAGATCAAGGCAGCGTTCGCACTCGGCGGAGGCGGTCTCGCAGCAGGTCTTTGCAAGATGGCCTTCGGCAACTGGCTCGGAGCCCTCATCAGCGTGACCGAGCGCAACCTCTTCAAATATGACCACGGTTCCATCCTCATCGAGACCGACGGCGCATTCGACTATCCTGGTGCAGAACTCATAGGTAAGGTCATCAAGGACCCTGAGATCATCGTCAACGGCAACACTATGCCGCTCGCAGAACTCGAGGAAGCCTACCTCGGCAAGCATTCGAAGATATATGCCCAGACTGCAAAGGCCGACACCCCAGTCAGCATTGCACCTGCAGCAAAGGAAGCCACCAAGAAGACTTATATATATAAAGGTGAGCGCATAGAGACTCCGAAGGTATATATCCCAGTCTTCCCAGGCACAAACTGCGACTACGACACTGCCAAGGCCTTCAGGGCTGCAGGCGCTCAGGTTACCCTCGGCGTATTCTGCAACCAGACTCCTGAGGACGTGCTCAACTCCATAGCCAAGATGAAGGCTGAGATCGACAGCTGCAACATACTCTCCCTCGCAGGCGGATTCTCCTCCGGTGACGAGCCTGACGGCAGCGGCAAGTTCATCGCAAGCGTACTGACCAATGCGGACATCGCGGCATCCATCGATGCCCTCCTCGACCGCGGCGGCCTCATCCTGGGCATCTGCAACGGCTTCCAGGCCCTCGTGAAGTCCGGTCTGCTCCCTTACGGACGCAGCGGCCACCTCACCGCAGAATCGCCTACCCTCTTCCGCAACAACATCAACAGGCATATCTCCCAGATGGTCACCACACGCGTGGCAGCAGCCGACTCCCCTTGGCTCCGCGGCTTCGCCCAGGGCGATCTCCACAGCATCGCAGTCAGCCACGGCGAGGGCAAGTTCACAGTCAGCGAAGAACTCGCGGCCGAACTCTTCGCAAACGGCCAGGTTGCATTCCAGTATGCTGACCCACAGAGCGGAGAGGCCACGATGCAGTCCCCATACAACCCTAACGGATCCAGCTACGCCATCGAGGGCATCATCAGCCCTGACGGTCAGATCCTCGGCAAGATGGGCCACTCCGAGAGGTACGAGAAGAACGTCTTCAAGAACATCGCCGGCAACTGCCGACAGACCATCTTCGAAAACGCCGTAAGATATTTCAGAAAAGAAGAATAATGCTCAGCGAACTTAACAGAGGATTACACGAAGAGTGCGGGGTATTCGGGGTCTACAACGTCCCCGATGCCGCCTCACTCATCTACTACGGCATCCATTCCCTCCAGCACCGAGGTCAGGAAGGCTGCGGAATCGTCACCGTCGACAATGACGGCACCTTCAACCGCAAGCGAGGCCTGGGTCTGATATCCGAAGTATTCAACCCCGAAATACTTCGCAGCCTCAAAGGCAATATGGGAATAGGACACGTACGCTATTCCACCCACGGAGGCGGCGGATTGGACAATGTACAACCGTTTTACTTCCGCCACAAGAGTGGTAACTTTGCCCTTGCCCACAACGGCAATATCGTGAATTCCAAACAGCTTTCCGATATGCTCGAGGACAGGGGCTGTCTGTTCCATTCCACTTCCGACAGTGAGATTCTCGCTCACCTCATCAAGAAGAACGACGAGACTCCCCGCATCACTGCCATCATCGAGGCTCTCCGTATGCTGGAAGGTGCATTTGCCTTCCTGATCATCACCGAGAACCGCATCTACGCCTGCAGGGACAAGAACGGTCTGCGTCCTCTCTCTATAGGCACCCTCGGCGACGGCTATGTCGTCAGCAGCGAGACCTGCGCCTTCGAAGTCATAGGCGCCACCTTCCTCCGCGACGTGGAGCCGGGCGAAATCGTCTGCATCGACAGCCACGGCCTGAGGAGCAATTTCTACACAGAAGCGACACAGAGCAATCTCTGTGCTATGGAATACATCTATTTCGCACGTCCCGACAGCGACCTCGAGGGCTGCAACGTACACTCTTATCGCAAGGAAAGCGGCAGGCTGCTCTGGGAACAGTCTCCGGTTGAGGCCGACATCGTGATCGGCGTTCCGGACTCCAGCCTCAGCGCCGCATCCGGCTTCAGCGAGGCCAGCGGCATCCCTAACGAGATGGGCCTGGTAAAGAGCAAGTACGTGGGCAGGACCTTCATTATGCCGTCCCAGGAACTGCGCGAAATGGGCGTCAAGCTGAAACTTTCAGCCGTACGCAGCGTCGTGGACGGCAAACGCGTCGTCCTCATCGACGACTCCATCGTCCGTGGCACCACCTCCCGCCGCATCGTCGATCTCCTCAGGGAGTCCGGTGCGAAAGAGGTGCACGTCAGGATTGCCAGCCCGGCGCTCACCCACCCTTGCTTCTACGGAGTGGACATCCCGACCAGGGAGGAACTCATCAGTTCCCGCCTGAACGTGGATGAACTCTGCAAGGCCATCCACGCGGACAGCCTCGCCTTCCTCTCCGTGAATTCCACCCTTGCAGCCGCCAAAGGCAGGGCGAATATGTGTTTCGCCTGCTTCACCGGCCATTACCCTACTGACACCTTCCTTGAAACTGAAAAATTCTAATACTATATGGCACAGCATTATGAAAACGCCGGCGTTAACCTGGAAGCCGGTTACGATGTAGTAAGACGCATCAAGAAGCACGTTTCATCAACTGTACGTCCTGGTTCGATGGGCAACATCGGATCCTTCGGCGGTATGTTCGACCTCGCATCCCTCGGCTACAAGGAGCCTATCCTCGTAAGCGGAACTGACGGCGTCGGCACCAAACTGAAGATCGCCTTCGCAATGGACAAGCACGACACCGTGGGTATCGACGCAGTCGCAATGTGCGTCAACGACGTACTCGCACAGGGCGCCGAGCCTCTCGTATTCCTTGACTATGTGGCAGTCGGCCACAACGAGCCTTGGAAGGTTGAGGCTATCGTAGCAGGCGTAGCAGAGGGCTGCCGCCAGGCCGGTTGCGCACTCGTAGGCGGCGAGACCGCCGAGATGCCGGGTATGTACACCGACGGCGAATACGACATCGCAGGCTTCACCGTAGGCTGCGTGGAGAAGTCCAAGCTCATCGACGGCACCAAGGTCAAGACTGGTGACGTGCTCGTTGGAATCGCCTCTACAGGCGTCCACAGCAACGGTTTCTCCCTCGTCCGCAAGGTCGTAGAGGATGCCGGCTTCAAATATACCGACAAATGTCCTGAGTTCTTCGGCGACAGGATGATAGGCGAAGTCCTCCTCACTCCTACCCGCATCTATGTGAAGCAGGTTCTCGAGGTGATCCGCAACTGCGACGTACACGGCGTGGCACACATCACCGGCGGCGGCTTCGACGAGAACATCCCTCGTATCCTCCACGAAGGCCAGGGCCTCGAGATCAAGGAAGGGAGCTGGGAGATACTCCCTGTCTTCAAGTTCCTCGAGAAGTACGGCAACATCCCTCACCGCGAGATGTTCAACATCTACAATATGGGCGTGGGTATGGTAATCGCCCTCGACGAGTCAGAGGCACAGAAGGCCATCGACATCCTCGCATCTGTAGGCGAAAAGGCCACTGTCATAGGCAAGATCACTGATTCAGGTATCGTAGACATCAGATAATATGGCTAAGAAGAAAGTATTGGTAGTTGGCGGCGGCGGACGTGAACACGCCATCGTGGACGCCCTGAGCCGTTCTCCGCAGGTCGGTACGATCTACTGCGCTCCAGGCAACGCAGGCATCGCAACTCAGGCTGAGTGCGTGAAGATCAAGGACACCGACGTGGAAGGCCTCCTCGAATTCGCTAAGTCCAAGAAGATAGACCTCACGGTCGTAGGACCTGAGGCAGCCCTCGCAGTGGGCATCGCAGATGCGTTCAGGGCAGAGGGTCTCAGCATTTTCGGACACTCCAAGGAAGCTGCCCGCATCGAGACCAGCAAGGAGTTCGCCAAGGTCATTATGGAGAAATACAATGTCCCTACCGCGGCCTACAAGTCCTTCTCAGAATATGAGGAAGCCCTCGCATACGTGCTTGCAAGGCCTTTCCCTGCAGTCCTCAAATACGACGGACTCGCAGCCGGCAAGGGCGTTGTGATCGCACAGGACGCAGCCGAGGCCACCGAAGCACTCAAGGATATGCTCCTCGACACCCGCTTCGGCAAAGGCAAGGTCGTGGTCGAGGACTATCTCGAAGGACCTGAGTTCTCCTTTATGTGCTTCGTGGACGGAAACCGCATCTGGCCTATGCCTCTGGCACAGGATCACAAGCGCGCCTTCGACGGCGACAAGGGTCCGAACACCGGCGGAATGGGTGCCTACTCCCCTCTTCCTTTCATCACTGAAGAAGACAAGGCATTCGCTGAGAAAAACGTGCTCCAGGCCGTTGCAGACGGTATGGTAGCAGAAGGCTGTCCTCTCAAGGGCGTGCTCTACGGAGGCCTTATGAAGACCGCCCAGGGCGTGAAGGTCATAGAATTCAATGCCCGTTTCGGCGACCCTGAGACCGAGGTCGTACTGCCTCTGATGACCAGTGACATCTACGACATCTTCAAGGCGGTGGCAGACGGAACTGACTGTCCTGCCCCAGTCTGGAGCAACGAATCCATACTCGGCATCGTCCTCGCCTCCAAGGGCTATCCCGGCTCCTACGCCAAGGGCTGCCCTATCGAGATCGACAAGGACATCGAGGCACATATCTACCATATGGGCACCGCAGTCAGCAACGAGTGCAACCTCGTCACCGCGGGCGGTCGCGTAATGATGGTAGTATGCAAGGGCAGCGACATCAAAGACGCCCGTGCAAAGGCAAACGCAGCAGCGGAAAAGGTACATTGCGACAACCTCTTCCACCGCAGCGACATTGGTTGGCAAGTTAAATAATTCCCAACAGTCATCGATTTGATGACTGTTACAGAAAAATAAATACAATGGCAAGAAGAGCACTTTTCAGCGTAAGCGACAAGGCAGGCGTAGTTGATTTCGCTGCCGAACTCGTAGCCCTCGGTTGGGAAATCATCGCCACCGGCGGCACCCAGAAACTCCTTGAAAGCAACGGAGTTAAGACTATTGGCATCAGCGAGATCACAGGATTCCCTGAGATCTGCGACGGCCGCGTAAAAACCCTCCATCCTAAGGTACACGGCGGCCTCCTCGGACGTCGCGACCTCGAGAGCCACCGCGCTCAGCTCAAGGAGAACGGCATCGAGTACATCGACCTCGTATGCGTGAACCTCTATCCTTTCGCAGCGACTATCGCGAAGCCGGACGTAACTATGGAAGACGCCATCGAGCACATCGACATCGGAGGTCCTTCAATGGTTCGTTCCGCAGCAAAGAACTGGGAATCAGTAACCATCGTGGTCAACCCTGAGGACTATGCAGTGGTAATTGACGAGCTCAAGGCAAACGGCGACACCAGCCGCGAAACCCGTCTCCAGCTCTCTGCAAAGGCATATACCCACACCGCAGAGTACGATATGATGATTGCTGGCTGGATGCGCGAGAATGCAGGCCTCAACGAGAAACTCTTCCTCGAGTACGACCTCAAGCAAAGCCTCCGCTATGGTGAGAACCCTCACCAGGACGCCAAGTTCTACGCATCCCTCGAGAGCGTTCCTTATTCCCTCGCAACTGCAGTTCAGCTCAACGGCAAGGAACTCTCCTACAACAACATCCAGGACGCAAATGCAGCCCTCAACATCGTCCGCGAGTTCGATGAGCCGTTCTGCGTGGGTCTGAAGCACATGAACCCTTGCGGTGCAGCCGTGGGCGCAAATGTGGAAGAGGCCTGGGCAAAGGCATACGAGGCAGACAAGGTCAGCATCTTCGGCGGCATCGTGGCTGTAAACCGCGAACTCACCAAGGAGGCAGCCGAGGCAATGAAGCCTATCTTCCTCGAGATCATTATGGCACCTTCATTCTCCGAGGGCGCCCTCGAAGTCCTCTGCACCAAGAAGAACCTCCGCCTCCTCCAGGTGGATATGAGCAAGAGCGACAAGGTCCAGAAGCAGTACGTCTCAATGAACGGCGGTATGCTCGTGCAGAACCAGGACCTCACCACCAAGCCATCCGCAGAGTGGGAATGCAGCACCGAGTGCAAGCCTAGCGCAGAGCAGCTCGCTGACCTCGACTTCGCCTGGAAGGTCGTGAAGCACGTGAAGTCCAACGCCATCCTCGTGGCAAAGGACGGAATGACCCTCGGCGTCGGCGCTGGCCAGATGAACCGCGTCGGCTCCGCTGAGATCGCGCTCAAGCAGGCCACTGCAGCCCTCGCTGAGAAAGGCATAGACATCAAGGAATCCGGCCTCGTGCTCGCTTCCGACGGTTTCTTCCCATTCGGCGACAGCGTGACTATGGCAGCTGAATACGGCGTCGCAGCAATCGTGCAGCCAGGCGGCAGCGTCCGCGACCAGGAGTCCATCGACAAGGCCAACGAGTGCAAGATTCCGATGATGATGACCGGCGAAAGACACTTCAAGCACTAGGATTTATGTCCACAACTGAACTTGACAAAATCAATGAGAGCCTCCGCAATTATGTGGAGGCTTTCATCATTCCCCGCTACGACTCCTTCGACAAGGGCCATCAGAGAGACCACGCCCACACGGTGATAGACCAGGCACTCAAGCTGGCCGCATACTACGACGTGGATATCAATATGGTATATGCGGCCGCCGCATATCACGACACCGGTCTGTGTGCCGACCGTAAGACTCATCACCTGGTATCTGGGGAAATAATCAGGGCAGACCAGGAACTGCGCCGCTGGTTCACCCAGGAGCAGATCGAGACCATTGCCCAGGCCGCCGAGGACCACCGCGCCTCATCCGACCACGAACCTCGCAGCATCTACAGCCGCCTCATCGCCGAAGCCGACCGCGTCATCGTCCCTATGACCGTCATCCGCCGCACGGTGCAGTACGGACTCTCCCACTACCCCGAACTCAACAGGGAGGGCCATTGGCAGCGCACCCTCGATCATCTTCACGAGAAGTATGCCGAGGGTGGATACCTTAAACTATGGATTCCGGAATCTCCGAATGCAGCCAAACTTGCTGAACTGCGCGAAATGATTAAGCAGGAGTCCCTGCTGCGCGGCATCTTCGATGCGATCTACACCGAAGAGACTCGCTAGAAATTGTAACTGACACCCAGTCCTACGTTATTGCGGATAAGGGCGTATGTCTTATAGACATTGCCCAGAACCCTATATTCCATATCGGTCGTACGGCCGAGGAAATTGATCGTGCCATACAGGTGGAGATAGACCGGGCCGAGCTCCTGACCGATGCTCAGGAGCATAAAGGCATTGTCTCCGTTGCTCTGGAAACTGCGTATGAGCTTGCTGTTGTAGGTCAAACCTGCCACGAAATGCGTACCGGTCGAGAAATTCAGCGACGGCATCAGCGACAAGTTGTAATAAAGGGCGTGTCCGGCATCATAACCGTTGTCGTGGAGCATCGAATAGAAAAGGTTGCTCGTAAACGACAGGGCAAAAACGCCTTTCTGGAACCTTGCAAGCAGGTCCAGATTCAGCATATCGTCGGTATCGTATGGCTTTGACACAGTCGATACGATATCGTCCACGTGGATGTAGCCCACGCTCGGATTGAACATCCAGGCGCCATCAGTGACATTGCCATTGATGATATAATCCAGGGATACGCTGCTCAGCTTGACAGGATTGACGGAAAGGGCATCCTGACGCATTATCTTACGGTCAGCGAGCAGGCGGAACATCTGATGGTCGGTAAACTGCCACCTTACAGCCGCCAGACCGGTAAGGTCGAAATGGGACGACTTGCCTATACCCTCTACATCATAAAGATAATACTGCATATCCAACTCAGTCAGATAGGACCACTGCCCTGCCGTGCCCTCCACTCTGAAATATGGCATTACGAAGGCCGATTGTATGCCGGACGGGACTACACTGTCGTATGAGGCATTTTCACCCAATTTGAAGGTAAGAATGTTGTTCCTGACGACAGGCTGTATATATTCCACCTTCTCGCGGACTTCGTGATTCGCCTTTGCATTGTAGTTGTATTCGCTTTCGACGCAAAGACCGGCTCCCTTGTCGAAATTCCTTTCGTACTTGACATAGCCGCGGAGGTTCAGGCTGTTGGTCGTGTTTTCAAGCTCGTCTTCCCTGGAATAGCTGGTCGAAGAACTCTCGGAAAAACAGATGGTGAATTTATCCTTTGATCCAGTACGGACGGCGGAAATATGTGCAGTCTCACCGGCATATTTGATTTTCGAGCTGTAGTGCTCTTCCGGAGCATCATAATCATTGGTGACATCCACCAAAGTAGGGCTAGGATTATAGTAATCCCCCTTGAAAAGCGTGTTGACGCGCCACTTGCCCTTATTGATGGAAACCAGGAAACCGGGGATGATATCCACCGGATACGCGACATCCAGAGCCACATTTCCGGAAATGAGACGGTCCGTTTCCCTGAGGATGACATTGATGGAGCCGCTCTCGCCGTTGTTCGTAAAGGAAGACGCGGAGGAAACGGAGAGGACTATCTTGTACACATCCGAGATGTGCAGTTGGGAGAGGATTGCGTCATTCAGACCGCCCACAGGCACATCGTTCACCCGGACAGAATAATTCGACACGAGATAAGAGCCCTGACGGCTGAGCATCTCAGGAAGAATCTTCAGGACCTCATACACAGTCGTATTCTGAGCCAGTCCAAGGGAATCCACGAAGATTACCTTTTCATCATTATTGATCTGGAGCGGATAGTCCTGAGCGTTCAGACCAAGGCTGCAAAACAATGCAAACGCGATTATGTAGAAGAGACGTTTCAAAATGCTGAATAACAATAGCCTATGCAAGATACGCATTTTTGCTGGCTGTACAAAAAAAGCGGGCTCCCTGTCCCCAGGTCGCCCGCAAAGTTTTCAATAGTTCAAGGTCAGAGATATTTCTATTTATACATAAATCTCTTGATGCTCATCTTAGGAGTCTTGGCGAAAGGTTCTGCCACAACTTCAACCTTGGTGATCTGGCTGTAGTTAGGAAGCACCTTGTTGCAGGTCTTCTTGATTGCGTCTGGCACGTCAGCCCTGTCCTCATCGGAGAGACCGGCCTTCTTCATTCCTGCCTCATCGAGATAAACGAGAGCCACGAGTTTGGTGGCGCGGTCTACTACGACTGACTCCACTACCCAAGGCTGAGCGTTGATGACTGCCTCAACCTCCTCAGGGTAGATATTCTGTCCGTTTGCGGAAAGAATCATATTCTTGCTGCGGCCACGGATGACGATATTGCCCTTCTTGTCCATAGTGCCGAGGTCACCGGTGCGGAGGAAACCGTCCTCAGTGAAGGCGTTCTCGGATGCCTCAGGGTTGTTGAAGTAACCGCTGCAGATGTTGCGGCCCTTTGCCTGGATCTCGCCTGGGATGTGCTCAGGATCCTCGGAATCGATGCGTACCTCAGCGGAATCCACCTTCATACCGCAGGAACCAGGAACGAAGTTCCAAGGATGTGCGTATGCAAGCAGTGGAGCGGCCTCGGTCATACCATAGCCCACGGTGTAAGGCAATTTCATCTTGCGGAAGACCTTCTCCACCTCAGGATTGAGGGCAGCGCCACCCATAATGAACTCCTGGACATTGCCACCGAAAGCTCCGATGAGCTTCTTGGTAACCACGCCGTAGAGGATGTTGTTGATGCCAGGGATGGCGAGAAGCACCTTCATCAGAGGCTTGTCGAGAGTAGGCTTGAGGGAGCTCTTGTAGACCTTCTCCATCACGAGCGGAACGGTGATCACGAGGTAAGGCTTCACGTCAGCCACAGCCTTGAGGAGGGTGGATGCTGCAGGAGCCTTGCCGAGATAGTACACGGTCACGCCGCAGGAAAGAGGATACATAAACTCGAATACGAGGCCGTAGATATGTCCCATAGGGAGCATAGACACGATGTTGTTCGTATTGTTCGCAGGAATGTTCCTGATAGCGAAGTCGATGGATGCGCAGAAGCACTCGTAGCGGAGCATAACGCCCTTAGGAGCGCTGGTAGTACCGGAAGTGTAGTTGATGACCGCGAGGTCCTGCCAGTTGTCGTTTGGATAGTTCACGTCTTCCTTCTGGAGGCCCTGAGGATGCTTTGCAGCGAATGCGGCCTCGATTCCCTCGTAAGCGGCAGTCACGCCCTCGTCACCATAGAGAAGGGAGAAGTCATTGACTGCGATGGCGCCGCGGAGGGCAGGCATCTTGCTCCTGTCGAGCTTCTCCCACAGGTCGCGGTCCACGAAGAGCACGAGGCTCTCGGAGTGGTCGGTGAGGTTGGCAACAGCCTCAGGAGTGAAGTCGGCGAGAAGCGGAACGACTACGGTTTCGTAAGTATTTATAGAAAGGAAGGAAACTGCCCAGCGAGCAGAGTTGGCAGCGCAGAGCGCAACCTTGTCACCCTTCTTCAGGCCGGCAGCCTCGAAGAAGATGTGGAACTTCTCGATCTGAGTGGCGAGGTCGCAGAAAGTGAATTCTTCACCGCGCCAGTTGCAGAGAGCCTTCTGATCCCAGTCACGTTTCATTGTCTGGGAGAGTACGTCGAAATAATGTAACATTGTTTAGGTGTGTTTGTGTATATCAAAGATATAATCTTTGTCTAAGGAGATATTTGACAATTCGTCAATAGTGGCGAACGGATGCCGAAATGTGGCGAAAATTTGCTTTTGTACGCTTTTTGTTATAACTTTAATGCAGTTCGGACGACGTATTGTCTGCCGACAACCCTAACAATAACCAAAACAGGAGGTAATTATGGACATTACAATCAAGAGCCTGAAGTTTGACGCAGACGCCAAACTCATTGCATTCATCGAGAAGAAAGTCTCCAAGCTGGAGAAGTTCCACGAAGGTCAGACGGATGTCGAGGTCACCCTCTCACTCGTCAAGGACCCAGCCAACAAGTCCGTAAAAATCAAACTCCACACTCCAGGTGAGTCACACATCATCGAGAGGAACTCCGCAACGTTCGAAGAGGCTGTCAACATCTGCGTTGACACAATGAAGGAGAAGCTCACCAGAGCAAAGGAGAAACAGCTCGACAAGTAAACAGGAAATGAGACTTGTAATTCAAAGAGTCAGCGAGGCTTCCGTCACCATCGACGGGAGCCTCTATTCCAATATCGGGAAAGGCCTGCTGGTGCTGGTGGGCGTAGAGAATGAAGATACCGAGGCAGATGCGCTCTGGCTGGCCAACAAGACCGCCGCAATGCGCATTTTCGAAGATGAGGACGGAGTGATGAACCGCTCAGTGGTCGATGTGGACGGAGAACTGCTCGCCGTCTCCCAGTTCACCCTCACCGCCTCCACGCGCAAGGGCAACCGCCCATCCTACATACGCGCCGCCGGCCACGACCTGGCCATACCTCTATATAATAGGTACTGCGAACTCCTCGAAGCCGCCGCCGGCCGCCCTGTCCAGCGTGGCGTCTTCGGCGCCGATATGAAGGTCCGCCTGCTCAACGACGGTCCCGTCACGATCGTGATTGATTCACGACTGAAGGAATAGTGGCGCAGAAGTAGTGCCACTAGTACTGCACCACTTTTCTATTTCATTGCCACGTCCACGAAGCGAGGGGCGTGATCAGCCATCGGGAAGGTGAAGGAGGTGTGCACGATGTGATAGTCGCGCACAGCTGAATTCGCATCGGTGTTGATGAACCAGATGTGATCGATGGAAGAAGCGCCGTTGGTGTCGGTCTTCTGAGCCTCAGTCTCTGCCTTGAAGCCGTCAGCCGCACAATAGTGGTAGCCGGCAGTACCATCTTTGTGGTCGATGGCATCCTGCGCAGCGGAATGATAGCCTGCAGTCACGAAAGCATTCATAGCGTCGCTGCCAAGCTTGCAGTTCATATCACCCATCACGAAAACAGGCAGTTTGGTCGTCAGAGTAAGGTCCTCTATCTTCTTGAGGATTATATTGACCTGATCCAGACGGGCCTTGTCGCTGCCGGCCTGAGCAGACTCGGACTTCCACCAAAGATGTGTATTGAGCACGATGAACTGCTTGCCGGTAGCCTTGTGTTCGAAGGTTGCGACAGTGTAGGACTTCGTGCCGCCGTTGCTCCAGGTTGAACTGTACTGCTTATATTCCACACTCTTGAGAGTCAAGGTCTTGGAGTTGTAGTAGATCGGAGTGTAATTCTGGCTGGAAGTGGAGGCTGAAGCCGGTTTGAAAAGCGAGCTGATATAACCGCTGATGGCGGTGTTCATCTTGGCGGAATACTCCTGCATACCCAGCACATCCGGAGAAATGCCATAGAATACTGCGGCAAAATCCTTGCTGCGGTTCTCATTGCGAGGGTCGTAGAGCAGTTTGCCTGACGCATCGTAGAACGCGGTCGGAATGGTAGTGCCGTCGTATTGCCAGATGTTATAGGTCATAATACGCAGATTAGTACCAGTGGAATACTCGAACACGCGAGTCTTGCGGCAGTTGCCGGTGATCAGTTCATCGGCAGGAATAGACTTGCCTGCGGTCACATAGTTGTCACAGATATCCTTCACACCGGCCTTGAGGGCCCAGCTGCTGGCGCCGACGATCATAAGTTTGCCGCCGTCGAATTTCGCTGCCCAGTCGAACGGGTCAGTCGCACTGGCCAGCCATTCGCTGCTCCAGCTTGCCCCACAGTTGCCTACGATCACCTCGAAAGGCTTACGCATTCCGGTGCTAGGAGTGATGTTCAGGGCCACACCGTGGGCATTCTTCACTGCAGTTCTGAACTCGAGAGCCGCAGTTTTTGAAGCATTGTCCTCCTCCTCGATATTGTAGATGAGGATATATGAGGCCACTGGCTCGCCACCGATGGAGAAGGTCTCCGGCACATCCGGAGTGTCGGGATCGTCAGGGTCAATCGGATCTCCGCAGTTTACCATCAATAAGGCAGCCGCTGCAATCCAGAGATATCTGAGACTATTGATCATTACTTGTTTTCTTTTTTCTTGCCGATATAGAGGAAACGGCGGATCTTGTTGGTCGCGGTCTTCTCGAACTGCTCCTTGCGGATCTCGACCTCAGCGATCTTGGAATTGCTGTTCACCTTGGAGTTCACATAATCCTTGATGCTCTTCTGGAGTTTATCCATCTCCACGAGGAACTTGTCGCCGCCCTCGAGGTCCCAGTCAAGCACATTGTCATTGACGTTGACGAGAGCCACGAGATGGCCGTCACGCTCGATGACGAGAGACTCGTTGATGCCTTCCATATTGTTGATCACACCCTCGATCTCCTCTGGGTAGATATTCTCGCCTGAAGGGCCCAGAATCATACTTCCGAGACGGCCCTTGATGGAATAGCGTCCCTTCCTGTCCACGACAGCGAGGTCGCCGGTGCGGAACCAGCCGTCCTCGGTCATCACGGACAGAGTCCTGGTGTAATCCTTATAATAACCCCTCATAAGATGAGGTCCCTTGGTCACGATCTCGCCCTCCCCTGTCTCAGGATTCACGTTGTCAAGACGCACCTGAACGCCGTGAGCGGCCTTTCCGGCTGCACCGAGCCTGGTCACCTTAGGGCCGGCAGTACAGATAAGCGGAGCGGTCTCGGTGAGGCCGTAGCCGATGGCGTATGGGAACTTCGCCTTGCGGAGGAACTTCTCCACCTCGAGGTCCATCTTGGAACCACCGACGCCGAAGAACTTCATCCTGCCGCCGAGGGTCTTGATGAGCTTGCGGCCCACCATCCACGCGAGGAGATGAGGTGCCCAGCCGTTGAGCCAGGTCAGGAACTTGCTCCTGTTGATGGTCGGAAGCACGCTGCCGCGGTAGATCTTCTCGATGATAAGAGGCACGGTCAGCATAGTGGTAGGACGCACCTGCTTGAGAGCCGGAAGAAGCACGGCCGGTGTAGGCGGCTTCGAAATATAGACGACCTTCGCACCGCGTGAGAACGGATACAGCAAGCCGATGCTCATCTCGTATGTGTGAGCCATCGGAAGGATGGACAGGAACACGTCTTTCTTGCGCACGTGGTAGGTGTACCAGGATGCAGTGATGTTCTGGCAGAGGTTGCGGTGGCTGAGCATAACGCCCTTTGCCGCACCTGTAGTGCCGGAAGTATAGATGATAGCCGCGAGGTCGTCAGGCTCAGGATATTTGATCTGACCGTCGCAGGTATAGGACTCGTCGTTTGAGCGGATGATGCTCAGGTCGTCGATGCAGATGATCAGGGACATCCTCTTCTGGACCTCCTCGTTGACCTTCGAAAGGAGCTTCTTCGAAACGAAGAGCACCTTGGTGTCGGAATGGGTCAGGATATTGGTCACCTCGTTCTCGGTCAGGCCAGGAAGCATAGGCACAGCCACGCGTCCGTAGGCGACGATAGTGAAGAAAGCCACTGTCCAATTCGGCATATTCTGGGAGAAGATGGCGATCTTGTCGTAAGGATTCACTCCGAAGTTGGAGATGACCTTGGTCAGGTTGCGGCACTGCTCCTCGAATGACGCGAAGGTATATTTCTGGCTGCCGTCGAGGAATTCGATGGCTGGACGCTTCGCATATTTCTTAGTCGAATATTTGAAAAGTTCGGCTAATGATTCAAACTCACGCATAAAAAGTGTGTAGGTTTAGATTTATAAAAGTTTCCGTAGTTTAACAAAATACAAATATAGCAAAAAGCGCATATACACAAGGTCTAGCCTACGGCTATATTTGTTATATTTGCACAGATTTTGGCCATATAGGCCAGTATATTTGAAAATTTATACACAAAATAATGGCAACTAATCCACTTTCCACGCTTGTACAGAAGCGAAATGAAGGCCTCCTCGTCGGTATGCCTTCCTACTGCACCGCAAATGAAATCGTCATCGAAGGCGTCCTCGAACAGGCCAAAAGGTTTGGCGACAGCGTCCTGATCGAGGCTACCAGCAACCAGGTCAACCAGTTCGGAGGATACACCGGAATGAAGCCGGCAGACTACCGCGACTATGTCTATGCAATCGCAGACCGCATCGGCTTCGAGCGCAGCAAGATCATCCTCGCAGGCGACCACCTCGGACCTCAGCCGTTCCAGAATATGAACGAGGCCGAGGCGATCAAGGAAGCCAAGGAAATGGTGCGCCTCTACGCACGTGCAGGCTACACCAAGATCCACCTCGACACCTCGATGCGCGTGGCAGACGACAGCCGCGAAGAGAGGCTCAGCGACGAGACCATCGCAAGACGCGGTGCCGCCCTGCTCAAAGTCGCAGAAGAGGCATACGCAGAACTGCTGACCGAAGTGCCTGACGCAGTGCATCCTGTCTATATCATCGGCAGCGAGGTCCCTATCCCAGGCGGCGCACAGGTGAAGGAAGAAATGGAAGTCACCAGTCCGGCCGACTTCGAGGCAACAGTCAATACCTATAAGAAAGTCTTCGCGGAAGAAGGTCTCAGCGAATATTGGAAATACATCGTGGCAGTCGTAGTGCAGCCAGGCGTGGAATTCGGCGACGCCGACGTGCATCTCTACAGACGCGAGGAAGCAGTGGAACTCTGCAAGTCCCTGAAGAACCACCCGAACGTCGTGTTCGAAGGCCATTCCACTGACTATCAGTCACCTAAGGCCCTGCGCGAAATGGTCGAAGACGGCATCGCCATCCTCAAAGTCGGCCCTGCCCTCACCTTCGCAGCCCGCGAGGCCCTTTATGCCCTCGCCCACATCGAAGACGAAATGATCGACGACCCTGCCGCCCGTTCCAACTACATCAAAGTAGTCGACGAAGTGATGCTCGAGAACCCTAAGAACTGGGCCAAATACTACAAGGGCAGCGACAAGGAGATCGAGCTCAAGAGAGCCTACAGCTACTCCGACCGCAGCCGCTACTATATGGTCGACCCTCGCATCGAGGCCGCTATGCAGAAGCTCTTCGAGAACATCGCAGCAGCCGACATCCCAATGGGCCTCCTCCACCAGTATATGCCGCTCCAGTACGTCAAAGTCCGCGACGGCCTCCTCTCCCTCGACCCACGCGAACTCGTCAAATACGCCGTCTCCGTCGTCTGCGACGACTACAACTACGCCGCCCAGGTGCGGTAGAGGGGAGCTGGCGCTGTGCTGGTTTTGCGAAATTTCCGACTTGTCGCTGTTACAAAATGGCGACTAGTCGGAAATTTCGTTATTTACGCCTCTTTTTGAAGAAAGAACCAGCCTTGTCGGAGTGCAAAAATCCCGCAATTTGATAGTCTCTACTATCCGTAAATAGACGGATCTGCCTGGCAAGGCGGGTCTTTTCCTCGTCGGACATTGTATAAATACGACTAAGCCATCCCTCATCTACTCCAAGACGGATCATCTTTGAGTAGTTTGTATCCGGAGCCTTCACGAATGCTTCCGCAATCTCGTATTCACTGCCGGTATTCGAATTGAATGCAAGCAGCATCGTATCAAAACTACCATAGTACTTTATAGCCTCCGAATAAGAGACAAGCGAATAAGTATAGATGATGTGGTCTATCAGTTGTTCCCTTTCTATGTCGCCCAAGTCCCTGAACATCAAATCAATATGTTCATATGTCAACGGTTGGTCAGCGTCAGAGCGGCGTTTGACCAAGCGCATCACGCGAAGCAGCTTTTTAGATGCGGTATTCTTATCTAATGGAAGAGAAAATGGATTCTTTGAGACTGCATAAGCTAGAAAACACCACCGACAATCAATCGCCGATTTGCACATTTTCTTTTCGACGTGGTTATTGTTGACATACGCCAAATTGCTACGTATTTCCTTCTGGGAGAGTTTCAACGAACGGCCATAGTTTTCGTGGAAGACCGGGCCATTTCTTTTCCAAGTGTGGTTATATGCACGACCAAAAGCAGAGGAAGAATCTTTAACATAGAGAGAGAGCTGTTTATCACTTCTTCCGCGAGCTGATTGATGGGTATGAGTATACATAAGGGAAGCTGCAAGGACAGTTATTCCCTTCCTTCTAGCTTGAACCGCACATTGGGTATAATAAACCAAACGATCCCTATCATCGTAAAAAATAACGCCCCAATCATCTGACCTCTGATAGATATGATAAACACCTTTTCCCATACCTTAACCTATACCTTGATCTATATCTTTCCCCAAAACTAGTCTAGTACCTTAACCTACACCTTGATCTATGCATTGAACGATACCTTGTCCAATAGACATTATGGTCCAATAAAAAACACGAAGCAACACACCTCCAGCGAGGTTTTTGTTGCTTCGTGCTAATTGGAACATCCAAAAGTAGCAAAAGGAGAATTCTAATGCAAAATTTCCGACTAGTCGCTCTCTATACACAGCGACTAGTCGGAAATTTCGTTAATCAGGTAATAAAGCCTACCTCACGCGGCGCTTGAAGCACTCGATGGCGTTGCCCATCAGCTCGCAGATGGTCATAGGGCCGACACCGCCTGGGACAGGGGTGATCCAGGAAGCGACTGGCTCGGCTGTAGCGAAGTCAACGTCGCCGACGAGCTTGTTCTTAGGGCCTTCCGGAGTGTCGACGGTGATACGGTTGATGCCGACGTCGATTACGACTGCGCCTGGCTTGACCATATCGCCGGTAATCATCTCTGGGCGGCCGACGGCTGCGACGAGAATGTCGGCCTCACGGCACACTGCGGCGAGGTCCTGGGTGCGTGAGTGGGCGATTGTAACGGTTGCGTTGGCGTCGAGCAGGAGCTTTGCGATTGGCTTGCCGACGATGTTGCTGCGGCCGACTACGACTGCCTTCTTGCCCGCGATCTTGATGCCTGTTTCCTCGATGAGGTGCATAATTCCCTTAGGGGTGCAAGGCAGGATGCAAGGCTCGTTGAGCCACAGGCGTGCCACGTTCTGAGGGTGGAAGCCGTCTACGTCCTTGTCGACGGAAATCGCGTTGATGACCTTGTCTTCGTTGATGTGCTTAGGCACCGGCAGCTGCACGAGAATGCCGTCCACGCTGTCGTCGTTGTTGAGTCTCTCGACCTCAGCGAGCAGTTCCGCCTCCGAAATCGTCTCCGGCAGGCTGATCATAATGCTCCTGATGCCGGTCACCTCGCAGGCCTTGACCTTGTTGCGCACATAGGTCTGGCTGGCCGGGTTTTCACCCACGATTATAACAGCGAGGGAAGGGACTCTGCCGTATTCCTTTTCAATCTGTGGCATCTGCTCCGCCATTTCAGCTTTGAGCCTGGTAGCCAATGCTTTACCGTCAAGTATCATACTATAAAAATTAAATTATTCAATGAACCGTTGACAACTATGCGTCAATCTATACAAATATACAAAATTGTTGACAAGTATCAATACAAAGATAGGCGAATATGACTAGTTCTTTTGACCAATGCAACGAAAAAAATGGTTATATTTGTAAGGTATATTAATTCAACACAATGGATAAGACAGTCATCTCCGTCATCGGTAAGGACACCACCGGCATCATTGCCAGGATCAGCACCTACGCCTACCACCACAATGTGAACATTCTCGACATCGCTCAGACCATCAGGATGGGCATCTTCAATATGATGATGATCGTGGATACCAACAATATGGACATTTCATACGAGGAATTCGCCTCTCAGATGAAGGCGATGTCGGACGAAATCGGCGTGGAAATCCGTTGCCAGAAGGAAGAGATTTTCAATATGATGCACAGAATCTAGACGGCTATGATCAATATCGAAGAAGTATTCGAGACGACCAATATGATCAGTCACGACAACCTCGACGTGAGGACCGTGACTATGGGTATCAGTCTCTTCGACTGCATCAGCGACAATCTCGACGTCACTTGCGAACGCATCGAGGCCAAACTTCGTCGCTGTGCCGGAAACCTGGCTTCGACCGCCGATCAGATTGCGGCAGAGTTCGGAATTCCTATCATCAACAAACGAATTTCCATCACTCCGATATCGCTTATCGGTGCCTCCTGCTGCAAGAAGCCGGAGGATTACGTGCGCATCTGCGTGTTGCTCGACCGCACCGCCAAAGATCTGGGTATCAGTTTCTTAGGTGGCTTCTCGGCAATTGTTTCAAAGGGCATCACCCCTAGCGACAGGTTGCTGATGGAGGCCCTTCCGGAGGCTCTCGCGAAGACCGACGTCATCTGCGCCAGCGTCAACGTGGGTTCCACCAAGACCGGCATCAATATGGACGCCGTGAAGATGATGGGCGAGATCATCAAGAAGGCTGCCTACGAGACTCGCGACAACGACTGTATGGGCTGCGCGAAGCTCGTGGTGCTGTGCAACGCGCCTGACGACAATCCGTTTATGGCGGGCGCCTTCCTCGGCGTGACCCAGCCGGACGTGGTCATCAACGTGGGCGTCAGCGGCCCTGGCGTGGTGAAAGCGGCGCTCGACAAGTGCCACGGCAAGGACTTCCAGGTGCTCTGCGACACCATCAAGAAGACCGCATTCAAGATCACGCGCGTCGGTCAGATGGTGGCTCAGGAGGCGGCAAAGCGTCTCGGCGTGCAGTTCGGCATCATCGACCTCTCACTCGCACCTACTCCGGCCATCGGCGACAGCGTGGCTGACATCATCGAGGCAATGGGCATAGAGAAATGCGGCGCACCGGGCACTACTGCGGCACTCGCACTGCTCAACGACCAGGTCAAGAAAGGCGGCGTAATGGCGTCGTCATACGTGGGCGGTCTCAGTGGCGCATTCATCCCTGTCAGCGAAGACGCAGGTATGATCGCGGCGGCGGAATGCGGCTGCCTCACAATCGAAAAGCTCGAGGCTATGACCTGCGTATGTTCAGTGGGTCTGGATATGATAGCAATCCCTGGAACTACCTCAGCAGCAACCATTTCCGGCATCATCGCCGACGAAGCAGCCATCGGTATGATCAACCAGAAGACCACCGCCGTCCGCATCCTCCCGGTCGAGGGCAAGGGCGTCGGCGACAGCATCGAACTCGGCGGTCTCCTCGGACGCGCGCCGATAATGCCAGTCAACAACTACAGCTGCGAGGAATTCATCTCCCGCGGCGGCTCCATCCCAGCACCGATCCACAGCTTCAAGAATTAGCGAGAGGTTTCAGCATTACGAAATTTCCGACTAGTCGCCCTCTATACACAGCGACTAGTCGGAAATTTCGCGTAATGATTATCTGTCTAGTACTTAAAGCTAGATCCGCCGACGAATTCGCGGAGGAAGGAGGTTGGAGGGATTTCCTTGTCGGAAACCGGCACGAAGTAGTTGATGAACTTCAGGAGGCGGTGGGCCTCGCTATATTCAGGACAGTTCTTCGGGATGCTAGAGAGGATTGGGACTGCGTGGTTGCGCAGCACTGCGAATTCGAGCAGGTAGGCGGAGTTGAACATCACGTCGGCGTCCTCCTGGTATGGCAGGATCCATTTTTCCTCGGCCTCGCAGACGTTTGGCCACTGGCTGATGGTCTGCAGCGGGGTGAAGGCGCCCTTGTTGTAGTCGCGGATGATGCGGCGGAGGAGGCGGTTGTCGCTGGTCGGGATGGCGTTGTGGTTGTCCAGGGAGGCGGAGGTCAGGGTGTTGATGAAAATCTTGAACTGAGACTCCTTCGGCACCTCCGGCAGCAGGCCTGAATTCAGGGCGTGGATGCCCTCGATGAGGAGCACGGTGCCCTTGCGTATCTTCAGCTTCTTGCCGTTGTATTCGCGCATTCCGGTCACGAAGTTGTATTCCGGCACATCGACTTCCTCGCCAGCGAGGAGCCTCATCACGTCCTTCTGAAGCAGGGCGTGATCCACGGTGTCGAAGTTGTCGAAGTCGTAGCTTCCGTCAGGCAGCAGCGGCGTATCGACGCGGTTTACGAAATAGTCGTCGGTGGAGAAGGACACAGGACGTAGTCCGCAGGCCTTCAGCTGCACTGAGAGCCTCTTGCAGAAGGTGGTCTTTCCGCTGGAAGAAGGGCCGGTGATCAGCACGATGCGGCAAGGATTGTCGCAGCGGTAGCGGCGGTCGATCTCCTCGGCGATCTGTACGACCTTCTTCTCCTGGAGGGCCTCGGCGATCTGAATCAGTTCGCTGGCACTTCCCTTCCGGCAGGCATTGTTCACGTCGCCCACGTTGCTCAGGCCCATAATGATGTTCCATTTGAGGTTCTCGGCGAACATCGCGAAGGTCTTAGGCTGGTCGATGAACGGAGCCAGTTCGTGAGGGTCGTGGTGGTCAGGGATGCGCAGAAGTATGCCTGAATGATATTTCATAAGGTCCCATACCTGCAGATATGACGCAGACGGAACCAGTCTTCCGTAGTAGTAGTCGGCCGTGTCGCCGAGAGTATAATAGTCCACATATACCTGTCCGCTGGTCGAAATGAGCTTGACCTTGTCGTCGTAGCCGCGGTCCTTGAATATGCGTATCGCCTCTTCGGTCTGCACCTCGAAACGGTGGAAGAGCATATCCTTGTCCACGATCTGGCGCATCCTTTCCTTGATGAGAGCCACCTGTTCAGGAGTTACCTCAGAGCCGTCCGGCTTGCGCAGGTTGCAGTAGTAGCCGCCTGAAATCTGATGTTCCACATAGAGGCGGGTGCCAGGCATCACGTCGGCGCAGGCCTTGCTCAGCAGGAAGAAGAGCGAGCGGCAATAGACGCGCATACCACTGGATTCGCGTACGTCCAGGAACTCGATGTCCCTGTTCTGATAGAGCCTGAATTTCAGACCCTGGGATACATTGTTGACCTTGCCCGACACGATTGTGTACGGTCTTTCGAAGTCGAAAACAGAAAGTGCCTCAAGCAGAGACGTGCCCTCCGGAAAATTACGGGTGGTCTTGGTGTTCTTGCAATAAATCTGCAGCATTGCGCGAGATGGGTATTAGTAGATTGACAAATATAGTCATTCGTCTTGAATTTTGATTATTTTTGTGGTCTGATAATATCCAATCTACGGTTGAAAACACACTTATATTATTAGACAAACATATCTGACTCAAATGATAAATAAGAAAAAGACCTTCCTGGCCGTACTGGCCTGCCTGCTGATTGCCGCCCCGGTTTGGGCCGTATTCAACGAGAAAGACCTTTCGCAGACGCTTTCAGTCCTCCGCTTCGAGCTCAAGGAGCAGAACCAGAGGATGGAGAATTCGCGCACAATGATGCAGAAGCGCAACGATGGTCAGCACAAGCAGATGGTGGAGATGGCGAAGACCTGCAACGAGCTCTCGCTCATCCTCTACTCACAGCGCCAGGACTACACTTTCGACCTCACCTATGCCCTCAGGGAAGTCACTGAGAAATACAACCAGTTCAGCAAGGACACGGTGCCATACGGCGAAATCGTGGCCAGCCTCGAGCTTGAAATCGAGCGCTATGAAAAGCTGATCGAGTCCCTCAAGAGACTCCCGCCTATGCTCGAGGAGTATCCGGACAGCCTCAAGGACAATATGCTTGACCATCCGAGGTTCCTCAAGATGGAGCTTCCACAGGGCCGCGAGAGCGCATTTATGCTCGACGAGGAGGCTCAGGAGGACAGGGATTCCTGCATTATGTACGCAGAGAACCTGCTCAGGATGTATAAGCACGGCAGGGAAAGGCTCATCCAGGACAACGAGCACTACCAGAATATGAGCGCCCGTATGAAGGAGACCTACGAATATG
Source organism: Bacteroidales bacterium UBA1745 (assembly GCA_002314885.1). GTDB lineage: Bacteria > Bacteroidota > Bacteroidia > Bacteroidales > UBA932 > Cryptobacteroides. The sequence continues at coordinate 6,786 of DCHT01000038.1, read as the reverse complement.
CCCAGAAGCGCTACAAAGTGGTGCAGAAGAGGATTTTCTTCGACGGACAGGACGACTATTTCACCGTTCTCGCAAGCTTCCCGACCTACTGCAAGCGCGCCTATCAGGAGGCCGTCCAGAAGTATCAGAGGCCTAGCAGCGACGATGACGACTGCAACGGAATCGAGGCAGTCGGACATATACTCCACGAGGCAGAAGAAGACTACAAATACGACTCGATGGACCACGATCACGAAAGTGAGGAGGAACACGCGGAACACGAATTTGAGCACGAGCACGGACACCACCACGCCCACAGCCAGTGGCGCGGCCCTATCGTACTCGGCCTCATCTTCTTCGTGATACTCTACCTGGCCATCGCGACCATACTCAGCACCATCATCACCACCGTTTGCTCAAGGGTTGTGAAGGCCTTCCGCAGCGAGGAATTCAAGAAGCGCAAGAGATGCATCACCCTGCTCTGCGGCGACGTAATCTTCGCCATCACGGTGATGATTGCCAACCAGTTCATACACCAGAACTTCCTCGTCCTCGCATCAGGACTGCTGCTGGTGTTCGCCTGGCTGCTGGCCGCCATCCTCTTCTCCATCCTCATCCACGTGAAGCCTGAGCAGATCAAATGTACGATGAAACTCTATCTGCCTTTGATCATTATGGGCTTGATAGTCATCACCTTCCGCATCATCTTCATTCCGAACAAACTCGTCAACCTCATATATCCGCCGCTTCTGCTGATCTTCGCAATATGGCAGATCGTGATATGCATCAGGCATAGACGCGACGTTCGCAACAGCGACAGGATATTCGGATGGATCACCGCAGTCGTACTCGTCGTCACCACAATTATGGGCTGGGCCGGCTATGTACTCCTCGGCGTACAGGTATTCATCTGGTGGCTCTTCCAGCTCTCCGCTGCCGCCACGGTGACCGCCGCCTTCGACATCCTCGGCTTCTACAGAAAGAGGATACTCGACCGCCGCATTGCACGCTATCGCCTGGAGCACACGGTCATCAACCCTACCCTCAAGGGCTCCTACATCGAAGTAACCTGGCTCTTCGACTTCGTCAAGGAAGCCGTCCTGCCTGTAGCCGCCATACTGACAGTGCCGTTCTGCATCTATCACGCCGCCAGCGTGTTCGACCTCACGGAACTCTGCAAGGACTATTTCTTCAAGCCTTTCGTGAACCTCTCCGACACCAGCGGCAATGCGATCCTACACCTTTCTTTATATAAGATAGTGCTCGTCAGCAGCCTCTATTTCGTATTCAGATACGTACAGTACCTGCTCAAGTCACTCTACCGCCACATACGCCTGCAGCGAGTCATGCAGGACAGCGGCAACGACTTCGTACACGCGAATGAGGTCAACCTCACCCTCGCCAACAACGTCATCGCGATAGTAGTCTGGGGCATATATACCATCTTCGCGATAGTCGCACTGAAGATACCTATGGGCGCCATATCAATCGTGGCAGCAGGCTTGGCAACTGGTATCGGCTTGGCATTGAAGGACGTATTGAACAACTTCATCTACGGCATACAGCTTATGTCCGGCCGTCTCCGCGTGGGCGACTACATCGACTGCGACGGCGTACGCGGCAAGGTTGAGAGCATCACCTACCAGAGCACCCAGATCCACACTCTCGACGGTGCGATTATGGCCATCACCAACAGCACTCTCTTCGCCAAGAACTTCAAGAACCTGACGAAGAACAATGCCTACGAATGCGTCAAAATCCCTGTTGGAGTGGCCTACGGAGCCAATGTGGCCCAGGTTCGCGAGATACTCGCCAAGGCCCTCGAGCAGATGAAGACCAAGGACAAATACGGACGCGAAATCGTGGATCCTAAGCGCGGCATCACCATCGCATTCAGCGACTTCGGCGACAGCAGCGTCGATCTCATCGTCAAGCAGTTCGTCATCGTGGAGGAGGAACTCGCCTACATCGCAAAGGCGAAGGAAATCATCTACAACGCCCTCAACGAAAACGGCATAGAGATTCCGTTCCCACAGAGGGATGTCTATATCAGGCAGATCGCAAAGGCGGAGGAGTAATGCATATACTCAGAATCATCGGTGCCTCAGTCCTCCCAATTGCGGGAGGAACGGCTCTGAACGCACAGCAGAGGCCGAATGTGCTGCTCATCATTGCCGACGACCTCGGCAAGGGCGACGTAAGCGCATACGGAAGTCCGAGCATCTGCACTCCGAACATAGACTCCATTGCGACCAACGGAATCTGCTTCAACAACGGCTACGCGACATCGGCGACATCAACCCCGAGCCGCTATGCCATTTTCACGGGTATGTACCCGTTCCGCAATCCGAACGCAGTCATTCTGCCCGGCAATGCCCCGCTGATCATCACCGAGGATATGCCTACAATGCCTAAAATGTTCCAGGCAGCAGGCTACAGCACCGCAGCCATTGGCAAATGGCACCTCGGAATGGGCGACGGCAACGTGGACTGGAACAGGCTGGTTACGCCTAGTGCGAACGCAGTCGGATTCGACTACACCGATGTCGTTGCGGCCACCAATGACCGCGTCCCTACCTGCTATGTCGAGAACGGCCTGATCGAAGGCCTCGACCCGAATGACCCGATCCAGGTCAGCTACAAAGAGAATTTCCCTGGTGAGCCAACCGCTATTTCAAATCCCGAACTGGTCACTATGGGCTGGCATCACGGCCACAATATGTCCATAGTAAACGGCATTCCGCGCATAGGTTATATGAAGGGCGGAATGGCGGCCAGATGGAAGGACGACGAGATGGCAGAGCATTTCCTCGACAAGGTAAAATCCTATCTGGATACCCTGCCTGAAGGAAAGAACTTCTTCCTTTACTATGGCTTGCACCAGCCTCACGTACCCCGTGTTCCGAACGAAAGATTTGCTGGTAAATCAGGCCTAGGCGTACGTGGAGACGTGATTTTGGAGGCAGACTGGTGTATCGGTGAAGTAATGTCCTACCTGAGGGAGAAAGGCCTGCTCGACAACACGATCGTCATCTTCACATCCGACAACGGAGCCGTCGTACAGGACGGCTACAACGACGGAGCAACGGACTATTTCTATGTCCACGATCCGAGCAACGGAATGCGTGGTGGCAAATACAGCCTGTTCGACGGAGGCACACACGTACCTTTCTTCGTCCAGTGGAACGGACATATCAAGCCGGGCAGCGTCAGCAATGCATTCTTCAGCCAGATGGACCTGTTCGCAAGCCTTGCAAAAGTAATCGGCGCAGAAGTCCCAGACGGCCTCGACAGCCAGGACCATTCCCCTGTCCTGCTTGGCCAATCCAGAAGAGGACGCGGATATCTGCTGCTGGAAGCGAAGATGCGTCTCTGCTACCGCAAAGGCAACTACGTCCTGATTCCGCCGTACAAAGGCAAGAAAACCGACAAAACCGGCACCGAAATCGGCAACTTCGAAGAATATGTCCTCTACAACCTCAAGCGCGACCCGGGCCAGAAAAACGATCTGGCAGAAAGGAATCCACGTCGCCTCGAAAGGATGAAAAAGGAATTCCACGGACTCGTCGGAGACTACTACTCCTACGTTCCGAGGTACAACAACCAGACTATCGAATTGAAAAAATAACTCTATTTTCCGCAGACTACCCTGTCGAGTCGCACGTCCCAGGCGTCGGTCGACAGGGTTTTCTGTATCTGACAAGGGAAGGCGATGCCGACTTTCGGACAGTTCAAAGATGGCAACAGGCGGTCGTAGAAGCCCTTTCCGCGACCGAGGCGATATCCGTCCAAGGTGAAGGCAACGCCTGGCACGAGGGCCAGGTCGATATCTGCTGGGCTAACTGTTGCCGCCTCGGGACTCGGTTCCAATATGTCCATATAGCCGGGTACAAGAGTTTCGGGGGCATATTCGCGCAATATGAGATTCTCCCCTACCACGACGGGCAGGACTATGCGCTTGGGAGTGCTTTGAGTGGCTTCCGAAATGCCGGACCAACGCTGTATGAAATCCATAGTAGGCACTTCGTCAGGCAGGGCGGCATAGAGCAGCACAGTGTGCGCAGAGGCGAATTCAGGCAAGGCCTCGACCTCGGCCCAGACAGCCTGAGAAGCAGCCTTGACGGCGGCCTCAGACTTCAGGAATTCCCTGACCTCAGCCTTGACGGCCCTGCGTACCTCGCGCTTATCCATCTATTTGATAATCAAATCTTTGAGTTCTACCTTAGGCACATAGTGAATGCCTTCCTTGCGGTAGTACTTGTGGCTCTGCTCCTCATCTATGGAGAGCAGCTGGATCTTGTCCTGGCCCTTGCCCACGCAGAGAATAGCGAGCGGCTCGTAAGGCAGATTCAGTTCGGCCTTCAAGGCGGCACGGTCAAAGGCGCACACAATTATGGAATTGAGACCCAGATCGACGGATTTGAGGGCCATCGACTGCATAGAAATACCGAGGTCGATATCCACATATCGGCCCTCGTCTATGCTCGAGCAGACCACGATGAAGGCCTCCGGTTCAGTCCCCGGAGTCGGCAGATGCAGCTCCGGCAGAGCGCCGCCGAGGTGGATGGAACGCTGAACAATTGCAGACGCCGCATCCCCTTTCGTCACTGGCAGGAACCTCAGCACCTGCTGGTTCATAGCGGACGGAATGCGGGTGTTGACGGAGATGATGGTCTCCAGTTCGTCGCGCCTCACCACGTGCTCCTTCAGGAAGGCGCGATGGCTGCGATTACGCAACAGAAGCGAGTCCAGCGAGGGATTTGTCTTCTTCACCACAGTCTTGGAAGCGCCCTTTCCGAACACTTCCTCATATCGTTTTTCGAGATAATTGTCTGCCATAATGCGTCCAGTCTGTATTGTTAGTCAACTGATTTACTGTTCGTCAGCATCGTTCGGATCGTCTGACGGATAGAGGTCCTCCACACGCACGCGACCCGGCTCCTGTGGCTCCTCACGACGTCCCCAGCGGCCGTTGTCCTGTTCGTCCTGATCGTCGGCATCGTCTGACTGCATAGCGTTGGCCTCGTCCATTACCGACTTCATATATGCCCCAAACTTGTCGCTGCCGTCGTAGTTGCCGGCCTGCCACTGTTCAAGCAGACGGCGCTCGACCACGTATGTACCGGAAATCTTATCGTGCCAGGCTCCGTGGAGCTTGCCGTCGTCCCACCACGAGAAGAGGAAGGAGAAATTGTCGAAAGGAATGGCCCTGCAGAGCGTTCTGACGAGGATTCGCCACGCCGCCGGTTTGTTGCCGTCCTTGTCCACCACGACCGTCCCGACGGCCATTTTGCCAACTGTCGTCTGGAGTATGAGCTCCATCAGGATGTAGTAGATGAACAGCACGACATATATGACTCCGCTCTGCACGTATGATCCGAAAGTCGGGAGTTCAACGTCCTTCGGAGTAGGCACGCCGCACAGCGCATAGATGTCTATTGCGCGCTCGAGCACCGGAAACTTGGCCACGAGCACATAGGCGAAAAGCAGGTAAACCGGTACCTCGCAAAGCAGCATATCGAGGAGATAACCGCCGCAGAAGCGCTTCAACTTGCTGGCATAGCAGGCCTCTGCACAAGACATTTTATATGATTTAGAATCCATATTCACACAAATTTTCGCTAATTTAGCAATAATTTTGGTAGGCTATCATTATATGAAAAGAAGAGAGTTCCTCAAGACTGCCGCACTAGCAGGCGCAGCGGCAACAGTTCCGGTCATCACAGGCTGCAGCAGCAACGGTCCCCGCACATACAACGTCAACCGCCTGGGAACGGCTAGGATGCATCTGAGCTTCGATCCTTACGAGATCCAGCTCAGACACACTTTCACGGTCTCTTCCTTTTCGAGGACGACTACCCCGGACGTGCAGGTGAGGATAGATTTCGACGGCTACACCGGCCACGGAGAGGCTTCTATGCCGCCTTATCTGGGCCACACGGTCGAAAGCGTGTGCGCCTTTTTAGCCAAGGTAGACCTCGAGCAGTTCAGCGACCCGTTCCAAATGGAGGACATACTCGCCTACGTGGACAGCCTCAGCGAGGGCGATGCGCCTGCCAAAGCCGCTATCGACATTGCCCTCCACGACCTCGTCGGTCAGATGATAGGCCAGCCTTGGTTCCGCCTCTACGGCCTCGATGCCGCCAAGGCTCCGAGTACCAGTTTTACCATCGGAATCGACACTCCTGAAGTCGTCCGAGAGAAGACTCTGGAGGCCCTCGGCAAGTATAACGTGCTGAAAATCAAGGTCGGAATGGACTCCGACAAGGAGATGATCGAGACCATACGCAGCGTCACCGACGTGCCTCTCGTGGTGGATGCCAACCAGGGCTGGAAGGACAAATACCTCGCCCTCGACATGATTTCCTGGCTGCACGAGCGCGGCGTCCAGATGGCCGAACAGCCAATGCCGAAGGAAATGCTCGACGACATCGCCTGGGTCACAGAACGCAGTCCGATGCCGATTTTCGCCGACGAATCCATCCAGCGACTTGCCGACGTGAAGCGCATCAAGGGCGCCTTCAGCGGCATCAACATCAAGCTGATGAAGTGCACCGGAATGAGCGAGGCCTGGAGGATGATCTCCTACGCCCGAGCCGAAGGAATGAAGGTGATGATGGGCTGTATGACCGAGACCTCCTGCGCCGTCACCGCCGCCGCACACCTCTCCCCTGCAGTCGACTTCGCCGACCTCGACGGCAACCTCCTCATCGCCAACGACCTCTTCGACGGCGTCACCGTCCAGTCCGGCAAGTTGATTCTCCCGAACCGCCCCGGCCTCGGTTTGGCGCAGAAGTAGTGCCACTA
>DCHT01000011.1:5040-5528 GCA_002314885.1 Bacteroidales bacterium UBA1745 | reverse complement strand
GAGATCTACTCAAAGATGGCCGGAGAAGCCCTCAAGGCAGGGCGCAATGTGCTCTATCTGGTGCCGGAAATCGCCCTGAGCAGACAGCTGGAAGACCGTCTCGAAACCTTCTTCGGAGACAGTCTGCTGGTGTTCCATTCCCACGAGACAGTGGCCCAGAGAGGCCAGGTCGCCTCAGTCATCGCCGGTCAGACGGCGAACGCCCGAGCTGGCCAGACGGCGAACGCCGGAACAGGCGAGAAACAGGCTCCATATATAGTTCTGGGTACGCGCAGTGCCCTTTTCCTGCCTCACCACGACCTCGGGCTGATAATAGTCGACGAGGAGCACGACAGTTCCTACAAGCAGGATTCCCCTGCCCCTAGATACAACGGACGCGACGCAGCCATTATGCTCGCCAAGCAGCAGGGCGCGTCCGTAATCCTGGGTTCAGCGACGCCGTCACTCGAGTCCGAATTCAACGCCCAGGCGGGCCGCTATGTGAGGGT
>DCHT01000011.1:456-4965 GCA_002314885.1 Bacteroidales bacterium UBA1745 | reverse complement strand
GAGCGCCGCAAACGCGGTATGCACGGATCCTTCTCGAGGAAACTCATCCAACATATCAACGAAACGCTCGAGGAAGGCGGACAGGTACTCATACTCAGGGGCCGCAGGTCCTACTCCCCTGCCGTGCAGTGCAGCCAGTGCGGCGACATCCCGAAATGCCCGCGCTGCAACATCAGCCTCAGCCTCCACAAGACAGCCGGCGGCGAACGTCTGGTCTGCCATCACTGCGGTCACAGCGTCAGATACGACGGCAATTGCCACGTCTGCGGCGGTAAGATGGAAGGCATAGGCGCAGGCACACAGAAGATAGAAGAAGAGGCAACGACGCTCTTCCCACAGGCCAGGATTGCCCGTCTGGACAGCGATGTGACCAGGAATCCGAAGGAGGAAGCAGCCGTCATCAAGAGCTTTGCGGACGGCAGTACGGACATACTCGTCGGCACCCAATTGGTCAGCAAGGGCTTCGATTTCGAGAAGCTCAAACTGGTGGCAGTGATGCAGGCGGACACTATGCTCGCCGTGCAGGATTTCAGGGCCGATGAGCGTGCTGTACAGCTGCTCGAACAGGTCCGCGGACGCTGTGCAAGACGCGGCGGCAAGGGTCTTTTCGTAATTCAGACCGCCCTGCCGGAGCATCCTGTATATTCCCAGTTCACCTCGCCAGACTTCCACGCGAATCTGCTCGAGGAGAGGAAGGATTTCGGCTATCCGCCATATTACAGGATGATTCATCTGAACTTGAAGGACACTTTCGAGGACCGCGCCGACCGTATGGCAACGGCATTGGTCAATTCGATATATATGACCTTTGGCAGCCGTTGCGACAGCCGCGGGAAGGAGAATCCGCAGGTTATGGTGACGGGCCCATATACCCCGGTCAGAGACATCGACGAAGGCCGCCACGTGAAGTCAATACGCATTTCGATGGCCCGCACAAAGGATTTGGCGGAACTGAAGAGGCAGATGCGAAGCACCATACTGAAATTTGAAACAGACAATCACTACGACGGCCACATAGCCATCGACGTGGACCCGATATAGAATAATATGACCAAACACAGCATCAAGGCGACGGCCGACGATCTGAGGCTCAGCCTCATAGTTACGGAACCCGAGGGAAATCCGAAGGGCGTGCTCCAGATGTGCCACGGAATGTGCGAGCACAAGGAGAGATACATCCAGCTGATGAAATTCCTGTCCCTGGACGGATGGGTGTGCGTGATGCACGACCATCGCGGCCACGGCGAGAGCATCAAGTCGCCCGAGGATCTCGGATATATGTACGAAGGCGGATGGAAGGCCCTCGTGGAGGACGTACACGCCGTAACTCTTTGGATCAAAGCATATTACCCTGGTTTACCCATCATCCTCTACGGACACAGTATGGGCTCGATGGTGGTGCGTTCCTACGCCAAGAGATGGGACGACGAGATACGCGGCCTGATAGTTTCCGGTTGTCCAAGTTACAATCCAGCCTCCCCTGTCGGATATGCGCTCGCCACCCTGTTCGGTCTGGGCAACGGAGGCCACAGCCGTCCGAATCTGCTACAGAATATGTCCTTCGGCAGCTTCAACAAGCCTTTTGAGGACGAGGGTCCGAATGCCTGGGTCGTGGGCGACGAGGAGGCCCGAATGCTCTATAATTCCGACCCTCTCTGCCAGTATCAGTTCACGGCCAACGGCTTCAGGAACCTGCTGGGACTCTGTATGGACTGCTACAGTGCAAAAGGATGGAAAATGGCCAACAAAGCGCTTCCGGTGAGGTTCTGTTCAGGTTCGGAAGACCCTTGCAGGACCAGCGACAAGGCCCTGGACAAGGCTGTGATGCTGATGCAGAAAGTCGGCTACAGCGACGTCCATCTCACCGTTTACGACGGAATGCGTCACGAAATACACAACGAAACGGGCAAGGCCCTGGTCTGGGGCGACCTGCTCAACACCATCAACAGCTGGCTATAAACGGCAGACACAGATGACCAAGGAAATGGCGGCCCAGTTAAAGGCCTGGGCGGATACATACAATGACCCTCAGTATTTCACAGAGGATCCAATCATCTTCCCGAAGCACTTCGCGGAGGCCGGAGCCTGCATTCAGGACGTCGAAGCGGCGGCAATCGTGGCAGCCCACCTCGCCTGGGGACGCAGGGCAATGATAGTCCGGGACACGAAGAGAGTCCTTGACGAAATGGATTGGAAGCCATACGACTATATAATGAAAGGACGCGGGACGGCGACGGACGGAACGGTCATATACCGCGACGATCCCGTCAGTGCCCATAGGACCATAAAATGGTCGGAACTGGCACAGATATTCGCTCGGCTCAGGGAGTATTATCTGGGCAGTGAAAGCCTGGAAAAACTCGGCGTCAGTGCGATACGCACGAAGATCTTCGGTCAGAAGGAAGACCGCAAGGCACCAGACAAGAAGATCAATATGATGCGCCGCTGGATGGTTCGCGACGACGGCAAGGTGGACCTCGGAGTCTGGAAGGACACGGCGAAGACGGACCTGCTCATTCCGCTGGACGTACACGTCTACGACCAGGCAGTGGCCACAGGCCTCACCAGCCGCAGGTCCAAGGACATAGTCACAGCCAGGGAAATCACGGATTCCTTCCTGGAAATCTTCCCTGACGACCCTTGCAAGGGCGATTTTGCCCTGTTCGGCTATGGCGTGACCCATTCCAAGTAATATCTGACCGCAACACGAGTATATATCGTCGATGCCAAATCTCTATATCATATCAGGATGCAACGGTTCGGGGAAAACGACCTCGTCCTACACTTTGCTGCCGGAGCTGCTCCAGTGCCGCCAGTTCGTCAATTCCGACGAATTCGCCAAGGCGCTGAGTCCATTCGATCCGGGCAAGGTGAAGGTCAAGGCGAGCCGTTATATGCTGATGAAGATAAAGTACCTGCTCGAGCGCAATGAAACCTTTGCAATCGAGACCACTTTGGCCACCCGTTCCCTGCTGAAGACCATCAGGGAGGCCAAGCAACAAGGGTACTCGGTGACTGTGCTCTACTTCTGGCTGAATTCGCCGCAAATGGCCGTTGAACGCGTTGCAGCGAGGGTTCAGGCCGGAGGGCACGACATTCCGACGGAGACCATACTCAGGCGCTACAAGGTGGGAGCGAGCTATTTCATCAACGACTATGCGCCGGCCTGCGACCGATGGATCCTGGCCGACAATTCCTTCCCTCCTTTCAAAGTTGTGGCTGAGGGCAACAACCTGAAGCAGGAAGACCTCCAGTTCAACGACGACGGCAGCATCAGCACCGTGGAGGAAATGGTCAGAAAGATCAACATCAAGGACAGGGAGACCTACGACATCATACTGAAGCAGGTCAGGGAAACAGACAAGGAACAAAACAAGGAATAATATAGATGTACGACAGACAGCACTATCTGAATACATTCAAAGTCACCGAAGCGACGCTGCAGAAGCTGATCGCGACGGCAATGGCCCACGGCGGCAGCTACGCCGACCTCTATTTCGAATACACCACATTCGCCGACCTGCTTCTCAGGGACGGCATCGTCAACAACGGCAGCTTCCACGAAGACTATGGAGTCGGAATCCGCGTCCTCTGCGGTGAGAAGACCGGATATGCCTATTCCGAGAGCACGAATGAGGCAGATATGATGGCAGCGGCAAGGGCTGCGGCCATAATCGGAGCCAGCGTAGGAAAGCAGGACTCATCCGCCTTCAAGGCATTCGGCGTGCCAGTCAGACACCCAAATTTCTACCCTCAGACCAGTCTTTGGCGAGAGGTGGGCAACGAGGCCTTCGTGGCTATGCTGATGGAGATTGACAAGCGAGTCAAAGAAGCCGATCCGAGAGCCCAGAAGGTCATCGTCAGGCTCAGCTACAGCGAGAGCGAAGTAATGATGTACAACTCCTTCGGAGAACTGAGCTGGGACTACCGTCCGCTCTACTCCCTGGTAGCCAGTGCAGTCTTCGAATCCGCTGACGGAAAGACAGTTACGACTACAGGCAACCGCAGTTTCCGCGTCGGTCCCGAGACTTTCCTCAAGGGCGGCAAGGCCTGGAATGAGGCCGTGGACGAAGTGGTGCAAGGTGCCGTGAAGAACGTCGATGCCCTCTTCGAAGCCAGGAGGCCGAAGGGCGGCAAGATGCCTGTCGTGATGGGTGCCGGAGCCTCCGGAATCCTGCTCCACGAGGCTATGGGCCACGCTTTCGAGGCCGATTTCATTCGCAAGGGCTCTTCCATATTCACGGATAAGATGGGCCAGCAGGTATGCCCGAAGGGCGTGAACATTGTCGATGACGCCACCATTGTGGGCAACCGCGGTTCCTGCAATTTCGACGACGAGGGCGTAGTGGGCCAGAAAACTTATATGGTACGCGACGGCCGCCTGGAAAACTTCCTCCACGACCGTATCAGTGCCGCCCATTTCGGAGTCACACCGACCGGAAACGGCAGGCGCGAAGACTTCCGATGCGCACCTATCCCACGTATGAGGGCGACCTATATGGAGAGCGG
>DCHT01000011.1:0-366 GCA_002314885.1 Bacteroidales bacterium UBA1745 | reverse complement strand
GTCAAGATCGGAGAGGGCGATTTCACCTTCTTCGTAAAATGCGGCTGGATGATAGAAAACGGCCGCCTGACTATGCCAGTCAAGGATATCAACATAATTGGAAACGGTCCTCAGGCCCTCGCAGACTTGCTGATGGTGGGCAATGACGCGTGCATAGAGAACGCGTCCTGGACTTGCGGAAAGGAACAGAATGCACCAGTGTCCTGCGGTATGCCGACGGCACTTGTGAAAGAACTTACAGTAGGCGGAGAATAGTATGAGAATAACTGAAGAAGAGAAGCAGCTGACCAGATTCAGCATAGATGAGGCACTGAGGTTCGGGGCAGATCAGGCCAGGGCGTTCCTGAGCAAGAGCATTTCCGACGA
>DCHT01000033.1:36281-49401 GCA_002314885.1 Bacteroidales bacterium UBA1745 | reverse complement strand
GACAAGACCGAGAATCCAAGCCGTCCTTGGGTGATTCCGGACAACAGCGGCAAATATACATACCTGTACCTCGGTAACTTCGACTGGTATGGCTTCCTCTTCAAGAGAAACCGTCCGGAGACCGAGCACAACCTCTCCATCAAGGGCGGTACCGACAAGGTCAAGTATTTCGTGTCAGGCCGCTACCTCTATCGTGAGGGCTTCTTCAATGCCGGTTCAGAGGACTTCTACAACGGCGTGAACTTCCGTGCGAAGGTGGATGCAAAGGTCGCCAAGTGGCTCGATCTCTCGACCAATGTCAGCTTCGAGCACACCGCCTACGATTACGGCGGATTCTGGGAGCAGGATGGTTCCGAGGGCTATATGTCTCAGGGTATCCTCTACAACCTCACCCAGAACGTGTCTCCGACATACGTGCCTTTCAACCCGGACGGCACGCTCAATGCAGTGCCTGGTTATATGGCAGATGCGACTTCTCCGCTCTTCTCCGGACGTTATGGCCCTATGGTGGCTAAGACCAATACCAACAGCCGCCAGAACAACTATATCACCGTCAGCAACAGGCTTACCTTCAAGATAGCCGACGGCCTCAAGTTCGTCACGGACTACACCTATCGTCGCCGCGACCGCAGCTACAAGTACCGCAGCGTACAGACCCCGAACAGCTATGACAACGTCAACCGCAGGCTCTACGTGTCCTCTTCCAAGGATGCCGACGGCAATACGGTCTATGGCAATCCTGGTTACTTCTACAATGGCTCCGTATATGACTTCACCCGCGAGTACAGGATATTCCAGAACACTCACGAGGCAAATGCATATCTGGCCTTCAACAGGACCTTCGGTGACCACTCCGTGGGCGTGACTGCCGGTGCCAACTTTGTGGACTCCTACCAGAACACGATCACCATTCAGCAGGACGGTTCAATGAACTCCGATATGTCCTACATCGATATGGCACAGGGCACAATCTCCACCGCCAAGGAGACTATCACTTCCTACAGGACCCTCGGTTTCTTCGCCCGTGCGAACTACGACTACAAGGGCCGCTACCTCGTGGAACTTTCCGGACGCTATGACGGAACTTCCCGTTTTGCCAAGGGCAGCCGCTGGGGCTTCTTCCCATCCGCTTCCGCCGGCTGGCGTATTTCCGAGGAGCCTTTCTTCGAGCCTGCCAAGGCATACGTGAACAACCTCAAGATCCGTCTGTCATACGGTGCCCTCGGCAACCAGCAGGTCGGCAATTACTATTATATTGATACCATTTCCACGGGCAGCCTCTCATATACCTTTGACGGCACCAACAAGGCTCAGTATGCTTCTGCATCCGCCCCTAAGTCCAGCGGACTGACCTGGGAGACCCAGATTACCAAGAACCTCGGTATCGATGCCGGCTTCCTGAAGTCACGCCTCAATCTGTCCGCCGACTTCTATATCCGCGACACCAAGAATATGCTTGCATCCGCAAACACGCTTCCTGTCGTCTATGGTGCGGCAGAGCCGAAGGAGAACTGCGCAGACCTCCGCACTATGGGCTATGAACTCTCCCTCAGCTGGAGAGACGGCGCAATGGTGGCTGGCAAGGCCCTCAACTACGGCGTGAGCGTATCCCTCGGTGACTACAAGACAGTCATCACCAAGTACAACAACGAGCAGAACCTCATCAACACCTATTATGTGGGCAAGACCCTCGGCGAAATCTGGGGCTACCGTTCAGGCGGACTCTTCCAGAGCGATGAGGAAGCTGCCGAATACGAGGCTTCAATCGACTGCTCTGTCGTCAACAAGCGCGTCTTCGGATCCGCCGCTCCTTACAACCATCTGATGTCGGGTGATGTCAAGTACCTCGACCTCAATGACGACAAGAAGATCGATGCCGGCAAGGGTACGCTTGAAAACCCTGGCGACCGTGAGGTCATAGGTAACAGCCTCCCACGCTACATCTACTCCCTCAAGGGCGACCTCAACTGGTACGGCGTGGACTTCTCCATTTTCTTCCAGGGTGTAGGCAAGATCAACTGGATGCCTTCCGGATATGACGGATATTTCTTCGGCCCTTATTCTTACCAGAGGCCTACCTTCATCGCAAGCAACATCGAGTCAATCTCCTGGTCAACTGCGGAAGGTGCCGACAACTCCAAGGCATACTTCCCTCGCAGGAGGTCCCGTGGACTCGACAGCACAGGTCTCGTAACCAGCGACAGGTATCTCCAGAACGCCGCCTATCTGCGTCTGAAGAACCTCACTATCGGATATACCCTCCCTATCAGGTCAAAGGCCATCGAAAAGGCCAGGATCTACTTCTCAGGCGAGAACCTCTTCTATCTCTCTCCTATGAAGAAGTACACCAAGACCGTCGATCCTGAGGTTGCTACTACCGATGCCACCTATGGTACTATGTACCCTTATTCCAAGACATTCACTATGGGTATTGACATAACCTTCTAATCACACGGGAACAATGAAAAAGATCAAATATTTTATCGGAATACTCGCCCTCGCGGCATCAGTTGCTTCCTGCGAAGGTTTCCTTACCAAGGTGCCTGAGACTTCCCTTGCCCCTGACACGTACTTCTCGTCCAAGGATGCAATGGAACTCTGGGTCAACCGCTATTATTCCCTGATTCTCGAATCCGCAGCGGATCTCGCTGAGGTCAACTCCGACGTCTATCTGTCCAGGAGCCTCTCCGCAATCCAGAAGGGTACCAGGACTGCTTCTTCCAACAGCTGGAGCACCTCTACCTTCGCGCCGCTGCGTTATATCAACTATCAGCTCGAGAACGACAAGGGCTGTGCTGAGGACGTCAGGGCCCCATACGACGGCGCTGCATATTTCTTCCGCGCATATTTCTACTACCAGATGGTTCGCCAGTACGGCGATATGCCTTGGTATGACCGCGTCATCGGTTCTGCCGATGAGGAGCTTCTCAAGAAGCCTCGCGACCCACGCGGCTACGTTATGATGAAGGCCCTCGAGGACTGCGACAAGGCATACGAACTCCTCCCGGAGAAGTGGACCAGCGATCCTACCTACCACGTCTCAAAGGCTGCCGCCCTTCTGCTGAAGAGCCGCATCGCCCTCTTCGAAGGCACTTTCAGAAAGTATCACGAAGGCACAGAGTATGTGCCTCAGGACGTGCAGGAATTCGATGGTCAGACCATTTCCTCAACTTGGTTCCTCGAGCAGGCCGCAGATGCAGCAAGCAAGCTCCTCGGCACCAGGACCCTCTACGCAGGTTCTTCGACTACCACTGCTTACAGGGATTTCTTCCTCCTCGAGGACGCAGACCCATCCGAGTCCATACTTGCCCGTCGCTATTCTGCTGACGCAGCCATCTCCCACGGTCTCCAGTTCGACCAGAAGAACGGCCGCCGCAGTGCCACTGTGAGGATGGTGAATCATTACCTCACCTCCACCGGCAAGTCCATCTCCACCGTTGCAGGCTGGGAGACCCTCGACTACTTCTCTCAGTTCCAGGGCCGCGACCCTCGTATGGCTCAGACCCTCCACGGTCCTGCCTACATCCAGGTTGGCGAAAGCGCCCACGCATCTGTGGACTTCGAGCGCACCTGGAGCGGTTATCGTTCCGTGAAGTATGTCGGCGACAACTCTCACGAGACAGCTTCCGGCTATACTATCGATTTCAATCTTATGAGGTATCCTGAGGCCCTGCTCAACTATGCGGAGGCAAAGGCTGAACTCGGCACCCTTACCGATTCTGATGTTCAGGCTACCATTGATGTCATACGTTCCCGCGTGGGTATGGTTCTTATGAAGACCGTCCCTACCACCGTGGATCCGATTATGGCCGAGTACTATCCAAATGCCAAGGGAACTCAGCTCGCCGCAATTCTCGAGGTACGCCGCGAGAGGACTGTCGAGCTCTTCGCAGAAGGCTTCCGCCAGTGGGATCTCCTCCGCTGGGGTGAAGGCAAGTGGCTCTGCCCTAAGACCACCAACGGCTTCCAGGGCATCTATGTCAGCGGCCTCGGCGAGATCGACCTCGACAAGGACGGCAAGGCAGACCTGTTGCTCTACAACAAGACCAAGCCTTCAAGCATTTCCGCTACCATTTCCGTCGACTCTCAGATCGATGTCAGCACAGGCTGGTCCCTTTCAGAGGGAACCAAGGGCTATCTCTGCTACTTCGGTGCAGAGGATTACGTCTGGGACGAGGGCAAGGACTATCTCTGGCCTATCCCTGCAAACCAGATCGTGGTTACCGAGGGTGCTCTCACCCAGAACCCTGGTTGGACTGACAGTACTATGTAATATATGACTAAGACATTTCATATAATAATCTGCGCTTTGGCGGCCCTGTTCCTAGCAGCGGCCTGCCAGCCGGATCCCGCTCCCGTGGCGCAGTTCTCGGTAACTCCCGAGACTGTGTCCGTGGAGGGCGACGGAGGCGCGACCGTGCTCAAGATAGTTTCCTCCAGCGACTGGGTGGCCAATGCCTCAAAGTCCTGGGTGAAGCTCTCCGCGAGCAGCGGTAAGGCCTCCTCTGAGGGCGCTGAACTCGGCGTCTCAGTGGCTGAGAATCCGGACAAGCAGCCAAGGAGCGCAAGCGTCACCATCAGGAACCTGGACGGAGAGTCCGTCACGGTCAGCGTAAGCCAGGCTGCCGCAGCCGAGGATGTGGATCCGGCCGTCAAGGGCATTGCCACGGCTGAGGACCTCGTGGACTTCGCCAAGAGATACAACTCCGGCAAGAGCATTTCCAGATATATGGTCGAGGGTGCAGTTACCCTGCTTAACGACATCGACTGCTCTTCCATCGCCGAATGGACGCCGGTGGGAACCTCAACCATCCCATACGCCGGAACCTTCAATGGTGCCGGCCACGCCCTGTACAATGTCAAGTGGAGCTGCGATCTGTCCAAGGCGGACAACGTGGGCTTCATAGGCTATGGCAAGGCCGTGACGATACAGAACTTCACTTTCGGCAGCGAGGGTGACCGCGTGAGCGTCAAGGGCAGCAATGCCGGCGATGCCACCGTGGGCGGCCTCATCGGCTATGCGTCCAAGACGACCATCGTCAAGTGCGTCAACAACGCCAGCATTGTTGTCGAGGGCCCTCTTGCTTCCGGCAAATCCTTCAATATGGGCGGCATCGCCGGTATGGCTGATGCTACCTGTGTAATAGGCGAGGCGGCCGGTTCCGCATCCGTAAACAACGGAAACCTCACGGCTCCAGGCGGAAACTGCGGTGCACTTGCCGGTTCCTTTGTGGGCACGGCCACGTCTTTCCTCAACAACGGTAATGTGATTGTGACCGGAGAGGGACGTGCTGCCGGCTTCGTGGGCTACTGCACGGGCAAACTCACCGACTGCAAGAACTGCGGCTGCATCATCGCCCCTACTTCTTCCGACGGAACTATGGGTCCGGCCTGGGGCTGTGCCTACAATTACGCCGCTGCGTCCTTCAAGACCAATATCGGTTATGGCCACGTGGGCGGCCTGGAGTACAAGGACAAGCCAGCTTCTGCGCCTGCTGCGACTTTCTACAATGCGATCGTAAGTCCTAAGCCGTCTTCCAAACCTTTCGATACCGAAACTACGACTGTCGACTGGACCAGCGACGATTACTACGCGTGGACGGTGCAGGATACCAAGGCTCTTGCCGACGGTGTAACTTACACCAAGTATATCTGTACGGGTGTTCCTCGCAAGGTCTGTGTGCTTGAAATCGATCTCACCAGCACAAAGATTGAGCTTACTACCGCTTATTCCGACGACATCGTTCCGAACCCGAACGCCAACAATAACAGCAACAACGGTCCGAAGATCCGTGAGACTCTCTCCCAGCTCTGCACCCGCAAGCGCACAGAGGGCCAGAAGGTGCTTGCCGGCATCAACACGGGCTTCTTTGACAGCAATGACGGTTACTCCCGCGGTCCTCACATCGAGGAAGGTGAGCCTGTCTTCGTGAACAATCCGGACACCCGCAAGGGGCTTCCTAATCACGACTGGGCATTCACAACCTTCACTGACGGCACGGCATCCTGCGGCAAGAAGTCCTTCAACGGTTCGACTTACGGTCGTGCCGGTACCTTCAAGATCGGTGGCCAGGAGTTCGACTATTACACCATCAACGAGACTATCGTCAGGACGGGCAGCGCTTCATACCAGGCAAATATCTACACCTACAGGTATGTCAAGACTCCTCATCCTAGCCAGCTCCCGAACGTGCATAACGCCCTTGCGACCGACACCTATTATCTGGTCTGCAAGTTCACTGGAGACATTATGAGAGTCAACCAGGGCTATGCCGCCGCCACCGTCACGGCCATCCACGACGGCAGGAACACTCCTCTGTCAGAAGGTCCTTACGTGACCGGCAAGAAGGAATTCGTGATCCAGCTCAGCGGGGATGTGGCTGCAACTGTGGCCGGTCTTGCATCTGTGGGCTCCGAAGTTCAGGTCCGCGCAGATATGACTGTCGACGGAGTTGCTAAGCCTATCTACACCCAGAACTCCACTATGTTCGAGTTTATGGTGAACGGAGAGGATAAGAGCCAGACGGCTCCGGCAACGCACACCAACATCACTACCTATGACCCTGTCACCCTCGCCACCGTAAGCCAGGACGGAAAGAAAGTCTGGCTCGTGGAGGTGGACGGACGCCAGGACTGGGTGTCAATGGGACTCAAGAGCTATGAGATGTATCGCATCGCAAAGAAGCTCGGAGGCTGGAATATGACCCGTTTCGACGGAGGTGGATCCTCCTGTATGTGGGTCTATGATTCCGCAGCCGGCAGGGGATCCCTCGTCAGCACGCCTTCCGATTCCAAGGGAGAGCGCAGCTGCCTCAACTATATTTATATCAGAGAAAAATAATAACCAATATGAGAAAGATCGTTAAATATTTCGTCTCTGCCGCTCTTTGCCTCGTGGCTGTATGCGGCTGTAAGAATGGTGACCTCTCAGGTTACATTGCAATCAAGACGACCGACATCGGACTGGACGTGAATGCCATCGAGGACATTGATGCGCAGGAGCCATCCGACGTGTCTGTAATCGTGGATTGCGAGAACGCCTGGATTGCACAGGTCAGCGATGACTGGATGACTGTAAGTCCTAACTATGGAGGCGGCGGAAAGTGCGTCGTTACTCTTACTTTCCTGCCTAACTTCAAGAATGACGAGACCGATATGGCTGCCAGAAGCGGAGAACTTACCATCGCTTCCCACGGCACTGTGCTTACCATTCCGATAAGGCAGAACGGTTTCATCGGAGAGAAGAAGGAAGTGGTTTCCCTCGGCGGTATTCCAGATGCTGCTGAGTTCAAGGCTTTCGCCGACGCTGCAACTGCCGGCCTTTCAGTCGAAAGGTGGACCAACACCGAGACCAAGGCTGTCGAACTCCTCGCAGACATCGACATCTCTGCCTACTCTCCTTGGTCTCCTATCTGTCTCGCGACCTCTACCAATGCGGGCGCCGTCAAGGGTGATGCCTACGACGGAGTCTTCGACGGAAAGGGCCACACCATCAAGGGCCTGAGCATTACCGAGAACAACCCTGCTGCAGGCACGGGATACGGCCTCTTCAGCGTAGTTCAGGGCGGTGTCATCCGCAACCTCACCGTTGAGGCTTCCAACATTGCTGTTGTCAATCCGGACTGCTCATCTGCAAACAACGTTCATATTGGAACTATCGCAGGTGCTCTCGTCAAAGGCTCCATTTCGAACTGTACCGCCAAATCTGCAGGCGACGGTTCTGTTTCAGTCAAGATTCAGTCAGGAGCATCTGGTCTTCAGACCATAGGTGGCATCTGCGGCTGTGCATACGAGTCCAAACTCGAGGGATGTACCAGTGGAGCAACCATTCTCTGCTACAATGAGACCAACGCCAACAATGGTGGTACCGGCGTCTCAATGGGCGGTCTCGCAGGCTACTGCAACGGCAGCTGTGAACTCACTTCCTGCACCAACAATGGCGTAGTCGGCGCTATGGTCGGTGACGAAAGATGGGGCAGCGCCTGCCGTATCGGTGGCTTCACCGGCACAACTCAGGGCCTCGTGAAGATTACTTCCTGCACCAACAACGGTACTATCACCGGTACTTGTATCTGTACTTCCGACAAGACTTCCCGTACTGCCGGCTTCGTAGGATACGTGAACACTGCAGACAGCCAGATTACCGGCTGTGTCAACAACGGAAACATCTGCTTCGCTCCAGCCGGTGCATACGGCGGATATGTGGGCGGTATGGTTGGTCAGATTGCCAATGCCTTCGTGATCGATGGCTGTGAGACTCACGGTGCCATCCTCTGCGACCTTTATGTCGACGGTCACTTCTACAAGAGGGGTGATTCATCCGAGGTTGTCGGCAGCGGTCTCTTCACCGAGAACGTCGACACTGACACCTTCCCTGAGATGGGTCTCGTAGTAGGTCGTCCTAACTCCAAGGCAACTACGGTGAAGAACTGCAAGTTCAGCGGCAAGATCGGCGCATACAATGATGCAACTGCATTCACCGTCATCACTGCGGACAACTTCCAGCGCTTCCTCTATGGCTGTACCTACAACCGCCGCAAGGCAGTTCAGACCAATGAGGCCAACACCGGAAACGTTTACGGCGAATAATAACACTAAAATACGTTTTTATGAATCTGTTCAATAGGACCATATCGGCCCTGGTTGCCCTGACGGCGCTTGTCTGTGCC
Source organism: Bacteroidales bacterium UBA1745 (assembly GCA_002314885.1). Lineage (GTDB taxonomy): Bacteria > Bacteroidota > Bacteroidia > Bacteroidales > UBA932 > Cryptobacteroides. The sequence goes on along the minus strand of DCHT01000033.1, from coordinate 40,732 downwards.
TGCCAGAAGCCCGAACTGGAGCCTGAAATAAGTGTCACACCCGATTCAATTACGTACGCATCAGCCTCTCCGGAGGCTGTTTGCGTTGATGTAAAATGCAACACAAGCTGGACTGCGGAGACTGATGTGGACTGGCTCATCCTCTCTGCAACTTCAGGCAGCGGTGATGATTCCATCGAGGTTTCCGCCAAGAAGAATTCCGGTGAAGCAGGCACTGCCGCGGCGGAGCGAACTGCCCAGATCATCTTCAGGGCGGGCAGCAAGACTGCGGTCGTGAATGTCACCCAGGACGGCGAACACATAGTCTTTGCCATAGACGGAAAGGCTGATGTGCCTGCCGAGGGCGGCACTATCGTCGTTTCTGTGGAGTACAACACTCCATATTCCGTAAACATCCCTGCGGATGCGACCTGGATCACCCAGGCGGAGACCAAGGCGACTGCCACTGCCAATCTCAGCTTCATCGTGGCAGCGAATACGACAACCAGCACTAGGACGGCTACCATCAGTTTCGTTCCGGACAGCGGCGATTACCAGGAACTGACAGTGTCCCAGGAAGGCCTCAAGCCGGGCATTCGTACGGCGGAGGATTTCCTCGCCTTCGTGGCAGCATACAACGCCGGCAACGGTGCGCAGTATGACTTCGACGGCGACGGAGTGTTCACCCTCGAGGACGACATTGACCTCAGCGGTAAGACCTGGACTCCTATCGGTATGCCTACGGCCACCGTATCCATCCCGTATAACACGGCCAACACTCTCGGCAATCCGTTCAAGGAAGTATTCGACGGCCAGGGACACAAGATTACCGGCCTGACTATGTCCGTGGACATCCAGAGTGTCCAGACTATGGGTCTCTTCGGCTCCCTCAATGGTGCGACGGTGAAGAACCTCGTGCTCGAGGGTGCAAAGATGAGCGTCAAGGGCTCGGGCATCACCACCAGCCACGCTGCTCTCGGCTTCATTGCCGGCCAGAGCGTGGACGCTGTCATCGAAAATGTCAAAGTAAACGGCACCATCACGGGGTCCGCTACATCCTCTGCCTCAAGGAACGTGGCTGTGGGCGGCATCACTGGTCTGCTCCTCTCCAAGAGCAAGGTGTCCACCATCAAGGACTGCTCCTTCGACGGAGCTATCTCCCTCGACCTCGGAGAGAAGTATTCCAACACCAACACTACCGAGATCGCCGGTATAGTAGGTGCTGTTTCCAGTGCATCTTCTATGGTGTCCAAGGTACAGAATTGTGTCAACGATGCGACTGTCAGCGTCAAGTCCCATAGGGCTGCAGGCATAGTCTGCAACGCCTTCCTCGTGGATATAGAGGGTTGTACCAACAACGGAGCCATCACCTGCGACTATTCAGCCAATTATGTGGCCAATGTCACCGGCGTACGTATGGGCGGCATCATTGCATATTGTAGTGAGCAGAACGTCAAGGGCCAGAAGGTCAGCAAGTGCGTCAACAACGGTCTGATCTCGACCCAGGAGGCCGGCAGCGTCGCCGGCGGAGTCTGCGGCCTCATCAAGTGCTACGAAGTGTCTGACTGCGAGAACTACGGCGACGTCATCGCTCCTGCAGAGATGAGAGGCCTGCTCATAGGCGTGTTCCAGGCCGCCACTACTGAGTCTACGATTTCCAACTGTTCTCTCCGAGGCAAGATCGGAGCGGCTGCGGACCAGAGCGATGCCACCATCGCCAATTCTTCGAATTATCTCACCCTCGGAGCGTCTTTCGCAGCGGGCGTGACCTGTTCTACCTACACTGCCGACAACGTGCATTTCATCGGTACCCTCAGCGGTCCCGGCATCTCTTCAGCAGCTGAACTCGTGGCCTTTGCAAAGGCCTGGAATGCGGGCGAGAGCATTGCACAGTGGCAGGACGGCGATTTCATCGTGAACCTCCTGGGCGACATCGACTGCTCATCTATAACTGAATGGGAGCCGATAGGACCAGCCACTTTCACCTGGGCCAGCAATGTGCTCACGGTGAGCGGCAAGCCTTTTACCGGCCATTTCGACGGCAACGGCTTCTCCCTGAAGAACCTTGCCATCAAGGGCAGTCCTGCTGAGGCCGGCACAGCATTCGGCCTCTTCGGCGCCATCACCGATGGAGCTGTCGTGGAGAATCTCGTGATAGACAAGTCCTGCTCAGCCGAATTCACCCCTTCCGTCAGCTGCGACTGCGGCGTATTGGCCGGACTCGTATGTGACGCCACCGTCAGGGGCATAGTCAACGAGGCCACCGTCACCGCCAAGTCTCACACCGGCGACACCCGTATGTCTGTCGCGACGGTCGGTTTCGCATATTCGAAGGCTGCGGAGTGCAACATCGAGAACGTCACCAACAACGGCGCTATCAGCGTGGACGCATCCGGCAACACCAAGAACGGTGCGACCGGCGTACACGTGGCCGGCATCGTGGGCTTCGCATCCAATGAGGCCAGTGCCACCACCTACGTAAATGTGCGTGGCTGTGTCAACAACGGCAAGCTCGTGTCATCATCCGCCCGTACCTCAGGCATCGTGGCGGCTGCAAACCGCTACACGGCCATTGAGAACTGCACCAACAACGGATCCAATACCAACTCGTTCGCTACTTCCGGCGGCGGCCGCATAGGCAATATTACCTGCATCACGGGCGCCGGCAGCTATCTCCGCAAATGCATCAACAACGGCGACCTCATCTCCACTACCAGTGCGAGGGTCGGTGGCCTGATTTCACTGGTCAATGCGGCTGACAACAAGATAGAGCTCTGCGAAAACCACGGTCGCATCATATCCGATGAAGCTGGTTATCGCGGCACTATGTTCGGCTACTGCAACGTGGCTGCGACTTTCTCCGCCTGCATAGGCAAGGGAGATGTGGGCAGCTACAATGGCGGCACACCGGAGATGGTCGGTATCACCGAGGCCAACTACATAGACTATATAGGCAAGCTGGGCAGCAACTGCACAACGGCCAACAGCGACAATATATGGTGGAATATGAAGGCCGGATACGATCCTGACGAGGTATATCTGCCGGACAATCTGAGTGCGTCTATGCCTTCCGTATGGACCTTCCAGTCCTCCGGAACCACCTCCAGCACCAAGTACTGGACGACCAAGTATCACTGCGTGCTCGCGACCGACGGTACCGATGCCCGTATCACTGCAGTGAGGGGAGAGGCTAATGCTGCGACTGCATTCACCTATTCCGTGACCGGCGGCAAGCCATATATCAACACTATGGTCAAGGACGACTATCTGCTCTATTCCTTCCCTACTAAGGGTGTAGCGGCTGGTTCATACGTCCAGTTCAATACCACTCTCTGTCCTTCATCCAATACCCACAAGTACTGGATACTCGAGTGGTTTGACGGCGGACAGTGGAAGAGCGATGCTTCGAAACTCTATTCCGCAAGCGAGGATTCTTCTCTCAAATACACCGCAAGGCTCTATTACAACAGCGCATATCAGTATGCGACCGTCAACCAGATAGTCAAGTTTGACGCAGCTGTGAGCGACACCCTGAAGATCAGGATGCGCGCAGTGGGCACCTACACCTGCAGCGGCGTGGCCGAGAGCGTTTCCACCGCCTCATCAGCCCTCTTCCTGCCAGTGTTCGGCTTCTCTGCCGCATACTGCAACAAGGTGGCTGTGGACGCTACTAAGAAGAAGGCCAAGGTGCTCTGTCTGGGCAACTCCTTCTCCTACTACAACCATCCGGTGTGGAGGCTCCAGGAGATTGCGGCAAGCCAGGGCCACGAGCTCGATGTGCAGTGCAACCTCAAGGGCAGCCAGACCCTCACGGACCAGTATGGTCTCGCCCTTTCGACTGAGGCCATCAACAAGGCCGGCTACGACTATGCCTTCATCCAGGACCAGAGTCAGAATCCGGCGAAGTTCGCAAGCGATCCGACCACCAATGCCAGCGTAAACACTTATTGCAAGCTTCTTGCAGACAAGGTGCGTACGGCATCTCCTTCCTGCCAGGTGATACTCGAAAACACCTGGTCCTTCACCTCCGGAACCTACGGCGGATTCAACAGCTACGAGAATTTCGACGCCCTCCTTGCGAGCGGCTGCCAGACTATGGCTACCAACGCCAACACCTGGATTTCGCCTATAGGACAGGCCTTTGCGCTCTGCCGCAGCACCTATCCGTCCATCAACCTCTATCACAGCGACAGCAAGCATCAGGGCCCTAATGGAGCATATCTCAAGGCCTGTGTGAACTATCTCGTGATATTCGGCGAAAAGTTCGATTCCAATGCTGCCAACTGCGGCCTCGATGCCACCGTTGCGGCAAATCTCCGCTCCATCGCCGAGCAGGTTGTGCTTGGCCACGAGAGTGACTATAAGATTGTAAGATAATTTATGCTGAAAAAGATCATTTTCCTCTCAGCCCTGTCGCTGTTTTCGCTTGCTGCGGGCGCCCAGTCCAGCCTCTGGCTCTTTACCAAGGAACG
>DCHT01000033.1:15878-36166 GCA_002314885.1 Bacteroidales bacterium UBA1745 | reverse complement strand
GCTGAAGTATTATATGAAGAAGAAAAGTCCCTGCGTGGATGGCCTCAGAGCCGGAGACGCCTGGGAATTCTCCTTGCCAGTGAAGAATCTCCCGGCCGGCTCGTGTGTGGAACTCGACCTGTCCCTGGTGTCTGAAGAAGCCTCTCCGAGGTACTATATCTTCGAATATCTGGACGGAGGGGAGTGGAAGACTATGCCTTCCGACCTGCGCCGCGAGGACGGAGTGGACTTTTCGTTCAAGTGCTTCGGCTATGTGACGACCCCTTCATATCAGTACACCACGGCCCTGCAGACCGTACGTCTGGAAAATGCCATAGATGACGGCGAGGTTAAGATCCGAGCCCGTGTGGCGGCCGACATAGACTGCCTCGGACGCAGGCTCGATCCGGCGGCCGAAAAGTGCTGTACCCGCATTGAATGGGGCGACAACGTGGGAGCATATATGCACGTACTGGGCAATGCGACTCCAAGGGACACGACCAATGTGCTCTGCATTGGCAACTCCTTCACCTACGTCCAGGGAGCATCCTGGATGCTCAAGGAAATGGCCTGGACTCAGGGTCACTACCTGAATCTCAAAGCCGCGCTCAAGGGCGGTCAGACCTACGGTCAGCATCTGGAACTCTCCACCACGGACGATGCCATCCGCATTGGCGGCTATGACGTCGTCTTCCTCCAGAACCAGAGCCAGACCCACGCCTGGTATGCCCAGGATCCGAAGGGCAAAGACCAGATCCGCAAGGATGCCGTGACCCTCGTCAGCCGTGTCAGGGGCTGGTCTCCGGACGCCAGGGTGGTGCTCGAATCCACCTGGTCCTATCCGGGAGTCGAGTTCGGCGGCTTCGGCAGCCTGAAGAATTTCGACAAGCTGCTGGAGAAGGGCTCCAAGGCCCTGTGCAAGGCCACGGATGCGGAAATGTCCCCTATCGGACGCGCTTATGCACTCTCGCGTGAACTCTATCCGGATATACCTCTCTATGCCGCGGACGACAAGCATCAGTCCGTTTATGGAGCATATCTGAAGGCTTGTGTCAATTATCTTCTTATCTTTGGCGAGCCTTTCGGGGAGGGTGTTTCGGACTGCAACCTCGAGGCCGGTACAGCCGCCAAGCTCAGGTCCGTTGCCAGCAAGATCATTAAAACAAAATAAACAATGAAGAAATTCGTTACTATCCTCGCAGTCGGCCTGTCAGTGGTTCTGACAAGCGCCTGCAAGCCGGATTTCGGCGAGAAGAATTACGCTAACCGCGCTGAATTCATCGCCGCTCAGATCCACAATCCGGAGTCAAAGTACGTGGTCGTTGCCTGCCACCGCGGTGACTGGCGCAACTTCCCTGAGAACTCCATCAGCGCCATCGAGTCCATCATCCGTATGGGTGCCGACATTATGGAACTCGACCTCAAGATGACCAGCGACTCAGTCCTCGTCCTCTCACACGACGGCGACGTGAAGCGCTGCACCAACTTCCGCAAGGTCTTCAAGGATGAGCCGGGCAAGAGTGCCAGGATCAGCGACCTCACATACGCTGAGATTCAGATGCTTTCCCTCAACCGCGCCCACAATGTGACCGTGGACAGCATCAAGATGCCTACTCTCGAGCAGGCTCTGCGCTGCTGCAAGGACCGTATCTGCGTGAATGTGGACCAGGGTTATGAATTCTATGACCAGGTGCTCGAGATCACCGAGCGTCTCGGCGTGACTGACCAGATCCTCATCAAGGGCAAGAAGCCTATTGAGGTGGTAGCTGCTCACGAGGCAGCCTACGAGCACAATATGATGTATATGCCTATCGTGGACATCCAGAAGAAGGCCGGCATCAAGCTCTTCAACTCATATCTCGAGCAGGGCGTGGTTCCGCTCGCATACGAAGTTTGCTGGCAGGACAACGAGGACGGTGCATTCGACGATGCTTGCAAGAAGATCCTCGAGCAGGGCTCCAAGATCTGGGTGAACACCATCTGGGCATCCCTCTGCGGCGGTGACGGCAACGACGACGATGCCGCATATATCGCAGCTGACAAGGACTCCGTTTACGGACAGTATCTCGAGAAGGGCGTGTCAATGATCCAGACCGACCGTCCGGAGCAGCTTATCCAGTATCTGAAAAGCAAGGGAAGACATTAGAATCTCCCCTTGCTCAAAAACTATATGTGAAGGCTGACCTTAAAGGTTGGCCTTCTCTATTTCCTTGAAATACCTGTAGGTGTTCACCTTCAGTTCGCCGGCTGCGAGCTCGTCGCATACGATGACTCCGTTAGGATGCATCTGGAGGGAAGAGAGGGTGCAGACGTGGGTCAGAGGGCCTTCCACTGCCATCTGGATGGCGCGGGCCTTCTTGTGTCCGAATGCGAGCACGAGCACTTCCTTTGCGTCGGTGACGGTAGCCACGCCCACTGACATTGCCTGCTTAGGCACCTTGTTGATGTCGTTGTCGAAGAAGCGGCTGTTCACCAGGAGGGTGTCGTAGGTGAGGTCCATTACGCGGGTGCGGGACTGGAGGGAAGAATATGGCTCGTTGAAAGCGAGGTGACCGTCTTCGCCTACTCCGCCTAGGAAGAGGTCGATGCCGCCTGCGGCGAGGATTCTCTTCTCGTAGTTCTCGCACTCAGCCTTCTTGTCAGCAGCGTTGCCGTCGAGGATGTTGATGTTCTCGCGAGGCACGTCCACGTGGTTGAAGAAGTAGGTGTCCATAAAGGAGTGGTATGACTCCGGATGCTCAACTGGGAGGTCCACATACTCGTCCATATTGAAGGTGATGACGTTCTTGAAGGAGATCTCTCCTGCGTCATACATCTTGATGAGTTCCTCGTAGGTTCCGATAGGAGTGGAGCCTGTTGCGAGGCCGAGCACGAAAGGTGCGTCGGTGATGGCAGCCTTTGCCCTGATGGCGTCGGCGATGTGCTTTGCGGCCCAGACGGAGCCTGCATCGTAGCTGTTTTCGATGATAAGTCTCATATTCTAAAACTGTTTTACAAATACTTCAATTGCCTGATATTCCGCCATTCCGAGGGCGTCATAATGCTTTGCGGTGGACTGGGTGCGCTCCTCTGCCCTCTGCCAGAATTCGCGAGGGTCGTCGCCAGGGAACGGCACGAGGTCCTTCTGGGAAAGGTGGCGGTAGATGGCGTGGCGCTTCTTGATGAGCTCGTCCGGGCTGAGCGGCACTGCCATATCGACCTTGCCGAGTTCCCATTCCATCCAGGCGCCGCGGTAGAGCCAGCAGTGGCACTCTGCCATCCAGGCCTCTCCCTTGAGCTCCTCGAGGGCGTCGAACACGGTCTCGGTGCACACACGATGGGTTCCGTGAGGGTCTGCGAGGTCGCCGGCCACATATACCTGATGAGGCTTCACTTCCTGGAGAAGGGCCTTCACGATCTCCACGTCAGCCTGAGTGCGAGGCAGTTTCTTGATGCCGCCGGACTCGTAGAAAGGCAGGTTGAGGAAGTGGGCGTTGGTATCCGGGTTGAGGCCGAATGAACGCACGGCTCCACGGGCCTCGCTGCGGCGGATGGCTGCCTTGAGGTTGAGGAGGGCGCGAGGCTCAGGTTCGCCCGGCTTCTTGTTTTTCAATATGTCCAGAACTTCCTGGCAGCGGTCGCCATAGCCCAGTTCGCGGGCGGCGTCGATGTGCTGCAGGACCACGTCGTCGTGGACTGCCACGTTGCCGGAGGTCTCGTATGCCACGTGCACGTCGTGTCCCTGCTCCACGAGACGGATGAAGGTTCCGCCCATTGAGATCACGTCGTCGTCAGGGTGTGGCGAGAAGATGATCACCCTCTTTGGGAACGGGGTGGAAGCGACCGGACGGGTGCTGTCGTCGGCGTTAGGCTTTCCGCCAGGCCATCCGGTGATGGTATGCTGCAGGTCGTTGAAGACCTTGATGTTGAGATCGTCGTAGGCGCCGCGGGCCTCGAGAAGCTGGCCGAGTCCGTGGTCGAGATAATCCTGCTGCGAGAGCTTGAGAATAGGCTTGTGAACCTCGTCGCAGAGCCAGATTACGGCCTTGCGCACGTCTTTGTCGGCGCTCCAGTCGCAGGTCTGCACGAGCCAAGGGGCAGTGGTGCGGACGAGCTTGGAAGCCGAATTCTCATCTGTGTAGAAACTGATGCGTGCGTGTGCCTGGAGGCAGGATGCCGGGCAGCAGAGATCCTTTTCACCCTCCACTATGTCGTGCACTGCCTGGGCCTTGTCTTCGCCCCAGGCCATCAGGATGATCTGACGGGCGGTCATCATAGTGTGTATGCCTATGGTGATGGCGGTGTGAGGGGTGGCTGAGAGTTCGCCTCCGAAATTCTTCGCCTGTCTCTTGCGGGACTTGTGGGAAAGAAGGACGGTACGGGTGCGGCTGCGGTCGGAGGAGCCGGTCTCGTTGAAACCGATCTGGCCCTGCTCGCCCACTCCGATTACGAGGAGGTCGAGGCCGGAGGCCATCTTGTCGAATTCAGCGCAGTAGGCGTCCACGTCCTCTGCCGGCACGGATGCGTCCGGAATGTGGATGTTCTCCGGTTTCACATCCACGAGGTCCAGCAGCTCGGTGTGCAGCCTGGTGTTCCTGCTCTGGCTGGAACGGCTGTCGAAAGGGTAGTACTCGTCGATGCTGAATACCTCCACGTCGCTGAAGGAAACTTCGCCGGCCTTGCACCTTCTGACCAGTTCACGGTAGAGTGGCTGAGGGGTGCTTCCGGTGGAAAGTCCGAGTTTCAGACCCTGTTTCCTGTTGTTGATTTTCTCGACGATGATGTCGGCGATGCGAGTGCAGGCATCGGCTGCATCCTTGCAGATTTCTGCCGGGATTTTCTCGTAAGTGTGTAGAATGTCGTTGATTTGAGTCTCTTTCATATCATTTTCTGACTGAAAACGACACAAAAATAAGAAAAAAAATGCTATTTTTGAGGTTCATTGATAATATATTATCAGAGAACCCAAGATTATGACACTTAATTTCCGATCCATAGCCGTCGCATTGTGTATTGCAGCATCCGTATGTTCCTGTGAGAAACCTGATAAACCGAAGCCGGATGACAAGGGTGACGACAAGGTTCAGGACATCGAAGTCGTAGACGGCAAGGTAAGGTTTTATCTCTCATTCTCCGAGGATGCTCCTCGCGTCAAGGCCGGCATCAAGACCGCAAGACTCACCAAGGTTTCCGTCAACAGCAAGGATTACACGATAGGAACCGACGATCAGGGACGCAAGTATGTCGACGTTGCGGAGTCCGGAACAAAGACATATAACGCGGTTTACTATAACACCCTTTCCAAGGATTACTATGGATCATCCGCCAATATGGATGTGAAACTTCCATACAGCCAGTTCCAGGTTGAGACCATCGGCAGCCTTCAGGACTATCCTATGTACGCGTCCTACTCTTCCGAGACAGGCAACAAGCTCATCTTCAAGGAGGGCTTTGCAATGGTGGAACTCGACCTCAAGGGCGATGCGTCCATCACTTCAGTCAACGTCAAGAACCTGTCCGGCTCTATGATCGCGGGCCTCTGCGCATTCAAGCCATCACAGGGCAAGTTCTCCGTTACCAAGGGCGTTTCCTTCGTGGAACTCAACTGCACCCAGGGCGGCTCCAACACTCAGCTTTCCGAGTCTTCCGCAAAGCGCTTCTTCGTCCTCCTGGCTCCTGGCAACTACGGCAAGGGCCTCGAGATCACCGTCTGCGATGCTTCCCATAGGATGATGCAGTTCACTACCGATCCTGTCACCCTGGGCGCCAATGAGACTCTCCTCGTCACCAAGGACTACAAGCCGGCCGACGACCTTATCTTCTTCGAGGGCTTCGACACATTTGTATGGGGCGGTGACTATGTGAAGGGCTCTGCAGCCCCTTGTTTCGCTCCTAGCGCCGATGCCATCGGAATAGACTCCGGCAAGGATCTTCTCGGAACGGAGGAGTGTCTGACCTCCACCGTCTATGACAACCCGGGTTCCGGATTCATTCAGTCCAACACCTGGTCTGATTGCCAGAGCAACTACAACGCTCCAAAGACTGTGGCCACCAGCCACGTGCTCTCCGATTCATACGTGAAATATCGCAGCATCAGCGACTACACCTATCTCTTCCGTACTCAGGAGCGTCCTGGCTATGTGGAGCTCGGCGGTGCTACCACTTCAAGGGGCATACTGCAGACCCCTATGTTCCTCAACACTCCGGAAATCTGCAGCGTGAAGATCGAAATGGACGTGTGCCTCAAGAGCGACTTCGACGACGGCCTCCTCATTGACGTCGTCAACGGCGGTTACATCGTCGGCCTCACCATCGACGGCAGGGCACTCGACATCAATTCGACCGAGGTCGCAAGGAAATACGAGTGTGCCGCTTCCGAGACCAGGATCGTCAACAAGAACCTCACGATCTACTCAAACCCTGCATCTGCCAAGAACTGGAGCCACATCGAGGTCAGCGTGGACAGGGCCACTTCGGGCTCAATGCTCTATCTCTCTTCGGTCTCATCCACCTCAGGTCACCACGGCATCTTCGTGGACAACATCAAGGTGACCAAGGTCCAGCAGATGAAGCGCGCATCCAACAACCTCCGCGTCCTCTACTGGAACATTCAGAACGGTATGTGGAGCGATCAGGCGAACAACTACGACAACTTCGTCGAGTTCGTCAAGAAATATGATCCGGACGTCTGCATCTGGTGCGAGTCCGTGACCATCTACAAGGACAACACCAAGACGGGCATAGGCAACTCCGGCAGCACCTACAAGGGTTATCTGCCAAACGGATGGACCGCTCTCGCAGCCCGCTACGGACATAAGTATATGGCCGTCGGCGGCGCCAGGGACAACTATCCGCAGACCGTCACCTCCAAATATCCTATCACAACCTTGCTGAAGATCACCAACGGCGAGACTTCTTCCAAGCCTATTGCTCACGGAGCCGGCCTCCACAGCATCACCGTCAGCGGCAAGACCATCTACGTGGCTACTCTCCATACCTGGCCACAGGCTTACGGCTACGGCGTTTCTTCCGCGAACCAGTCCAGCAGCAGCGACAAGCACGAGGGCGACTACTACCGCGAATATGAGATGGACTATGTGATCAAGCACACCAAGAACGCTGCAACCTACTCATCCCAGGCTGACTGGATCTTCTGCGGTGACTTCAACTCCCGTTCCCGCAAGGACAACTGGTATTACAACTACGCTGCGAACGACACCAAGCTCCTCTGCCAGGACGTCATTCTCAACAACACCGACTACGTGGATGTCATCGGTCAGCGCTACCTCGGCGACTTTATGTCTTCAACCTACGGAACAGGCCGCATCGACTACCACTATGCGTCGCCTTCGATGTATGCACGAGTACATAATGCGATGGTCATCATCGACGACTGGACCACGGCCGAGGCAGACCTCAAGTACGGTACAAGCTTCATCAATCCGTCCGACCATCGTCCTATTCTGGTCGACTACGATATGTCAAAGTAAACACACAAAAACATATTCACTAATCAATCAATGCTTATGAGACAAAAACAGATGTCTATGCTTCGCCTCTGTCAGCTTCTCTCCGCCACTGTGCTCCTGGGCGCCGTCGCATTTGCCGGCGTTTCCTGCAACAGGGTGGATCCGAACGCTCCTAGAAGCGAGTACATTGAAGTCTACGACTCCCTCGACGATGAGGCAGAGCCGAAGACTGCGTTCTCTATCAGCGTCAAGGCGGACACCACCGTGTTCTATGTCAGGACCAACGTCGATCCTGCGAAGATCGAGGTGGAATGGCAGGATGCCAGCACTTCGCCTTGGGCAAAGGTTGTCGGTGTCGAACAGCAGGGAAAGGGCCTTCTCGCCGTTTCCGTAGCCGCCGGCTCCAGGACAACCTATGGTTATTACACCCGCCGGTCGGGTATGCTGATGATCTATGCCAGGGAACTGAACCTCGGCAGCTACATCACCATCCACCAGGGTTGCGTGGCACGTTTCGCCAATGACTGCGCCAACTTCAAATATGGTGCAGCGGATCCTAACATTACCGACGGAGAGACCATTTACTCTGCTTGGAACAGCAACCAGAAGGGCTATTTCAGCACTCAGTCCTTCGGTACAGGCACCATTTCCTATCTCTTTGGACGCTACGGCTACCTCAAGCTCGGAGATGCCCTCGGACACGGTGCTTGTCTCATCACCCCTTACACGAATGACATCGCCAAGGATTCCCTCCTTATGGTCAGCTTCAGGGCTGTCGCCTACAACGATGCCACAACCAAGGACAACAACAAGTTCACGGTTGAGATCATCGGCGGCGGCGAATACCGCGATTTTGAAGAAAGCGTGAAGAAGATGGAATTCACCGCTCCTTACTATGACATCAACGATCCCGACTATCCGGCCAACATCTGGAACGACGGAGAGTTTATGCTCTTCTTCAGGGGCACCGATGCCAACAAGCTTTCATCCAACACCCAGATTAAGATCACTGCCGGTTCCCTCACTGAGAAGGCTGATGTCAACAGCCGCCTCTTCGTGACCCGCGTATATATCCGCCGCCTCGACGTCAAGGTCGACGAGGATTACTTCGAAATGAACGGCGGTTCAGGCATCGACACCATCCTGGGCCTCACCTCCGAGGAAAGGGAGGATGATACCATTATTGAGTAAGAATAACAACTGACCACAATGAATAGAGTTTCAAAAGCATCAAGGACTCTCGCAAGCGTGCTCTCAGCCGCAGTGCTGGCCGTCGCCCTCTTCTCGGCGACTCCTGCTGCAGCACAGAGTTCCACGCCTGTGACTGTCAAGGGTACCGTCCTGGACCAGGATGGCAACCCAATGATCGGAGCCACTGTGATGATCGAAGGAACCCAGACAGGTACTACAACCAACCTGGATGGAAAGTACACGATCAAGGCAAAGTCAACAGACGTCCTCCAGTGCCTCTCTCTCGGTTATGTGACCGTAAGTGAGAAGGTCGGCTCGAGGACAGTCATCGATTTCAAGATGGCAGAGGATGAAAACGTCCTGGATGACGTTGTCGTCATCGGTTATGGCGCCGTCAAGAAACAGGACCTCACCGGTTCCGTCACCAACGTTCAGATGAACGATATCAAGAATGCTCCTCAGCTTTCAGTCGACAATTCCCTCCAGGGCCGTATCGCAGGTGCCGACATTATGTCCACCAGCGGTGAGCCTGGTTCCACCACCACTATCCGTATCCGTGGTTCCCGCTCCATTACCGCATCCAACGAGCCTCTGATCATCGTCGACGGTGTGATGGATGCCATCCACGACCTCAATGACCTCAACTCCGACGATATCGCGTCAATCTCCGTCCTCAAGGATGCGTCTTCGACTGCCATCTACGGTTCGAGAGGTGCCAACGGTGTCATCATCGTCACCACCAAGGCCGGTTCCGGACTCAAGGAAAAGACCAATGTCACCTTCAAGGCTGACCTCGGTTTCTCCCAGCTTCCTCGCAGCCTCGACATTATGAATGCCGGCGAGTTCGCCCTCTACCGCAATGACCTCGCAGCCTTCGGCTCCGATGCCAACAATGCGGACAAGTCAGGCTGGGACCTCCCTCTCTCCGAGTCGGTTTATTCCGATCCGCTTTCAAGGGAAGGCACCGACTGGATCAAGGCCATCACCCGCACCGCAATGTATCAGAACTATGCGCTTTCGCTCTCCGGCAGCAATGAGAAGAGCAACTACTACGCATCCTTCTCCTACAATGACCAGCAGGGTATCATCAATGATTCAGGCCAGAAGCGTTTCACCGGCCGTATCAAACTCGAGCGTCAGTTCTTCAAATGGCTCAAGGCCGGCTACTCAGGTTCCTACACCTGGCGTCACAACGACGAAGCCAAGGCTTCCATCGGCGGTACCGCCTGGTACAACGCCGCTATGTACCTGAACCCGTTCATCAAGCCTCAGGATTCCTTCAACCCGCTCTATAACGGCGGCCAGAAGATCAACAACCCTATCGCCTTGATCAAGAACAACACCTATTATCTCGAGCGTCACTCCACGAACCACACGTTCAACGTGGACATCACTCCGATAAAGGACCTGCACATCAAGAGCACGCTGTCATACTATCTCTATCAGCGTCACACTTACCGCTACTATCCTGGTACTCTTCCTGCAAAGGCTGAGAACGAAGGCGGTGAGGCATACCGTGCAGAATGGGACGAGCATTCACTGTCATCCGAGACGACCGTCAGCTACAAGCTCAAGAAGAACGGCCACACTTTCACTCCGATGATCGGTGTTTCCGCATACAGCTTCATTTCCCACGACTTCAACCTCTCCGGTAAAGGTTACACCGATGACGCCGTTATGTGGAACAATATGAACGCCGTCCTCGACAAGGAGACCTATTCCGCAGGTACTTCATATTCAAAGAAGACCAAGATGTCCGGCTTCGCCCGTGCTGACTACAACTACAAGTCACGCTACTACATCACAGCGACCGGTCGTTATGACGGTGCATCCAACTTCTCCGAGAACAACAAGTGGGCATTCTTCCCATCTGCCGCTCTCCGTTGGAACGTTGCCAACGAGTCCTTTATGAAGAGCGTGAAGTGGATTGACGACCTCTCCCTCAGAGCTTCCGTCGGTGTGACCGGTAACGACGCCATCAGCGCATACCGCTCCCTCGCAATCAACTCCACCACGACCAGCGGTTACCTCTTCGACGGTTCACAGCCTGTGGCAACCTACCGTAGCCGCCTCGACTCCCCTGACCTCAAGTGGGAGAAGACGACCGAGTACAACCTCGCCCTCGACTGGACTATGTTCAAGAGCCGCCTCTCCATCACCGCTGAGGCATACTACTCCAAGACCACCGACCTGCTCCTCAGCGTGCAGGTTCCTACCAACACCGGTTACAGTTCCTACTTCTCCAATGTCGGCAGCACCTCCAACAAGGGTATCGAGCTCTCCATCGAGAGTATGAACATCGTGAAGAAGGACTTCCAGTGGTCAACTTCCTTCACCATCTCCCACAACGACCAGCTCGTGCTCGACATCGGTCAGGACGACTTCGTAACCGCTTACTCATCTCCAGGCAACAACTCCTATATGATGTACGGCTACGTGAACGGCTATCCTCTGAACTCCCTCTGGGGCTTCAAGTATGGCGGAACCTGGAAGAGCAGTGAGGAAGTTTCACGCAATAAGGTCACCAAGACCTATGCGGCTACCTCCACTACCCTCGGCGGACCTCGCTACTATGACATCAACCACGACGGCACCCTCGACCAGAACGACCTCGTTTACCAGGGCAATGCCGATCCTGTATTCTACGGCGGTCTGCAGAACAACTTCTACTACAAGGGCTTCAAGCTCGGCATCTACTTCAACTACTCAGTGGGTGGTAAGATCTACAACTACTCCGAGTTCTATATGGCCGGTTCCTTCTTCACGAACCAGTACCGCTATATGCTCGATGCCTGGCATCCAACCCGCAACCCTAACTCGGATATTCCTCGCGCCGGCGGTAAGACCGATGCCGCTCTCCCAAGCGACTTCATGATCCACGACGCATCATATCTCCGTCTGAAGAACATCAGCTTCAGCTACACTCTCGACCTCCACAAGTACAAGCTCCCTCTCAAGGACATCACCTTCACGGCATCCGGAGAGAACCTCTATCTGTGGAAGAACTACAACGGCTTCGATCCGGACGTCAACACTTCCGGTACTTCATCAACTCTCCGTCGTCTCGACATCGGTGCCTACCCTAAGGCCCGCACCGTAATGTTCAGCATTCAGGTAAGATATTAACAGGAGGACAGAAATATGAAGAATAAAGCTTTACTTTTCGCATTTGCAGCAGCAATGACCCTGTCTTTCCAGGCTTGCTCACTCAAGGAGGATACTTCCTCCCTCTCTACTCCTGGCAACTATTTCAGGAAGTATTCGGAATGTCAGTCCGTAGTCAACAGCTGCTACATTCCTATCAAGTCGATATATACCTATACATATTTCCTTGCAGTGGAATGTGTATCCGACGTAATGTACTGTCCTTCCGGAACCCGTGACGCACAGCTCGACATCTCTCCTGCAGTGCCTCGTTTCGGTCAGACCGTGTGGACCCAGGGTTACCTCGGAGTCCAGAGGTGCAACTATGCCATCCAGGGCATCGAGAAATGCGAGTCCCTCACGGACGACCAGCGCATCGAGCTCCTCTGCGAGGCCAAGACTCTCCGCGCCCTTTTCTACTGGCACCTCACCTGCTTCTTCGGCAACGTGCCTTTCTACTTCGATGACGTGAATGACCAGGAAACCCTCCTGAAGGTTGCCAAGCTCGGCAGAATGGATGCCAGCGCCACCCGCGACTCCTGCATCGTCGATCTCCAGAGCATCCTGCCTCTCGCCGCTCAGACCCGCACCAGCGACAACGACGGCCAGCGCCTCGGTGCTGCCTGCGGTTGGATGATTCTCGCCAAGATGGCTATGTGGAACCAGGAGTGGGATCTGGCTCTCGACGCAATCTCCCACATCGAGGAGATCTACGGCGACTTCTCTCAGTATGATTACGCTGAGAATGTTATGTTCCGCAACAAGAACACGCCTGAGTCCATCTTCGAGATCCAGCACACCTATACCCAGGGCGGTCTTACCTATACCTCCAACGTCGCGGCTGTGTGTATGCCTACGCGTAAGACCTCCAACGGTGTCACCACCTTCGACGGCGTAGAGATCCCTGAACTCGGCAATCAGTGCACCACTTGGGCTGCAGCCCGTCCGTGCGTGCTCTTCTGCCAGGGTCTCCAGACCAAGAAGGGTCAGGACATCCGCAAGGACTACAATATGGCCTGGGGCTATGACGGCCACGAGTTCAGCAACGTGAACACCCGTCCTTGGATGGGTCCTAAGTTCTGGTGTCCTGATATGCAGGGTACTGCCGACGGCAACAACTACAAAGTGTTCCGTTATGCAGACGCCCTCCTGATGGCTGCTGAGTGCTATTGTGAGAAGAATGAGGACGAAACTGCCCTCACATATCTCAACAAGACCCGCAACCGTGCAGGTATCGGTGACTATAACTACCGTACCCACGCCCGTCTCCAGGAGGAAATCCGCAACGAGCGTGCACGCGAACTCTTCGGCGAGTTCCAGCGCAAGTACGACCTCGTCCGCTGGGGTACCTTCTATCAGCTCATCAAGGAGTCTACTGACTACGCCGCAAGGCAGGAGAACTGCTGCCCTTGCCACGAGTACTATCCTATCCCTGACAAGGAAGTAGTCTACTCCAAGTACGCCCTTGACAACAAGGAATACAACAAGTACGGACTCTAAAAATCAGACATTATGAAAATCAAGAATATAAGACTGTTCACATTGGCGGCTGCGCTTCTTCTTGCAGTGGCCGCGTGCGACAAGCCGTTCGAATTCGACCGTCCTATGTCTGTGTCCTCCCGCCTGGTCAACCTCAAGCAGGCTGCGGGTTCGACCCACGTGATGGTTTATTCCAACGGTGCGTGGACTGCCCGTCTGACCGAACCGGTAAAGTGGGCTTCCCTCAGCAAGACTTCAGGTGAGGGCATCAACGACGTCGTGTTCAGCTATTCTGCCAACTATGCAGTTGCAAGGCAGGTGGGCATCATCTTCGAGTCCCAGAACGTAGCGGATACCGTTATGATGGTCCAGGCAGGTGCCATTACCGAGGCATCCTTCCTCCTCGACTACACATCAGTGAATTATCTCAAGGCCAAGGCTACCGTGACCGTGCCTCTTTCCACCAACCTCCGCTATGGCATCGAAAGCATCTCGTCTTCCGTGAAATACGCTGAGGAACTGGATGAGGAAATCGATCCGGCAAGCATCGAAAAGTGGATTTCCAATGTGAAGATCACCCGCAAGGGCGTCACCTTCGACATTGCTGAGAACACCCTCGAGGAGCCTCGTATCGCCTATGTCAATTTCGTGGTGAATGACCCTAAGGCCACCACTCCTGTGACTGCGGCTCTCATCGTAACCCAGACCGCCTTCGACCCGGCCTTCAGGCTCGCCGAGACTTCCGGAACCGTTGACGGCGCCGCTGCCGAAATCGTTGTCCCTGCTTATGAGAACAACATCTGGCCTTACAACAGCACCATCGACTACGAGGTGGACGTGGATTGGATCAGCGGTGTCAAGCTTACTTCAGAGGGCCTCGTCTTCAAGGTCTCTGTGAACGACGGCGAGGAAGTCCGCACAGGAAACATCGCCCTGTCCTACTCTGACGCCGACGGCAACCAGGTAGGTGCAACCTACACTGTGAACCAGAAGGTATTCCCTCGCGAGATTTCCGCTGCTGACGTACGTGCTCTCGCTCCTGGTGAGATCAGCGTTGTCAACTATCTCGAAGGCTATATCATAAGTGACTACACCAGCCCTAACATCATCGAGTCCGAGCAGACCAAGCAGTTCTACTTCGACAGAAGCATCCAGAAGAGGACCGCTTATCTCCAGAGCGTCGATGGCAAGTATGGCTTCCGCCTCACTTTTGCTACAGAAACCGATGCTGAGATCGCCCGCTATACCAAGGTTTGGATCGCCCTCAAGGGCCTTACCCTCTCCAAGGAAAGCAACCCTGACAGGTATCAGATCTCCGGCATCACCGCTGAAAACATCATCTTCTCCGAGGCTGGCGACGCATCCAAGCTCGCTCCTAAGTACAAGACCATCGCAGAACTCACCGACGACGACATCTACACTCTCGTGAATGTCAAGGACGTCGAGATTATGTGCAAGGACGGTGCTTACACGAACGCTACTGACGGTTACTCCTTGAAGGAGACCGCCAACCCATTCTCCGGATCTGCTTCCACCCCTCGCTGGGATGTTTCACCTCTCCTCTGTACTGACAAGGACGGCAGCGTGATCTATATGCTCACCAACGCCAACTGTACTTGGAGGCGCGGCGGTGCAGATGACACTTCTGCGTCTTGCAAGACCAAGTGGGACCGCAACTGGGGTTCTATCGTACCTCAGGGTTCAGGTACCTTCGTGGGCATCGTTGTCGCAGAGCAGCAGGTTACCAACCGCTACGGCGACTGCGGACGCTATCAGCTCCGCTATATGGCTCCGGAAGACATCCAGCTCAATGGCAGCAAGTTCAGCACCACCCTCGTGGAATGGAACTGGAATGACTACAAGGCTGATACGGCTCCAGAGGTCGGCACAGGCTCGATGAACATCTATTCAGCAACCGCGGCCGCAGCATCTGACTTCAACAACACCTACAACGGTCGAGACAAAGACGGCGGAAACGGCGGCGCAACTTCCAACCAGAAGGGTCTTGCTGCCAACGCTGCCCTCAAGCTGACCAACAGCTGGTGGGACTTCACCAACGATGAGGGCAGATACTTCGACCTCAGCTTCTCTACTTCAGGCATCATCGGATCCAATATGGTATTCGGTATCGTCTGGAACCACGGAGCAATGGGTAACACCACCCTCAACTCCCCAGCCCATTGGAAGCTGCGTTATTCCGTTGACGGCGGTGCCACTTTCAATGATGTTCCTGACTGCGAGATCATCAAGAACCGTTCTATCGTATGGTGGACCACCACCTCACAGGACTCCTGCCCAGGCTTCAAGGACCATCTCCGCAAGCTCCCTAACGAGTGCTTCAACAAGGAGAACGTCGTGATCCGCGTCCAGGTAGCCGACAAGGTGACGGATATCAACCCGAATCCAAGCGCAGTATCCGACGACAGCTACAAGAACTTCCTCGGCATCGAGAAGGGTACTCTCACTGACGTCGCTACTGAAATCCGTATCGGAACCATCACCGTTCGTTACAATTAAAAATGAAGAAATATGAAGAATAGAATATTCAAATACGCTTCAATCGCCCTCGCTGTGGCTGCAGGTTTCTCCCTGCAGTCCTGCGAGATCGACGACTCGGCCAAGATCGACCTCGTGGAACTCGGTGTTCCTACGAAGGAATATGTCGTCGACGCTGATGCCTGTACGGTGGACATTCCGTACTACTCCAACGGTGAATTCCACATCGAGGACCTCAAGGACGACCAGAACTGGATCGCACTGAGCAGCCGCACCGGCAACGGAGACGGCACCCTGACCGTGGAATGCGGTTTCAATGAAGAGTTCAAGCGTTCCGCAGGTCTCGTGTTCTGCAGCGACGTGGACTCCCGCAGGGACACCATCTATGTGAAGCAGAAAGGTCTCATCGATGCAGTGCTTTCACTGAATAACTCTTCGGTCATCGTAGCTGGCGCCGGTGGAATGTCATCCACCGCAGTCACCACCAACGTGCCTTTCGAGTATATGGACGTGAAGATTGAGTACTCCGACGAGAACAATGCCGGCTGGATCACTGACACCAACATTGCCGAGGATCCATACGGTTCGACTGCCTGCACCCTCGAAATCACCACTGATGCCAATCCGGAAGAGGTTAAGCCTCGTACTGCGGCCGTAACCTTCTCCTTCACCGATGGCTGGGGCGACAAGGTATCCATCCTCGTCAACCTCGTTCAGCGCAACGCCAAGGAAGGTCTCGGACAGGTGCTCGCCTTCGACGAGTTCATCAACCAGTACTCCACTGGAAAGGCCATTGACGATTACGTTATCGTAGAGGGCTATGTGGTCAGCAACAGGGAAAGCTGGAATGCCGGTGAGAACGAGCAGGTAACAACCTCCACCATCAACTATGACATCAGCAAGAAGACTGTCTATTTCGAGGCAAAGGACGGCTCAAGAGGTATAATGATTGAGATGGCATCCATCGACGACAACATCCTCAACCAGTATGACTGCGCTCAGATCCTCCTCCACGGTGCCATCCTCACCCAGAAGGATGAGCCGGAGAGATATATCCTCTCCCGCGTCACCAAGGCGATGATCGTATCCCAGATTGCAGGCTCCAAGTCAGACATTCCTGTGAAGGAGAAGTATATGCAGGAGCTCACCGACGCTGACATCTACACTTACGTCAGCCTCAAGGATGTGGAATTCCCTATCCGCAAGGGCTCCATCTGTCCTACCAACGAAGGTTACACCATTGCGACCGGTGCTCACCGTATTGCCAAGTATCCGCTCCTCGTGCGTGATATCAACGGCAACTCTATGTATATGATCACCAACACCAACTGCAAGTACCGCAGCGACGGAACCCGTCTCCCTTACGGTTCAGGCAAGCTTTCCGGTGTCATCGTACACGAGCGCTTCTCCCGCTTCGAATGGCGCAACGGTGCCGACCCTGCCGATATGGACGACGACCCTACTCTCGCCAACATCGGCCGCTACAGCATCCGCCACCAGTCCAAGGAGGACATCTGGGGCCAGATGAACAACAGCGTAGAGGACAGCTTCTCCGCCCTTCTCTGCGAGTATCGCTTTGTCAATCCGGACAGCGAAGAGGGCGTGCTTCGTCCTACCTACGGAGAGAACGGCTGGCTCACTCACACCTACTGTGAGAAGTACACGGGCGATGCTAATCTGGACTACACTCAGGCCACTTACAAGATTCACTGCTGGGGCGGTGGTACATACGACTACCTTGGCCCAACCGGCAATAACGTCAACTATCAGTTCGGTGCCAACTATGGCAACAAGAACGGCGTGGGCATCGTGCTCGATCCGACCAAGGAGCATTACAATGCTGCGATGTCAGACCTCGTCAGCCAGAATCCAGACGGCACCATCGAATGGTGCGGCCAGTATGCATCCAACAAATATGCAGGCTACGGTGCCGCAGGCTGGTCAGAGTCCAATGCAACCAATTCCGCATATATCAACGCCATCAACTACAATGGCTCGACCAGTATGCGTGGAAAGGGCAACGCATACGGATCCTGCTTCCTCTCTGCCGCAAATCATTTCTGGTGGAATGACGACACGAACCGCTTCTACTCCTGGCTCGTCAAGTTCTCCACCAAGGGCATTTCCAGCTCTCACGTCTCAATGCAGATCTATGTGATGAATACCCAGCAGTCCTGGTTCTCGCCTCGTTTCTGGAGGGCAGAGTGGTCCTACACCGAGTCCCAGGATCCGGAGGATGACAACCAGTGGCACACTATCGGAGATTACACCATTCCTGACGTATCAGTCTGGTCCAATACCCTGTACTCTTCAATCGTGGCATACAAGGGCATCAACTTCGATCTGCCTACCGAAATCCTCGGACAGGAAGAGGTGTACATCCGTCTCCATCCAATCAGCAACATCTGCTCCGATGGCGCAGACTATGCGAACGCTGTTCTCAACGGCAGCTCAAAGGGAACTTCTCTTGCCAGTGAGCACGCAAGCAACCTCAGCTACTTCGCAATCCGCTACAATAAGTAAAAGTTAGAATATGAATCTCCAATTGGTTCCATTTTGTGTCCTCGCGGCATCCTTGATTGCCCTTGCTTTTGCGGCAGTCTTCTATGCTCAGATGAAGAAGAAAGACGAGGGCACCCCAACCATGCGCCAGATCGCGAAGTTCGTTCGCGAGGGCGCAATGGCCTATCTCAAACAGCAGTATAAGATAGTATCCATAGTATTCGTCGTACTGGCTGCCATCTTTGCTGTTCTAGCCTATGTTTTCCACGTACAGAACAGTTGGGTTCCGTTCGCCTTCCTCACCGGTGGTTTCTTCTCCGGCCTGGCTGGCTTCATCGGAATGAAGACTGCAACCTTCGCCTCCGGCAGGACTGCCGCAGCAGCGAGGATATCCCTCAACTCCGGCCTCAAGGTCGCATTCCGCTCAGGCGCAGTGATGGGCCTGACCGTAGTCGGCCTCGGTCTGCTTGACATCGCCATCTGGTGGCTCATCCTCAATGCCTTCGTCGTTGAGGCTTCCGACGCGCAGAAGCTCGTCGTCATCACCACCACGATGCTTACCTTCGGAATGGGTGCATCCACCCAGGCCCTCTTCGCCCGTGTGGGCGGCGGTATCTACACCAAGGCCGCAGACGTAGGAGCCGACCTCGTGGGCAAGGTCGAGACCGACCTTCCTGAGGACGACCCTCGCAACCCTGCAACCATCGCCGACAATGTAGGCGACAACGTAGGTGACGTGGCCGGTATGGGTGCAGACCTCTATGAGTCATATTGTGGTTCAATCCTGTCCACTATGGCTCTCGGTGCGTCCGCATTCTATGCCCTCGGCCCTGAGATGCAGATGAAGGCAATTGCCGCTCCTATGCTCATCGCAGCAGTCGGCGTGCTCCTCTCTGTAGCCAGCATCTTCACCGTACGCACCAAGGAAGGTGCAGGTATGGCCCAGCTCCTCAAGTCTATGAGCGTCGGCACCAACCTCGCAGCCATCCTCAGTGCAGTGGCAACCTTCGGCATCCTCGCCCTCGTGTTCGGCACCCAGAGCAATGACTGGTGGCATCTCTCCCTCTCCGTCGTAGCCGGCCTCGTGGCAGGCGTTGTGATCGGAAAGGCAACTGAGTACTACACCTCCCATTCCTACAAGCCAACCCAGAAGCTTGCAGAGTCTGCACAGACCGGTCCTGCCACCGTCATCATCAGCGGTGTAGGTCTCGGTATGCTCTCAACCGCCATCCCTGTGATCGCAATCGTATGCGCCATCGTGCTTGCATACCTCTGCGCCATCGGTTTCGACGTGAAGAGTATGATGGACGCAGCTAACCTCTCCAAGGGCCTCTACGGTGTGGCAATCGCCGCAGTCGGAATGCTCTCCACCCTCGGCATCACCCTGGCAACTGACGCTTACGGCCCTATCGCCGACAATGCTGGCGGCAACGCCCAGATGTCAGAGCTCGAGCCTCAGGTTCGCGAGCGCACCGACGTTCTCGACGCCCTCGGCAACACCACTGCCGCCACCGGCAAGGGCTTTGCCATCGGTTCCGCAGCTCTCACCGCCCTCGCTCTCCTCGCATCTTACATCGAGGAGATCAAGATCGCCGTGTCCCGCACTGCAGGCGCCCTCATCAACGGTGTGGACGCTGCCTCAGCAAGCATCATCGACGTACTCGCAGAATACAATGTCAGCCTTATGAACCCTACCGTCCTCGCAGGCGTGTTCATCGGTTCTATGATGGCATTCCTCTTCTGCGGCCTCACTATGAACGCTGTCGGCCGCGCTGCCGGCAAGATGGTCATCGAGGTGCGCCGTCAGTTCCGCGAGATCAAGGGCATCCTCACCGGTGAGGGTACTCCTGACTACAAGCGCTGCGTGGAAATCTCCACCAAGGCCGCTCAGCACGAGATGATCCTGCCATCCCTCATCGCCATCATCGTTCCTATCCTCGTGGGCATCGTCCTCGGCGTTGCCGGCGTGATGGGTCTGCTCATCGGCGGTCTCGGCGCAGGCTTCGTGCTCGCCATCTTCATGGCCAACTCAGGCGGTGCCTGGGACAA
>DCHT01000033.1:15471-15782 GCA_002314885.1 Bacteroidales bacterium UBA1745 | reverse complement strand
GGCGATCCATTCAAGGACACTTCAGGCCCATCCCTCAACATCCTCATCAAGCTGATGAGTATGGTCAGCATCGTGATGGCCGGCGTGACCGTGGCTTGGCATCTCCTCTAATGGATAATCAGAAAACAGCAACTATGCACGTCGAGGCTCCCTTCGGGGAGTCTCGTGTGTTGTTGCATACCTGCTGCGCGCCCTGCTCTTCGGCCATCATCGAATGCCTGATGCAGAGCGGCATCACTCCTACTATATATTATTGCAATCCGAACATCTACCCTGAGGAGGAATATCTCATACGCAAGAATGAGTGCACC
>DCHT01000033.1:0-15381 GCA_002314885.1 Bacteroidales bacterium UBA1745 | reverse complement strand
GCCGGTCGCGAGGATGAGCCCGAACGTGGCGCACGCTGCCTCGAGTGCTTCAAGATGCGCCTTCTGCGCACCGCAGAGTATGCCCGTGACCACGGCTTCCGCGTCATCACCACCACCCTCGCCTCCTCCCGTTGGAAGTCGCTTGACCAGATCAACGAGGCCGGCCGCTGGGCGGTCGCAACCGCCAGTGGACTGGAGACTGCGCCCGCAGCGGAGCATTTCCCTATGCTCTGCGGAGCGAGGGTGCAGTCGCAAGTCCACTGGTGGGACCAGAACTGGCGTAAGGGGGGACTCCAGCCGAGGAGGCTCGAGATAATCAAGGAATACAACTTCTATAATCAGTTGTACTGCGGCTGTGAATATTCGATGAAGAAGGACTAGAGCGGCCTGTGGGGGTTGAAGAGCTCCATAAAGCGATAGGCCGCGGTCATTCTGCGAGGGAAGAGGCTCAAGACGTAGCCTTCGATCTTGAATTTGAGGACGGAAGAGCGGCGCAGATGCTCCAGCAGATAGCGGTGCTCGTAGGCGCAGCGGTCCAGCGCGGCAACGTCCTCGTCCGTCATCCTGTAGCAGTTTTTCAGCGCATTGCTGAATCCCGATGAAATCAGATAGTCAAACTCCCGCGGGCAGCCCTGCTGCTGCGCGAAGGCGTCTATGCCGGCGAGGATGACTGCGATATAGTCCTGTGCCCTCTTGGGGTTGACTGTTCTTGTGGAGGATGTAGGGTTTGGGAATACCTTATATATGATGTCTTTGCAGGCACCCACCCTGGTGGCGTGGAAATAGGCCTGAGGGGTGAAGAGCGCGTCTTCGTGATATACGCCGCCTATGAACTGCAGGGCGTGCTCCTGGAGGAAACTGCGCCTGTAGATTGAGAACGGTGTCCCCAGTTTGAACTCGCGGGAAGGGATGATCTCCCTGCCGCTTACTACGCCCTCGAAGGAATAGCTGCCACGAGGCAGGAGAGTGTCGCCGACAGCGTCGGCTCCGGCTACTGCAAGTATGTCGAGGGAGTCCTGCTCCATCCTGGAAATAAGGGAAGCGAAGCAGTTCTCGCTGAGCCAGTCGTCCGAATCCACGAACCACACATAGCGTCCCTCTGCCATTGCCAGACCCTTGTTGCGGGCCACTCCCTGGCCGGAATTCTCCTGGCATATAGTCTTGACATTGCCGCGTCCGTCAAGGGTGGCAAGCGCCTCCTCGAGGGACTTGTCCTTCGAGCCGTCGTCGATGAGTATGAACTCGTACTCCTCCTGTGGCAGGTCCTGTCTCAGGCAGGATTCCAGGCAGCGACGGACGTAGGGTTCGACGTTATATAGCGGTATTATCAGCGACAGCAGCATATCAATACATCTCCTTGTAGGCCTTCCACTTGTCGCGGCGGGCCTTGTTGAAACAATGGATCAGGCATCTGCTTGAGGCCTGTGCCTTCTTCCAGGCTATGATCCTGTCGTAAAGTTTTTCCTGCTCAGTGGCTTCCAGATAGAGTCTGAGGGACTCCAGCTTGCGCTTCTTCTGCGCTACGCCGTAACCCTGGGCGGCTCCCGGTGTGCTTGCGCCGCCGAGATGGACTATGCCTGCGAGAGGCAGGACCCAGATGCTCCAGCCCTTGGACCTGAGTCTCCAGCAGAGTTCGGTGTCCTCGTAGTACATAAAGAAACGCGGGTCGAAAGCGCCGCCAACGGCATCGAGGCACTCGTGGCGCACCATCAGGTCGGCTCCGGAGACCATTGCGACCTCCATTGGCTTGCTGCTGTGATTGTAGCATCTGCTGCGGCCGAAGCGAAGGCGGGATGGGATATATTCGAAAAAGGCGTCGAACTCGCTCCACACGGATGGGAAGACCCTCTCGAAGGACTGGTTCGGGCTCTTGTCGGCCTTGACGAGATTGCTGCCGCAGGCGGCTGCTTCGGAGTGCGAATCCAGGAAGCGGGACATCTCGCTGATGGCGTCGCAGAGCAGATAGGTGTCGGAATTCAGGAAGAGCACATTGCGGCCCGTGGCCTTTTCGAGGCCTGCGTTGTTGGCCTTACCGAATCCCAGGTTCTCAGGCAGATAGATGTATTCCAGGCCTTCCATTTCCTCGAAATGTTCCCGGCTGCCGTCGGTGGAGGCGTTGTCCACGAGTATGATTTCGTAGTCCACGCCCTTTGTGAAGGTGCGGATGCTGGCTATGCACCCGTCCGTCAGGGCGAGGGTATTATAGTTTACCAATATGATGGAAACGTCCTTCATTTCTATCCGAATATCTGCTGTTTGATTCGCTTGAGCAGCAAGGCTGTCATAAAGAGGGGATTGCCGGTCGGGAGCATATCCCAGGCCTGCTGCCAGGCTTCATTCCTGTCTTCGCAGCGATATCTGAGCCTGTAGGCTGAGCTGAGGTTCCGGGAGAGGAATTCGGCCTTGGAAATGATGTCCTCATTGCGCAGGAAGCGGTCGGTCACTATGGTTTCGCGGGCGCCCTTCACGGAGGCCCTCACGCTGGCCGTGGTGTTGGTGGAATGGAAGCGGAAGTGGTTGAGCACTTCGGCGGTGTAGCAGACCCGCCCCAGCCTCGCGAGGCCTATCCAGAACATAAAGTCGCCATATCCGCCCAGTCTGTCGTAGCCGTTGTCCACCGTCATTGCCGGTACTTTGCGGAACACGACGCTGCTGGCGTTGACAACCACATTGTGGGACATATATTCACTCACGAACTCGTCTCCGTCCATATTGAGGCTGTCCATTCCGACCAGGTTTTCGTGCAGTCCGGAGGATTTGCCTTCGATATCGACCTTGTCCGATGCGCAGTAGGAGATGACGCAACGGCCGTCTTCGAGTATGGGTGCCACCAGTTTTTCCAGCAGGTCAGGCTCGCAGTAATCGTCGCTTTCGGCTATCCAGATCAGGTCTCCGGACGCGAGTTCGAGGCCCTTGCGCCACTGCTTGAACGGCGAACCGGAGTTGCTCTCATTGAAGACTATGTGGCTGACTTCCGGTCTGTTGCGGTATGATTCTATGATCTCTCTGCTGTCGTCAGTGGAGCAGTCATCGAGAATGATGAGCTCGAAGTCCCTGTAGCTCTGGCTGAGGATGGAGTCCAGCCGCTGGCCCAGGAACTTCCCGTGATTGTAGTTGGGAACGATTACACTGACTTTCATAATTTCGCAAATGTAATTTAATTTCCTAACTTTGTCAAGATGACAAAGAGTAAGAAAATCG
This sequence comes from Bacteroidales bacterium UBA1745, assembly GCA_002314885.1. Taxonomy (GTDB): domain Bacteria; phylum Bacteroidota; class Bacteroidia; order Bacteroidales; family UBA932; genus Cryptobacteroides. The sequence continues at coordinate 12,180 of DCHT01000033.1, read as the reverse complement.
GTCTTGTGACGTGGTTGGGCGGTCCTAATTTCGGCACCGTCCTCCAGTCGTATGCTCTTTACAAGGCCATTTCCTCACTTGGATATGACGTCACCGTCCTCCGTCATCACAGTTTCATCTACGGATTGAAGCTGCAACTCGGACTCAGGGAAATGTTTCCCGGCTCCGAGACGGCCCGCAAGTCCGCGAAGATGCAGGCCGAGGAACTCAAGGTCCGTACATATATCACCACTCACGCCTATCAGAGAGCCCTGAAGCGCTGTGAGGCTCTAGTCTGCGGCAGTGACCAGATGTGGAACACCCGCTTCAACTTCAATCCGGATTTCTTCCTTGCCGGAACTGTCCCTGGTCGTAAGATCGCATACGCCCCGAGCGTGGGAGCCAGCGATTTTGCCTCCGAGACGAAGCCGGCCGTGAAGGAATATCTCAAGGATTTTGACTGCCTCTCCGTGAGGGAGGAAACAGGCCGCAGGGCCGTGGAAACCCTCACCGGCCGTAAGGATGTGCGCGTGGTCCTCGATCCGGTTTTCCTGCCTGAGCCTGCTCTGTGGGAGGATTTTGCCGCAAAGGCTGACGAGGCGCCGCTGCAGCCGTACCTGCTGTGCTACCTGCTCCGCAAGCGCGGGGACTACGGGAAGATCGTCAGGGAGGTGGCAGCCCATTATGGGGTGAGCAAAGTCGTTGTGGTGCCGGCATACGAGAATCCGGACATACATATTTCCGGGGTCACTGTCCTGTCCGGTGCGGGTCCGAGGGAATTCGTGAACCTCATAAGGCACGCCTCCGCTGTCCTGACCGACTCCTTCCACGGCACTGCCTTCTCCGTTATTGCGGGCAAGGACCTGGTCAGCCTCAAGCGCTTCGACGACGGCGACGAGGCCTCCCAGAATTCCCGCATTTCCGACCTTCTTGCATCCCTGGGCCTGGAAGACCGCTCCTATGACGGAAACTGGCGCAAGCCGGTGGACTGGAAGGATGTGAGGGCGCGTATGGCATCCATCAGGGAAGAATCCCTGGCCTATTTATCCGAATCACTGAAGAATGTCCGATAACAGATACTACATATCCTCCTTTGCCTGGACGACCATTTCCAAGGTGCTCAGCGCCCTGGTGGGCTTCGTGTCCGTGCCGCTGCTGCTCGGCGTCTACGGCAAGGCCGACTACGGTCTTCTGGCCATAGCCACTGCCTGCAACAGTTATATGCACCTGCTGGACCTGGGAATGAACACCGGTTCCGTGAGGTTCTATTCCATACTCCGCAAGCAGGGCGAGGACAAGAAGGTCCTGGACATCATACATTCCAACATCACTTTCTATCTGGTCATCGCCTTGATAAATGCCCTGCTCCTGTGCGGCTTGGCCGTCTGGGGCGAGCCTCTCTTTGCGGTCACCCACGAGCAGTTCGCGACCCTCAGGGCCTGCCTCTTCATATTGGCCGGATTCTCAGTCCTGAACTGGAATACAACGGTCTGGAACCAGGTTCTCGTGGCAGACAAGCAGATGGCCTTCACAATGCAGATGCAGACTATCCAGGCCGTCCTGAAGGGCCTCCTGGTGGTGCTGGTACTCGTCACCAAACTCAGCCTGACGATGTATTTCCTCCTGCTGACTGCCGTGCTCGCAGGTCTCGTCGTGCCATACGCCATCAAGGTCAGGAAAGACGGACTGGTGGACAGTTTCGTCCCGGGCTGGAACTGGGAAAGCTTCAAGCCGGTGGCGATCTTCAGCCTATCCATCTTCGCCCTTTCGCTTTTCCAGATGACCGCGACTGAGTCAAGAGTCATCGTCCTGAGCATCTTCAGCCTCGACGGAGCTGACACAGCTGCCGACTTCAGGGTGCTCTCCGTGGTGCCCTCCCTCATAATTATGATAGGCACCTCCTTCTCCGCCATCTTCCTGCCGCGCAGTTCCGAACTCGTTGCGAAGAACGACAGCGAGGGAATGAGGCGCTTCTGCTACAAGTGGACGGGCTACACCACCATCATCGCCAACGTCCTGTGCTTCCCATTTATGCTCTGCGCAAGGGAAGTGCTCGCTGCATACGTGGGAGAGAGTTTCGCCGGTCTCGCGCCTTGGCTGATACTGTGGTGCGTGACGGCCCTCGTGCAGATCCACACCACCCCGGCCAACAGCCTTGTCGTGGCTTCCGGAAAAATGAAAGCCCTTGTGTGGACTACGGCCATTTCCTGCCTGCTTTCAATCGTCATCAACGCCCTGCTCTGCCGCCGTTTCGGCGCGGGCTCGGCCGTCATCGGATACTTCATCTACGTCCTCATAGTCATCGGCCTCTACTACCTCTGGTACTACAAGAAGCTCCTCGACCTCGGTCGTCTGAAGATGCTCTCACGCTTCCTCATCCCGACCCTCGTGGCCGTGGTCTGCGCCGTTCCTGCGTGGTTCGTGCCCGTCAGCACCGACTGGTTCGGCGCCATCAACATCAGACTGGCCTACATCTTCGTCTGCATCATCAGGACGCTTATCTGGATACTGCCTTACGCAGGCCTGCTCTTCCTCTTCAGGATACTCACTCCGCAGGATCTCAAGGATATGAGGAACTAGTCTATGAAGCCCGCATTCAACTATCCGCTGCATTTCTATGCTGCCAGGGACGGGGAGAGCCAGGACAGGCTCCGTTCCGCATCGGGAGGCATAATTCCGGCCCTCGGACGCTATGTCCTAAGGCACGGGGGAATAGTGTACGGCGTTCGTTGGAATGCGGATTTCAGGGCCGTTATGGCCTCGGCGACGACAGAGGCGGAAATGGACGCATTCCGCGGTTCCAAATACGTCAAGGCTCATATTTCATCCGAAATATATGAGGATGTCGTCTCTCAGGCTGCCACCGGCCGTATGGTCCTCTTCGTGGGCACACCTTGCCAGATAGCCGGTCTTGCGGCTCGTTTTGAGAGCCTCCCCGAGAATCTGATAACCGTGGACCTTGTATGCCACGGCGTGTCGCCGGAGAGCGCATTCGAGTCTGAGCTTTCCCATCTCCGCCGCTGGGTGCGAAACTTCGACGATATATCCTTCCGCCGCAACGACGACAATGATTTCTGCCTTTGTTTCTGGAGGGAGGGGAAACTCATCTGGGCCCGCAAGTCACAGGCTCAGGCCTATTTTGCAGCCTATCTTGGCAATGTGAACCTCAGCGAGGCCTGCTACAAATGCCCATTTGCCAGACCGGAGCGACAGGGCGACCTCAGCGTGGGCGATTACATAGTCGGAGGAACACGCAATCTCAGCTGTCTCGGCGTCGGCACAGTCAAGGGCAAGGCTTTCCTGGATGCGGTCGCTGCAGAATCCGAAACTCTCTGCCTGGAACCGAGGGACTACAAGGAAAGGCTGACATACGCTCCGGCCCTTATGGAGCCCGCAAAGCCCGGGAACCAGCACAAAACCTACCTCTTCCTGCTGAAATTCCTGCCCGCCTGGCTCGCTGTGAGACTATCCCTTTTCGGCCGCCTCTGCTCGGCCCGCCTGTCCCTGGCTGTGGTTTCCGCAAAGCGGCGTCTCGGAATCAAGGGCCGACTTTTTAGGTGATTAACAGGAAAATACTATCTTTGCACGCTCAAATATAAAGCAGTGAAGTCCTACAAGGTCGTAATATTCATTTTTTCGGTGATCGCAATGCTCGCCGTTCTCTGTGCGTTCTTCCCTGAGGAAGGCGTGAACGTGGGTAAGGCGCATCTTGGTTTCTGCCAGATCGACGAGTTCCTGCCGAAGCTCGGCGAGGCCAAGGATACTCTCGAGAGCAGTGAGACTCCGGAGGAGCTGCTTGCCCGCCGCATCGTGGAACTCAGGAACGCCGAGGAGAGCCAGTATCTGGACTACTTCACCAACAGCGATGCCCGCATCGAGTTCCCAGACAACGACTTCACCCTCTTCGATCCGTTCTTCGCCGCTCTGGATTCCGCAATGGTACATCCGGTGCGCGTGGTGCATTACGGCGACTCCCAGCTGGAGGAAGACCGCATATCCAACAACCTCCGCGCAGCACTTCAGGAGCGCTTCGGAGGCAATGGCATAGGTATGGTTCCGCTCATCCAGAACTATCCGACCCTCACTTCCAAGCAGACCCGCAGTTCATCCCCTCGCCGTGCCCTCATCTACGGCACACGCGACTTCAGCGTGCAGCAGGGCCGCTGGGGTGCAATAGGTCAGGTGGCAAGGGTTGAGACCCCGATGTCCTTCACCTACTATCCGGCGAAGAAACTGGACACCACTTCCACTCAGCGCTACTATCAGAAGGTCACTCTCCTGACCGACACGCTCCGCGCTCCGATGACTATGAAGGTCAATGGCGTGGAAGGCGTGTGCGATACGCTCCATCAGCCGCTGCGTCGCATCAGCGTGGAACTTCCGGCCCTCTCCGAGGCTCTCACCGTGAACCTTTCAGGCGCCGGCGACGTGTTCGGCGTGATGTATGACGGCCTGGCTGGAGTAAGTCTCGACAATGCCGCGATGAGAGGCAATTCAGGCACCTCCTTCACCCAGATGAATGCAGGCCAGCTTGCAGACTACTTCAACAATTTCAATGTGAAGCTCATCATCCTCCAGTATGGTGGAAATGCGACTCCTTATCTCCAGGGTGCCAAGTCAAGGGAGACTTATGCGGCCAAGCTGGAGAAGCAGATGGCCCTGCTCAAGAGTCTCGCTCCTGATGCCTGCTTCCTGTTCATCGGCCCGTCCGATATGTCCACGAACGTGAATGGCTCTATGCAGACCTATCCTCATCTGCCGGCCGTCATAGATATACTCCGCAGCACCTCCCACAAGTACGGCATTGCCTACTGGAACCTCTATCAGGTGATGGGCGGACACAATTCGATGGCCAAGTGGGTGCACTCCACACCTCCTCTCGCAGGACGTGACTACATCCATTTCACTCATCGCGGAGCCGACAGGGTGGGCGACTTCCTGAGCGAGTCCCTGATGCTGTACTACGACTACTACAAGTGGCGCAACAAGTCCCTCGAGGAGCAGGTGCTGGACGCTCTCGGCAACAGGAGCACCACAAATACATCCACGGCTGAATAATGGGAGAGATACTCAAAAATATCTTCCTTTATGACCCACAGCACCCGCTGCTGTTTACCCAGTTCTACTTCTGGGCTTTCTTCGCCTTGGTGTATGCGATCTTCTCCCTGGTAAAGAGCAAGAGGCTGATGCGAAACGCCTTCCTGGCTTTCGTGAGCCTCTTCTTCTACTATAAGACCAGCGGCATCTTCCTGCTGATCCTGCTGTTCGTGACCTGCTCTGATTTCTTCATTGCGAAGAAGATCGACAAGGCCTCAAAGCAGAGAATAAAGAAGGCCTGGCTCGTGACCAGCGTGGTCATCGATCTCTTCCTGCTCTGCTATTTCAAGTACGCCTATTTCTTCACCGATCTGCTCAACCAGATGCTCGGTCTCAATTTCCGGGTGTTCGACGCCTTTGCCTGGGTGGGCAACACGATAGGCGGCACTGACCGTTTCCACGTGGACAGCATAGTCCTTCCGGTGGGTATCAGTTTCTTCACTTTCCAGGTCATCAGTTACACGGCAGACGTGTATATGGGCAAGATCAAGCCGGTGCAGAACATCCTGGACTTCAGCTTCTATGTGAGCTTCTTCCCTCAGCTCGTGGCCGGTCCTATCGTGCGAGCGAGCGAGTTCATCCCACAGCTCTACAAGCCGTTCTTCCTGGGTCGCAGGCAGTTTGGAATAGCGGTTTTCTGGATATTGAACGGCCTTGCCAAGAAGATTATCCTCAGCGACTACATCGCGGTGAATTTCATCGACCGAGTGTTCGAGAATCCGCTCCTGTTCTCGGGTTTCGAGAATTTCGCTGCCCTTTTCGGCTATTCCCTCCAGGTCTATGCGGACTTCTCCGGCTACACCGACATCGCAATCGGCGTGGCGATGCTGATGGGCTTCTATCTGCCTCAGAACTTCAATTCGCCATATAAGGCCCCTAATACCCAGAATTTCTGGAAGAGGTGGCATATTTCCCTCAGCCGCTGGCTGCAGACCTATCTGTATATTCCGCTTGGCGGCAACAGGAACACTACTTTCGGGACCTATTTCTGGATCGTGCTCTTCGCGGTGATCGCACTCATTCTCTCCGGCAGCATCTGGGCTCTCGTGGCCGTGCTGACCGTGGCTGCCGTCACCCTGCTTCTGGCGCGCTTCAAGCCTGACCAGCGCAAGAAGATCACGGCGAATCTGAATTCCTTCATCACAATGCTTCTGGGCGGCCTCTGGCACGGTGCCAGCTGCAATTTCGTGATCTGGGGAGGCCTCAACGGCGTGGGTATGATAGTCTATAAGTTCTGGAAGGATCTGGCCTGGGGCTGGAAGCTCAGCCTTATGCTGGGGCTCACCCTGCTCCTCTATATCCTGAAGACTTTCGTGCCGGCTCCGGTGTTCAGCCTTTTCTTCGTTTGGGTGCTCATCCTGGCCGTCGGAACCCTCGTAAGGTTCCTCTTCCATCTCTACCGCCCGGATGCCCCTGGTGCGTTCTCAAAGGGTCTTGATTCCATTGAGGCCCGCAAGGCTCTCAGGACTATGGACCGCAAGGACCGCATCATCGCCAACCTGGCCAATGCCTGGGCTGTTCTTCAGACTTTCGCGTTCATCACCTTCACGCGTCTCTTCTTCCGCTGCGGCTCGAATCTGGATCCGGCAGAGGCCAATGAGAAGGCCTGGGAGACCGCGAAGAATATGGTTGCCCAGATCGGCGGAAAGTGGGACATCTCCATCATCCCGGACGTCTGCGCCGCCTATTGGAAGGTATTTGCCCTGGTGGCTCTGGGTATGCTCATCCACTGGCTTCCAGCGCGCTTCAAGCGCCGGTATCGCATCAATTTCGCCCTCCTGCCGATTCCGGTCATCGCCGTAATCTGCGTCGTGGTCATCTTCTGCCTCTACCAGTTCGTGACCGCCGGCTTCCAGCCGTTCATCTATTTCCAGTTCTAGAAAAAAAATTCATATCGATTCGTCGATTCCTTGGGATCTAACATTTCATGTTCTTTATCGTATGTCGTTGCTGACCGTCAGGCCGTCTTGGAATCTTACGATGAAGGAATCTCCCAGGTAGTCAACGAACTGTGCCCTCCAGGGGATTTCGCACACCACTGACTCGATTATACGTTTCTCGATCTGCTCAAATTGCAGGGGGGAAATCGACCGCATATACTTGTCGTCTGCAGAATGTGTGTTTATACTAAAAGAAACCTGTAGAATTTCACCCTGATCATTTATCCAATAATAAATTCCCAAATACCCTTTACTTTGAGATAAGAATGACAGCTGCGCAGGAGGGATAACGTCAGCCAGGATGTTTTTCACCTGGTCAAAGTCTGCATTTAATAATGGCATTTGGTCTGGATCACGCATTAACTCGCCACTGTCCTTATGTCTTGGATAAATAGTCTTATTGGAAACATTTTTCAGAGTAACCGCATAGATGTAACGGTCAGCTTCCCATACAGCATATGTGATGGAGTCCCCCTTGACGAAGTCCTTGCCAGTGTAGTAGTCCATCGAATAGAGGATCCTCGACTCGTCTTCGACGATGTCCTTACGAGGCACCTCCCGCAGGTTTGGGCTGGTCTGTGCCCAGAGGACTGAAATGCTCGCGAGCAGGAGCAGAAGTGTTGTGAATGACTTGGATTTCATGTTCTTTATCGTAATTTGTTGCTGACCGTCAGGCCGTCTTGGAATCTTACGATGAAGGAATCTCCCAGGTAGTCAACGAACTGTGCCCTCCAGGGGATTTCGCACACCACTGACTCGATTATACGTTTCTCGATCTGCTCAAATTGCAGGGGGGAAATCGACCGCATATACTTGTCGTCTGCAGAATGTGTGTTTATACTAAAAGAAACCTGTAGAATTTCACCCTGATCATTTATCCAATAAAAAATCATCAGATATCCGTTACTTTGAGATAAGAATGACAGCTGCGCAGGAGGGATAACGTCAGTCAGGATGGCCTTCACCTGCTCAAAGTCTGCATTTAATAATGGCATCTGTGAGGGGTCCATGTACTTGCCAGTTTCCTTGTATCTTGGATAGAATCTCTTGTTGGATTCATTCCTTATCATTACCCATTGGAGGCGTTCAAATTCCTCGTGTGACAAAACATATGTGATGGAGTCCCCCTTGACGAAGTCCTTGCCAGTGTAGTAGTCCATCGAATAGAGGATCCTCGACTCGTCTTCGACGATGTCCTTACGAGGCACCTCCCGCAGGTTTGGGCTGGTCTGTGCCCAGAGGCCGGAGAAGCTCGATAGCAGGAGCAGAAGCGTTGTGAATGACTTGGATTTCATGTTCTTTATCGTAAGTGTTTGATTCTGTCTGCAACATTTATACCCTTTGACATGGGATAGTCATTATAGTAAGATGGAAACAATGTCTTGTAAGCCTCAAGGGCTTTGGAGTAGGTCTCCTGTGTGGGATTGTTAAGATAATCACTTATTATCTTGAGACGTTCCGCTTTAACTTCTTCATATTTCAGATATCCGTCCACCATCATCCTTGCAAGGCAGACCTTCGCCTCGAACTCGATGTCCCCGGCAGACCATTGCCCATCATCACCCAGGCACTGGTACTGATAGGCGTGTATCAGTTCCTCAACTGTGCTCTTTGGGTTGCCCAGCTGGTCAACCTGATATCTGACGGCCGCCCCGACATAGGTCCTGCTGTCTTTTGTGACACGCCGGCTGGTCGTGTTGTCGCCGCCGTTGGCGACGATTGTAATCTGTACGTTTTCCAGCGACTCTATCATCCCATTCGTCCACTCGTCACCCATCGATGCAATCTCGGTGAAGGCCAGGTCGTATAGCTGACTGACATAGTCGGTGTCGGAGCCCGTGGCGTTCTCTATGCTGAAGCTCTTCAGCTTATTCAGGACCTTCAGGTTCGGTCCTCCTGAATCAGTCGTGTCCCGGGTGGCGTTGCCACCACCGCCGCCTCCCCGTCTTCCCGCGTTCTCGGCCGGGTCGTCCGATTCGCCGTTGGTGATTCCGGGGAGTATGGTTATTGTATAGACGGAGCTGAGCCTCCTGTCCGAGACATAACCGATGCAGACGCTTCCCTTGAGTTCCCCGCCGTCCACCGTCAGGGCCTTGGTCGATATCGGACAGGCAGGTATGATATAAGACTTCGTGCCCACGTCGTCGACCATCTCCCGCGGAATGAACTCTGCTTTTTCGAGGCTTCCCTTGCAGTAGCTGCTCACGTGGCAGTATGTACCGTCCACATCGGAGAAGATGGCAAACCCCGAGAATCCGGGCTTCACGAGATAGGATAGTCCTTCCTCGCGGTGGCTGATGTAATAACTGTATCTGGCGAGAAGGGTGACCACGTATGCGTCGTCGATCCCTTCGCCCTCCCTACCGATGAGGAAGGACTGGACGACGAGGAGCGAGTCCGCGCACACGTCTTCACCATCCGCTGGCATCCTGTTGCTTATGTGGAACACCGCCGGGTCGGAGTTGGAAAGAAACGGGGTCTCCGAGAACTTGCAACCACCGACTGAGAGCGTCTTCCTGTTGTCCAGGTCAAGAATGGACTCCAGGGGGATGCCGGCTTCCCCCGACTTGGTCGCTGGCCTGTCCTCGAAGGAGTAGCCGTCCAGGTTGGGAAAGAATGATGACGCTTCCGGCCTGACGAGAATCTCTCCTGCGGGAATCTGCTGCAGTTGTCCACGGGTTGGCTCGTTCCTCAAGTCCGAACAGGAAAGGAACAGGGGAGTGAGTGCCAGCACGGTGAGTAATGCTGTTCGAGTCAAGGCAGTCATTTGAAATTGAACCATTATGTATTTGGCTAAGTTATGAATTTTTTCCCATCTTTGTGCTGTATGAGGAAATTGATTCTAACAGCCATTCTTAGCCTTTTGACCTGTTTTTCTGCGATGGGCCAGGCAGTGTCGCATCGTCCGGAGATCAGTTTCGGGCTTGGCGGGCTTCCAATGCTGGGGGGCTATTTCCTGCACAACAATGGCACTCCGTGGTTCGGCAAGTGGGAACCGGATGAGATCACCCTCGACAATCTCTACGGCACTAGAGTGGAGGACAGCCGGACCTATGGCATCGCCTCCTTCAGCCTCGACATTCCTGTGGTGAAATGGTTTTCCGTGCCCTTCACCTTCTCTACGATCCTGAACAGCACGGTCTATCAGGGTTCCTTCGATTCCAAGCCTCACATCGCATACGACGGCACCCTCAATTTCCTCGTCGGAGCCCGGTTCAAGTATTTCAACCGGGAGCACGTGAACTTCTATTCCGCAGTGCAGCTGGGCTTGTCTGTTATGAACATAGGCGCATCTGAGATCAAGACGGATACAGCAGATTTCTGCCCGGCCTTCCAGCTGATTCCTTTCGGCGTCAGGGCCGGCGGACGCATCTACGGATTTGCTGAATTGGGTGTGGGATTGATTTATTTCGGTGGCCAGGTCGGCCTAGGTTACAAATTCTGATGATGAGACGTATATTCATATATATAATGGCGTTGTTCCTGACCGTTGCCTGCAACATAGACAACGGTTACGATGACCGTGTGGATTCCTACCGCCTCCAGGAATATGCGGAGAAACTTATGCGTGACCGCGTTGAAGAGGACGCCTATGGCCTCATCGATTTCCTCAAGGTGGATTGCTTCCTTCAGGCATCTGAGGAGGCGAGGGACACTCTTCCCCAGATAAAGTACGATCTCCCTTGGTTTAACTTGCTGGATGAGCATACCGTGCAGCTTGGGCTCAATGGCACCGTATATTACAGTTATGGCGAGCCGTTCATCACCAATGACTGCAAATGGGAGATTTCCGTCGGCCAGGCCGGCGACAAGATGGATATAGGATATGCATATCAGGGCGACAGCACTTGGCTGTGCACTGCGACCGAATCCACTCTCCGCTTCCGTGGCTGGTCCGACAAGGGCCGTGCGATAGTCGACATCTGCCCTCAGGCCGTTGAGGACAAGTCGTTTGACGGCAGCCTTTCAGCAACCCTCACCATCACCGATGGCGGCGTGTTCCGCATCATCAGTGGCGAATACAGCGAAGGCAGCTACCGCGTGGAGATATTCCGCGAGGGCAGCCTGACAGATTGGGTGGAGGCTCACTACAGCTCTTCCGGAGCCATTTTCGAGACCAGCCGCGACTGATTTTAATCCATTGCGAGGAATCGTTGTCTAATATGGTGTACAACCATTAACGGACTTCGATTATGAAAAAGAGATTTACACTTGTTATTGCGGCCCTCCTTCTTGGGGGATTCTGTATGAATGCACAGCCTGGTGGCTTTGGTGGCCCTGGTATGGGTGGTCCTGGTATGGGCCCTGGTGGCGATTATGCCGGCGCGTCTTCTTTCGATCCATTTGCTGACATCCGTCCTGAATATGCTGCGAGGAAAACCCGTCAGCTGACCAAGGCGCTTCTTCTCGATGAGAAGCAGGCAAAGAAGGTTGAGAAAGTCTATCGTCATCCAGACACCGACCTCTCTTCTGAGATGCCTCAGCAACGTCCCGAGGGTAGGCCGGAGAGACCGGAAGGAATGCCTCAGGGAGGTCCTGGTGGTTTCGGTGGCCCAGGTATGGGTGGCCCAGGTGGTGGATTCAGAGGTCCTGGTATGGGGCCTAAGCGCGATTCAAATATGGACATTCCGGTGTCTGAATCGGAGAGGGCTTGGCGCGAGAAGAAGATGAAGAAGATCCTCACTGAGGCTCAGTACGAGAAATGGCTCTCCATTGAAGACCGTCAGGCGCTTCCTGCACCCGAGCTGAAATAGCGACATATCTTGTGTAAAAATAGAAAAAGGATGGCTGGAAATGCCATCCTTTTTCTGTACCCGGAGCCGGGATCGAACAACATGTAGATGCTAATCGAAATTTGAACAGAATTGCTCACGGAAAACTGAACAGTTTTTTGGTAACTATTCTTCTATTTTTGCTACTAAATATTAGAGACACAGATGGTAAAGAACTTTATTTCAGCATTAGTCCTTTAGGCTCCCTATAGGCACGACTAACACACCGTCCTCTGGCCTTTTGTACGCATATTCACCAACCCCCGTCAGCACCATGAGGAATGAAGGCTGTTTCATCTTTGTTGTGTCGATCTTTTCTGCCAAGTCACATAGGTTCTCTGCTCCTTCGTTTATCAGTTTTTCCCCGCCTAATTTGATTTCAATCAGTCCAT
>DCHT01000051.1 GCA_002314885.1 Bacteroidales bacterium UBA1745 | reverse complement strand
AAAAAGCGACCTGCGGGTCGCTTTTTTCATAATATCTCCTTCAGATAAGGCCCGGTGACAGACGCCGGGTCTTTTGCTACCTGCTCTGGTGTGCCCTGGGCGACGATGGTGCCGCCGCGGCGACCGCCTTCAGGACCGAGGTCGATGAGATAGTCGACGCTCTTGAGGATGTCCAGGTTGTGCTCGATGACTATGACGGTGTTGCCTTGCTCCACGAGCTGTCTCATCACATCCAGGAGTATCTTGATATCTTCGAAATGGAGGCCGGTCGTAGGCTCGTCCATAACGTAGAGAGTGCTTCCCGTGCCCTTCTTGCTGAGTTCGGCGGCCAGTTTCATTCGCTGGCTTTCACCGCCTGAAAGCGTGACGGCGGACTGCCCGAGACGCACGTATCCAAGTCCCACGTCCACCATAGCCTTGAGCTTGGCGGATATCTTCGGGATGCCTTTGAAGAACTCGTAGGCCTCGCTGATAGGCATCTCCAGCACGTCGTTGATGTTCTTTCCCTTGTACTTGACGGCGAGGGTGTCCTCCTTGTATCTGCGGCCACGGCACTCGTTGCAGACAACGTTCACCGAAGGCAGGAAATTCATCTCTATGACCTTGATGCCGGCTCCCTTGCACTCCTCGCAGCGGCCGCCGGCAACGTTGAATGAGAAACGTCCGGCCTTGAAGCCTCGTACCTTGGCATCGGGCGTGGCCTCAAAGAGGTCGCGTATGTCGTTAAACACTCCAGTGAATGTAGCCGGATTGCTCCTTGGAGTCTTTCCTATGGCGCTCTGGTCCACCTCTATCAGTTTGTCGATGTGGGAGGTTCCGCTGATCTTGGAATATGGAAGCGGGCGCTCCTTGGACCTGTAGAACTTGCTCTTCAGGATTGGGACGAGGGTCTCGTTTATGAGGCTGGACTTGCCGCTGCCGCTGACTCCGCTGATGCCTATGAGACAGCCGAGAGGGAAGTCCACGCTGAGATTCTTGAGGTTGTTGCCGCAGGCCCCGTGTATGCTCAGGACTTCTCCGCTGCCTTTGCGGCGGGTCTTGGGCACTTCGATCTCACGTTTGCCGGTCAGGTAGTCAAGCGTGGCCGACGATGCGCCTTCCGGCGTCGGTACAGGGCCGTTGTAGCAGATCTTTCCGCCTTCGCTGCCGGCTCCGGGACCGACGTCCACGAGCCAGTCTGCGGAGAGCATAGTCTCTGCGTCGTGCTCCACTACCATCACCGTGTTGCCCTCGTCGCGGAGCTTCCTGAGCGAGGATATGAGCTTGCGGTTGTCCCTCTGGTGCAGGCCTATGGATGGCTCGTCGAGGATGTAGAGCACGTTCACCAGCTTGGAACCTATCTGGGTCGCAAGTCTGATTCGCTGGCTCTCACCGCCGGAAAGGGACTGGGTCGGACGGTCGAGGGAAAGATAGTCTAGACCCACGTCCAGCAGGAAGTTCACCCTTTCGCGAAGTTCCTTGAGTATGTCGCGGCCTATGGCTTTCTCCCTTTCTCCCATATTGTCTTCCACGCTGTCCAGCCATTCCTTCAGACTGCTGATTTCCATTGCGGCAACCTCGGATATGGTCTTGCCGTCTATCTTGAAGTAGCTTGTCTCCTGGTTGAGGCGGGTTCCGTTGCAGACAGGGCAGACCACCTTGTCCTCAATGTCCTCCACTATGCCGTCGAAACTGCGCATCTCCGACTGATTGCCTTCTCCGACGCGGAACAGTTCGTCCGAGCCGAAGATTATGAGGGAAAGGATCTCCTCCGGAATGTCCGCGATCGGGTCATAGAGCGAGAATCCGTATTTCCTTGATATTGCGCGTATGATGTCGAATTTCTTGTTTTCCCTGATTGCTCCGAGAGGAACGATGCCTCCGTCAGCGATGGAGACGTTGCGGTCCGGGACTATGGTATTCATATCCACGTCCACTATCATTCCGAGGCCCTTGCAGTGCTGGCAGTAGCCCTGAGGCGAATTGAACGAGAAGGAATGAGGCGCCGGCTGCGGCAGCGACATTCCCGTGTCCGGGCAGACGAGGTTCTTCGAGTAGTGGCTGAGTTCGCCGCTTTCCATATCCATCACAGACACGGAACCCTTGCCGAAATTCAGGGCAGTGGCCAGCGAAGTGCGAACTCTCTTCTCGTCGCCTTCCTGTGGTTTCAGTCTGTCGACAACGAGCTCTATGAAGTGAGCTTTGTATCTGTCAAGTGATTCTATCTCAGCGAGTTCCACCAGCTCACCATCGATGCGGGCCTGGTTGTAGCCACGCTTGCGAAGCTGTGCCAGCAACTCTTTGTAGTGACCTTTTCGTCCCCTCACGAGAGGGGCCAGGAGGTAGCATTTGCGGCCGGAATATCTGGCCATTATCAGGTCCACGATCTGCTCGTCATTGTAGCGCACCATCTCCTTGCCTGTGGCAGGGGAGTAGGCCTTGGAGGCCCTGGCGTAGAGCAGTCGCAGGAAGTCGTAGATTTCAGTGATCGTGCCCACCGTGGAGCGCGGGTTGTTGCCCGTGGTCTTCTGTTCGATGGCGATGATGGGGCTGAGGCCTTCGATGCTCTCCACGTCAGGCTTCTCGAGTATGCCCATAAAGTGTTTTGCGTATGTGGACAGGGTGTCCATATAGCGTCTCTGGCCTTCAGCGTAGATGGTGTCGAAGGCGAGGGATGACTTGCCGCTGCCGCTCAGTCCGGTGACGACGATGAACTTGCCTCTGGGGATGTCGAGGGAGACTCCCTGGAGGTTGTGCGCCCTGGCGCCTGAAATCTTTATCTTGCCGTCGTCCATCTGCTATTCGTTGAAAGGCGCAAGGAACGGATTTTTCTGGACCTCGTCGGCGATGGTCGTGCATCCGCCGTGACCTGGCAGAACGTCAATGTCGCCGGCCAGGCCCATCAGCTTGCCCTTGATGTTGGTCATAAGGGTGTCGTAGTCTCCACCGGACAGGTCGGTGCGCCCGATGGTTCCGCGGAAGAGGGTGTCTCCCGTGAGTATCAGCTTCTCGTCGATGCAGAGGTAGCATACCCCGCCAGGAGTGTGTCCTGGGGTGGAAATCACTATGAACTCGTGATTGCCGAAGTGTATGATGTCCTCTTCCTTGACGTCGATGGTCTCGTAATCGAGTTCCAGTTCCGGAAGCCCGAGCTGCTGGCAGAATCCCACGTGTTCACGGCTCGTGGCCCAGTCAGCCGGATCCATATATACGGGCACACTATATGTGTCCACGCAGAATTTCACGCCGTAAATATGGTCGCCGTGGCCGTGGGTGAGGAGTACTGCCTTCGGGGAGAGGCCGTTTTCTTCAATGAAGTCAGCAAGCATTCTCTTCTCGCTTACGTCGATCATTCCCGGGTCGCAGATGACGCATTCCCGGGTCTCATCCCAAATCACGAAGCAATTGCACTGGAAGGCGTTGAATTGGAAGTCCTTTATCTGGAG
The DNA here is from genome assembly GCA_002314885.1 of Bacteroidales bacterium UBA1745. GTDB lineage: Bacteria > Bacteroidota > Bacteroidia > Bacteroidales > UBA932 > Cryptobacteroides. The sequence continues at coordinate 46,344 of DCHT01000051.1, read as the reverse complement.
CATATATCAGTTGGTCAAATTCTTTTTAATTCTCTACAAAAATACTTATTTTTGTCAAAATAATTAACGAAGAATTATGCATATAGCAATAGCCGGAAACATCGGCAGCGGAAAAACAACGCTGACAAAGATGCTCGCAGCCCAGTACGGATGGACGCCGAAGTTCGAGTCCGTTGACTACAACCCATATCTCGCGGATTTCTATGACGATATGGAGAGATGGTCCTTCAACCTTCAGATATACTTCCTCAACAAGCGCTTCAAGGATGTCGTGGACATCTCAAAGTGCAAGGACGTGATCATCCAGGACCGTACCATCTATGAGGATGCGCGCATATTTGCTCCGAACCTCCATTCAATGGGGCTGATGTCATCAAGGGACTTCGAGAACTATTCGGATCTCTTCGACCTGATGATGTCCCTGGTGAATCCACCGGACCTTATGATCTACCTCCGCTCCAGCATTCCTAACCTCGTGGCTCAGATCCAGAAGAGGGGCCGTGAGTACGAGAAGAGCATCAGGATTGACTACATCACCGGCCTCAACGAGAAATACGAGGCTTGGGTGAAGGACTATCCTCACAGACTTCTTGTGCTGGATGTCGACAGGATCAAATTTGAAAATCGACCAGAGGACTTCCAGGAAGTCTGCGACAAGATCAACGCGGAACTCTTCGGACTCTTCCCTCAGGAATAACCTATTTTAGACAATGACTGAAAGACTCACAATCGTACAGTTCGTGGAAAAGCACTGCAGCAAGAATGCTGAAAGGACTTTCCTCCGCGAAAAAGTTGAAGGTGTCTGGACTGAGACCACCTTCGCACAGACCAAAGAGCAGGCCTACAAGGTAGCTGCCGGTCTTATGACACTCGGCCTTGAGAAAGGCGAAAAAGTGGCACTCCTCTCTGAAGGACGCAACAGATGGGTGATAGGCGAACTCGGCATCCTCTATACGGGAGCCGTCAACGTGCCTCTCTCCGTCAGCCTTGGCGACCAGGACCTCGTGTTCCGAATCCAGCACTCCGAGGCCAAGTTCGTAATGGTGTCCCGCAACCAGCTTCCTAAGGTCCGCCGCATTATGGACCAGTGCCCGGGAGTTGAGCGCGTGATCGTGTTCGACGAACTCGAATCATACGAAGAGAAGGAAATCACCTACGATGCAGTCGTCGCTCAGGGCGAGGCTTTCCTCGCTGAGCACAACGATGAATTCGTGGCTCGCTACACTTCCATCGGTCCGGACGACTATGCGAACATCAGCTACACCTCCGGTACCACTGCAGACCCTAAGGGTATACTCCTCACTCACCGCAACTACACCGCAAACGTGGAGCAGGCAGCGACGGCCATCACAATCCCTAACGACTATGTGATGCTCATCATCCTGCCTCTCGACCACTGCTTCGCTCACGTGGCAGGCTTCTATATTATGATGTACTCAGGTGCTTCCATCGCCACTGTGCCTGCGGGCAAGGGCGGTATGGAGACCCTCCGCAACATTCCGACCACCATCAAGGAGGTACGTCCTCACGTGATGCTCTCCGTTCCTGCGCTCAGCAAGAACTTCAAGAAGGGCATCGAGGCCGGTATCGCCAAGAAGAGCCCTACCGTGCAGAAGCTCTACAACTTCGCCGTCAAGAACGCAATCAAATACAACAAGGAAGTCTATAACAAGGGCGGCCTTGCCTTCTGGAGAAAGCCGATTATGGCCCTTATGGACAAGCTCGTGTTCACTGGTGTGCGCGAGGCTGCTTTCGGCGGACGTATGAAGTTCTTCGTGGGCGGCGGTGCGCTGCTTGACATCGATCTCCAGAGATACTACTACGCGATTGGAATTCCAATCTATCAGGGATACGGCCTCAGCGAGGCTACCCCTATCATCTGCGCCAACTCTCCTGTCCGCTACGTGATGGGATCCTCTGGCCGCACCGTGCAGCCTATGGACTGCAAGATCTGCGACTCCGAGGGCAAGGAGGTCGCTGATGGCGAACTCGGCGAGATCGTAGTAAGGGGCGAGAACGTGATGGCCGGCTACTGGAAGAATCCTGAAACCACCGCCAAGACTATCGTGGACGGCTGGCTCCATACAGGCGATATGGGTTATATCTGGCCTAAGGACAGGCGCATACTCTATGTGGTCGGTCGCTTCAAGGCTCTGCTCATCTCTGCAGACGGCGAGAAGTACTCTCCGGAACTTATGGAGGAGTCCTACGTGGAAAGCTCCAAGTTCATCGACGGAGCCGTTCTCCACAACAACCAGGATCCTTATACCATTCTCCTTGCCGTGCCTAACAGGGATGCTCTCAAGGCCTATATCCAGGCCGAGTGCCCAGGCCTTGACCTGAACTCCGAAGAGGCTAGGACCAAGATGCTCGAGAAGCTTCAGGCAGAAGTGAACATCTTCCGCAAGGGTGGCGCAAAGGCCGGTATGTTCCCTGACCGCTGGCTCCCAGCCGCAGTGGTTGTGCTCCCAGAGCCTTTCACCGCTGCAAACGGTCAGCTCAACAGTACTTCCAAGATGGTCCGCAGGAAGGTCGAGGAGGCTGCTGCCGAGGCTATGAAGGTGGCTTACACTCCGGAAGGCAAGAACATCGTCAATCCTTCCAACCTCGCCTCTCTTTCCCGCTGGTTTTAAGAATCGCGCGTGCGCGTACATATTATAAAATGATAGTGCGGTTCCCTCCCCAAGGAACCGCACTAGTATATAAAACGAACTTAACAAATGGGCATCGGAAAAATCACTTCCCCTTTGTCCGATAGCAAAGGTAATGATTTATTATTATGCACCAAACTTTAAGTTGCAATTTTTAAGTAAATAGTACGTAAATACCCGTTTTTTGTACATTATAAGCACCTTTCCGATTTTTCAAATTTTTCATAATCGGAATAAGGGCAAGTTTTAGTTCAAAACGGGAACACGCCTTTTATCTGAGCTGAAACTCGTAGATTCTGGAGATGTTGTTGCCACCTTGCTCTCCGGCAGTGACAACCAGTCTGACGAAGCGTGCGCTTACGGATTTCTCGAGTGTCCTGTCCGTTACGTTCTCGAGGTTTCCCCTTACTTCGTCCACTGTCTTCCATTCGTCGGCTTCGCTTGTACGCACCTGGAGGCAGAAGTCCTTTGTGATGTAGTTCCTGCTTTCACGACCTGCGTGGAGCACGTACCAGCCTTTGATTCCCTTGGTGCTGCCAAGGTCGAAGGCTACATATTTCTCTCCATCCTTGCCGGGATCGCACCATTTGGTGGCTGTGTCTTCGTCCACGAGCATCCTGGCACTTTCGCTTGAACGGGCCTCTCCGCTGTATCCGCAGATATGCTTTGCGGCCAGACAGAGCTGTTCCTCGCAAAGCGTTGGCTTCTCGGCCTTCTCTATTGCAATTCGGAGCTGGTCGCTTGCTGGCTGTGTGGAACTGCTTTCGTGGACTGCCACTGCGCTGAAGAGAGCTACCTGACGGTTCTCAGGAACGATGAGGGTGGTAGCGCCTTCCGGCACGTCGAGCTGTACGCAGAACATATATGTAAATTCATACGCCTTGTCCTTGTTGCCCTCGAGGCTGTGTGTGTGGGTGCCGACGTATGCTATGTCTGCGTCCTTGATAAAGCCTTCGGTGTGGCCGGTGTGGCCCCATTGTCCCACGAAACCGCTGAAGTAAGGCACATAGGCCTCGCTTTCGCCCACTGCCTCATTTCCATTGCTGAACTTGAATGGCACGAGGAGATCGCTGCGGGTGGCGGCCACGAGCAGGTAGAGCTTGTTCCACCTTCCTTCTGGCAGTCGGATCTGCTCTCCGTTGCAACGCAATGCACTGAGGCCCATGGGGTCTGCAAGAGGGAAGTTGATTCCCCTGTGGAGGATTGATTCCGGAAGCAGTTCGGCTGCGTAGCTGTTGCCGCTGGCATCGAAGTTTCCGTCAGCCCTGAACGAGTTGTAGCTTGCTGCGCGGGTGTCGTACGGAATCTCCAGGGTCGCCTGCTTTGCTGCGTTTGGCTCGGCCGCGCCGGAGAACCTTACCCTGAGGGTCTTGAGGGCAAATGCATCGAGATCCAGTGAGAGCTTCTTTCCGCTGACCGGGCAGGTCTTGCCAAGAGCTTTCTCGATGCCGTTGAGCTCCTCTGCTGATGCCAAAGCCTGACCGAAACTGAGTTCTGCCTTGTGGGCCTTGCCTGTGACCTCATAGAGGCGGACGATGTAGCCGTCGCCGTCCTCAGCCTTCTTGAAGGCTTTGACGGAAGTGCCCTGAGGGACGTTCAGCATTGAGATGCTCTTGCCGAGCTTGCCTGGGTGGGCGTCTGTGAAGAAGGCGCGCAGAGGCTGATTGAGTCTTTCCGCCTTGTTTACGGTGCCGCAGGCGTTCCAATCCTCGCGGTGTCCGACTATGGAATAGGTGAATTCGTGGTGACCGAGGTCCTGATGATCCTGATAGACATATCTGTTCTTTGTCTCCGGAGTGTGGAGGAGGGTGAGTCTGAGGGTGTTGTCCGCAGGCTTGTCCCAGCCATATTTGCAGTCATTCATAATGGACACGCCGTAGCTGCCGTCCTCTGCAGTGAGATCGGCCCACTGCTGCGCATATACCTCGTATTTGGTGAGGGTGTTGTTGTCTCGCAGAAGGGAACCGGTGCCTATGTCGTAGCGGGCCTGAGGATTGCTTACGCCCAGAGGGAATTCCGCCTTGAGGAGACAGTTGGTGCTCTGCCAGTCGACTTCGGTCCGTATGTCGATACGGTCGGCGATCTCGCCTTCGTAGAGGCTGACATACTGCACGAGATCGCTCTCTCCGAGGCTCTTGTGTATCCTGATGGTCTTGCGTATGGCTCCGTTTTCGTAGAGGCTGATGCCCACGTTCTCATATATGCCGTCGAACTGTCCGTCAACGGTCTCCTTGGTGATTTCCCAGGCCGGCCACTTGTGGGACTTGTTGTCCTTGTTGGCGGTCAGGCGTATTGCCTTGCCGGCTTCTACGAGTTCGCGTCCGCTGCGCTTGTCCAGGATGGAAGTGATGTCGCCGTTGGTGTCCACGGTGACGGTATAGACGCTGTTGCTGATCTTGAGCGGGCTCTTCGCTATGGCTGCCCTGGCCTTGCTGGCGCTGCTCTTTGCCGGCTTGAGGCTGTAGACGCGGAAGCCTATGCCCTGTACATCCGCCATAAAGAGGGTGTTGCCTCCGCTGATCTGGCAGGTCACGGCCTTGCCGTTTGAGTCATATACCTTGAATGCGCCCTCAAGGCTGACTATGTCCTTGCGGGCGAAGGCGGACGGGTTATAGACCACAATGCTCTCTCCTGCGCCGCGGGTGTCCATCTGTGCCGCCACTGCCGCCACTGCAGTCTCCTCGACCGCCTGGCTCTGGAGCAGGGAGATGATTTCGTCATTCCAGGAGAATTCGTACGCGCGAGGTATGCTGGTGCCGGTGAGGTCGTCGTGGAACTGGTGCCAGATGAAGCGGCGCCAGATCTCCCTCATCCTTTCTACTGGGTAGGCTGAGCCTGTGAGGAGTTCGGCGGTAGATGAACTGCGCTCCGCTGCGTCTGCGAGCAGTTCGTTGCGGCGGTTGAAGAGCTTCATTGCGGCCTGGGAGGTGTAGCAGCCCGTGCCGTGGACGTCCATAAGAAGTTCTCCGTCCCAGGTCTCTACGGGCAGATTCTGGGCCGCGAGGTCCTTGAACAGCTGGTCGGATGCGGCGCTGATGATCTTCACCGGACCCTTGCCCTCTACGCCCTTCATTACGCTCTGGACTGACGGGATGGTAGGGGAGCCTCCGACGTCGCCCACGCCGTAGTAGAACATACCTATGTTGAGAGGGGATCTGGCCGCGTGCTTCACGAGTTCCTCACTTTCGCTGAGGTCCTCGCCCTGGAACTTGCGGCTGTATTTGCCCAATTGGAGTGCCACGTATATTTCGCTGCCGTCCATTCCGCGCCATTTTCCGAATGGGAACGGCTCCTTTGCCTGGCCATAGAAAGGATTGTTTCGCCACTGGAGCTTCTGGGTGGAGAAGCCTATCAGGCCGCAGTGGGCGGCAACCGTAGGCAGCTGCTGTCCGAAACCGAAGCAGTCGGGCAGGAAGATGTCCGTGCTGAGTACTCCGAACTCCTGCTCGTAGAACTGCTGACCATATAATATATTACGGTTGAGCGCCTCTGTGGACGGCACGTTCGCGTCACTGGCTTCCCAGCAGCTGCCGCTGATGTGCCATTGTCCGTTCTGCACATATTTGCGCAGCTTTTCGAAGCCGTCGGGATAGTACTCCTTCATCCACTGATGCTTGATGCCGCTTTCGCAGTTGAAGACATAGTCCGGATAGCGCTCCATCAGGGTCAGGTTCCTGTAGAGGGTGGCCGGGACGTATTCGTTGATGGAGGTCTGGACGTCCCAGTTCCACTGGGAGTCGAGGTGCGCGTTGGAGACCATATAGATGGTCTGGCCGTAAGAAACGGCGCAGCCGGCAAAGCTGAGTGCTAAGCCGGCTGCAGTCTTGAGAAGGAGTTTCTTCATTTATTTCTGTCTGAAGTAGATTGTAAGAGGACAGCCGGTGAAATCGAATTTCTCTCTCAGCCTGTTCTCGATGAATCTCTTGTATGGGTCGCGAATGTACTGCGGAAGGTTGCAGAAGAATGCGAAGCAAGGGAAGGCGGTAGGCAGCTGGGTCACATACTTGACCTTGATGTACTTGCCCTTCCAGGCAGGTGGCGGGAAGTTCTCGATCTCAGGCAGCATAGCGTCGTTGAGCTCTGCGGTCTTGATCTTGCGGGAGTAGTTTCCGTACACGTGCATTGCCTCTTCCAGCACGTTCATAATGCGCTGTTTGTTGATGACGGAAGTGAAGATGATAGGAATGTCGTTGAACGGAGCGATGCGGGCCTTGATGCCTTCCACATACTCGCGCATAGTGTTGGTGTCCTTCTCCACGGCGTCCCACTTGTTGACTACGATGACGCAGCCCTTGCGGTTCTTCTGGATGAGGTTGAAGATGGCCATATCCTGGGCCTCGATGCCGGTCTGGGCGTCGATCATCAGGATGCAGACATCAGAGTGCTCGATGGCGCGGATGGCGCGCATCACGGAGTAGAACTCGAGGTCCTCGTGTACCTTGGACTTCTTGCGCATTCCGGCGGTGTCGACGAGCATGAACTCATATCCGAACTTGTTGTAGAGCGTGGATATGGAGTCGCGGGTCGTGCCTGCGAGCGGGGTTACGATATTCCTTTCTGTGCCGAGGAGGGCGTTGGTCATTGAAGACTTGCCCACGTTAGGCTTTCCTACGATGGTGATGTGAGGGAGCTCAGGGTGCTCGTCCGCCTTGGTTGCGGCGTCTTCCTCAGGGAGCCTGCGGGTGATTTCATCCAGCAGGTCGCCTGTGCCGCCGCCGTTCGCTGCGGAGATGCTGAAGAGCTCTCCGAGACCGAGGGCATAGAACTGGTAGGCGTCATACATCTTCTCTCCCGAGTCGATCTTGTTGACGCAGAGTATCACCTCCTTGCCGCTGCGACGCAGCATATCGGCGATTTCCTCATCATAATCGGTGATGCCGGTCTGGGCCTCGACCATAAAGAGGACGAGGTCGGATTCCTCGACTGCGAGGACGACCTGCTTGCGGATTTCCTCCTCGAAGATGTCGTCCGAGTTGGATGTGTATCCACCCGTGTCGACTACGGAGAATTCCCTGCCGCACCACTCGCACTTGCCGTAGTGGCGGTCCCTGGTTACACCAGCGGTTTCGTCAACGATGGCCTGACGCATTCCGACAAGCCTGTTGAAAAGTGTTGATTTGCCGACGTTTGGACGTCCGACGATAGCTACAAGTGCCATATTCTAATCTTTTTTATAAAGCCCGCAGCTCGCGCACTCACTGCACGAAGAGTCACTGCAGGATGGTTTGTTGTTCTTTTTGCCCCAAAGCCTCATTTCCTCCTCCTTGGCGCAGCGGATGCCGAGCTTGCGCATTTCCTTGTTGCTGCTGATCTCGGTGTCCGGGAACTTGCCGTCCTTGCGGAAGATGATGTTGAAGCACAACAGCACCACGCAGATGGCGACAATAGCCAGCGTCAGGAGGAATACTTGCATAGGACTAGAAAATCAGGTTCTGGCTGATTGACTCGAAGTTGTAGACGTTGCTGATGATGGTAGCGAAAGTCTTCTCGAGAGGGAGAACCTTGATCTTGCTCTTGTCCTTTGAAGGGTCGTCGCTGAGCTTGATGGTGTCGGAAACGATGACCTCATCGAGCTGGGAAGCAGCGATCCTGTCGTATGCAGGGCCTGAGAGCACTGCGTGTGTTGCACAGGCGCGTACGCTCTTCGCTCCCATCTCCTTGAGCACGTTGGCTGCCTTGGTAAGGGTGCCTGCAGTGTCGATCATATCGTCGATGATGATGACGTCCTTACCTTCAACTTCGCCGATGGCGGTGATGCTGCCGACGACGTTTGCCTTGGTCCTCTGCTTGTGGCAGATGATCACAGGGCACTTGAGGTGCTTTGCGTAGGTGTTCGCCCTCTTCGCACCGCCCATATCAGGGGCTGCGATGGCGAGGTTCTCATTGTTGAGACCCTGGAGATATGGAATGAAGACTGTGCTTGCGTAGATGTGATCCACTGGGAAGTCGAAGAATCCCTGGATCTGGTCGGCGTGGAGGTCGCAGGTCATCACGCGGTCGCAACCGGCTGCGTGGAGGAGGTTGGCTACGAGCTTCGCACCGATGGAAACCCTAGGTCTGTCTTTGCGGTCCTGACGGGCCCAGCCGAAATAAGGCATAACTGCGCAAACCTGGTGGGCAGATGCTCTCTTGGCCGCATCGATCATAAGGAGAAGCTCCATAAGGTTGTCTACAGGAGGGCAGGTGGACTGCACGATGAATACGTTTGCGCCCCTGACGCTCTCAAGGTAGACTGGCTGGAATTCTCCGTCGCTGAAAACGTCGCAGCCGATCTGGCCGAGCTCCAAGCCAAGATACTTGGCCACGTTTGCTGCGAAGTCCTGTGAATTTCTGCAGGCGAAAATCTTAATAGGATGTACGTTGTTCATTTTATTTATTGGTTGAGGTTGTTCAATACTTCTTCAATGTAGGTCAGTATCTCTTCCTTGCCCAGGCCGGTTTCAGCCGATGAGACGAAGCAAGGCGGGAGTTCTTCCCAGTGCTCGAGTATCTGAGCCTTCATCCTCTCGATCTGGGCTGCGAGGGCGTTCGGACCCATCTTGTCGCCCTTTGTGAAGATGATGGCGAAAGGAATCTGACCTTCTCCGAGTTCGAAGAGGAAGTCCATATCCACCTGGCCTATGTCGTGGCGGGAGTCAATCAGGACGAAGAGCATTACCAGGTCCGGGGAGAGATTGACATAGTTGCGTATGACCTGCTCGAGCTGCTTGCGGCCGGTGGCGGACATCTTCGCATAGCCGTAGCCCGGAAGGTCCACGAGGTACCATTCCCTGTTGATGAGGAAGTGGTTCACGAGCTTGGTCTTGCCGGGGGTGCTGGAGGTCTTCGCGAGCTTCTTCGAGCCCGTGAGCATATTGATGAGGGAGGACTTTCCTACATTGGAGCGTCCTATGAAGGCGAACTCCGGGAACGCTTGTTTCGGCCTTTCCGATATCCTTGTGCTGGAGCCAGCGAACAGGGCTTCTTTGATCTTCATAAGTGCATACCTTAATTCGCCCGCAAATATAAGAAAAATCACGAAAAGAAGTTATTTTTGTAATATGGAAAATGAAAATGATTTTTTGACTCTGGCCGAACTTCAGGCGGTGATCAGGGAGGAGCTTGAGGCTTGCTTCCCTTCACGCGTGTGGGTTAAGGCCGAAATCAGTTCCCTGCAGGCCCGCGCAAACGGGCACTGCTATATGGAACTTTCGGACAGTGTTGACGGAAAGGTGGTGGCAAAGGCCCGTGCAGTGGCCTGGAAGAATGTCTGGAACCAGATTTCCATAGGCTTCTCGGAACTCACCGGCTCCGCCCTCAGGGAGGGTATGGACGTGCTCCTGGAAGTGAGCGTCAGCTACAATGAGCTCTATGGCTTCACCTTGGTCGTGACGGATATCAATCCCGAGTTCACACTCGGAGAGAATGAACGGCAGAAGCAGTTGACCATCAAGCGTTTGCAGGACGAAGGCCTGATGGATATGCAGAAGGAACTGGCTCTGCCGGACCTGCCTTACAAGATAGCCGTCGTGTCGGCCCGCGATGCGGCGGGATACAGGGATTTCTGCAAGCATATCCGGGGGAATGAGTATGGCTTCTACTACGATATAACCCTTTATGAGGCGGCAATGCAGGGAGACTCTTCGCCGGCTTCAGTGGCAAAGGCGCTCGCCGAGGTCGAGGCCTCCGGCGTGAACTACGACTGCGTGATGATTATGAGGGGTGGCGGCTCCAAGCTGGACCTGGCCTGCTTCGACGAATATGAGATGGCTGCGGCCATAGCCGTATGTCCATTCCCTGTGATCACTGGCCTGGGCCACGACCAGGACTTCCACGTGGCCGATATGGTCGCCTGCCACTTTGTGAAGACTCCGACCGCGCTTGCGGACTGGCTGATCGAGCTGTACGCGGCCGAGGACGAGTCCATCGCCTATTTCACCACCCGTCTGAGGCTGGCCTTCCAGAACAAGGTGAATGCTATGTCCGCGAAGGTGGACCTGCTCGAAAGCCGCATACTCTCCGCTGACCCGAGGAACATACTCAAGCGAGGTTATACCCTTGCCCTGGATGCGTCCGGAAAGGTGGCGAAGTCGGCCTCGGCATTCAAGAGCGGCGACACAATGAGGGTGATGTTCCCCGACGGCAGCGTGGAGGTTGTGGTGAAGTGAAACATTAGGCATAAATTATTGGTATAAATATATTTAAGGAGATTTGTGATGGAAGAAGGATTTGATTACGGCAAGGCCATCGAAGAGCTCGAGGCCATTGCGAAGAAGGTCGAGGACCCACAGACGGGCATCGACGACATAGACAAGTACATCAAGCGTTCAGCGGAGCTTATCGACGCCTGTCGTAAGTACCTCCGTACTGCACGCGAGAAGGTTGATGAAATAAAGTAAGGATATGATATACGACAACGATGAATGGCTTAAGCCGTACCAGGAAGCGATAGATGCCCGCCACGCGATGATACTTCGTGAGAGGGATGCCATCGCCGTGGACGGAAGCCTTGCTGCCGGACTGAACAACCACCTCTATTACGGCCTGCACAGGACCGAGGACGGCTGGGTGTTCCGCGAGTGGGCTCCGAATGCCACCAGGATGTGGCTCGTGGGTGAGTTCAACAACTGGAAGAGGACCCCTGCTTACGAATTGCATCCTACCGGAGGCGGAAATTGGGAGATTGCTCTTCCATATATGTTCCTCTCCCACGGAATGCTCTACAAGCTCTTCATAGAGTGGCCGGGCGGCGGTGCAGAGAGAATACCTGCATACGCCACCAGAGCGGTCCAGGACCCTGTTTCCAAGGTGTTCTGCGCCCAGGTGTGGGATCCGGTCCAGCCTTATCAGTGGCAGAGCTCAAGACCTGCCCGCAGGGAGCATCCGCTCATCTACGAATGTCACATTGGAATGAGCTCCGAGGACGAGAAGGTGTCCACTTTCGAGGAATTCCGTAAGACGGTCCTCCCTAAGATCGTGGACTTGGGCTATGATACCATTCAGATTATGGCCCTCCAGGAGCATCCTTACTATGGATCCTTCGGCTATCAGGTTTCGAATTTCTATGCCCTCAGTTCCCGTTTCGGTACCCCTGAGGAGTTCAAGAGGCTGGTCGATGAAGCCCACGCAGCCGGTGTCGCTGTGATTATGGACATCGTTCATTCCCATAGCGTAGACAATGAGGCTGAGGGACTTAGCCTCTTCGACGGCCGCGAGGACCTGTACTTCTACACTGGCTGGCAGGGACATCATCCTGCCTGGGGTTCACGCTGTTTCGACTACGGCAAGAGCGAGACCAAGTACTTCCTGCTTTCAAACTGTAAGTACTGGATGGAAGAATATATGCTCGACGGCTTCCGCTTCGACGGCGTGACTTCTATGCTCTACTGGGACCACGGCCTCGAGAAGGACTTCGTGGGATATGACAATTACTTCAACAACGGCGTGGACGAGAATGCGGTTACATATCTCGCCCTTGCCAATATGCTCGTCCACGAGATGTGTCCTGAAGGCATAACCATTGCCGAGGACGTGAGCGGTATGGCCGGACTTGCGGCTCCTTTCGAGGAAGGAGGCGTCGGCTTCGACTTCCGTATGTCTATGGGCGTGGCGGACAACTGGATCAAGTGGATCAAGACCCTTTCCGACGAGCAGTGGAGCGTGGGTGAGATCTGGTGGCAGCTGACCAACAAGAGGGCCGACGAGAAGACCATCAGCTATGCGGAGTGCCACGACCAGGCTATGGTGGGCGACAAGACCATCATCTTCCGCCTGGCCGATGCTGAAATGTACACTTCAATGGGCAAGGATTCCCAGTCTCCGGTGGTCGACAGGGCCGTTGCACTCCATAAGATGATACGTCTGGTCACCCTGGCCACCTGCGGCGACGGTTACCTCAACTTTATGGGCAACGAATTCGGACATCCCGAATGGATAGACTTCCCTCGCGAGGGGAATGGCTGGTCCTACAAATATGCCCGCCGTCAGTGGTCCCTCGCCGAGCCTGACTACCTGCGCTACAAGTATCTCAGGAACTTCGACAAGGCGATGGTTACGTTGGTCCGCGATAACGGACTGCTCGTCGCCAAACCTGAACTGCTCGTCCAGGATGAGGAGAAGAAAATATTGATATTCACGCGCAAAGATTATATCTTTGCACTCAATTTCAACGCCACATCATCATTTGCTGACTACGGTTTCGCATCCCCGGAAGGAGAATGGGAGGTCGTACTGAACAGTGATGAAGCGGCTTTTGATGGTTTTGGACGGCTCAAGGATGGAGACAGGCACTTCACAGTCGATGGCAGGCTGATGCTCTACCTCCCATCCAGGACCGCGATAGTTTTGAGAAAAATTTAAAAACGATATATGGCATTCTTAAAGTTCAACAAGTCCGAACTCGTGAACCTGTCCTATTCGCTCAAGAGGGAGATCATCCTCGCGAATAAGGTGGGCGCCTATTGCAACACGTCCATCGTGAACTGCAACACCAGGCGCTATCACGGACTGCTGGCTGTGCCTGTCGACAACCTCGGCGAGCAGCAGATGCTGCTTCTGTCGGCCGTCGATGAGAGCATCATCCAGTCCGGTCACCAGTTCAACCTGGGCATACACCGCTACGGTACCGTGTATGAGCCTAGGGGACACAAGTACATCGTGGATTTCAACGCCGACTCGGCACCTGTCATCACCTACAAAGTGGGTGAACTGGTGTTCACGAAGCAGTTCGTGATGGCTCCTGACAAGGATCAGGTGCTCATCAAGTACGAACTGGTCGAGGCTCCGTCGAAGATCACGCTGCTGCTCAAGCCTTATCTGGCTTTCAGGAACATCCACCAGCTGACGCACCGCAACGACGATGCGAACACCGGTTTCATCGGCATCGAGGGCGGCGTCACCTACAATATGTACAGGGGCTGTCCGGACCTCAACGTCCAGCTCAGCTGCGAGTCCTCCTACAAGCACAATCCTCTCTGGTACGAGGGCGTGACCTACTCCGATGAGTATCGTCGCGGCTTCGACTGCATCGAGGACCTGCTCGTTCCCGGTACTTTCTCCGTGGAGATGAAGAAGGGAGACAGCTTCGTGCTGGCCGCAGGTGTGGAAGAGGCTGATCCTAAGATGCTGAAGAGGCATTTCAACGCATATATCAGGAAGCGCGGTGAGATCACCAGTTTCCACGACCTTATGGCCCGCAATGCCAATCTGCTCATCCGCACCCGCAACGGCAAGTCCCAGGTGACCGCCGGTCACTCCTGGCTTGAGACCGGCCTCCTCCGCGAGACCGTGATGGCCCTCCCGGGCCTCACCCTCTTTGCAGACGGAGACTGCACCGTGTTCGAGGATGTGCTGGATACGCTCATCAATGACGAGCAGGAGAGGCTCTTCCATCGCACTACGCAGGTTGAGGCTCCGCTCAGGCTCGTGGACACCCTCCAGCAGTACATCGCATTCGCCGATGTCGAGGAGAGGGTGTGGACCAAGTACGGCGAGACCGTCAAGGGCATCATCGAAAGCTATGCCCCTGGTCGCCGTCAGGAGGTCACCCTCCATCCTAACGGACTCATCTGGGCTCAGATGGACCACGTGGCCCTCTCCTGGATGAACGCATACATCAACGGCAACCCTGTGACTGAGCGTCCGGGCTACCAGGTGGACACCAACGCCTGGTGGTACAACGCCCTCAGCTTTGCAATCGAGATGGAGACCAAGTACGCAGGCGCCGACAGCGCGTTCGTGAAGCAGTGGACTCCGATCCGCGATCTCGCGAAGGCCAATTTCCAGAGGATGTTCTGGAATCCTGACTGGGGCTATCTCCGCGACTATATCGACAGCACGGATATGCATCAGGAGGTGCGTCCGAACCAGCTTGTCGCCGCATACGTGGAATATTCCCCAATCGACGATGAAGTGAAGACCGCCGTTATGGCCGCTGCCAAGCGCGAGCTCGTGACCCGCAGGGGCATCAGGACCCTTTCACCGCGCAATGTCAACTACCGCGGCATCTACGAGGGTTCCCAGATTGACCGAGACCTCGCATACCACAACGGCTGCACCAGGACCGAGCTCCTGGGCATCTATCTCAGCATCGCTTTCAAGATGAGGGGCCCATCCTTCGTCAAGAGGGCCGAGTGGCTGACTGAAGGTTTCTACGACGACATCAGCAAGCACGGCGTGGGAGCATTCTCCGAACTCTACGACGGAGACCCTCCTCACGAGCCGCACGGCGCCATCTCATCGGCCTGTGCTACTGCCGCCCTGCTCTGGTGCGAATATATGATCAACACTAACAAGGAGGTGCAGAAATGAGAGTTCTGATGTTTGGTTGGGAGTTTCCTCCCCACATTGCAGGCGGACTCGGCACTGCCTGCTACGGTATGACCAAGGGTCTTGCCGCCAATGACGTCGAGGTTCTCTTCGTGATGCCTTCTGCCTCGGGTGACGAGGACGAAAGCGCCGTGAAGATCATCAACGCCAGCGATGTCAAGGTCGACGTGGTCGACCACAGCGTGGACGAGTTCCTGGGCAAGGTCCAGTTCGTCCAGGTCGGTACCAATATGGTGCCTTATATGGATCCTGAGGATTTCTACAGGATCGTGGAAGAAGAGAAGAGGACTACCCGCGAGGAGTTCTCCATCCGATATGGACAGAAGTACAAGTTCTCCGGCAAGTATGGTTCCAACCTTATGGAAGAGGTTGCCCGCTATGCGCTTGTGGGCGCTACCATCGCCAAGCAGTATGAAGGTCAGTACGACGTGATCCACGCCCACGACTGGCTCACTTACCTCGCCGGTGTGGCTGCTAAGCAGGTGAGCGGCAAGCCGCTGGTGGTGCATATGCACGCCACTTCCTACGACCGTGCCAGCGAGGACAAGATAGACACCCGAGTGCTCGATCTCGAGACCAGGGGTATGCAGGCCGCCGACAAGGTGATCGCAGTGTCCGAACTTACCAGGAACATCTGCATCAACAAGTACGGCATCCCGCCTGAGAAGGTAGTCGCAGTCCACAACGCAGTGGACTTCAGCGGCCGCTCCAACATCCAGGTGGAGAGGGGAGTGAAGGACAAAGTCGTCACCTTCCTCGGCCGTGTGACTTATCAGAAGGGTCCTGAGTACTTCATCGAGGCAGCCGCCAAGATTCTCAAGAGGTGCGACAACGTCCGCTTCGTGATGGCCGGCAGCGGCGATATGCTCAATAGGTGCATACGCCACGTCGCCCGTCTGGGCATTTCCGACAGGTTCCATTTCACGGGCTTCCTCCGCGGAGCCGACGTGCAGAAGATGTTCGCCCTTTCGGACGTATACATTATGCCGTCCATTTCGGAGCCTTTCGGCATCTCGCCTCTGGAGGCAATGCAGACCAACGTTCCGTCCATCATTTCCAAGCAGTCCGGCTGTGCCGAGATTCTCGACTATGCCATCAAGACTGACTTCTGGGATGTCGATGCAATGGCGGACGCAATCTATGCCCTCCTCAACTATCCGGCTATGTCCAAACTTGCAGCCCGTTGCGGCTACGACGAGGTCAACGCCCTCAAGTGGACCCAGGCCGCAGCCAAGATCAAGGCGGTCTATGAATCAGTGATAAAATAAAATTCAATATATATGAAGAAAAGCATCTGCTTATATTTCCAGGTACACCAGCCGACCAGGCTCCGTCTGTACAGGTTCTTTGAGATAGGCAAGGATTCGCATTACTATGACGATTTCGCGAACAGGACCATCCTCCGTAGGGTGGCTGACCGCTGCTACCTTCCTATGAACGCCCAGCTCCTCCAGATGATCAAGGAGGGCGAGGGCAGCTTCAAGGTGGCATTCAGCATCTCCGGTTCGTTCCTCGAGCAGTGCGAGCGCCACTGCCCGGAGGTCATCGACAGCTTCAGGGCTCTCGCTGACACAGGCTGCGTGGAGTTCCTTTCCGAGACCTACTACCACTCCCTGGCTGCCCTGGCTTCACCTGCAGAGTTCAAGCATCAGGTCCTCAAGCATCAGGCTGCCATCGAGAAGTATCTCGGTGTCACTCCTGTGACCTTCCGTAACACTGAGCTCATCTACTCCGACGCCATCGGCGCAATGGTATATGAACTCGGTTTCAAGACTATGCTCACAGAGGGTGCAAAGCACGTTATGGGTTGGAGAAGCCCTAACTTCATCTACAGCGGTGCCCAGGCTCCTAAGCTCAAGCTCCTGCTCAAGAATTCCTCCCTCAGCGACGACATCGCATTCCGTTTCTCCGACCGTTCCTGGGACAACTGGCCACTCTCCAGCGAGAAGTATGTGGGCTGGCTCAAGTCTGCCGCTTCCGAGGACGAGATCGTGAATCTCTTTATGGATTACGAGACCTTCGGCGAGCACCAGAAGGCTGAGAGCGGCATCTTCGATTTCGTGAGGGCTCTCCCTGCTGCTGTGGCTGCTGACGGCACGTTTGAATTCGTCACTCCGAAGGAAGCTGCCAAGAAGCACGCTTCAGTCGGCGTCCTCGACGTTCCGGACGCAATCTCCTGGGCAGATGAGGAGCGCGACGTGTCCGCCTGGCTCGGCAACGAGCTCCAGCAGGATGCCTACAACAAGCTCTACGGCCTCTCCGAGAAGCTCGGCATCGTAAACGACCAGGAACTCTGGTCCGACTACGGCCATCTCCAGGAGAGCGACCATTTATATTATATGTGTACCAAGTTCTTCTCCGATGGAGCGGTGCACAAGTACTTCAACCCATACGATACACCTTATGAGGCATTCATCAACTATATGAACGTGCTGAGCGATTTCAGCATCCGTGTGGACGATGCCATCAAGACCTCCGAGAAGGGTGTCGAAGAAAAGCCGGAAATCGTGGTTGTGAAACCGAAACGAGTTCCGACTGGCCCTGCAAAACTTGTTAAGAAAAAATAATAGATGACAAAAGACGAACTTTTGCGTCCGGACTACCTGTTTGAGGTCAGCTGGGAAGTATGCAACAAAGTCGGCGGTATCTACACCGTGGTTGCAACGAAGTCCCTCAATCTCAAGGCAGATCTTGGGAAACACCATATAATGGTAGGCCCGGACGTATGGATGAATGTTGAATCGAATCCTGACTTCATCGAGGAGCCGAGCCTGTTCAAGGCCTGGAAGGCTCAGGCCCACACTGAGGGGCTGAGGGTCAGGACCGGCCGCTGGAACATCCCGGGTAAGCCTTACGCTATCCTTGTGGATTTCAAGAGCTTCCTCCCCATCCAGAACGAAATCCTCACCCATATCTGGGAGGATTATGGCGTAGACTCCCTCCCGGGCAACTGGGATTACAAGGAGTCGGCTCTCTTCGGCGTTGCTGCAGGTAAGGTGATTGAAAGTTTCTACAACTTCAATCTCTATTCTACCGACAAGGTCGTGGCTCAGTTCCACGAGTGGCAGACCGGAGCCGGCTTGCTCTACCTGAAGAAGATCGGAATACCGGTCTCTACCGTTTTCACGACCCACGCTACTATGATGGGCCGTTGCATCGCGGGCAACAACATCCCACTCTACGATGGGCTTTCTTCCTTCAACGGGGACGAAATGGCCAGGAGAATCGGTGTTGTGTCGCGTAACTCCCTTGAAAAGCAGAGCGCCCTCAATGCGGACGTGCTGACCACCGTCAGCGACATCACCGCCAAGGAATGTGCTCAGTTCTATGGACGTCCGGTGGATGTGGTTACTCCTAACGGCTTCGAGGACAGCTTCACTCCGCAGACTGATGCGGACTACGATGCTCTCCGTAAGGCTGCCAGGGCGAAACTGACTTCCGTTGCCTCCGTTATGTGCGGCTCCCCAGTCGCAAAGGACGCGGTCCTCGTGGGCATAGGCGGACGATATGAATATCACAACAAAGGCATAGACGTATTCATCGACGCCCTCGCAAAACTCCGCAATGACGGATATGCAGGCAAGGAGGTTCACGCCTTCATCCTCATTCCTTCGGGTCACAACGGACCTGACAGGAGCCTGGCAGCCAAGATGGCCGGCAACGGATGCGAGCAGTATGTCACCCAGGTTTCTCACGCCCTTATGAACCCTGAATGGGACACCGTTTCCCGCAGGTTCGCCGAGGTCGGTCTGCAGAACCAGCCTGGTGACAAGGTGAAGGTCTATTTCGTGCCATCCTATCTCAACGGCAGCGACGGTATCTTCAATATGAAGTACTACGACCTGCTCGTGGGTCTGGACGCGACCTTCTTCCCGTCTTACTATGAGCCTTGGGGCTACACGCCTCTGGAGAGCCTTGCCTTCAGGATTCCGACCCTCACCACCAGCCTCGCAGGCTTCGGTATGTGGGTGCGTGACCACTATGGCAAGGAGCATCCCGGCATCACGGTGGTGGACCGCAACGACGCGAACTACTTCGAAGTCGTGGACGCGGTGACCGCCCGTCTGGAGGAGATAGCATCCCTGGACGACGCAGGACGCAAGGCATATATGGATTCAGCCGCCGATGTTGCAAAGATCGCACTTTGGGACAATCAGATAGAATATTATAAGGAAGCCTACTCAAAGGCTTTGAAGAAAGTAGTTGAACGCGTGGGAGAGATTCCCGCAAATAAATCAAAGAAAGCAATGGAATACACAAAGATAGCAATCGACGCTCCTACCTGGAAGAGCGTAATGGTGACCCGTCACCTTCCTTCGAAGATCGCGGGTCTCGAGACCCTCAGCAAGAACCTCTGGTGGTGCTGGAATGAGAGCGCCAAGGAACTCTTCAAGTCCATCGACTATGACCTGTGGCACACTTCAGGCCACAACCCTATGGTCATCCTCGACAAGGTGAGCATCAAGAAGTTCAAGGAACTTGCAAAGGACGAGGAGTTCGTCGGCAGGCTCAACGCCGTTATGGACGAGTTCAACAGCTATATGGCAGCCAAGGCAGACAGGAAGGATCCTTCCATCGCCTACTTCTGTATGGAATACGGTCTCGACACTTCCCTGAAGATCTACTCCGGCGGTCTGGGCATCCTCGCGGGTGACTACCTAAAGGAGACTTCCGATATGAACGTGAACCTCTGCGCAGTGGGTCTGCTCTATCGCTTCGGCTACTTCAACCAGAAGCTTACCGCCCAGGGCAACCAGGTGGCTGAGTACATCCCTCAGGACTTCCTCAAGATTCCTGCAGAGCCTGTATATGACGCCGAAGGCAACTGGATGACCACCAGCGTGGCATTCCCTGGCCGTACCCTCACCGCCCGCATCTGGAAGGTGGCTGTGGGTCGCACCGACCTCTACCTCCTCGACACCGACTACGAGGCTAACCTCCC
This sequence comes from Bacteroidales bacterium UBA1745, assembly GCA_002314885.1. GTDB lineage: Bacteria > Bacteroidota > Bacteroidia > Bacteroidales > UBA932 > Cryptobacteroides. Next base: position 26,445 of record DCHT01000051.1, on the reverse strand, counting down.
TGAGGACCGTCAGGTTACCCACCAGCTCTATGGTGGTGACTGGGAGAACCGTCTGAAGCAGGAACTCCTCCTCGGTGTAGGCGGTATCCGCGCTCTCCGTGCCCTCGGCCTCAATCCTCAGATCTATCATTGCAATGAGGGCCACGCCGCATTCATCGGCCTCGAGAGGCTCCGTGAGTACATCCAGAACGAGAACCTCGACTTCGGCGAGGCACTCGAGGTTGTGAAGGCATCCAGCCTCTTCACCACCCACACTCCTGTTCCTGCAGGCCACGATGCCTTCGACGAGGGTATGCTCCGCCAGTACATCGGTCACGTTCCTGCTGAACTCAAGATCAGCTGGGAGACTATGATGGGTCTTGGCAAGCTCGACGGCTACAATGTGAACGAGAAGTTCTCAATGTCCATACTCGCAGCCAACATCTCCCAGAATGTGAACGGCGTGTCTATGCTCCACGGCAAGGTCAGCCAGGACATCTTCGCTAATATGTATCCGGGCTACCTCCCTGAGGAACTCCACGTAAGCTATGTCACCAACGGTGTGCATTATCCTACCTGGTGCGCCAAGGAGTGGAAGGCCATCCATTCAAAGGTGTTCGGACCTGAGTTCGCTACCCACCACTACGACCTCAAGTGCTTCGAGGGCATCTACGGTGTCAGCGACGAGGAAGTATGGAACACCCGTCTGGCCCTCAAGAAGGAGCTCGTACGCGTGATCAAGGAACGCCTCAGCGACCCTGCTCTCAGCAGCCACTATTCACCTCGTCAGATCGTGACCATCAAGGAAACTCTCCGCGATGACGTCCTCACCATAGGCTTCGCCCGCCGTTTCGCAACTTACAAGAGGGCAACCCTCCTCTTCAGCGACCTCGACCGCCTCGACGCAATCGTGAACGACCCTGTTCATCCGGTTCAGTTCCTCTTCGCCGGCAAGGCTCACCCTGCTGACGGTGCAGGTCAGGACCTCATCCGCCAGATCATCGAGATCAGCAAGCAGCCTCGCTTCATCGGCAAGATCGTGTTCGTACCTGGTTATGACATCTCCGTTGCCAAGAGGCTCGTACAGGGCGTGGACGTATGGCTCAACAACCCTACCCGTCCTCAGGAGGCATCAGGTACCTCAGGCGAGAAGGCTTCAATGAACGGCGTTATGCACTTCTCAGTGCTCGACGGCTGGTGGGTTGAAGGCTACAAGGAAGGCGCAGGCTGGGCTCTCCCACTCGAGCGCACCTACGACGACCAGGGCTACCAGAACGAACTCGATTCCGCTACCATCTATACTATTATAGAGAACGACATCGCTCCTGCATACTACAACACCGACCGTACTACCGGCCGTTCCGCAGAGTGGATCGGATATATCAAGAACACCATCGCACAGGTGGCCTGCAACTTCACGACTAACCGTATGCTCACCGACTACTGCAACCAGTACTACTTCCCTCAGGGCGAGCGTACTGCCCAGATCGTCGCTGACGACTATGCTCTCGCACGTGAGATCTCCGCTTGGAAGAAGCACGTCCGTCGCAGCTGGAAGAACGTGGAGGTGGTTTCATACTCTCAGCCTGATTCCTCATACGTGCTCTCTTCCGACAACGGTGTGACCGCAGAGGTTGTGCTCAATGTGGGCGATCTCAGGCCAGAGGACGTTGGAGTTGAAATGCTCTTCACCGAGTCTGACCGTCGCGGCCGTCTCCACATTCAGGAGAAGGTTGAGTTCGAGATTGCCGAGAACAATGACGGCATCGTGACCTACCGTGCAAGCCTCCTCCCTGAGAGGACAGGTATGTACCAGGTTGCAACCCGAATCTATGCTAAGAACGTCAACCTGCCTCATCGCCAGGATTTCGGTCTCGTAAGATGGTTATAGCAACCGGCTTCTTTGACGGTGTCCACGTCGGACACCGCCAGGTGCTCGGACAACTTGTGAAGGAAGCAAGGGCCCGGGGCGAGGAAAGTATGGTCATCACTTTCTGGCCGCATCCCCGTACCGTACTGCAGAAGGACGCCAGGACCCTCAGGCTCCTCACATCCCTTGAAGAAAAGAAGGAAATCATCCAGTCCCTCGGCGTGGATCGCGTCGAGGTGCTGGATTTCTCCAGGGAGTTCAGTTCCCTCAGCTGTGAGCAGTATCTGCGCGACGTGGTGAAGGGACGTTTCGGCGGCTCTGCCGTCCTCCTTGGCTATGACAACCGCATAGGCTCGGACTGCTGCAGCCCGGACCAGGCTGCCCAGACGGCCTCCCGCCTCGGTCTCGACGTCATTCGCTGCGATGCGGTGACGGACAGTGCCGCCAGCGCCGTCTCCTCAACCAGGATACGCGCCGCCCTCGAACAGGGCCGCGTGGATGCTGCGGGTGAGATGCTTGGAAGCCTCTACCGCCTCCGTGGGGTAGTGGTCGCCGGCAATCAGCTGGGCCGCACCATCGGCTTCCCGACGGCCAACATCCATCTCTACGACCCTCTCAAGATGGTTCCCGGCAACGGCGTCTATCTCGTGGAGGTCAGGGTGCTCGGCCACAATTACTATGGTATGTGCAATATAGGCGTGCGCCCTACCGTGGGCGGCAGCAGCCGTACCATCGAGACTAACATATTCGACTTCGACGAGGATATATATGGCCTGGATATCAGGCTGTCCTTCGTAAGAAAGATACGTGACGAGCGTAAATATACCGGACTGGATGCCCTGAAGGATCAACTGACCATAGACAAACGTGACTGTTTGTCAATGATTTAGTTGAAATTTTCGCTTGTCAATAGAAAATTTCGTATATTTGCATTGAACCGTGGGTCCTGCAAGGTGCAGGGCTCCTTATTTTTTTTGATTTTTTAATACACTGAAATATATGGATATCCATTATGTAACCCGCGAAGGGTATGATAAACTCAAGAAGGAGCTCGCTGACGCACTTGCTCAGCGTCCTATCATCTCGGCTGCAATCGCTGAGGCCAGGGACAAGGGCGACCTTTCCGAGAATGCTGAATACGAGTCCGCCAGGGAAGAGCAGGGCAAGCTTGAGAGCCGCATCGTCTTCCTCAAGGACCGTGTTGCCAACGCCCGCATCATCGATGAGAGCAAGATCAGCACCGACAGCGTTCAGATGCTTACCAAGGTGAAGGTGAAGAACATCAACGCCAACAGGATTATGGAATTCACCCTCGTGGGTGAGAGCGAGGCCGACTTCGCAGCCGGCAAGCTCGCTGCTACCACTCCTATCGCCAAGGCTCTTATGGGTCACGTGAAGGGTGACGTGGTTGAGGCCAAGGTTCCTTCAGGCGTCATCAAGTTTGAGATTCTCGACATTTCCCTTTAATATGGCAACAATCTTCACAAGGATAGCTGCGGGTGAAATCCCGTCCTATAAGGTCGCAGAAAGCGAGGATTACTACGCTTTCCTCGACATCTCACCTCTCGCTGAGGGTCACACTCTCGTGATTCCGAGAAAGGTGGAGAAGGATTATATCTTCGATCTGGACGACAAGACCTACGAGGGTCTCTGCGCCTTTGCAAAGAAGGTTGCTGAGGCCATCAAGGCGGCTATCCCTTGCAAGAGGGTGGGCGTTGCCGTACTCGGTATGGAAGTTCCTCACGTGCATATCCACCTCGTGCCTCTCAACACCGAGGGCGATATGGACTTCCGCAAGAAGAAGCTTGAGCTCCAGCCTGAGCGCTTTGCACAGATTGCAGCATCCATCAATGCAGAATTCGAGAAAATCAAGTAAGAAATGAATCGTAATTTCATAAAGGTGCTGCTTGTTGCAGCCAGTTCAGCCCTTCTGATTTCAGCCTGTGACAAGGCGAAGATTTCCGGCGTCGTCACCGACGCCCCTGATTCTGAAATCATCGTCAATCTCCTCGACGCCAACAAGCTTCAGGCAGTTGACACCATCAAGACTGACGGCCGTGGCCGCTTCTCCTGCAAGGTGGACGTGACCAAGGGCAATCCTGAGTTCTTCTACCTCAATCGCGCAGGCGTGAAGATCGCTTCCGTGATCGTAGATGCCGGCGACCGTGTGAGCGTGGTGGCCGATACCCTCGGAAACTTCGAGGCAAAGGGCACTGAGACCGTGGAGCTCCATTCCCAGGCTGAGAAGGACTACAGGGCTTTCAGCAACGAGATGATGGACATATCAGACCGCATCGACGCCAATCCGGACAGCCTCATCATCCTTTCCAAGGAGATGACTCAGACCTATATCCAGTATTATCGCAGCCGCGTGCGTTTCCTTATGGAGAATTCCCACTCTATGGCTGTCATTCCTGTGTTCTATCAGAAGGCCGGAAGCCTTCCGGTGTTTGCCCAGGATACCGACGCCATCCACTTCAAGAATGTGTGTGACTCCCTCGAGACCTGCTATCCTGACTCGCGCTATGTGAAGGCACTCCGTGCCGAGGCCGACAGGAGGATGAGCCAGCTCTCCATCGTCACCCAGCTCTCGAATGCGAACCCTGTGGGCTTCCCAGACATCGTGCTCCCTGACATCAAGGCGGAGAAGCAGAGGCTCAGCGACGTGCAGGCAAAGGTCGTGATGCTCCATTTCTGGACCAACGCCGTGCCTGAGCAGAGGCGCTTTAACCTCGAAGTCCTCAAGCCTATTTATCAGAAGTATTATCCGAAGGGACTGGAAATCTATCAGGTCGCCCTTGATGCCGACAAGTCCGGCTGGGCTTCTACTGTCAAGAGCCAGAACCTGCCTTGGATCAATGTGTGTGACATCGCAGCCGGCAATTCCCGAGTTGCATCGCTCTACAACGTGACTCAGATTCCGACGACTTTCCTCATCTCAGACGGCGAACTCGTCGGCACTAAAGTTACCGACGTCCAGGGTCTTGTGAATCTCCTCGATTCGCTTCTCAAATAGTCTTAGAAAAGGTTCTTCTTGCTGACGGTAGCAACGAACTCCTTAAGATAGAATGGCTCCAGGTACGCAACGTCCTGGAAGTGTTTCGAAGCCAGCTCCACAAGGGCTGGCTTCAGCATTCCTGAGGCCTTCGGACAGCACTGTACGAAGACTGAATTTCCGCCTATGACACCCTCGCATTTTCCGGCTCCGTCGCCTATGAAAAGTACCTTTCCGGAGGCTGTGTAATCAGCGAATGAAGTCTCGTCCACGATCTTTGGTTCCGTCTCTGTAAGTTGCTGACCATCAGCGGAAAAGACTGCAGTGTAGACCTCCATTCTGCGGGCGTCCACCATAGGTATGATATGGGTGCATCCTTCGGGTACGAGACCCTCGTCGATGGCCTGGTGGACAAGGGTGTCCAGGGTGCCCGCTGCGAGCAGCGGAATGCCCGCTCCGAAGCAGAGTCCCTTGGCCGTTGAGACACCCACTCTGAGACCTGTATATGAGCCCGGTCCGAGGCTGACGCAGACGGCGTCGCAGTCCTGGATGCGGAGGCCTTTTTCCCTGAGCATCTCATCGACGAAAACGGCGGTGAGGGAGGCGTGGGCGCGTGGCTCGGTGCTCTCTTTGTATGCTGTGATCTTTCCGTCCTCGACGAGTGCTGCGGAGCAGAGGGCGGTGGAGGTCTCAAGAAGGATTATTCTTTCCATATCAGACGGACAGTTTGCTCAGGTAAGGGAATACCCAGGATCCGAATTTGTGAATTGGCTCGTAGAGCATCGACGACGAGATGAAGGCCGGAATTTCGGTCTTCTCGTTGACGAGGGCGTACTGCGAGTAGATGGTGTCGAAGAGAACGCTGACAAGGCCGAGGATGAGCAGGCACACGCAGACTGCGATTACGGCTCCGAGAAGCCTGTTGACCCATCCCAGCATAACCAGCTTGATGCATTTCTCGAGTATCCTGCCGAGGATTCCTATGATCAGGGTCACGCAGACGAAGATCAGGATGAATGCGATGACCTTCAGGACGACAGGGGTGAGGTCGCTCAGGAAGCCTCCCAGCCAGCCTGCGAGCGCCTCGCTGAACTTCATTGCGGCCCACGCACTGCCGAGCAGCGCCACCACTGCGACGAGCTGCGAAATCAGTCCTTTCCATATTCCGACGCCCAGGGAAATGCCCAGGCAGACGAGTATTGCGATATCGAGAGTTGCCATTAAAAATTTGCTAGTATTTATGCAAATATCTATATTTGCAGCCTTAAAAATAAAGACCCCTTGTGGGACTGCAAAATTAGGTAAAAATTATGACATTCAAAGAGTATAAGGGCCTTGACCTCGTTACAGTGGGTAATGAGATCCTCGAGAGATGGAAAAAGAACCACGCATTCGAGAAGTCACTCGAAGTGAGGGAAGGCGCACCTGAGTTCATTTTCTTCGAGGGACCTCCTTCAGCCAACGGTATGCCTGGTATCCACCACGTGATGGCCCGTTCCATCAAGGATTCCATCTGCCGTTACAAGACCCAGAGCGGTTACAAGGTGAACCGCCGTGCCGGCTGGGACACTCACGGTCTCCCAGTTGAGCTCGGTGTGGAGAAGAAGCTTGGCATCACCAAGGAGGACATCGGCAAGAAGATCACTGTCGAGGAATACAACCAGGCCTGCCGTACGGAGGTTATGAAGTACACCAAGGAATGGGTGTCCCTCACTGAGCGCATCGGTTACTGGGTGGATATGGATGATCCATACATCACCTACGACAACCGTTATATCGAGACTCTCTGGTATCTCCTCAAGAAGATCTATGAGAAGGGCCTCCTCTACAAGGGCTTCACCATCCAGCCTTATTCTCCAGCTGCCGGCACCGGCCTGAGCTCCCACGAGCTCAACCAGCCGGGCTGCTACCGCGACGTCAAGGATACCACCGCAGCCGCTCAGTTCGAGGTGATCAAGGACGAGAAGTCCCAGAAGCTCTTCGAATGCGAGACTCTGCCTGTATTCTTCATCGCCTGGACCACCACGCCTTGGACCCTGCCTTCAAACACGGCCCTCTGCGTAGGTCCTAACATCGACTACGTGAGGGTGCAGTCCCAGAATCCATACACCGGAGAAGAGGCCATCTACGTCGTTGCCAAGGCCCTCGTGGGCAACTGGTTCAATGGCAAGGTGCCTTTCCGTGTGCTTGAGGGCGAATACAAGGGCCGCGACCTGGCAGGCATCCAGTACCACCAGCTCATCCCTTGGTTCTCACCTGAGACCGACGGTGCCTTCAAGGTGATCCTCGGCGACTATGTGACTACCGAGGACGGTACTGGTATCGTGCATATCGCCCCTACCTTCGGTGCAGACGACGCCAAGGTGGCCAAGATGGCAGGCGTACCTGGTATCTGGGTCACCGACGCCAACGGCGACCTCTTCGCACAGGTCGACCGTCAGGGCCGCTTCTTCCGTCTGGAGGATATGGACGCCGACTATCGCGCTAAATATGTGAACGAAGCCAACTATGCAGAGTGGGCTGGCCGCTATGTGAAGAACGCATACGACGCCACCCTCGCCCCTGACGCTCCTACCCTCGACATCGACATCTGTATGATGCTCAAGGCCAAGGGCCAGGCATTCCGCATAGAAAAGCACACCCATACCTATCCTCACTGCTGGAGGACCGACAAGCCTGTCCTCTACTATCCGCTCGACAGCTGGTTCATCAGGGCCACTGCAGTTCGCGAGGAGATGATGAAGCTCAACGACACCATCACCTGGAAGCCTGAGGCAACAGGCACCGGCCGTTTCGGCAAGTGGCTCGAGAACATCCAGGACTGGAACCTCAGCCGCAGCCGCTACTGGGGCACTCCGCTCCCGATCTGGCGCACCGAGGACGGCAAGGAAGAGAAGTGCATTGGCAGCGTGAAGGAGCTCTTCAACGAGATCGACGCAGCCGTTGCAGCTGGTTATATGGCATCAAACCCTATGCGCGAGAAGGGCTTCGACCCTGAGGATATGAGCAAGGAGAACTACGACAGGATCGACCTCCATCGCCCATACGCAGACGAGATCTACCTCGTATCTGCCTCCGGTAAGAAGATGATACGCGAGAAGGACCTCATCGACGTGTGGTTTGACTCAGGCGCAATGCCTTACGCTCAGGAAGGTCTCCGCGGCATCGAGAACCCTAGGTTCGGCTGCACTGCGGACTTCATCGCCGAGGGCGTTGACCAGACCCGTGGCTGGTTCTACACTCTCCACGCAATCCACACTATGATCAGCGGCACTCCTGCCTTCAAGCGCGTGATCTCCAACGGTCTCGTCCTCGACAAGAAGGGCGACAAGATGAGCAAGCGCCTTGGCAATGCCGTGGATCCGTTCCAGGCTCTCGACACCTATGGCGCAGATGCCCTCCGCTGGTATATGCTCACCAATGCCCAGCCTTGGGATAACCTCAAGTTCGACACTACCGGCGTCGAGGAAGTACGCCGCAAGTTCTTCGGAACCCTCTATAACTCCTACTCGATGTTCGCCCTCTACGCAAACATCGACAAGTTCGACCCGTCTGCCCCTCTCGTTCCATACGCAAGCCGCAGCGAGTTCGACAAGTGGATCATAAGCCGCCTCAATTCCCTCGTGAAGGGCGTTGTGGCTGCATACGAGGACTACGACGTGACCCTCGCAGGCCGTCTCATCCAGGACTTCGTGGGCGATGACCTCAGCAACTGGTACATCCGTCTGAACAAGAAGCGTCTCTGGGGTGCCGGTGTGGCAGAGGACAAGCTCGCAGCCTACCAGACCCTCTATGAGGTGCTCAAGGACGTGGCTCTGCTCTCCGCTCCTATCGCTCCGTTCTATTCAGAGCGTCTCTACCTCGACCTCGTTCCTGAGGCAGACTCAGTCCACTACCAGGCAATGCCTGTATGCGACGAGAGCCTCATCGACAGGGACCTCGAGGAGAGAATGGTGCTCGCGCAGAAGTCATCTTCAATGGTGCTCGCCCTCCGCAAGAAGGTCGGCATCAATGTCCGCAAGCCTCTCTCAAGACTCGTCATCCCAGTCCTCAGCGACAAGGTTAAGGATCAGTTCGAACTCGTGAAGGGCATCATCCTGACCGAGGTCAACGTGAAGGACGCAGAGTTCATCCACGACACCGTGGGCATCATCACCAAGAAGATCAAGCCTAACTTCAAGACTCTCGGCAAGATCTACGGCAAGCAGATGAAGGAGATCGCCGGAGCGTTCGGCACTCTCTCCCAGGAGCAGATTGCAGGCATAGAGCAGGCTCCGGAAGGCTACACCCTGAACCTTCCTTCAGGCGACGTGGTCCTCAAGGCAGGCGACTATGAGATCTCATCCGAGGATATGCCAGGATGGCTCGTTGCGACAGAAGGCCCTCTCACAGTGGCTCTCGACGTGACCCTCACTCCGGAACTCATCCGCGAGGGCACTGCCCGCGAGCTCGTGAACCGTATCCAGAACCTCCGCAAGGACAGCGGCTTCGACGTGGTCGACCGCATCAATGTGGCAATTTGGGCAGAGGGTGCAGCATCTGAAGAGATTCAGGCATCTCTCTCTGAGCACGCAGCCTACATCGGCACTCAGACTCTCGCAAAGTCTGTCGTCTTCAGCGAAGAGGCAGCCAACGGCGCAGAGGTCGAGTGGAACGACGGCACAATCAGAATAACAGTTAACAGAATATAATTATGGCAGAAGAAAAGAAAGTTGAGTCTGGCGTACGCTATAGCGACGAGGAACTCCAGGAGTTCAAGGCTATCATCCTTGAAATGCTCGAGAACGCAAGAGCCGAGTATAAGACTCTCCGCGCTACTATGACCCGCGAGGACAGCAATGATATCGACGACACCGCTCCATCCTTCAAGGCAATGGAAGAGGGCGCAGCTACCCTTTCAAGGGAAGAGGTAGGCCTTCAGGTGCAGCGCCAGGCGAAGTTCATCCAGAACCTCGAGGCCGCGCTCGTACGCATCGAGAACAAGACCTACGGCGTTTGCCGTGTCACAGGCAAGCTCATCCCTAAGGAGAGGCTCCGTCTCGTTCCTCACGCAACCCTTTCCGTAGAGGCAAAGGAAATGCTCAACAAGCAGGGCAAGTAATGGAAAAGTCAAAGTCCAAGGGCTTGTGGCTCCTGCTTCTTGGCGTACTCCTGATCGTCATTGACCAGATCATCAAGGTTCTGGTCAAGACGAATATGGACGTCTATGAGGCAATTCCGGTCATAGGCAGATGGTTCCAGCTTGTATATGTCCAGAACGCCGGTATGGCCTTCGGAATGGGCTCCAACGGCGGAGTCTATGTGAAGGTCTGCCTTTCAGTGTTCCGTCTCGGCCTCTTCGGCTTCCTAGTGTGGTGGATCAACAAGCTGCGCAAGGATCCTAAGACTCCCGTTGGTGTGCTGATTGGCCTTACGCTCATCACAGCCGGTGCATTCGGCAACATAGTCGACTGTATGCTCTATGGCATCATCTGGCCTGAGCTCCGCGTCGCAGGTGCCCCTTTCGGCTTCCTCTTCGGCAAGGTGGTGGATATGTTCTGGTTCCCTCTCATCCGCAACGCCGCAGGAGAGTGCATCTTCTTCAAGCCGGTGTTCAATTTCGCCGACAGCTGCGTGACCGTGGGAGCGTTCTACCTGATACTCTTCCAGTATAAGTTCTTCTCGAAGAACGAGGAGAAACCGAAGGAAGTCGAGGAGTAATTATCCTACTATATATTTACCTATATAAGGTATCTTCTGCACGAGGACTGCTATGATGCAGCAGCTGCAGTAAGTGATTATGGCGCTGCCGAAGATGCAGACTGGTGTCGCAAGGACAGGCGACATTGATGCCTCGCAGAGAGGACGGAGCCATCCGTGGACGAGCAGTAGCACGACCATATGCATCAGATATACGCCGTAGCTGGCTTTAGAGACGGGGAGGACTATCTTCTGATAGAACTTCCCGTCTGCCTTTATCTTGCGGAAGATGAGGAAGACAGCGACCGTCATCAGGGCCACGCCTATCGAGCAGAAGCGCCAGCTCGTCTCCATATTCACTGCGAGTGAAATCGGCTCGTTGACAGGGAAGCCGTCAGCGACTGCGGACTGGGTGCGGAAAGCGTCCCATCCGAGTGCCTGCCAGAACCAGCCCGTGGCGATGAGATAGCCGATGAAGAATGCCGGAACTGCGATGCCGAGAGTCTTCTTCCAGGACAGTTCGGGCACTTCGCGCCTGAGGTAGTATCCCAGCACGAGATAGCCGATGAATCCGCTGACGTAATAGAATACGCCGAATTCATTCCAATTCGCCTCGCCGCAGAATGCCCAGGTGCCGAAGAGGGCCACGCTGGCCTGACGCAGGAACGGTATCGTAGTGGTGAGGAACCAGAGGCCCAGGAAGAGCTGCAGTTCCTTCCTGCTGGCTTTCTCGGCCCAAGGTGAGAGCAGCGGCATAAGGAGATAGACGCCGATCAGCATATATACGAACCAGAGATGGCCTGCCGGATCAGGGAAACCGAAGAAGCAGCGCAGGAGATTGTCCTTGGCGCCCTCTGCGGAAGGGTAGAGCAGGGAATAGATGATTATCCAGAGAATCAGCGGCAGGACTACCCTGAGACCGCGCCTCTTGAAGAAATCAGCCGTGGAGCTCTTCACCGGGAAGAGCAGGTAACTTGAAGTCAGCACGAAGAGAGGGACGCAGGAACGCACGAATGCGTTGATGAGCGTACACCAGATGCCGTCGCTTAGGCTTGCAATATATGTTCCGTCACCACCCAGGTAGAAAGGTTCCGTGCAGTGGGTGATGATGACCATCAGGCAGGCCGTCACGCGCAGCCAGTCCAGGAATACGATGCGTTCTTTGTTCATAATCTGTCAATGTTATTGTCAATCCAATTGAGCCGTTCGGTGTAGAATTCCTTGAGGTAGTCGATTTCGCCCTGATAGGTGCCTGGAATCTTCACATTAGGCCATACGTAGATCTTGAGTATCTGCCACTTGTCGAAATTCCGTACCGGGCTGTCCTGCAGTTCAGCGGCCCAGAGATCAATGAAGTCGGGGACAAGTTCGAGCTTAGGTTTGACCTCCTGCCAGCGTGCCTTGACTTTTTTCACGAAATTGGCATCCTGGAAGAGCCTCCAATACCAGCCGCTGTGATATCCCTGGCAGCCGTAGCTCTTTATCCACCAGTTCTGAGGTCCGTTGCCCACATTTGAGTCGAAGTAGTCAGCATTGCCGAAGGCCAGGTCGAAGTCCCACACGTGGTACATCTCCAGCTTGCCTCCGCGCTCCTTGGTGATGAAGGTGCTCTTGCGGGTGTTGCCGTCCACGTTCTTGCTGAGTTCCTGGATGATGAAGTAGTTCACGAAAGAATCCACGTCTATGTACTTTGCATAGCCGTTGGCCACGCTCGCGAAGTCATCGCTGAAGAGGGCCTGCTCGAATTTGTAGAAGTAGTCCTTCACGTATTCCAACTGCTTGTCGCTTGGGTATTGCGGTTCCAGGAACATCATTGGTACGCCCTTCCAGGTCCACCAGCAGACAGGCTCGTCGGTGTTCTGCTCAATCTCGAAATAGTATCCGCCGGTAAGGGCATCGCCCTCGTTGTCAGTCTCCTTGACTATGTCGATGTTGACCTTGTTCTTTGCGACTTCCTTGTGTTCGCAGAGGTCATAGACTCCAAGATATTCGCCATTGAGATAGACTTCCACGCTGACCATCTTAGGCGTCCAGCTCATACCGCAGATCTCGGAGACCTTCATTGCTGTCTTGTTGCGCAGCAGTGACTTGTCGGAGTAGTTCGCCATAAGCGCCCAGTCCTTGTTGGCCGGCATTCCCAGCAGGGAGGTCTTCTCTTCCAGTTTCAGTTTGTATGGCTTCTTCGGCATTCCCCAGGTGGAGTTGCCTCTGCCCTTGATCTTGATGTTGCCGAGCCAGTTCTTCTCTCCGTATGTGCCGTCTGCATCGTTGAGCAGCAAGGTACCGTTCACATATTCGTCCTTGCTTGCGACAGGGGCATTGGCTGTGGTGGTGATCTTCAAGGTCGGAATCTTGAACTTGCGTGGCTCCTCCGGTACCGTCACCATCGCTGGATAATGGTATCTGTTGCCGTTCGCAATGACCATATGCAGACTTTCTTTGTCTATCCAGACATAGACGGGGCAGCACTGTCTGTCCGCTACACCCAGATAGTCCAGTATGCCGCAGAATTCCCCTTCGATGAGCCATTTGCCGTTGGTCCTGCAGATGGCAGGGACTGTCGAGCTTCTATGGTCGTTGATCTTGATTCCGTTGCTGGGGATGGATACTTTCCTGCCTTCGAAGGAGAGTACGGTGGCAGAGGAGGTGTACTTCGCTTCAATGAAAGGGATACCAGCTTCATAGACATCAATCAGTTCCTCATATCCAAGCGGCTGCTCAGGCAATTCGAGAGCCTTGGTACAGCTGAACAGCAGCACCGGGAGCAGAGCAGAAAAAATGAATCCTTTTAATGATAAATGCTTCATCCGACAGTACACGACCTCGCTAATTTAGGCAAAATTTAGTAGATTTGCGGAGTACTGACTATAAATAAGAACAATAATATGGAACTCGAGAAACAGATTCAGAAAGATATCGTTGAGGCAATGAAGGCCCACGATGCAGTAAGGCTCGCAGCAGTGCGCGCAATCAAGGCAGCCATCCTCCTCGCGAAGACCGCGGAAGGCGGCAGCGGTGAAGTGGCTGACGCGGATGTCGTTAAGCTCATCCAGAAGCTCGTGAAGCAGCGCAAGGAGAGCGCAGAGCAGTATGTGGCCTGCGGACGCCAGGAACTGGCCGACAATGAACTCGCGGAGGCCGCCGCAATGGAGCCATATCTCCCTAAGCAGCTCAGCGAGGCCGAAGTTGAGGAGATACTCAAGGGCATCATCGCCGAAGTTGGTGCAAGCAAGCCTCAGGATATGGGCAAGGTGATGGGCGTTGCCACCAAGAAGCTCGCCGGGCAGGCCGAAGGCCGCGTCATCAGCACCCTCGTTAAGAAACTTCTCTGCTAGTTTAACCATTTAAGAAACAATACAATGAAGGCAAGGCTGATTCTGGCTCTGTCGCTTCTGATACCAACGCTGGCCTCCGCACAGGTCAGCGTCGGTTCGTTGAAGACCAACCATCTCGTAGAACCACAGGGCATATCTCCCGACGCGGCTCCCGTCCTGAGCTGGGTGCTCTCCTCCAAGGAGCACGGCACGATGCAGACGGCTTATCAGGTGAGCGTCAGCGTGGGTGGCAGGACCGTGTGGGACAGCGGCAAAGTGGAATCGGACAACTCTGCCTTCGTTAAATATGAGGGGCCTCTCGCTCCCGACACCCGCTACGCCTGGAGCGTGAAGGTGTGGGACAACCACGGCAAATCCTCCAAGAAAGCCAGCGGCAGCTGGTCCACGGGCCTGCGTCTGGAAGACTGGAAGGCCCAATGGATAGGCAAGGTGGGGGACTTCACTCCGTTCAGGCTCAGAGGCACTATGAAGCCGGCAAAGGCTGTCAGACGTGCCACGGCCTATATTTCGGCCCACGGATTCTACTATGCTTATATAAATGGTACAAAGGTCGGCGAAGATCTCCTGACTCCGGGCTGGACCTCCTACAACAAGCGTCTCCAGTACCAGGCCTATGATGTGACCAAGCTCCTGAAATCCGGCGAAAACCTCGTGGAGGCTACTCTGGCCCCTGGTTGGTACTCTTCCGGAATGGGCTACGGCGACCCTGCCAAGAGATATCGTTACGGGGACGAGATGTTCCTGATAATGCAGGTCAATGTGGAATATGCCGATGGCACGGAAGACGTGCTCGTCAGCGATGATAGCTGGGAAATGTCTCCTTGCGAAGTCACTTTCGCAGGTATTTACGACGGTGAGACCATCGATCACACCGTAAAGGAATCCTGGCAGCCGGTTGAGGCCTATCTGCTGCCTTGCGACAAGCTTGTTCCGACCGTGAACGAGCCTGTGCGCAAGCGTATGTCCCTCAAACCTGTCGCCGTGATCACTACTCCGAAAGGCGAAAAAGTTCTGGACTTCGGACAGAATCTCGTCGGCTGGGAGAAGGTTCGCCTGCAGGGTTTCCCTGGCGATACTGTCCGTGTCCGTCACGCGGAGGTGCTCGACCAGGACGGCAATTTCTACACCGTGAACCTGCGCCAGGCCAAGACTACCAGCACCTATGTACTGGCTGGTGGAGCGGCCGAGGAATTCGAGCCTGATATGACCTTCTACGGCTTCAGATATATAAAGGTGGAAGGTGTCAAGGGCGAACTAAATCCTGACGATTTCGAGGCTGTGGTCATCTCCTCCGGCTTTGAGGATATAGGCCATTTCGCCTGCTCCAACGAGACCATTAATCAGCTTCAGAGCAACATAGAATGGAGTTTTCACGACAACTTCGTGGATGTTCCGACCGACTGCCCTCAGCGCGATGAGAGGCTCGGCTGGACCGGCGATGCACAGGTCTTCTTCCGCACGGCATCCTTCCTTGGCAGCGTGGACACTTTCTTCTCCAAATGGTTGGCCGACCTGTATGCGGACCAGAGGGAAGACGGCGGAATGCCGCGGATAATCCCGGATGTGTTCCCGGACAGCAAGGGCCGCCTCTTTGCGACCGGCTGGGCTGACGCCTGCACCATAATCCCGTGGAACCACTATCAGGCATACGGCGACCTCGGCATCCTGGAACAGCAGTATCCGAGTATGAAGGCCTGGGTGGAGAATTGCATAGCCAGGACCAAGGACACTGGCTGGCTGATGAAGGGCGACGACCACTACGGTGACTGGCTCTTCTGGAGCAAGGACAACGACAGGGACGGTCAGTCGGCTGTCACCAGCAAGGAACTCATTGCCCAGTGCTTCTATGCCAATTCGCTGCGCATTCTGAGCGAGTCGGCAACCTTGCTCGGCAACAGGCGCGACGCCGAATACTATGGGAACATACTCGAAAAGGTACGCAAGGCCTATATGGACGAATATGTGACCCCTAACGGCCTTGTTTCCTCCAATACCCAGACGGCCTACATCCTCGCCCTCAAGTTCCGAATGATCCCATCCGTTATGAACGGCAGGGCCACTGAAAGGCTTGTGGCGAACATAAAGGCCTACAAGGACCATATGACCACCGGCTTCCTCGGCACGCCTTACATCTGCGAGGTGCTCACCGACAACGGCCGCAGCGACGTGGCCTACAAACTGCTGCTCCAGAAGACCTGCCCGAGCTGGATCTACCCGGTTTCTATGGGCGCTACCACCATCTGGGAGCGTTGGGACAGTATGAAGAAGGACGGCAGCATCCCGGACAACGGAATGAACAGTTTCAACCATTATTCCTTCGGTGCCGTCGGGGACTGGCTCTACCGCAGCGCCGTGGGCATACGCGAGACTTCTCCGGGCTACAAGACCATTCTCATCCAGCCTCACGTGGGCGGCGGATTCGAGTGGATGGAGGCCTCTACAGTTACCCCATACGGAAAGGTCTATGCGAAGTGGACGGCTGTGAACGACGACCTCAGGACCCTCGAGGTAGAGGTGCCGGTAAACACCACGGCCGATGTAATCCTGCCGGCATACGCCAGCCGTGTGATGCGCTGCGACGACCGTTCCGTCAAGGGCAGTCAGCAGCCGGGAGGGCTTGTGAAATATTCAATCGGTTCCGGAACTTACAGGTTTACAGTCGAATAACGTGCATTTCTCAAAATAATTATTATTTTTGAGGAAATCACGTGATTAATGAGAACACTTTCTAAACTTACTATGGCCCTCGCCTTGGCGTCGGCCGTCATCTCCTGTACTGGGAACAAGGCTCCGAAACATAGTCCGGAGGCCGAAGCACTTCTTGCACGCCTTGAGAAAATCGCTGCGAGCGGCAAGCATATGGTGGCTCATCAGGACGATCTCCTCTACGGAACATATTGGAACATCAACATCGACGGCCCCCAGGATTTCGGCCGTTCCGACGTGCTTTCCTGCGCCGGTGACTTTCCTGCAGTCGTAGGCTTCGAACTCGGAGAAATCGAGCTTCAGGGCGAATACAGCCTGGACAGCGTCTGCTTCGATTATATCCGTCAAGCGGCCCTTGCCCACTACTGGCGCGGGGGCATCGTGACTTTCTCCTGGCATTGCCGCAACCCGCTCACCGGCGGATCGGCCTGGGATGTCAGCTCCGACCAGGTCGTGAAGTCCATACTTCCGGGTGGCAGCGAGCACGAGAAGTTTATGGGCTGGATGGGCACCCTCGCAGACTTTTTCGATACGATCGTCTCTGATGACGGTGAGCGTATTCCTTTCATCTTCCGTCCTTGGCACGAACATACCGGAAACTGGTTCTGGTGGGGTGTGGACGGCAAGTGCACCAACGAAGACTACATCGCCCTCTGGCGTATGACCTACGACTATCTGGTAGGGGAGAGGGGCCTGGACAATATGCTCTGGGCTATTTCTCCTGACGTACGCTTCTGCCTGGATGCCGAAATCGTAGAGGCATCCTATCCTGGCGACGAGTATATGGACATCATCGGTATGGACTGCTATTGGTGGAAGAACGACGATATCCTGCAGGCAAGAGAGAACTTCGTGAAGAAGATGCGCGGCAGCCTCGACGTCCTTACCGCCCTTGGCAAGAAACACCACAAGCTCATAACCGTGGCTGAGACCGGCGCCGAAGGAATTCCTGATCCACAGTGGTGGACGGAGGGCCTTGCTGCTTCCCTCGAAGGCTACAACGTGCTCTACGCCCTCACCTGGCGCAATGCCAGCGATGAGGCTCACAAGGGACATTATTTCTGCACATATCCGGGTGAGATGACTGAGCCTGACTTCAAGGCCTACACCGAGATGGACAATGTGCTCCTCTTAAACGACATACTGTAACCACTTTATCGTGAAACATATATTCAAAGCAATCCAGATTCTCGTCGTCCTTATGGCGGCGAGCGTCTTCACGTTTGCTCAGACCAACCAGAAGCTTAGCGTCAGCGGTGTCGTCCGCGATGTGACGGGACAACCAGTGGTCGGTGCGAGCATCGTGCTGCCGGGCTCGACCATCGGTACTATCAGCGGCATCGACGGAGACTATGCTCTCAGGAACGTCCCTGCTGATGCCACCATCGCAGTCGAATGCCTCGGCTTCAAGAGCGTCCAGATAGCTGTCGGCGGCAGGGCCAAGATTGACATCGTCCTCGAAGAGGATGCGATGTTCATCGAAGAGACTGTCGTAGTCGGCTACGGCCAGATGAAGAAGAGCGACCTCACCGGTTCGGTTTCTTCAGTGAAGACCGAAATCCTCACCGACACCCCGTCCAGTTCCATTGACGGACTGCTTCAGGGCCGTGTGGCAGGTGTGCAGGTCATCAACAACTCCCAGGATCCTGGCGCTGGTTCGACCATACGCATCCGAGGCAACTCCTCGCTCAATGGTTCCAACTCTCCGCTGGTGGTCATCGACGGCTTCCCATACGGCGAGGCTGGTGCCCTGAACTCCATCAACCCTCAGGACATCATCTCGATGGAGGTGCTCAAGGATGCATCCGCATCTGCAATCTACGGTTCCCGCGGCGCCAACGGCGTCATCCTCATCACCACCCGCAAGGCAAAGGGCAACGTCACCAGGGTGAGCGTGCGTCAGCAGACCACCATCTCCTCCTTCTCGACTCCGCTCGACATCTGGCGCGATCCGGTGCTGATGGCTATGATATCCAACGAGGGCCGCAAGAATGCAGGCCTTACCGAGCAGTATGTCGGTGCTGTGAACACCAACGGCATCTATTATCCGTCCATCAACGAACTCCAGACCACCTGGGATACCAATACCAAGTGGGATGAGATCGTGTTCCGCGCCTGTCCGGTGTCCGACAACACCACCATCCAGATCCAGAGCAGCAACGACAGGACTATGTTCACTGCCTCTGCGAACTACTATCTGGACAACGGTATCTATATCAAGGACAGCTATTACAAGTATGGCGGCAACTTCGCGGTCGAGCACAAGATCATCGACAATCTCAAGCTCAAGGCCAGCGCCAACATTACCGGCAGCAAGCGCCACGACAACGGTTACCTCTCATATAACCGTAACCCTATCTTCCCGGTTTACAACGAAGACGGCAGCTACTGGCAGTACAGCGTGCAGGACTACTATCATCCTCTCGCAATCACAGAACTCCAGAAGAACGACAAGACGGGTATGAACCTCATCTCCTACTTCGGAGCCGACTACCAGATCCTGCCTTGCCTGAATGTCACCGCCCAGCTCAACTACAAGCACGGCGAGACTGTCCAGGACGTGTATTATCCGAAGAAATACACCCAGAAGGGCGTATTCAACGACGGCTACGGCGGAATCCAGAACTGGAAGGACAACAACATCGTAGTCGAGGCATACGCGACCTTCGACAAGACCTTCGCAGAGAAGCATCACGTCACCGCGATGGCCGGTTACTCCTACGAGAACTACTCTTCCCGCAGTTCTGGCCTTGCAGCAGTCGGCTTCGTGAACGAGAGCCTCGGCAACGAGAACCTCGCAGCCGGCGATCCTGAGAAATACCAGATCAGCAACAGCGCTTACAAGACCGAGCTCGTTTCCGGTATGCTCCGACTCAACTACAGTTATGCCAACCGCTACCTCGTGACCTTCACGGCCCGTACCGACGGCTCCTCCAAGTTCGGAGCCAACAACAAGTGGGCATTCTTCCCTTCAGGTGCATTCAGCTGGAAGATGAACGAGGAGAGCTGGCTCAAGGATGTGAAATGGCTTGACCTGCTCAAGCTCCGTGCTTCCTACGGTATCAGCGGCAACCAGGGCATCTCCGCATATCAGACCCTCAGCCGCTACGGCCAGCACAAATACTACACTGACGGTCAGTGGGTGACCGCCATCGGTCCTGGCTATCAGTCAGGTTACACCGGCCAGGGTGGTATCTACGCCGTATGGAGCGGCATCCCTAACACCGGCCTCAAGTGGGAGACCACTTCCCAGGTCGACTTCGGTATCGATGCCTCCTTCTTCGACAACAGGCTGAACGTTACCATCGACGCATACTACAAGCACACCTCCGACCTGCTCCGTCAGCGCAACATCGCCGTATCTTCGGGCTATGACAAGATGTGGGTGAATGATGGTGAGATTGCAAACAAGGGCTTCGAAGTCACTCTCGACGGAGTATTCTTCCGCAACCGCGACTGGAACGTGGGCGGTACCTTCGTGTTCTCCCTCAACCGCAACAAGGTGCTCAGCCTCGGCAATTCCGTTGAGGCCGGTCTCAACACCGACACGCGCACCGGAATGCAGTTCGAGTTCTACGGCAACAGCCTCGAGCAGTATCGTTCCTATACCAACATCCTCGCCGTCGGCCAGCCGATGTATGTCTTCTACGGCTATGTCGTGAACGGCGTCGTGCAGAGCCTTGCAGAAGGCCTTGACGCCGGCCTCAGCGGCGACGATGCCCAGCCAGGTGAGTTCAAGTACGTGAACATCTACAATGCCGACAGGCTTGACACCATCAACGAGGACGACCGCTGCATCATCGGTGACCCTAACCCTGACTTCACCACTTCCCTTGCCCTGAACGCAAGCTGGAAGGGCCTTGATTTCAGCATCTTCTTCAACGGTGTATTCGGAAACGACGTGCTCAACACCAAGCGTTTCTCAATGCCTTCCAACCAGCCTATGCGCTGGACGGTCGACAATCCGACCAACGACTATCCTCGTCTGAACGACAACCGCCAGACCAAACTTTCCAACTGGTGGATCGAGGACGGTTCGTTCGTACGAATCCAGACGGCCACCCTCGGCTACACCTGGCATTACACCAAGAAGGATTACGGCCGCAAGCTCAGGTTCTATGTGAGCGGCGACAATCTCTATACCTTCACGAAGTTCAGCGGATATGACCCGGAGGTCAGCGCCACCGGCATTTACAGCGGCGGCTATCCAAGACTTCGCAAATTCACTTTCGGCGTTGATTTCACTTTCTAATACAGGAGCAGATATGAAAAAGATTTCAATGATATTCGCGGGTCTCGTACTCGTATGCGGCTGCTCCCTGGAGGAGTATCCTTACGGCTTCTATTCGGAGAACAACTTCTACAAGACAGTTGCCGACGCGGAGTCCGGTACCAATTATATATATGATGCCATCAACTACATCGAATATTCCCGTGCCATCGTCTTCCTGGGCGATATGAACACCGACGCTATGACGCCTAAGGGCGACGCGACGGCTGCCACCAAGGAACTCGACGGCTGGAAGATGAAGACCTTCAACACCAACACGACCCTTTACAACTTCTACAAGTATTCGTTCATCACCATCAACCGCGCGAACTCTGTGATCGAGAACGTGGCTAAGATGAATATTGACGAGAACCTGAAGAACCGTTATGTGGGCGAGGCCTATTTTATGAGGGCATATTCGTATTTCTGCCTGGCCCGCAACTTCGGCTGTGTGCCTATCCACATCAAGCCTACCAGGACCATCGAGGACGCCACTATGCCTCCTGCAGAGAACCTGGACGTGATGTGGAACCAGATATTCTCCGACCTCGACAAGGCCGTGGATCTGATGCCTATATATGACAAGCCTCAGACCGGCCGCACCGACAGGGTGGCAGCCCTGGCCCTGCAGGCAAAGGCATATCTCTACCTTGCCACTGCAAAGGAAAGCGGCGCTCCTCGCTATTCGGAAATGTCCTACGATGTGGAGGACTATTACCAGAAGGCCCTCGCGGCTGCCGCAAAGGTGGTCGACGACCCTGCCCAGACGACCTATCACTTCGATGACGACCTGATGGCCATCTACGACGTGGAGAAGTCCGATGGACCTGAGCACATCTTCATTATGTCTATGGACCGTACAGGCGCTTCCGAGGGTCAGTATTCCAAGATTTCCAAGATGTACATCCCTTACATCTCAGGTGGCACCTTCTATCTCAAGCAGGGCAACACCGACGAGATGATCAAGACTCACGACGGTTGGAGCGAGTACCAGACTGCGATAGATTTCTGGAATGGCTTCGAGACCGGTGACCGCCGTCACGACTGGCTCTTCTGCGACAAGGTATATGACGCAAGCGGAACTCTCGTGGCTTCATATCCGGGCAACAAGCTCAGCTATCCTTTCTGCCGCAAGTTCATCGATCCTGACTTTGTGGGTGACAAGACTTCCACCAAGCCTATGCTCATCCGCTACTCCGACATAGCCCTTGTCTATGCAGAGGCGGCAGGCCCTACCACCAGGGCTTACGAGCTCGTGAACTACATCCGCAGCCGCGCCGGCCTCGGCGCTGTGACAGCAGGCCTTTCAAAGACTGCTTTCCGCGACGCTATCCGCCAGGAACGCATCTACGAACTCGCCTTCGAGGGCGACTACTGCTACGACCTCCGTCGTCTGAACAAACTTCACACTGACATCTCCGAGGCCAAGGGCCAGGGCTGGACAGCAGAGGATATGGTCTTCTATCCTATCCCATCCCTCGAGACTGATTTGAACCCATATTACAAGTAATTCAAAATAACCACTATATGAAAAAGATTAGAATAATGTTCGCAGCGCTTGCTGCAATACTGCTCACCGCCTCCTGCGGCGAGAAGGTCAATCCTAACGCCAGCAATGAGCGCTCTATTCTTTCCATCAAGCTTCAAGGCCAGCTGGGCGCTGCCGCTCAGCCTGAAGTCATAGATGCTCAGAACGGACGTGTAGACGTACAGATATCTACCACTCTTTGCCCGGATATGTCCAAGGTGAAGGTGGAGGAACTGGTCGTGAGCTACAAGGCCAAGGCTTCCGTCGAAGTGGGAGGTACTCTGGACCTTACCAGCGGCGTCGCTGAGATCCTCGTGACCGCAGAGTCCGGACTTACCAGATCCTACAAGGTCTACAGTGATGCGTTCACTGAGGATTTTGAAGGCAAGTATGCAGTGAAGAACACTGCATTCCTCGGCGGCGTAGGCGAGCCTGCCTGGGGTGGCATCGAAATCATCGACCCTATTGAGACGAAGAACTGGCTTTTCACCGAGTCCATTGCTCAGGGCTACGGCCCTGCCGCAAGCAATGACGACTACTTCGAGATCACTCTCGACAAGGTGAATTCCGACGGCAGCACTGAAGGCTCCTGCATCCTCTACGGCGGCGTGGACGGCAAGCATTGGGACTGTATGTATAAGACTGATTATGACCTCAAGTCTACTTTCAGGACCATTCCTCTCGGCACCAGCCATTGGAAGAGAGAGTATTCTGCAAAAGGCAGCACTATTACCTTTACGGATAAGGACGGTAATGTGACAGGCAGCTGCGAAATCGTCGCTGAGACCAAGGATCTCTACACCAATGGATCCGGCGTGACCAAGAAACTCGTGCTTGAATCTGGCGTTGAGGCCCTCGCGTTCACTCTCAAGGGCGATTACAGCTGGCCGTCTTCAGACCAGTTCACCGACTACACCAAGTTCGTCGTGGCTCCAAGATATCTCTTCGTGAGAATCCAGAAGGTCAGCGAGATTCCGGATGCTTCCAAGACCGAAGGTTCTATGGGCAATATCACCGTGAATCCTCCTGTAGTTGACCCTGATCCGGGCACCGATCCGGGCGATCCTGATCCAGGTAAGGATCCGGACCCTGCCACCGATCCTGTTTCCGGTACTTACAAGGTTGCGAACCTCAAGGCTCTCGGTTGCATCGGAACGAGTGGTTTCGTTGAGGTGAAGGAGAAGAGCTGGATGTGGAACTCCAGCATCGGCAATGAGTATGACAACCTCCTCGTTGTCCAGGCTACAGGTCAGTCAGGCACTTCTGTCACTGCTTCCATCGATTATCAGGCAGGTGCGGACGGCGCATATTGGGACTATGTCCTCATCGCTGAGAAGAACAGGATCGACACCACCAAGCCTATCGACGTCAGCGCCAACTTCGGCTGGCTGCCTCATTCAGCCACCACCGCTACCATTGACCTTTCAGATGGCTCTGCAACTATCGGCGAAAAGACCTGCAAGGTTCTCACCCCTGGATCATATCCGATCTCTCTTGAATGGGCTTATGCAAGCGGAACAGTCACTGTCCCTGCAAATTCCATCGCTCTCCTGACTTACTGCACCGTAATGGATAGCAGCACTTACACTTATCAGAGCAGCTGGTCAGGCACCGACTTCGACCGCTTCGCAGTGAATCCTCTCGTTTACGCAATGATCTTCACTAAGCAATAATGAAAAGAACAATATTATTAATAGGTATAGCTGCCGCCGTCTCAATGATGGCGGTGGCCTGCACCTATGTTGAGATTCCTGGTCCTGACACTACGGACTACTCCCAGCAGGGTGAAGGTGCCGAATCTCTCAGCCTGGCTGATCCGAATGCCACTCTTGAGACCAAGGCCCTCTATTCCAACCTGTGGGTGATCCAGCAGAAGGGCTTTATGTTCGGCCACCACGACGACCTCACATACGGTCGTTACTGGTATGGCACTGAGGGCGGTTCCGACACCAAGGACGTCTGCGGCGACTATCCTGCAGTCTACAGTATGGATTTCGCTGAGATGATCGATGACAGATACGACAGCAAGGATTCTCAGACCTCGACGGCCATCAAGCTGCGCTGCATCAAGGAGGCTTACGACAGGGGTATGGTCATCATAGGCTGCATCCACATCAACAACCCTCTTACCGGCGGTGATTCCTGGGACAATTCCAGCAATAAGGTTGCCTCCGAGATACTCAAGACAGGCAGCGCCACCAACAAGAAGTTCCTGGCTTGGCTGGACAGGCTCGCAGTCATTGCAAGCGAGCTCAAGGGTGCGGATGGCAAGTCCATTCCTATCATCTTCCGTCCGTTCCACGAGCACACTCAGTCCTGGAGCTGGTGGGGAACTTCCTGCACCACTGAGAAGGAGTTCATCGACCTCTGGCAGTTCACCATCAAGTATCTGCGCGACACCAAGGGCATCCACAACTTCATCTATGCGATTTCTCCGCAGATGGACTCCAGCAAGACCGAGGAGGATTTCTACTTCCGCTGGCCTGGTGACAAGTGGGTGGATTTCATCGGTATGGACTGCTATCAGGGCATCAACAATTCCGTCTTCACCAACAATCTCAAGAAGATTTCAGCTGTCTCCAAGACCAAAATGAAGCCTTGCGGCGTGACTGAGACCGGTGTGGAGGGATTCAAGACGACCAACTACTGGACCAACAATATCCTTGGACCTATGACTGGCCGCACCGTTTCCCTGCTTGTGACCTGGCGAAACAAGTATGTGGGTACCAACGAGAGTGACACCCATTATTTCTCTGTGTATCCGGGACATCCTTCCGCTGCTGATTTCGTGAAGATGTACAAGTCAGAGGTCAGCTATTTCTGCACCGACCTTCCTGATATGTACACTATGGCAGAGGGCTATACAGTGAAGTAGGCTCTACTCCAGCATTATGCTGCGGAACTCTTCCAGTTCCTCATCTGTGATTCCGTATTTCTTGAAGTATGCCACGCAGTTGTCTGCAGTGGTTTCACCCTTGTACTTCTCAAAATAGGTCTTGATCATAGTGCCGAAGTCGTATTTCTCGCCGTACACGCGGGATCTCCAGCTGTAGAAGCAGGTGAGTTCCCAGTCTTTGCATTGGTCGTTTTCGCAAACTCCGAGCACACCTTCCATCAGGTAGCCCATAGTGCCCGTACGGTCCGCTCCGGCCACGCAGTGATAGTAGACGTTCTTTCCTTCGCGCAGGCGCTCAAGTATCCATTTGAAGTCCCTTGCGTGAGTATCGCTGCTGGCTGATGACGCATACATAGACGTCGATATCCTCTGATATGGAAAGTCCGCCCCAAGGGCCGAACAGCTGATGTTGGCGCATTCGGTGCTGTTCCTGAAGTCCGCGTCCGCGCCTATCTTGAGGTCCTTGAGGAGTATGTCGCGGCTGCTGGCGCTCAAGGTCTGCTTCCTGTCGAGTTCGCCTCCGCGGTAGAGCCTTCCGTAGCGTATGGTCATCGGGCTGCCGTCTTCGTGCTTGTACACTGCAGATTTCCATCCGCCCATATCTCTGACATTGTTGATTCCCGGCACGTTGATCATTCGCACCTGTCCCTCCGGACTGAATGTGATGCTGGTGAGGGAGTCCGTCTTGTGTGTATTTGGGTTGAAGCCTTTCAGCACAGCCCTGTATTTCTTGCCAGGGATCAGGTTGTAGATGCTCCTGGTGCTGCCATACGAAGCAACGTGACATTCGTCTGTGAATCCTTCGTCATCCGTGATCGTGATTGTCTGTCCGGAGTACTTCGCCGGATTCGGATTCCATTTGATGATGATCTGGCGCGGAGCGAATTTGGCGGGAGAACTGTACTCTTCCGAGTCGTAGTAGGGCTTGATCCGGGTATATGTGTAGTCTCCATTGGTGTATGTCACTTCCGCCATATATGCGTGTACGATCTCATTCTCGACCAGCGGCTGGGCAACTCTCAGGTCGTAGTTGAATTTGGACGGCGCTGTTTTCTCGCATCCTGCGAGTATGCAGACGATGGCAATCAGCGTGACGATTGATTTGTGGTTAAATGGCATACGTTAGATTTGTTTTACGCAAATGTAACAAAAAAGCCGATGCTTTAGCACCGGCTTTTTGCGGAGAG
>DCHT01000022.1:33563-39090 GCA_002314885.1 Bacteroidales bacterium UBA1745 | reverse complement strand
GCAGAAGTAGTGGCACTAGTACTGCACCAACTTCGGGACAGGGTAGTACAAAAAAAATGAGATCCGCCGCTCACGCGGGGAACCTCATACTAACCACATAATTAATAACACTAAAACTAATAACCAATCGTTGTTAAGTACTCAATGATCATCTTTCCTTGAACAACGATACAAAGGTACACCAATATTTTTAATCTGCAAATATTTGTAAGCATTTTTTGCAATATTTTTTAAAATATTTTTTCGTGCGTATGTTAACATATTGATAATCAAGTATTTAACGCACTAAAATTAAAGAAAAAATTTTTCGGAACAGTTGTAATTCTATTCCTATAATGAACATTTTGAGGTGTTAATGTGTGCGAAAACGCATAAAAAACAAAATATTTGAATTTTTGCGAGTTATAGAATGAAAGCGAAAACTTGAAAAGTGCTTTTAAATTGTAAGTTGCAAAGACTTCTAAATTACAGTTCCTGATTATATCGTTATTTTTAGCCGAAAACGGAACGATTTCGTAAAATTCTAGTATAATGCCTTAAATATTGTCCAAATTCGGAACTAAATAGCGAAAATACGAATAGAAAAAGTATATTTGTCAGACACGATAACACAATAACCATATATGAAATCTAGAATTCTCAAGCCACTTTGGCTGCTGACTTTTGCCTTTGCCTCCCTTGCTGGTTGGGCACAGTGCATCACTTTTCACAATCTTCCTTATGCTCACGCCGGCCGTTACGAAGAAGCTGTGATGGCGGATGGCTGGGACAGGACTGCCGATTACTCCACGCGCGGGGTGCAGTGTCCTCAGACCGGTACCACCAACGAAATGTATGAAGCCGACACCCTCGAGCAGAGCGAAAACTGCCTCGTGCTGACCATCAATACTCCGTCAATGAGCGGCAAGGCCCCAGTGGCAGTATATGTTCACGGCGGTTCACACCATCACGGCAGCGGCGAATGGAGGCTCTACGATCCATCAGGCCTCACTGAGGAGCAGGGGATAGTCACTGTCAACATCAGCTTCCGTCACGGCGTTTTCGGATACCTTTATAATAAAGAGGTGGGCGACTCTGATCTCGGTTCACGCGACATTCTCTGCGCGCTCAGGTGGATCCAGGCCAATATCGCTGATTTCGGCGGCGATCCGGACGCAGTTACTCTCTTTGGTCAGTCTTCGGGCGCCCAGAGTGTCGTATATGTGCTTTCAATGGCTCAGGAGAAGCTTTTCAAACGTGCAATGGTGTTCAGCGCACCATTCGGCATCACTCTCAAGCCTTCCAAGTCTGAGAAGCACGCGGAGTACCTCGAGGAATACCTCATCGGTCAGGGCGTAGACCTTCAGTCTGCCTCTATGGACCAGCTGGTGGATGCGGAGAAGGCTACGAAGAAGAAGTTCGGCGGCTCAATGCCTTTCGCACCTTGCGGCTACGAACTGATGCCTAAGGAATTCAACTGCGGAGTCGAGGAAGTTCTCGTCGCATACCAGGCTCAGGATGCGGCAATGTATGTCCAGAGCTTCAAGAAGAAGACCCTCGAGGAATTCGGAACGAAAGGGGATTACAGCCTCTCGAAGATCGCCACGAATGCCGTGTTCGGAAAGGGTGCTGAGAAATATGCGAAATACCTTGAGAAACAGGGTGTTAAGTCCTCTTGCTTCAAGTTTACCTATTGCCCTCCTGATGCACATTGGAAGGCTGCTCACGGCACCGAAATGGGTCTGCTTTATGGCCCAGAGGAGGTCTATGTGGGCCACGATGTGATGGGGTCTCTGACTGTGGAGCAGCTCGCGGAACTGCGTCATTCATTCCGCAAGACCGTGGCCGACTACGTCCGCACCGGTGTATGGGAAAGCGAATTCGGCGAGTTCGTCAAGTAGCTGAAGCAGATATAAACAAAAAGACCGGCGAAAACCGGTCTTTTTTCTTTATATCTGCTCGAGCATCTCGTAGACCAGATGCACCGGAAGGCCCATTATCGTGTAGAAACTGCCTTCAATGCGGTCAATTCCGATGTAGCCTATCCATTCCTGGATGCCGTAGCCTCCGGCTTTGTCGAAAGGTTTGAAATTGTCGATATAATAGTCGATTTCGGCGTCGGTCAATGGTTTGAAATGGACGCGCGCAATGTCGCGGCGGGTCTCGCAGCCATCAACGGTACGCACCGTGACGGCGGTGATCACCTCGTGCCAGCAGTCGCTAAGAAGGCGCAGCATATTCACTGCTTCCTCGCGGCTGTGAGGCTTGCCCAGCACCTCCTCTCCGCAGAGCACCAATGTGTCTGAAGTGAGCAGGATTTCGTCCTCGGAAAGGGCTCTGTGGAACCCGTATGATTTGCCCTCCGAGAGCACTGAACAGATCTCCCGATGAGGCGTGGACGGATCAAACTTCTCCTCGAAGTTATTGCGTGTATCTACTTCAAAATCAATATTTAAGCTAGCAAGCAATTCGCGGCGTCTCGGGGAGCCGCTGGCCAGTATCAGTTTCTTTCCTTTCAGGTCCATATAAAGCAAAAGCCCCGATGCCGGGGCCGTATGATTTTAGAACATATCGCCGTATCTTTGGACGTTGAAGATCCAGGTTCCCTGGGCCTTCATAGTCATCTCGATCGCGTGCCTTACGACGCCGCGGCCACCCTCGCAGGGAGTGATGTAGTCGGCCGCTTCGAGCACTTCAGGACAGGAGTCTGAGGGGCCGACTCCGACGCCTGCGGCCATAATGACTGCGAGGTCGGGAAGGTCGTCGCCCATATAGAGGACTTCGTCCGGCTGGAGACCGTATTTGTCGCAGAATCTCTTGAAATCCACGATCTTGTTGCTGGAGTGCATATAGACGTCCTCGGCCTTGACTCCGTACTGGGTCATACGGAAGCGGACCTGTTCGAGCGAACCGCCGGTGATGACGGCAAGAGGGTAGTCGTGCGTAGCGGCCATCCTGAGTGCGAAGCCGTCTCTTTCGTTGAAGTTGCGGAGCGGCTTTCCGTTCGAGTCCACAATGACGCTGCCGTCGGTGATGACGCCGTCTATGTCAAGGGCAAATGCCTTGATTTTCAATAACTTGTCCTGGAATTCCATATTAGGAACGATTGCCTCCTCCCATAGGGAAAGTCATCTTTGGTGCGCCTGGGAGCGTGATGGTCCCGTTGACTGCCTCATATTTGCTGACGTTGTCCTGGAGAGCGAGGAGAAGCCTCTTTGCGTGCTCCGGAGTCATAATGATGCGGTTGTGCACCTGAGGGCTAGGGAGGCCTGGGAGATTGGAGGCGAAGTCGATGATGAATTCGCTGCTGGAGTGGGTGATGATTGCGAGGTTGCTGTATGATCCCTTTGCTACTTCTGGGCTGACCTCGATCTTCATTTCTGTCTGTTCTGCCATATCTGTGTACTTATATGCCGCAAATATACGAATTTTCTTACTATATTTGCATTTCCGTGCCCGTGTGCGCGACGCGTATACGCACGTAAAGACACGTACGAAGACAGAAACAAATTAACACACAGTAAGATAAGAGAAAATGGAACTTTCAGCAAAGTACAATCCGGCACAGACCGAAGACAAATGGTACGCCTACTGGCTCCAGCACAAGTTCTTTCATTCTGAACCGGATGAAAGGGAGCCTTACACGATAGTGATACCACCACCTAACGTGACTGGTATCCTCCATATGGGCCACGTGCTCAACAACACCATCCAGGATGTCCTTATCCGTAAGGCACGTATGGACGGCAAGAACGCCTGCTGGGTGCCTGGTACCGACCACGCATCCATCGCAACTGAGGCAAAGGTCGTCAACAAGCTTGCCGGAATGGGCATCAGGAAGCGCGACCTCACCCGTGAGGAATTCCTCAAATATGCCTGGGAATGGAAAGAGGAGCACGGCGGAATCATCCTCGAGCAGCTCAAGAAGCTCGGCTCTTCCTGCGACTGGGACCGTACCGCATTCACAATGGACGACGCCCGCAGCGAGTCTGTGATGCGTGTTTTCGTGGACCTCTACAACAAGGGACTCATCTACAGGGGCCTCCGTATGGTCAACTGGGATCCTAAGGCACAGACCGTGCTCAGCACCGAGGAGGTCATCTATCGTGACGAAAAGTCCAAGCTCTTCTACCTCCGCTACTATGTGGCAGACGCAGATGTGAACCCAGTCGTTCCTACCGGCGAAGAGGGCGAAGTACTTCACGTGGACGAGGCTGGCCGCTACTATGCAGTCGTGGCTACAACACGTCCTGAGACCATTATGGGTGATACCGCGATGTGCGTCAACCCTAAGGATCCTAAGAACCAGTGGCTCCGTGGACATAAGGTTGTCGTGCCTATGGTCGGCAGGGTAATTCCTGTCATCGAGGACCGCTACGTGGACGTTGAATTCGGTACCGGTTGCCTCAAGGTGACCCCAGCCCACGACGTGAACGACTATGCTCTCGGCAAGACCCACAATCTCGAGACCATCGATATCTTCAATCCTGACGGAACCCTTTCAGAGGCCGCCGGTCTCTATGTGGGCGAGGACCGTATGGTTGTCCGCAAGAAGATTGCCAAGGACCTCGAGGCCGCAGGCCTTATGGAGAAGGTCGAGGACTACAACAACAAGGTCGGCTATTCCGAGCGCAACCAGGACACCGCAGTGGAGCCTCGTCTGTGCAAGCAGTGGTTCCTCAGAATGCAGCATTTCGCTGACATCGCACTTCCTCCAGTACTCGAAGGCAAGATCGTATTCCACCCTTCAAAGTATGTGACCACCTATCGCAACTGGCTTGAGAATATCCAGGATTGGTGCATCAGCCGCCAGCTCTGGTGGGGCCATCGCATACCTGCATACTTCCTCCCAGTCGCTGAAGGCGCTGAGGAGAAGTTCGTAGTTGCCCTCACTCTCGAGGAGGCAGTGGAGAAGGCCCGTGCAATCGAAGGCTATGCTGACATCACCGCAGATCAGCTCACCCGTGACGAGGACGCCCTCGACACCTGGTTCTCCAGCTGGCTCTGGCCTGTCAGCCTCTTCGACGGCATCAACAAGCCTGGCAATGAGGAGATCAAGTACTACTATCCTACCAACGACCTCGTTACCGGTCCGGACATCATCTTCTTCTGGGTTGCCAGAATGATTATGGCAGGCGAGGAATATCTCGGTGACGTGCCTTTCAGCAATGTATATTTCACCGGTATCGTACGCGACAAGCTCGGCAGGAAGATGAGCAAGCAGCTCGGCAACTCTCCTGACCCTCTCAACCTCATCGAGAAGTTCGGTGCAGACGCAGTCCGTCTCGGAATGCTCCTCTGCTCATCAGCAGGCAGCGACATTCTCTATGACGAGAGCCAGATCGAGCAGGGCCGTAACTTCTGCGGCAAGATATGGAATGCATATCGTCTCGTAAGCGGATGGAACGTGGACGAGGCAGCAGCACAGCCAGAGGCATCTGCAGTGGCAGTCAAGTGGTTTGACAGCAAGCTGAGCCAGACCATCGAGACCGTCAACGACCACTTCGCGAAGTTCCGCATCTCCGATGCCCTGATGACCATCTACAAG
>DCHT01000022.1:28685-33386 GCA_002314885.1 Bacteroidales bacterium UBA1745 | reverse complement strand
ATGGCAGAGCGCAAGGAAGGGGAGACCATTATGCTCCAGCTCTATCCTAAGGCTCAGGCCTACGATGCTGAGTTCATCTCCAAGTTCGAGATGGCCTGCGAGGCAGTCGCTGCTGTCCGCAACGTACGTCAGGACAAGGGCCTTTCTCCAAAGGAGGCTCTCAACGTACGCGTGGACGCTTCCTTCCCAATGGAGACCGTGGCCGTTCTCGTGAAGCTCGCCAATGTCAATGTGACCGTAGGCGAGGCTGAGGGTACAGGCGTGAGCGCAATGGTACGCACCAGCAAGCTCTTCGTAGAGCTCGAAGGTCTCGTGAACGTCGCTGAGGAAATCGCCAAGCTCGAGGCTGACCTGAAGTACTATCAGGGCTTCCTCCAGAGCGTTCAGCGCAAGCTTTCCAACGAGAAGTTCGTCTCCGGAGCACCTGCTGCCGTAGTTGAGAACGAGCGCAAGAAAGAGGCAGACGCCCTCGCAAAGATCGAAACAATTGAATCATCACTTAAATCACTGAGATAATATGCTTACAGTATTCCCACTTATGATTGCCGGTTGGCAGTGGATCGCCATCGTCCTTATCGTCCTTCTTCTCTTCGGAGGCAAGAAGATTCCTGAGCTTATGAGGAGTCTTGGTAAGGCAACCAAGGAGTTCAAGAGCGGAATGAAGGACGCAGAGAGCGAGATCAAGGAAATCAAGAAGGAAATCGAATCATCTGACGATATCGAAAAGAAATAGTCTCGGGAAATGGCAGGGAAGGCAGTGAAAGCAGAGAAGGAGATGTCGTTCTGGGATCATCTCGAGGAACTCAGGTGGGTGATACTTCGCTCCCTGGCTTCCATCGTGGTGTTCACGGTGCTGCTGTTCTGTTTCAAGGACGTGCTCTTCAAGATAGTGTTGGGACCTACCAGTCCCGACTTCTTCCTGTATCGCTGGCTGGGACTTGACACGGGCCTCACACTGATCAACACTCAGGTGTCCGCCCAGTTTATGGTCCATATGAAAGTCGCCGCGATTGGCGGTCTGCTCATATCCTTCCCATACCTGCTTTTCGAGATATGGCGCTTCATCGCCCCAGCCCTCTACAAAAAGGAGAAGAGGGGCGTGAGGGTAGCCTTCTTCTTTGCATCGTTCCTGTTCTATCTCGGCCTGGCCGTCGGATATGTGATGGTCCTCCCTCTGATGGTGAACTTCTTCAGTTCCTATTCCGTCAGTGCGGACGTGACCAATATGATCAGTCTCGATTCCTACATATCCACCTTCTCCTCGTCCGTCCTGCTGTTCGGACTCGTATTCGAGTTCCCGGCCATCGTGGCGGTGCTTTCGAGGATGGGCCTGCTCTACAGGGACACTATCAAAAAGGGCTGGCGCTATGCCATACTCGTCGCCGTCGTCCTCGCGGCCATAATCACTCCGTCCGGCGACCTCGTTTCGCTGGCCATAGTGACATTGCCGCTTTTCATACTTTATCTGTTCAGCATACTCGTCTGCAAGAAGAGGCCTGCTGAGACTGAAGACGAGCCAGAGGAGGACGAGGAATGATTTCAATCAATTCACTGACAGTAGCTTACGGCGGATTCACGCTTCTCAATGATATCAATTTCCATATCAGCGAAGCGGACAAGATCGGTCTTGTGGGCAAGAATGGAGCAGGCAAGTCCACCATTCTGAAGCTTATCTGCGGACTGCAGTCTCCGACTTCCGGCCAGATTGCAGTGCCTAACGGACTGAAGATAGGCTACCTGCCTCAGATTATGGAACACCATCGCGGCAAGTCCGTCATCGACGAGGCTATGACCGCATTCTCGGGTATGTTTGATATGGAGGCGGAACTCGCCGACATCACCCAGCAGCTCTCGGAACGCACTGACTACGAGTCCAAGGCATATCAGGACCTCATCATCAGGATGAATGAGATCAATGACCATCTCGCTATGGACCAGGCGGAATCGCCTCAGGTGCTGGCCGAGAGGACTCTTATGGGTCTTGGCTTCCGCTACAATGAGCTTGAAAGGCCTACTGAAACCTTCAGCCAGGGCTGGAATATGCGAATCGAACTGGCGAAGATCCTGCTTTCAAAGCCGGACGTACTTCTTCTCGACGAGCCTACCAACCACCTTGACATCGAGTCCATCGAGTGGCTTGAAGGCTATCTCAAGGATTACCGCGGCTCCCTCGTGCTCATCTCCCACGACCGAAAGTTCCTCGACAACGTCACCAACCGTACAGTCGAGATTATGCTCGGACGTATCCACGACTATAAGGTCCCATACAGCAAGTACCTCGAACTGCGTGCGGAACGCATTGCACAGCAGAAGGCGGCGTATGAGAATCAGCAGAGGATGATCGAGAAGACCGAGGAGTTCATCGAGAAGTTCCGCTACAAGCCGACCAAGTCCAATCAGGTGCAGTCCCGCGTGAAGGCCCTCGAGAAACTCGAGCGCATCGAAGTGGACCTCCAGGACAAGGCCGCAATGATAGTCAAGTTCCCGCCTGCACCTCGTTCCGGCGACATCGCTTTCAAGTCCAGCGACCTCAAGGTCGGCTACGGCGAGAAAGTCGTATTCTCAGATGCGAACATAGAGGTAAGGAGGGGAGAGAAGATAGCCCTCGTCGGCCGCAACGGCGAAGGCAAGACTACCCTTATGAGGGTGATAATGAAGGAGTTGGATCCTATGGCAGGCGAAGCCCGCGTGGGTTACAACGTCAATATAGGCTACTATGCCCAGAACCAGGAGGACGTGCTCGACAAGCAGGACACGGTGTTCGAGACTCTCGATCGCATCGCAGTCGGAGACATACGCACCAAGCTGCGTGACATCCTGGCCGCCTTCCTCTTCAAGGGCGAGGACATAGACAAGAAGGTCGCAGTGCTCAGCGGAGGCGAGAGAGCCCGCCTCGCAATGGCCAAGCTGATGCTCAAGCCATACAACCTGCTGGCCCTCGACGAGCCTACCAACCATATGGACATCCTTTCCAAGGATATACTCAAGCAGGCCCTGAAGAGCTATGACGGCACGCTTATTGTCGTATCCCACGACAGGGACTTCCTCGACGGACTCGTGGACAAGGTCTATGAGTTCCGTGACGGACGCGTGAAAGAGCATCTCGGTGGAGTCCAGGAGTTCCTTGAGAAACTCAGGATAGAGAACCTCAATGAACTCGAAAGGCATAATCCTTCAGCGAAGGTAGTGGAACCTGAGGTGAAGGCGGCCAAGGAAGAACAGAAGGCCGTCTCCGTCCAGGAATACCAGCAGAAGAAGCATCTGAGCAAGGAGGAGAAGAAGATGAAGAACCGCATCGACTTCCTCGAGAAGGAGATTGCGAAACTTGAACAGAAGCAGAAGGACCTGGAAGTCGTACTCGGCAACCCGGGACCGTCTGACGATATATTTGAACTTACTAGAAACTACCTCGAGAACAAGCGTGACCTCGACGCCAAGACTGACGAATGGGCTACGCTGTCCGAGAAACTCGACCTTTAGAATATGGAAGAAAACGAGCAGAAAATGCAATACCTCTTCGGTATGCACCCTGTGATCGAAGCCCTCAAGGCTGGCCGCAGGTTCGACAAGATACTCCTGAAGCAGGGCCTCGAAGGCCCTCAGTACAGGGAATTGATGGAACTCATCAACCAGAACGACATCCCTTATCAGTGGGTGCCGGTCGAGAGGCTCAACAGGGGCGTGCGCGGCGCACATCAGGGCGTCATCGCCTACCTCAGCCAGATCGACTACACCGACCTTGAGACTCTCGTGAACAATGCCCTCACGACCAGCCGTCATCCTATCATTGTGATACTCGACGGCGTGAGCGACGTCCGCAACCTCGGCGCCATTGCCAGGACTCTGGAATGTGCCGGCGGCCGTGGCATCATCGTGCCGGCCAAGGGTGGCGCTGCAATCAACGCTGAAGCAGTGAAGGCTTCCGCCGGCGCACTTATGAGAATCGACACCTGCAAGGTGCCGAACCTCCGTGTCGCCGCATATTACCTCAAGGAGAGCGGCTTCCGTATCGTGGCCGCCACCGAGAAGGTCAATACCCTTATGTACGAGGCTGATCTCACTGGCCCTGTCGCAATCGTGATGGGCTCCGAGGGTACCGGCATTTCCCGTACTATGCTCGACCTCGCCGACGAGAAGATCGCCATTCCTATGGCAGGCGAGATATCATCCCTGAACGTTTCCGTCGCTACGGCCGTCGTACTCTATGAGGCTGTACGTCAGCAACTTGACAACGAATAATAACAATCAAACACTAGATTCGAATATGAAGAAGTTTTTAGCAATCGCTGCCGCAATGATGGCATTCATCCCATCTGCAATGGCACAGAAGACTGTTGAACAGGTCGTTGATTACACAGGTTTCAAGAGCCTGGAAGTTAACAAGAACTACGAAGTTAAGCTCTGCTATGCGGAGACCTACAGCGTGAAGATCACCGTAGACGAGAGGATCGCTGAAAATGTGGTCGCTGCTGTCAAGAGCAACGTGCTCATCCTCGACATCGACGAGAAGGGCTATTCAAAGGAACTCAAGAAGGAACTCAAGGCCAAGAACGCAATTGCTCCTATCATTCTCGCTGAGGTTTATGCTCCTACTTTCAGCAAGATCATCGTAAATGAGAAGGCTGTCGTTACATCTGCCGACAACATCAAGGCTGACGATCTCACTGTCGAGGCTTCCAATGTCGCTTGTGTAAAGAACAT
>DCHT01000022.1:0-28630 GCA_002314885.1 Bacteroidales bacterium UBA1745 | reverse complement strand
CGTTTCGACCTTTATGCAAAAGAGGTTGAGTACATCGCAGACAACTCCGCATCATCTACTCTCGTGCTCAACTGCGACAACTTCATCGCAGCCGTTGCCGGTTCCAGCATCACCAATGCAGACGGTGAATTCCACAATCTCCAGGTCAATGCCAAGAACAGCGCTGCCCTCACTCTCACCGGTATGGGTGACAAACTCGGCGTGGAAGGCTCTAACTCTTCTACCCTCAATGCTGACGGCATCTCCGTCAACGTCGCTGAGGTGAACCTCTCCAACTCCGCTCTTTGCAAGATCAACGCAAAGGACCGCCTGAAGGTGGAACTCATCAACTCCAGCCACCTCATCTACAACTCCAATCCAGCAATCGAGGTTGAGCGCATCGTCAACTCTACTATGACCCGCTCAAGCGACACCAAGTACAATAAGAACAAATAATGTTCGTACTGGATTCACACTGTGACACTCCGTCACAGATCCACAGACTGAGAGATCTCCGAAAGGACAACGAAAGAGCCCAGGTCGACTTTCCCAAACTCAAAAAGGGAGGAGTCGACGGGGCTTTCTTCGCTTTATATACTTCCAATTCCCTGAGTCAGGAGCGTTCGGAGGCCTATGTCCGCGAACTCCTCAGGGACGTGCACGACTGTCTGGCAGCCAATGCTGACATTGCCGCCCTTGCCACTTCCCGCGAAGAGGCCCTGGCCAATCAGGCGAAGGGACTGTTTTCAGTGTTCATCGGCCTTGAGAACGGCCAGCCGATAGGGAAGTCACTCGATGCTCTGAAGGAATTCTACGACGGAGGCGTCAGGTATATGACCCTGACTCACGCCGGCAACAATGAGATCTGCGATTCCTGCACTTCGGCTCCTCGCTGGCACGGACTGAGTCCGTTCGGAAGGGAAGCGGTGGCTGAGATGAACCGCCTGGGTATGCTGGTCGATGTCTCCCACATCTCCGACGAGTCTTTCTGGGATGTGCTGAAGTATTCCACCAAGCCAGTCGTGGCAACTCATTCCTGCTGCCGTGCCCTCGCCGACCGTCCGCGCAATATGACGGATGAGATGATCAAGGCGCTTGCGGCTCAGGGTGGTGTGATCCAGGTGAATTTCTATCCGGCTTTCCTCGATGCCGATTTCGCCCGTTGGTTCAACGAATCCGGCCTCAGCGACTGGCTTGACTCAGTAGAAGATCCGTTCATAGCGAATCCGGCAGATCCGGATCTTCGTGATGCCTGGCTCGCGGCTCTCGCCAAGGCAGAGACTTACGAGCGTCCGTCCTATACGAAGATAGTGGACCATATAGACCACGTAGTCTCGCTGGTGGGCGTGGACCACGTAGGACTTGGGTCTGATTTCGATGGAATTTCGATTACTCCGTCAGGCCTGGAAGACGTATCCAGGATGCCGCTTATTTTCGCTGAGCTGAGGCGGCGAGGCTACGGCGAAGACGATATCGAAAAGATTGCAGGCGGAAACCTGCTGAGAATCCTTTAAGTTCCAGAAGCGCTGCTCCTGCGTCGAGGAATTCCTTGGCTTCACCCACACTTTTGAAATATGCCTTCGCAATTATCGGAAGGCGTCCCTGGGCCTTTTCAGAAATGTAACGGACCTGGGCGAGGGAGCTGCATACCAGCCCATCCACGCCTGAACTCCTGACATAGTGGATGAGGTCATCCAGGTCGGTGCGAGTGAGATCCTCTGAAATCTCTATGAGTATAGGCTTGTAATCGTTGAAGAGCATTCTCTGTTCGAGCAGCTTGTCGATGATGTCGGAGAGATAGGTGATCTCCTGAAGCTGACGTATGCCAGGGACGTGCTCATCTGCCAGGTTCACGTTGAAAATGTCCACGTGATCGTAGAGAATGTTGAAGCAATGCTCGTAATCGGGGAGTGCGAGCTCGATGTCCGTCGAAGGGTTCTTGCAGATGTTCGCTATGATGCAGGCCCTGTGCTGCTTTCTCTTCCTCATTCTGGAAGCAAGGGCTTCAGCACCTCTGTTGAACAGGATGCCGTGCTGGGCCTCCGGAGTTATCGGACCAATTTCCACGAAACTGAAGCCGTCATCCGCCAGGACATTGCACCTGTCTGCGAACGGGTCGTGGAAATCGAATATACCGACAGGAGTGTTGAACGGCAGGTCAAAGACCTCGCGGAAGAAGGGTGACTTCTTCTTGCTCCTGAAGATTCTTTTTAGCATTGCGAACATATACCTATTATATATATAGCGCAAAGATACACAATTTCGCGGCAAATTGCCTTACTGCTTTATTTCCTGGAAAGTGTTGTCGTCGTAGAAGATGATGACCTTGACAGCTTTTCTGGTTTTTGCAGATTCCGGAATTTCCGTATCAACGGGCAGATCGTCGGAAATTTCGCATTCTCGTTCCTCAGGTATAATTGGAGTCATAGCGGGATCGTCACGGAAGAGCAGATCGTCGTCTTCGTGAGAATTCCTGTACATCTTGCCTTTGCCTGTGATGAGCCATTCGAGGTTCAGGTTAGGGTAGTGGGCGATAGTACTGGTGAGAAAATCATATCCCGGTTTGTTTCTGCCCGCCAGGACGTGGCTGACACTGGCACGTGCGACACCGATTATGTCCGCAAACTGTGCTTGAGAGACGTTTTCTGCGGCGAGGAATTGCTGTAATCTTACGTTCATTATTGTGATAGTTTGATTTACAAATATAAAAACATTTTTTGTAAACAAGAAGTCGCAGTGATTGGACAGTATGTAGGGGAGAGGGAAGTGCAGCCTAAAAACAGTGTTGAAAAATACTTTTAATAATATAGTGTAACTAACTGATTTTTAAGTATATAGTCTAATTTTATCTACGTACAAATTGCGCAAGTCCCCATTATTGGCTCTTTTGGCCTTTCATAACTAAAAGTCAAACTTTATCTAAATGTTGTATAAATGCTGATTATCAATAAGTTAGCAATTCTAAAAAGTTGATATAAGAAATATTTATGGCACGATAATCGAGTATAAGCGGTCGTAATGCCAGGCTTGTTTGAAGGCGACAAATTTGTTTACAAAATAAC
The DNA here is from genome assembly GCA_002314885.1 of Bacteroidales bacterium UBA1745. Lineage (GTDB taxonomy): Bacteria > Bacteroidota > Bacteroidia > Bacteroidales > UBA932 > Cryptobacteroides. Next base: position 25,589 of record DCHT01000022.1, on the reverse strand, counting down.
ACTTATAAAGTTTGAAATGTAAATTACAAAAGTAAATTATGTAAATTACAAATGTAAACAAGCGAAATTTACAACGAGAAACAGAAATCCGTGTACCATTGCCCAAGATTTTGTAAATTTGCAACTGTAAATAAGTGATTTACTTAAAGTATTACTTTAGATAAATGATTCCAGAACTCAATATACGAGACTATTCCTATAATCTCCCTGATGATAGAATAGCAAAATACCCCCTCGCCCAAAGAGATTCATCCAATCTCCTCGAGTACAGGGGTGGCAACATTTCCAAGCATATCTTCCGCGATCTGCCTGATTTGCTCCCTTCGGACTCCATTATGGTATTCAATGATACCAAGGTCGTACCTGCTCGCCTGCACTTCCAGCGTGAGACCGGTGCGATCATAGAAGTCTTCTGCCTTGAGCCTCACTGCCCCAACGAATACAACCTCGTATTTGCCTCAACTGACAGCTGCGAGTGGAAATGCATTGTCGGCAATGTCAAGAAGTGGAAGGGCGACACCTTGAAGCTCTATCACCCCGACGGCGATTCGATGAACCTCCGAGCAGACCTGGTGGAGCGCAATGGTGAGACTTCCATTGTCCGCTTCAGCTGGGACGGTGGCATTCCTTTCTCCAAGGTTCTGGAAGCCTGTGGGCGCATTCCTATCCCTCCATACCTCAACAGGGACACTGAGGACGTGGATTATGAGCGTTATCAGACCCTTTACGCCAAGTATAGAGGTTCCGTGGCGGCCCCTACTGCCGGCCTCCACTTCACTGAGGACGTTATGGGCCGTATCAAGGCCAAGGGTGTCGATATGGAGACCGTCTGCCTCCACGTGGGTGCCGGAACCTTCCTGCCTGTGAAATCCGACCGTGTGGCCGAGCACAGTATGCACCGTGAGCCATTCGTAGTCAGACTCGACTTCCTGAAGGATCTGAGAGCCGGCGGCCGCAAGGTCATCGCTGTGGGCACCACGTCCGTACGCACCCTCGAATCCCTCTATTATGCGGGTGTAAAGTGCATTGAGGACGGTGTACCGGGAGATGTGGACCAGTGGATGCCATACGAGCGCGAATACACTTACACGATGGAGGAGAGCCTCGATGCTCTGATTGCCTACCTGGAGTCCAATGGCCTCGACAGCCTCAGCGTCGGTACCAGGATCATCATCGTGCCGGGCTTCCGCTTCAGGGTGGTGGATGTGCTCGTGACCAACTTCCATCAGCCTCAGAGCACGCTGCTCCTGCTTATCTCAGCATTCGTGGGCGGCAACTGGAAGCCTATCTATGAATATGCTATGGAAAACGGTTTCCGCTTCCTCAGCTACGGCGACAGTTCGGTGCTTTTCAGGGCCTAAGTTGCAGATATCAAGGCAATTTTATATTTTTGTCATTTAGTATAAAAGCCTAACACACATTCTTATGGCAGATATGTCTGAATTCGAGAGCATCAGCCCTTATAACGACGAGGAAGCTTGTGCGGCGCTGAAGATGGTTGCAGACCATCCTTTCGTGGCCCAGGCATCCAAGTTCATATTCCCGGATGAGGAAGCCTCATACCTCGGGCAGCTGTTCAAGTCCCTCAACAGCATCGATGAGTTCCAGACTCTCGTTATGGCCAGGATGGTCGACAGAGTGATCGCTACAACGGGTCATTCCTTCTCCTACGACAAGATTTCGAATATCCCGACCGACCGCAAGTTCCTTGCGATGTCCAACCATCGCGACATCATACTCGACCCTGCAATCGTGCAGACTGTCCTCTGGAGGAACGGTTACCCTATGACTGAGATATGCGTGGGCAGCAACCTGCTCACCAACAAGTTCATTGAGGCGCTCATCCGTTCCAACAGGATGATCAAGGTCGTGCGCGGCATATCCGCCAGGGAGCTTTACCTTTGTTCACAGCTCCTTTCCAAGTACATTCGCCAAAGAATTACCAATGATGAGAGCTCAGTATGGCTTGCACAGCGTCAGGGTAGGACCAAGAACGGTCTGGACATCACTGAGCAGGGTCTGCTCAAGATGCTTGATATGAGCGGCCAGGCAGACTTCAAGACCAATTTCCAGGAACTGAACATCATTCCGATGTCCATTTCATACGAATACGAGCCGTGTGACATCGCAAAGGCACGCGAACTCCTCATCTCACGTGAACAGAAGTATGTGAAGGGTCCGAACGAGGACTTTATGAGCATCATCACGGGCATTACCCAGCAGAAGGGCAACATCCATCTCAACATAGGCAAGCCGCTTGCTCCTGAAGAGCTTGCTGCCGCTGCGATCTGCGACAAGAACGACCGCTACCAGAGCATTCGCCACGCGATCGACCTCCGCATCATCGACGGTTACAAGATTTGGAAGACTTCCTATATGGCCTACGACCTGCGCAACCACTCACACAGGTTCGCGGACCGTTATTCAGCCGAAGATATGGAAGCATTCAAGGCCTATGTAGAAAAACAGCTCGATCTCGTCGAGCCGGAACTCGACAGGAACGAGCTGAGATACATATTCCTTTCTATCTATTCCAATCCTATCGTATCGAAGGAACTCTTTGCCTTCGAGGTTTAGATCGTCGCAATCAGATATCCCATATAGGCCAGTCCTACCACAAGCAGGACTGCGCCTTCTGCGCGGTTTACCTTGTTCCTGCTGAAGATGATGGATACCAGCGGGATGATGGCGAGGGCGCCGAGGGCTGCGAAGTCTATGAGGTCGATGCCTGCCAATGAGAGCGGATGGATCAGGGCTGAACCGCCCACGATCAGGAGCACGTTGCAGGCATTGGAACCGAGTACGTTGCCGAGAGCCATCTGACCGCGTCCCTTGGCTGCTGCTACGATGCTGGTGGCAAGTTCCGGGAGGGAAGTGCCGCAGGCGAGTATCGTCACTGCGATGAACTTCTCGGAGAGTCCGGCCCTGATGGCGATTGCCTCAGCGCTGCTGACGAATATCTGACCGCCGAACACGAGGGCGAGTATGCCACCGATGATGAAGGCCAGTGAGATTCCGACTGACTTGTCCTGATTCTTCGGTGCCTCTTCGTCAGCGCTCTTCTCAGGGGAGAAGAAGGACATTACCATATATGCGACGAACACTGCGAGGAAGATGGCGCCGTCGACGCGTCCTATGGTGTCGCTGCCTCGGTGGAACACGGTCGCGGTCATACCCATAAGGAAGAGCATAAGGGTGACGAGCAGGTTCACAGGCAGGTCGCGGCGGCGGTTGGTCTTGGTGACTATCACCGGTGCGATCAATGCGGAGAGACCCAGCACGAAGGCCGTATTGAAGATATTCGATCCGAGAATGTTGCCGACGGAGATGTCGGACTTGCCCTGTACGGCGCCGACAAAGCTGACGACCATTTCAGGTGCTGAAGTACCCAGTGCGACGATGGACAGGCCGATGACGAATTCGCTGATGCCCAGTTTCCTGGCAATCGTGGAAGAACCGTCCACGAGGACCTCGGCGCCGATGAGTACCAGTGCGAGGCCTACTATTAAAAGAAGTATGACAACGGCGAGGTTGTCGGATACCAATGAATCGAGTATAGATGACATATTATTTGCGTTTTAAAGCCACAACGTTCTCCACGTGGTGAGTCTGAGGGAACATATCCACTGGACGTACGGCTGTGATTTCGTAGGAAGAGCGTGCATATTCAATGCCATTTGAGGCCGGATCGCAGAAAATTGCAAGGTCGCGGGCCTGGGAGGCTGGGTTGCAGCTTACATAGACCATACGCTCAGGGGCGGCGTTCAGGATGACCTTGGCCACATCGGGATGAATGCCGGCGCGAGGAGGGTCGAGAATGACCACGTCAGGACGGCCGTGCTTCCTTACGAAGGAGTCGGTGAGTATGTCCTTCATATCGCCTGCAAAGAACTCGCAGTTGGTGATTCCGTTGCCCTCTGCGTTGATCTTTGCGTCCTCGATTGCCTCCGGGACATATTCCACGCCAATGACCTTTGAGGCCTTGCTGCTGACGAACTGGGCGATTGTGCCGGTGCCGGTGTAGAGGTCATAGACCACTTCGTTGCCAGTGAGAGCCGCATATTCGCGGGCCACGCTGTAGAGTTTGTAAGCCTGCTGCGTATTCGTCTGATAGAAAGACTTCGGTCCGATCTTGAACTTGAGGCCTTCCATATATTCGTAGATGGCCTCTTCGCCCTTGTAGAGTATGCATTCCTGGTCGCCGACAGAGTCGTTCATCTTCTCGTTGATCACATAATATAAAGAGGTAATCTGCGGGAACTTGGCTGCGATGGCGTCGAGCAGGGCTTCGCGTACCTTGCGGTCCTCGCGCCAGAAGACGAGAATCAGCATAACGTTGCCGGCCTCGGTTGAGCGCACGATCATATTGCGGAGATAGCCCTCGTGGTTGCGTATGTCGAAGAACGGCAGGCCGTGCTCGAAGGCGTATTCCTTGATGAAGAGCCTGAGCTCGTTGGATGGTTCAGGCTGAAGGTAGCAGTGGTCGATGTCGAGCACTTTGTCGAAGAAACGGCCCACGTGGAAGCCCAGGCCCTGACGATGTACCTCGTCGATGCTCTCCGGATCCTCACCGTCCAGCAGCCAACGGCGGTTGGAGAAGGTGAATTCCAGTTTGTTGCGGTAGTACTGAGTCTTGTCGGAACCTACGATAGGGGAGATCTCAGGCACTGTGAGGTGACCTATGCGGACCAGCTGGTCCTCGACCTGCTGCTGCTTTGCCGCGAGCTGCATTTCGTATGGCAGCGGCTGCCATTTACAGCCTCCGCAGACGCCGAAATGAGGGCAAAACGGCTCCAGACGATGCTTGGAAGGGGATACCATCCTGAGGATGAATCCCTCCATATAGTTCTTTTTCTTCTTTGTGACTTTTATGTCGACTACGTCGCCTGGGACGGCAAACTGAACAAAAACGACTGCTCCGTCGACGTGGGCAAGAGCCTTTCCTTCGGCTGCAACTGCCTCAATTTCAATGTTTTCCAGGATGAGATCCTGATGTTTCTTACTCATAATCCGTTCGAATGGATGAATCTCTTATTAAATTGTGCGTTGCAAAAATAGCATTAAAGTGCTAAATTTGTGTTCCAACAGACCATTTTCTTTACAAGAAACTCAATAAAGATGCACATAGGTATAGCCGGAAATATCGGAGCAGGGAAGACCACACTCACCACAATGCTCGCTCAGCACTACGGATGGACGCCAAGATTCGAAACCGTGGCCGAAAATCCGTACTTGGAGGACTACTATAAGGACATAGCCCGCTGGAGCTTCAATCTGGAGATGTTCTTCCTCGTAAGGCGTCTCGAAGACCTGCGTGCAATCGCCGCCAGCGACGATGTGATCATCCAGGACAGGACCATCTTCGAAGGCGTAAACATCTTTGTCAGAAACAATTACGAGATGGGCAACCTCAGCGACCGCGATTTCCAGACCTATATGGAAATCTTCGACACGATGACCTCCGTCACCAAATCCCCGGACCTGCTCATCTATCTCAAATGCTCTGTTCCTCATCTCGTCGGCCAGATTCAGAAACGCGGCCGCGACTACGAGCAGTCCATCAGCCTCGAATATCTCGGCGGCCTGAACCGTCTCTACGAACAGTGGATTGCTTCCTACAAGCACAAAGTCCTCATCATCGACGCTGACGATCTCGATTTCCAGCACCGTCCTGAAGATTTCGCCAAAATCACCGACCGCATCGACGCGGAGCTCTACGGACTCTTTTAGTTTGGCGCAGAAGTAGTGCCACTAGTTCTGCACCACCTGTAAACACTCACTTTACTCCAGACCTTTCTCAGTAGGGTGTACTACAGTATTTTCCTGATATTATGTTATATTGCCACAGGCAACTTAACATAATATAAATTGTGTAACAAAAGGGATTGCAAGGAAAATTCCCGCTCTATTTTGCAATATTTTCAATAACTTTGCATCATTATATTGATTGTGTATTAAATTATATATGAAAAAACTCACAAAGATTTTTGTCGCAGCGCTGGTGATCGCGTCATCATCAGTTTCTTTGTTCGCTCAGAACAATTTCAGGACTGCGTATTTCCTTGAAGGATATTCTTATAGGTATAAGTTCAATCCGGCCTTGGCGCCTGAGCGTTCTTATGTAAGCCCTGTCATCGGTAACACTACGCTCGGCGTGGATTCGAATCTCTCACTGGCCAATTTCCTCTGGAAAGACGATGAGGGCAATCTGAATCTCTTCACGAAGCCTGGAAATACTGACGAATTCATCAGGAATCTCAAGGATATGAACAACGCCGATGTGTCTGCCGCACTCAGCGTATTCTCGGTCGGATTCTGGAACAAACCAGGCACTCTTTTCCACAGCATCGACTGGACCGTACGTTCCGAATCGGCGATTTCTATGCCTAAGTCATTGCTTGAGATAATGAAGCTTAACTCATTGACTGACAATTATACTCTCGATGGTATTGGTTTCTCCAACAGAGAGTGGTCAGAGCTGTCTTACGGCATCTCCGGCAACATCAAAGGAGTCGTTCATATCGGTGCCAGACTCAAGCTTCTGCTGGGTCTTTCCAATATGGAAATGAAGGTCGACAACCTGTCCCTGACCAACACGGCACCTGGAGTCTGGTCCGCTACCGGCAGCGGTTATATGGATCTGTATCTGCCTCACGGCACAACTATCCCGACCAAGGGCGAAATCGATCCTCTCTGCCCGGCAGAAAGAGCTAACAGGCTCAAATTCAGCGAGACTTCCCTTCCGGAAAAGAAATTGGAGATGCTCTGGCCTGTGCCTGGCATCGGCGTATCCGCAGATTTCGGTATTTCTGCTAATATAGGCAGGTATGTGGAGGTTTCCGCTTCCCTTCTCGACCTTGGCATTATGCGTTGGAACAATCATATGATCGCATATACGCCTTCATCTTCCTGGACTGTGAACGGTCTCGGCTATGCAGTCGAGAGTGCATTGGAAATCAAGGATCAGTGGAGCTGCACGACGGATTTCTTCGACGAAGTCCTCCCATTTGAGATGGATAATGCTGAGGCAAAATCTGTTTCAAACGTTATGACTATGACCGTAAATACTGGCGTAAACGTGAAGATGCCTTTCTATGACAGGCTTTCATTCGGCCTGCTCGGCGTCGCTCACATCGACAACAGGAACTTCAACGTGTTCGAAGGCCGTTTCATCACCAGCGTCTGCCCTCTCAATTGGCTTGATATCGCAGCTGGTTACGCCTACAACAACTTCGGACATTCCACGAGCCTCGTGCTCAATATGCATATGAAGGGACTCAACCTCTTCCTCGGCACTGACTCCTTCCTCCCTCTTACCAAGTGGTCCAACGGAATCCCTGCCGGAAGGCTGAACACAAGCGTGTCATTCGGTCTCAACTTCTGCTTCGGAGAGAACCGACTTGCCAGAGAATAAACTGATTTTCAAATACTTAGAAGTTCAGGGCTGTGCTTAGGCGCAGCCCTGCTCCGCATTCAGTACTGATGGTCGTGTTGACGCTGTCAGGAATGATCGGACTGCAGTGATAAGCATAGAGACCGAGGCCGATATCGAGTTTTGTCAGTCGGTCCAGTGAGAACCTGTAACCGACTCCGGTCGATCCAACTATAGCCGGTTTGCTAAGTTGATGCTTGATGTCAAATCCGGGGCCTCCATCGACGTAGACGAACATCCTCTCCCCTCCCGTGTTCTTCCCCAGGAAGCAGGTCGTTCTGAACTGGACTGGCACAAGATTGTATCTGCCTATACCAATATAGCCGCTGTACAGGGCCAGATTGACTTGTCTGGATACATTCACACCCACATTGGCCAATATGGTCGCTTTGCTGATGAAACAAGGCCTCGCCTCGTTCAGGAACATACGGGTGCCGTCTTCGTCCGTGTAGTTGAAATGCGAGTAGATCAACGACTGAGGATTGTAGGACAGGTCGATTCCGAAAGTCACTCTTGGGAACTTCCCTTCTGCTTCTGAGTCGTCCTCTTCTCTTACGAATGTCAATCCGTCCAACTGACGTCCGATGTCATATTTGATGGTCAATTCTGGCGTCAGGGCCTTCACAAGGCCGTTTTTATATATGGACATCAAATATGTATCGCCTGCTTTGTAGGTGTGCAAACCAAGCACTGGTGCCACGCGGCAGCCGACGGAAATAGGTATCCTTGCAGAACTGTATTCGAATCCGACGACGGCCTTGATGCCCGCCAGGACGCCAAAGCTGGTCTTATAATCCTTTGTCCAGCCCAAAGTCGCGCCTGGACCGGCAAACATACTGATGTTGCCTCCGTTCGTCAAAGTCTTGTCCAAAAATTCGAACTCATATACGTAACTTGCCGTAATTCCGGGGACTTTTACTGCATTGTAGAGGAGACCGTCGAGGTCCAGGTTTATGCCCACGTTGTGGAAACTCTGCCTCTCCGGACTTGTCCAGTGCTCATAATTGAAACCGGCCGTAAAATGGGAGACATTGTATCCGAAGGATTTAGGCTGGGCAAATAGAGAACTTGCTGATAGAAATATTGTCAGCAGAACCAGTAAGGCCGATATGATCTTGTTCGAGCGCACGTTTTATAATCCATCCCAAAATTAGTAAATACTTGCGTCTTTTTCTTAAATTTGCACAATAAACAGCGTATATGATGGATAATGAGGAGAATATAGGACGTTCGAGGATGCTTCCGCCGCTTCCTGAGCGACTGAGACCTACCAACTTGGAGGAATATGCCGGTCAGAAGCACCTTATCGGCCCTGGTTGCGTGATCCGCAATATGATTGACTCGGGCAATCTGACCTCATTCATCCTGTGGGGCCCTCCGGGTGTGGGCAAGACTACCCTCTCCCGCATTGTGACCAAGGAATGCCAGCGTGAATTCTTCACCCTTTCGGCTGTCAGCGCAGGTGTCAAGGAGGTCCGCGAGGTCATCGAAAGGGCTAAATCGCAGTCCCTTTTCGCCGCAGCTGCCACTCCTGTCCTCTTCATCGACGAGATCCACCGCTTCAACAAGGCTCAGCAGGATGCTCTCCTCGGAGCTGCTGAAGACGGCACCATCATTCTCATAGGTGCAACCACCGAGAATCCATCCTTCGAGGTGATCTCCCCTCTCCTCTCCAGATGCCAGGTCTTCGTGCTCAAGCCACTGGATGTGACTGAGCTTAAATGGCTGCTGGACAGGGCGTTGACTACTGACGTGATACTCAAGTCAAGGGACATCGAAGTGAAGGATACCGACGCGCTTTTCCGCTACAGCGGAGGCGATGCCAGGAAGCTTCTCAACATACTCGAGATAGTCGTGAATGCCACTCCGAGCGGCAAGGTCGTCATCAGCAATGAGACCGTCACCGGCTGCCTTCAGGAGAATATGGCCATCTACGACAAGAATGGCGAAATGCACTACGACATCATATCTGCATTCATCAAGAGCATACGTGGCTCCGACCCTAATGCGGCAGTCTATTACCTTGCCAGGATGCTCGACGGCGGAGAGGATCCCCTCTTCATTGCCAGACGTCTCTGCATCTCGGCCGCAGAGGACGTGGGACTCGCCAATCCGAATGCGCTTCTGCTTGCCCGTTCCTGCTTCGATATAGTGCATACTATAGGTATGCCGGAGGCCAGGATTCCGCTTTCAGAATGCACAATCTACCTTGCAAGCAGTCCTAAAAGCAACTCTGCATATCTTGCTATCAATCAAGCACTTGAACTTGCGCACAAAACTCAGTATGCGCCAGTGCCTCTCTACCTCAGGAATGCCCCTACCAAGCTGATGGAAGAACTGGGATATTCCGACGGATACAAGTATGCGCACGATTATCCGGGCCACTTTGTGGACCTCGAATTCATGCCTGAGGAACTGAAGGGTCAGACGCTCTATGAACCTCAGCCGAACAAGCACGAGGACGACCTTCGTCGCCGCCTCGAGGCATATTGGCCTAAGTACTACAAATAGTGGCGCAGTACTAGTGCCACTACTTCTGCACCAAATTTAACGACGTCGGAATTCGGAGACGGTGATTGCTGTGGCGATTGCCACGTTGAGCGATTCGGCGGTCGGCTGATCGCCTGGGTAAGGCGGAATGAACAGCTTCGCAGTGCACTTGGCGCGAATGGCGGCGCTGACTCCGTTGGCCTCGTTTCCCATCACGATGAGACCGTCCTTAGATAAGCCGGAACCATAGATATTATCCCCTTCCAGGAAGGTTCCGTAGATAGGCATTGATGCTGAAGTGAAGATGTCACACACCTTTGCCAAGTCGCAGTAAATCACTTTCTTACGGAAAATGGCTCCCATAGTGGACTGAACCACTTTCGGATTGTAGAGCTCGACCGTGTCCTCTGAAGCGAAGATGGCATCGATGCCGAACCAGTCGGCCAGTCGGATGATGGTTCCGAGGTTGCCCGGATCGCGCACGGCGTCAAGACCGATGGCCAGGAAGCCACGCTCAGGAGCGCTCTTTACCATACGGGCGATCTCCTCGATGCTGACAGAAGGCGCCTGCCTGAGAACGGCCAGGACGGGAGAAGGTGAATTCAAGCCGCTGATGCGGGACATAGCCTCCTCGCCAATCTCGTCGCGGCGATAGACTGATTCCACTTCAAAACCCGATTCCAGGGCCTCAGAGACCATTTTTTCGCCTTCGACGACGAAGAGACCGGTCTCGTCACGGAACTTCTTGTTCTGCAGGGCTTTGACCCTCTTTATTTCTGCGTTGCTTATCATACCGGCACAAAGGTATGACTTAATTTTTTGAAAATAGATATTTTCAAGTTATTTTTGTGTTGTATGCGCTCATTCGTAGGTCATATTCTCCCCTTCCTGGTACTGGTTGTCTTCGCGGCATCCTGCAGTACGACGCGTGTCCTTCAGGACGGAGAGTACCGACTTGCGAAGAACAAAGTGAACGTCGAAGACAAGACATTCAACAAGTCCACGGCCAAGCTGGATTCGTATGTCAAGCAGAAGACAACTCCTTGGAGCCCATTCCTTTACGTCTATAACTGGTCCAATGGCAAAGGCAAGGGCTGGGACAAATTCGTTCAGAAGATAGGCATTGCACCGGTGGTCTATGACGCCGATCAGGTCGAGGTTTCAGAAAAGAATATCGCGACCAGACTTGAGTATCTCGGATACTTCGATTCGCAGGTTGAAGCGTCCGTAGAAGTCCACAAACGCCGTGTCTATGTGACCTACAACGTCGATCTTGGCGAACAGATTCCTATCCGAAAGTTCACCTGGGATGTGCCTGAAGGCCAATTTGAGGAAGATTTCAACCGCGACACCGCCAAAATCACCATCAAGCCGGGCTCAATGCTCTCCGAAAATGCCGTGAACATCGAAAGCGAGCGTTCCAGCGCCGTTCTGAGGGACAAGGGCTACTATGGCTTCACCAACGATCAGTACTTCTTCGAGGCCGACACTCTCGGACACAAGGACTATGCGGACCTCCATATGAGCATACGCAAATACAAGAGGGACGAAACCGAGGCCGATTCTCAGCCTCTGTGTCCACGTTATATCGACAAGGTGACCATCTCCCACCCTGCCGGCCTGAAGTTCCGTGAGAGCGTCCTCCGCAATATGAACACCATTCATCCGGGCGACCTCTACAGCGAAACAGCCGTAAGCAACACCTACTCCAGGCTCGGTGCCCTCCGCGTGTTCAACAATGTGGGAATTGAAATGACGCCTGTCGACACGAACCTCGTGAACTGCGACATCACCCTCAGCCAGTCCAAGCTGCAGGGCTTCAAGGTCAATCTCGAGGCTTCCGTGAACTCCACGGGCCTTTTCGGTGTGTCGCCTCAGCTGTCATACTATCATAAGAACATATTCCACGGCGGCGAATGGCTGAACCTCAGCTTTATGGGCAACTTCCAGTTCAAGTTCACCAAAGCCTCCGTACGTTCCAACGAATTCGGTGTTTCCGCCGGCCTCAGCTTCCCTAAGTTCCTCGGCCTTCCATATAGTTGCTTCAAAGGTCCGAACGTCCCTCGTACCGACGTGAACCTTTCCTACAACTATCAGAACCGTCCGGAATACGAGAGGAACATCATCTCTGCCTCATACGGCTACAACGCATCCTACAAGAGGTTCTTCTACCAGATCTACCCTCTCCAGCTCAGCATCGTCCGCCTGTCCCACCTTGACGAGGAATTCTACAAGGCCCTCTCGAACGATCCGTTTATGAGGAATGCCTATTCGAACCACTTCGATTTCGGAGCAGGTGCGAACTTCTATTTTACGACCAACACCGACAGCAACCCGCAGACTTCCTTCTGCTACAGCCGTCTCCAGCTCAGCCACGCCGGCAACCTTCTGAGTGCCTTCAACAAGTTAATGAAGCAGGATTCGGACGGCAACAGGACCGTCTGGAACATTCCATACGCACAGTATGCGCGCGCAGAACTCACTCTCGGCGGTGCACTCAGGTTCGGTACCGACAACGGCCAGGCAATCGCCGTCAGGTTAGTGGCGGGAGCCGGATATCCATACGGCAACTCCACTTCTCTGCCATTCGAACGTTCCTTCTATGCAGGTGGCGCAAGCAGTCTCCGTGGCTGGCAGGCCCGTTCCGTGGGTCCTGGTCTCTCCCAGATGGACTCCACCTTCGTCATCCCTAACCAGACCGGCGACATCAAGTTGGAAGCCAACTTCGAATATCGCTTCAAACTCGTATGGAAACTCGAGGGTGCGGCCTTCGTGGACGCAGGTAACGTCTGGAATTTCCACGACTCCGGCGAAACGGAATACCCTTCTGCAATCGCCTCCTGCCCATTTTTGGAGAGTATTGCAGTCAACTGGGGTGTCGGCCTGCGCGTCAACCTCAACTTCATCGTACTCCGTCTCGACTGGGGTATGAAACTGCACGATCCGGCCCGAGGCGAGTCCGCCTGGGTATATCCTAAGGATTGGGTTAAGCGCAACGGCTACGCCGTGCACTTCGGTGTCGGATATCCGTTCTAGCTTCGCAACGCTACTCTACAATTCACGAGTCGAGAAATCGAAAGCCGGTACGGTCAGGAAGACTTCGTCCGGGAAATCGTGTCCGAAATAAGTGCTGGCTTCACGCGGAATCTCGATGTGGAGATGGCGCTTCTTAGGAGAGAAATTGCAGACTACAAGGCGATTGCCGCGCAGGAAGGCGAACATAGTCTCGGGGTCGAATTCGCGGCCCTGACAATAACAAAGATCGAATGAACGGCTGTCGTCTGAAGCTGAACGCAGCACTTCGGCATATCGGCAGAAAAGCTCGGCTTCGCGAACGCTTACAGCACCTTGCCCAGCCTCAGCACAAGCGGTAACTATCTCATTGATTGCCAAATCCTTGTAGCAACCACTATGAACAATCGCATTAAGTTTGCAAAGACTGTCAACTGACCACCAGTCATAGATGGTACTGCGGCCGTCCGGACCGCTCTGACCGGCATCTTCCTGTCCCCTTTCGCCAAGTTCCTGACCTGCGTAAAGCATAAAGGATCCGTCGTTGAAAAGCAGTGAAGTCGCAAGTGCTGCGAGTCCTGCACGGGCATTTCCGGCGAAGGCGGCACTTGCAATACGCTTTTCATCGTGGTTCTCCAGGAAGTTCAGCATATTGCCCTCGAGCTCGCCCAGCCTCTGCCAGTTCCAAGTGATGGCCTTTGCAGTCGCATTCCATCCGGCAGGGTCGTTCTCGCACTTCCCTGTCTGCTGACAGATCAGAGCGTGGAGTGCATCGTAGAGACCTGACTTGTCATAGAGCAGGTCGAAGCCCACTTCGCGTATATACTTCCAATAATTGTTCTTATCGTAGATCTCAGCAATGAAAATCACCTTCGGAAACTCGGCCTTGATGCTCGCAATCAGCCACTGGAAGAACTCAGGCGGCACCAACTCGACCATATCGCAGCGGAAGCCGTCTACGCCCAGCGATGCCCAATGGCGTATGATGTCACGCAGCTTGCCCCAGGCGGCAGAACCATCTGCCCAATAGTCGATCTTCACCGTGTCGGTCCAGTCGTAGTCGCAGCGTCCGCAATGTGGAATGCCACCGAAATCGTCCTTGTAATTAGGTGCAATATGGTTTGGGATGAAGTCTATGACAGCCTTGAGACCGGCCTTGTGAGTACGGTCCAGCAGCTTGCGGAAATCCTCGACTGTGCCGAGGTAAGGCGCTGTCTCATAGTAATTTGCGATGGCATACGGAGAGCCGGCGTCGCCCTTGACGAACTCGGATGCGAGACGTCCGTCGTAGGCCGGGACCGTGTCGGATGCCATAGCGTGACGTATGATTCCTGTATACCAGACGTGGCTGCAACCGAGCCATCTGAGATATTCGAGACTGGCCTCGTCGATATCGGAAAAGCGGCCGCAACCGTTCTGACTGAGGCTGCCGCCCTTGATATTTGCGCCGTTCACATTGCCCCAGTAGCGAGGCAGCATCTGATATATTATATTCTTCATATAGTCCTTATTGCGCCGTAAAAATAACGCTTTTTTCCCTATATTTGTCTAACTACGTACACTAGCAAACAAATCAATGACACTATAATGAAAAGAATCCTCCTCATTGCAGCGGCCGCAATGCTCTCCATCGTGGCAGCAAAGGCCCAGGCCACAGACTATGTGATTGATCCAGAAGCAGATGCGGCGGCATTTGCAGCGGCAGACTGGGGCTGGCACTCCATCTCAAAGGACGCGGAAGCCGGCTATGCCAACTTCAAGATCTTCAACAGTACTCAGAGCATCTCCGTGGTCAGGTACAAAGCCTCCTCTCACAAGACGGACATCTACTGCTGTCCTGGCGAGCGCAGGGCTTCCACCAGCAAGACCGGCCACGACAACAAGGCAATGGCGGCAATGAACGGCAGTTACTTCAATGTGAAGACCCTCTACCCTACCACCTTTATGAAAGACAAGGGCAAGCAGGTCGGTTGGACTCGTCCGGCCGAGCTCTACAGGGTCAACGGTGTGTTCTGCCTCAAGGGCAAGGTGCCTTGCGTCATCGAAATCAAGGACACCAATGATTACGTGGCCGTTACAAAGAAATATAAAGAGGTGATGGCTTCCGGTCCGGTCCTCGTCGACGACGGCGAAATGAAGACCTACGACAGCCAGAAGTCATTCTACACCTATCGCCATCCACGCACTATGGTCGGCTGCACTGAAGACGGCTGGATCTATCTCGTCGTTGTGGATGGCCGCTTCCCAGGCCAGGGAGAAGGTGCGACCATCGCTGAAATGGCCTTCCTCGCAAAGCAGTTCGGCCTCTATGACTGCCTGAACCTCGACGGAGGCGGCTCCAGCGCCCTTTGGACCAGGGCCGACGGCGTAATCAGCCACCCATACGACAACCATTGCTTCGACTGCTGGGGCGAAAGATTGGTACCTAATACCATTGTAGTCAAATTCTAAGTTTATATGAAAAAGGCCTTATTTGCTCTGACCATACTGGCCGCGTTCGCTTTTGCATCAGTTTCCTGCGAAAAGGAGCCTATACCGACACCTCCTATCATCACGCCGGATCCAGAACCTGAACCTGAGCCGGAACCGGAGCCAAAGACTCCTGCTGAGATCGAGGACTCGCTCTATCAGACCATCAACCAGAATCTGGAGGTGCCGAAGCTGGTCTTCCCTGCCCCTGCCAACGAATACTTCCGCAAGATAGCCTACTTCCCTTCTTACAGGGCCGTAGACGCCAGCGGAATGCCTGACAGCGTATTGGACCATCTGGACATCGGATGCTTCGCATTTGCGACTTTTGACGCCAATGGAGCCATAACTGTGGCCGTGCCTGCCAAGTTGCCTGTCCTCGTGAGCAGAATGCACGCAAAAGGCAAGAAGGTGATGCTCAGCTTCAAGGGCACTTCTTCGGCGGTGATGGGCGAACTCGTCAGCACCCGCGAAGGCCGCAAGAAGGTCGTCTCCGCCCTGCTCAGTACAATCAGACAGTACAGTCTGGACGGTGTGGACAATGACTGGGAATATCCTTCTACGACAAAAACAGCCGCTAACGGCCTTACGACCGCCAAGGGCAATCTCTATCTGATGACTGAGCTCAGCAATGAGCTCCATCGCATCGCAGCCGGCAACAAGCTCGTCACTATGGCTACCACTTCCGGCAAGTATGCGGGCAGTTACCGCGACGCCATCCTTGACGAACTGATGCCTGCGCTCGACTGGATCAACGTGATGACCTACGACGACTACTCCACTAGCGTTGCTGGCCAGAACCACGCCTCCTGGACCTATTTTGCGAATTCCTTCAACTACTGGACTGTCACCAGGGCCTTCGACAAGAAGAAGGTCGTGATGGGCTTGCCTTGCTACGGCCGTGCCTCAGGCATCACTCAGAGCGGCACCACGATGGGCTTCGCTACCATACTCGGCCAGGGCGGAGACCCTGACAAGGACGAGGCAGAAGTCACGGTCAACAACAGCAACTACAGCGGCACATATACTATATATTATAATGGCCGCACCACAATCGCCAAGAAGGCCAAGTACTGTCTTGACAATGGCTGCGGCGGCTATATGTTCTGGGAAGCCGGTCAGGACATCCACGACGACCGCTCCCTCATCAAAGCCGCTTACGACGCGGTTCAGTAAAAAAGTGGCGCAGAACTAGTGCCACTAGTTCTGCGCCACTTTTGCTTCTACAGCAAACTAGTGCGCTGCTTTGATGTAGCTTGGGTAGTTTGTGCCGTCGGTGACTACCTCCGTGCAGGTGTATTCGGTGCCGAATGGGTCGGTTGCGACGATCTTCACAGTGGCGTTGGCGTCCTTGAGCACGTACTTCCACATATGGAACATATTGGTGTAGTAAGAGGTGCTGGTGCCGGTACCGCGGCCGACGACTCCGATGTGGTAGCCGATGGCCCACCAGTCCTGGTTGCTGCCTGAAGGCACGTCGTAGGTGTTGCCCTTGGTCACGTTGAGAGTCTTCTTGCTGTTGGCCATCATAGAAGCAGTGCCGGAGAGAGTTCCGTTCTCATAGACCTGAACCTTCCAGCGGGAATCGCCGTTGAACACGTTGATGAGGAGGGTGTTGGCGCTGAGTCCCCAGTTGAACTTTGCCACTGATCCACCGGTGGTGATATTGCCCTTGTAAGCCCTTATCTGGTAGTCCCTGGTGTTCATCTGATCGTTGAAACCGATGAAGTAGGCGTCCTTGATGCTGTTCTTGTTCATCTTGTAGATGGTGTAGCCGGCAGGACATCCGTCTCCCTCGATGGTACTCCACCACCACTGGCCGCAGACTGCGGAGTGGATGTGCTCATACATACCGGTGCCGTTGCAGTTCGCATAGCCACGGTAGTAGTGGGTGTGGCCGGAGAATACAGTGGAATTAGGATGAGACTTCATCAGGTTCATAATGTCCAGGACGTGGGTGTTGGAAGAACCGGTGCAACCCGCGAGCGGAATATGGACACAGAGAATGATGGCAACGTCGCTAGGCACGTTGGCGATGTCCTGCTTGAACCAGTTGTACTGGTCGTCGGTGAAGCCGCAGTGATATGAAGAGGCGTCAGTATTGCTGTCGTAGATGATGTCTCGCATACATACGATGTGGCATTGGCCTCTGTTGAAGGACAGGTTGATAGGTCCGAAGATGTCCTCGAACGAGCGCTGAGCCTTGAGGTAGAGGGTGCTGGAAGTCTCATCTGTGGTGAGTTCCTTGCCGCTGGTGGAATAGAAGTAGGTGTAGTCGTGGTTGCCCATCGACTGGAAGGTTGGCATATTGATCAACTTGAAGTTGTTCCTCATAGTTGCTATACCATTGTTTGAGTTGCGGCTGCCCTCCGAATAGACGATGTCGCCGAGGGTAACGCCGTAGCAGTTCATACCCTGTGCGGCAATCTGCTTGTTGATGGAAGGTACCGCCTCTACCTGGAAGCGATAGGTATCTGCAGAGGTCTGTGGGCTACGGGCTGTGTAATGTGCCTGAGGGTCAGCCATTGCAAAGAGGGCAAAATCAGTCTCCACGGCCTGCTTGGTGAGGGTGAAGTCGTACTGCTTGGTTGTAGCCACATACTTCGTGTAGAAGTCCGGATTGCCATAGGAATTCTTCGTGATCTTCGCATCGGCAGGCATACTGATGTAGATATAGCGGCAATCTGAACTAGGGAGATCAAGCCTGTAATAGCCCTTGCTGTTCGTAGTGGCAACCTTGAAACCGTCGCTGACGCTGACTCCTGCGACAGGGCTACCGTCTGTCCACTTCACGAATCCGCTTATTCCATTGAAGTAAGGATCATCCTCCTCACCCTCATCCGGTGTGTTCCAATCATCATCGGTGATGGTGATGTTGCTGAGTTCCTTGATGCCATTGCGGGTGACCTCGATGGCTCCGAGATCGATGCTCCTGCTAACGCCATTTGCATCAACGGCAGTAAACTTGACACCGGTATATTTGCCTGGATACACTGCAAACATATATTTGGTGCCGGCAGCGATGGATGTGTTGCCTGCAAGCTTTACTGTCTGGAAACCGCTTGTGACAGTAATGGAAGGTGTGTCCCCTGCCATCGAAATCTTTGAAGTGCCGGCCAGAAGTTCATTTGCTTTGATCTTTACTTCCTTGACTGTGTGGCTGCCGAAGTTGCCCGTGAAGCTGATGAAGCCTACGGCATATTTGAAATCGAGCTTGAGGTCCTTTCCGCCCTTTGCTACGCTGATGCAGGCAGCCGGGTTGGCCTTGTTGGCAACTGCTGTCTGAGTGGATTGGATTTTGGCCTTGAAGGTCGTACCGTCCCAGGACTCGACTGCGGAAATAGGATATATTGCATAGTAGGTATCAGCACGAAGGACATTGCCTGTAAACTGAGCCGTGGTAGATCCGGAGCCGGACTCTACCGTGAACTTACGTGCAATCTGATCTTTGCTTGAATAAACGAAAATGGCGTCATCCTTAGCCCAGGATGCGGCGCCGAGTCCACTGTCGAGCTTGCTGCTGAACGTTGTTGGAACAGGAACGGTCTCTTCTTTGTTGCAGGCGATCAGAGCGAAGGCTGCAGCAACGACCAATAATCTGAAATAATGCTTCATCGAGTTTCAGTGCTTATAATACAGACTACAAATGTAACGAAAATATGCTAACTTTGTACTATGAAAAAGGTGAGCGTGCCACGTTTCCTTCTTAAGAAGGACTTTCTTTTCGAGACCATCGTCTTCGTGGTCGCCTTCTCCGCGCTGTTCCTGGTTTTCTATCGTCCATATTCCGAAACCTTCTGGTTCAGCCTGCGGGAGCCGTCCAGAATCTGGCCGTCCCTTATCTACGGTGTGCTGTCAATCTGCGTCCTGGCCCTCTCCAAGGGCGTTATGCTCGCGGTTCAGAGGACACACGAAATGCTTGCCGGACGATTCTATGTGGTGACCGTGATCCTCGAATGGCTTACCCTGTCTGCCATTTATGTCCTGTTCTCAGTCTTCTATGTGCAGCCGCACTGCAGCCTCAGTCTGCTGCTCTGCCTGAAGGCCCTTTTCTGTATCGCCTCCATACTCGCCATTCCATATACCATCTGCTTTCTGTATGCCGCATATCGCGACAAGGCGGAGGAACTGGCGGCAATGAAGGCAAATGTGGCTTCCAATGAGATTACGACGCAGTTTGCGGAGTTGGAGCCTGATTTCATCGAATTCAGGGACTACAACGGCGTACTCAAACTGACGGTGGACTTTGATTCCATATATTATATAGAGTCCCAGGACAATTACGTGAACATCTGCTATTCAATTGACGGGCAGATGGCCAGTTATCTGCTGCGCTGCAAGACCAAGCACGTGGAGGAACTGCTCAGTGACAGGAATATGATACGTTGCCACAGGTCCTACATAGTCAATCCGTCGCATATAAAAGACGTACAGCCCGCTTCCGCAGGCCGTGCTAAGATTGTTCTCGACAATGAAAAGGCGACCGAGATACCAGTTTCCAAGACTTATCGCGACGTCCTGCCGAGTATCTCGTCTGTAAGTGCGACCGTGAAGCGTCGTATGGACTGATCAAAGGCCAGCGGCGAAGTCTTGCCGTCTACGATATTGGCCAGCGCCTTCTCCCATTTTCCTGTCATTCTGACGTCGGCGATATAGCTGTCCTTGACCTTCTCGTAGAGTGCAAGTCCCAGTTCAGTCGGGATGAGCTGCTTGCCCTGCTTGCGTATGTATCCCCTCCTGAGAATGGTCTCGATTTCGCTCGCCCTGGTGGCCGGAGTGCCTATGCCGACATCCTTGAGGGCGTCTTTCAGATCCTCTTCATCGACCTCCTTGCCAGCGTGCTCCATAGCCTCGAGAAGCGATGCTTCGGTGTGCAGCGGCTTAGGCTTGGTCTTGCCTTCGAAAGGTTTGATTTTCAGTATCTTGAGTACGTCACCTTCAACAAATGATGGAAGTGTCTGATCGTCTTCTTCTGACTTCTCGTCCTTCTCGTGCTGAATGGCTTTCCAGCCCGCATTGACTATGACATTGCCCTTGGCTGCGAACGGTACTCCGGCGGCGTCGAACTCGACGTTCGTGGAGATCATATCGCACTTAGGCGACATAGCCTCGAGCAGGCGCACCACCACAAGGTCGTAGATCTTCTGTTCAATGTCGCTGAGGCCGATCGCGAGCACCTCGGTCGGCAGCAGAGCGTGGTGGTCGGTGACCTTGGTCTTGTCCACGCTGTGGCGGTTCAGCTTCTTCCCTGCCAGTTCCCTGGCCATCTTACCGTATTTCGGATGGGCCTGCTGGAGTTCGAGCAGCGACGGAACCTTGTTGTAGACGTCGTCAGGAATGAATTTGGAACCGGTACGAGGGTAGGTCAGCACCTTCTTTTCATAGAGGGCCTGGGCTATGTCCAAACAGTCCTGGGCGGAGATGTTGTATTTGCGGTTCGCTTCCTTCTGGAGGGATGTCAGATCGTGGAGATAAGGCGGCTGCAGGGAGCGTTCCTTCTTCTCCATCTTGGTGACCGTCATCTGACCGGCGTCCGCTATCTTCTGCATATCGGCCGCCAGTTTCTCCTGGTCGTAGTAGCGTTCCTTTGCCGTTGCGGCGAAGGCGGTGCCATCCTTGCGGGCAGCCACTTTCAGGTTCCAGAAGGTCTGAGGCACGAAATCGCGGTTCTCGATGAATCGCTTGCAGACCATAGCCATAGTCGGAGTCTGGACGCGTCCGAGCGACATCAGCCTGCGGCCGTCTCCGGATACGAGCGTCAGGGCTCTTGTGGCATTGATGCCCACCAGCCAGTCAGCCTCGTTGCGGGCCTTGCCGGCATAGTAGAGATTGTCGAAGTCGGTGCTTGGCATCAGGTTGGCGAGGCCGTCCTTGATGGCATTGTCCGTCAGGGAAGATATCCACAGACGCTTGACGGGCTTGGAGCAGCCTACAAAGGCATAAATATACCTCTGGATGAGCTCTCCTTCCCTACCGGCATCACCTGCATTTATGATATAGTCAGATTCTTCGAAGAGTTTCTTGATTATCGAAAGCTGCTTTGCGTAGCCCTGATCCGCGGTCTTGCTGCCGTCGCGGCCGGATATTCCGACCTGCAGGAAGAAGTTCTGCGGCAATATGGGCAGATCACCGATGAACCAGGATCCATTGGCCTCAGGCGCATATATCTGCACCAGATGACCGAATGCCCAGGTCACTGCATAGCCATTTCCGGTCAGGTAACCGTCACACTTCACTGTGGCCCCTACGATTCGGGCCAGATCTCTCGCCACTGATGGCTTCTCCGCAATTATGGTAATCATTCCTTGTTCAGTATTTGCTGATAACTTTTGCAAAGTTAACCATATTTTCCCTTTTACTTTTATAAATTTGCACTGCCCTTTCAATAAAATGAATATGAAATCCATACGTACACTTTTCATCGCACTCGTCTTACTTCCGGGATTATGCTCCTCCGCTCAGAACATCAGGGGCAAGGTCATAGATGACTGGGGCAAGCCTGTGGCCGGTGTATGCGTCAGCGACGGAGTGTCGGTCGTCAGGACTGCCGAGGACGGCACATACGCGATTGACAGCGACAAGAGCCAGGGTTTCGTCTTCATATCAGTTCCATCCGGATACAAGGTCAAGATGCGGGAAGACGGCACTCCTGCTTTCTGGCAGGCTCTGAAAGAGTCGGCAACTGTCTGCGAAACGGCGGATTTCAAGATCATAGGACAGGAACAGGAGAGCTACACGGTGCAGTTCAATGGTAAAACACCGCTGTTTGACCTTTATGAGACCAATCCCGCTCCGGCTTACTATTCCCTGAACATCGCGGGCGACCATTGGATCGTGATGGACAATGTCATCACGGTCAGCAAGGCCGTGGAGGACAGGACTATGTTCGGAGGCGTAAGGTATGAGAAAAGCACCAAGGCTGGCTTTTCCGATGTTCAGAAGGCTTGGCTCCTCAAGGACCTGGAAACGGTTGCTGAAGGACAGACTGTCCGTCTTTTCACAACTTCTCCCCTGTCAGGCGAGCGTCCTGCCGGGGTCGATTATGCATATTCCCCTCAGTCTTTCAGGCCGAAGGATGACATCGACGGCAGCGTAGTCGGCACATTCGACAAATCCGGCGAACGCTTTTCATATCTCAGCGCCGGCGGAGAGGAGAAATGGATGAATTTCTACGACCTCAATGAAGTGCGCAGGTTCTATCAGAAGGATTCCCTCTGCCTGGCCCGCCTCGCATCCCAGAAGAAACTCACAGACTATCGTTCCAATATCTTCAAAGACTGTATCCTGGCTGAAATCTGGCTTGCCGGTCCGGATGATGTCGTGAGAATGTGGGAGGGAAACAAGGAGCACGAAGTGGAGAAACTCGTTCTCACCGACCCCCTCCTCTTCGTCGAAAACTCCTTCTTCGGCATACGCTGCAAGAAGTCCAAGACGACTGTCTATATAGAGGTATACAACAAGGACGGCAAAATTCTCCGTCAGGAGAAATTCTACCGTCCTATGCCGTTCAGCCGCAAGGCCGAGTAATTACATTCTGCTGATGACTTCCTTGAAGATCGCAGACATCTTCTTGGATGCCTTGTTGGCCGCGATTACGACCTCTTCGCCGTCGGTGCCGTTGAATGAGCCGTCTTCCACATAGACGTCGGTGACTACGGACATTCCGAATACCTTCATACCGCAGTGACGGGCCACGATGACCTCGGGCACGGTGCTCATTCCGACTGTTCCGCCGCCTATCATCTTCAGCCAGTGATATTCAGCTATGGTCTCATAGCAAGGGCCGGTAAGAGCCACATACACACCTTTCCAAAGCTTGATGTCCAGTTCCTTGGCGATGCCCTCAGCGAGTGCAATGAGAGCTGGATCGTATGGCCTGGTCATATCTGGGAACCTCTCTCCGAAGCTCTCCATATTAGGACCGATGAGCGGATTAGGCATCATATTGATATGGTCGTTGATGATCATAAGGTCGCCCACTTTGAAGCCGTCAAGCATACCGCCAGCCGCGTTGGAAACGAAGAGTGTCTCAACGCCGATGCGGCACATCACGCGTATTGGAAGAGTCACTACTTCCATTGGATAGCCTTCATAATAATGGAAGCGTCCCTGCATTGCGACAACGTCCTTTCCGCCGAGTTTGCCGACGAGGAAGTTGCCTTTATGGCCTATTGCGGTTGCCCTTGGGAAACCTGGGATTTCAGTATATGGTATTACTACTGCATCAGTAATGTCGTCGGCTATGCTGCCGAGTCCGCTGCCAAGGACGATGCCCACCTTCGGGGCCCTGTCGCCGATTTTGCTGAGTATGAATTCGGCAGCCTTTGCTATTGTTATCTCTCTTTCGTCCATAATTGTTCTTTTAGTTTCCAAAAGTAAGGATTTTTGCCCAAACTTTCTTAAATTTGCGCGATTTAAGAGAAATATTCTGAAACAAACTATAATTACTATGGCAGTAAAATCAAATCTCCAGGTAGCTCGCGCTGCTTATCAGCCAAAGCTCCCTACCGCTCTCAAAGGCAATGTAAAGGCCGTAGAGGGTGCTGCAACCCAGTCAGTGGGTAACCAGGAAGAAATCAAGGCACTCTTCCCTAACACCTATGGTATGCCTGTAGTTGAATTCGCTGAGGGAACTGAGGCTCTCAAGGCCACTTTCAATGTCGGCATCATCCTTTCAGGCGGACAGGCTCCTGGTGGACACAACGTCATTTCAGGTCTCTATGACGGCGTAAAGTCCCTCAATCCGGAGAACAAGCTCTATGGTTTCCTTATGGGTCCTGGCGGACTCGTTGACCACAAGTACATCGAGTTCACTGACGAGCTCATCGACGAGTATCGCAACACCGGCGGATTCGACATCATCGGTTCCGGCCGTACCAAACTCGAGAAGGAAGAGCAGTTCGAGAAGGGCATCGAGATCCTCCGCGCCCTCGGCATCAAGGCTCTCGTGATCATCGGTGGCGACGACTCCAACACCAACGCCTGCGTGCTCGCTGAGTACTATGCAGCAAAGAACTACGGTGTTCAGGTAATCGGCTGCCCTAAGACCATCGACGGTGACCTCAAGAACGAGCAGATCGAGACCTCTTTCGGCTTCGACACCGCTTGCAAGACTTACTCCGAGCTCATCGGCAACATCGAGCGCGACTGCAACTCCGCACGCAAATACTGGCACTTCATCAAGCTGATGGGCCGCTCCGCTTCTCACATCGCACTCGAGTGCGCACTTGAGACTCAGCCTAACGTCTGCCTCATCTCCGAGGAGGTTGAGCAGAAGGAAATGAGCCTCGACGACGTTGTCACCTACATCGCTCAGGTCGTTGCTGACCGTGCTGCTGCCGGCAACAACTTCGGTACCGCCCTCATTCCTGAAGGCCTCATCGAGTTCATCCCAGCCATCAAGAAGCTCATCCGCGAGCTCAACGAGGTCCTCACCGACCCTGCTACCGGCGAAAGCCGCGAGTTCGCATCCGCAGAGGAGCAGATTGCATTCGTAAAGGGCAACATCGCTCCTGAGAACCTCGCAATCCTCGAGTCCCTCCCTGCAGACGTTGCACGTCAGCTCTGCCTCGACCGTGACCCTCACGGCAACGTACAGGTATCCCTCATCGAGACTGAGAAGCTCCTCAGCCGTATGGTTGCCACCAAGCTCGCAACCTGGAAGAAGGAAGGCAAGTTCGTTGGCAAGTTCGCTGCTCAGCACCACTTCTTCGGCTACGAAGGCCGTTGCGCTGCTCCTTCAAACTACGATGCAGACTACTGCTACTCACTCGGTTACAACGCATCCCGCCTCATCGCTTGCGGCAAGACCGGCTATATGTCAGTCATCAAGAACACCACTGCTCCTGCAGCTGAGTGGATCGCCGGCGGTGTGCCAATCACTATGATGATGAACCTCGAGCGTCGTAACGGTGCTATGAAGCCAGTTATCCGCAAGGCCCTCGTCGAGCTCGACGGTGCTCCTTACAAGTACTTCGCATCTCATCGTGAGGAGTGGGCAAAGACCACCTCTTACATCTACCCAGGCCCTATCCAGTACTGGGGACCTTCAGAGGTCTGCGACCAGACTACTCGCACCCTCGCCCTCGAGCAGGCAAAGTAAAGTTAGCTTAAACGTCAAAAAGCCCGACACCTCCGTGCCGGGCTTTTTTGTTGTCGTGCTGAAAAGTGGTGCAGTACTAGTGCC